>NZ_MUMH01000086.1 GCF_002155965.1 Allokutzneria sp. NRRL B-24872
CGATGCGCACGTGCTCGTGCAGGCGGGGCAGCTGCGCGGTGACCTCGGTCCACCGGCCCGCGATCCGCTCCAGCGTCGCGAGGAAGTGGCCCGCCATGATCGTCAGGATCGAGGTCCCCGCGGCGGGATCAAGGCTCCACGCCAAGGCTTCTGGGAGGACGCTCCCGCCGAAGGGATCGCCCGCCGCGACCACGGACACCGACTCGACCTCGCCGATCCGGCCCGCCGCGAGCAGCTCGGCGACGAACGCGGCGTCGGGGGAGTGGTAGCCCTGCATGACGATCCCGTGCAGCACCCCGGCTTCCGCGGCCACTTCGGTCAGCTCGCGCGCCTGCTCCGCGCTCACGCCGAGCGGCCACTCGGAGACCACGTGCTTGCCCGCCGCCACCGCGTCCCTGATCACCGCGGCGTGCTCGGGCACCTTCACCGAGACCACCACGAGGTCGACGTCGGGATGCGCGGTGAGCTCGCGCGCGGTGGCGAAGGCGTGCGGAACACCGAAGGCCGTCGCCATGTCGTCGGCGCTCTCCTGCCTGGTCGTGGCCACGGCCACCACCTCGAACCCGGGCAGCGCGGTGAGCACGGGCAGGTGTGATCCCGCCGCCCAGCCGCTGGCCCCGACCACGCCCACCTTGATCATGACGACTCCTCCCAGTTGTGTACCATGCGGTATATAACCACAGTAATGTACCGATAGGTATACAACTGGGAGGGGATCGCGGTGCCCGGTGGCCGCCCACGCGCCTTCGACATCGACGCCGCGCTCGACATCGCGCTGGAGGTGTTCTGGCGCAACGGCTACGACGGAACCTCGGTGGCGGAGCTGACCGCGGCCATGGGGATCACCAAGCCGAGCCTCTACGCGGCCTTCGGCAACAAGGAGGAACTGTTCACCGCCGTGCTCGCCCGCTACGTCGAAGGGCCGGGTGCCTACGCCGCCGCCGCGCTCGACGCGCCGACCGGGCGCGAGGTGGTCGAAGGCCTGGTCCTGGGCGCGGTCGAGCTGACGGCGCAGTGCCCGGGGTGCCTGACCGTGCGCGCTGTGCACGCGTCAGGTGCGGAGGGGGCCCCGGTGCGCGAGGCCGCCGTCGCGCGTCGGAAGGCGGGGGAGACCGCGCTGCGCAGGCGTTTGGAGCGCGCGGGAGATCTGCCCGCCGGAACCGACGCTGCCGTGCTCGCGGCGCTCGTCCACACGGTCACTGACGGGATCGCCGTCCAGGCGGCGGCCGGGCGCGGGCGATCGGAGCTGCTGCGGATCGCCGAGCTGGCAGTGGCTGCTATCTGGCCAGCAGCTCCTCAGCGACCTTGATCACCACGGACTGGGCGGTCTGCGCGGGGAAGGCCGTGTCGCCGAAGAAACCCTTGTCGTGCCCCCAGTACTTGATGAGGTAGTAGACGGCTCCCTTGCGCGCCACCAGGTTCGCCTCGGTCTGCGAGGTCTGCAACGACGAGGGGTCCAGGAGCGTGGCCTCGTCCGCGCCCGCGAGGGGCCGGTCCAACGCGATCGGGTCCCTCGCGGCGCCCCGGTAGGAGCCCTTGGCCTGCTCGACGTCGCGCTCCGGCAGGCGGTTGACGCCGCGGAAGTCGTAGACGTGGATCTGGAGCTTGCGGGTGTCCTTGCCGTCCTTGCCCTTCGTCTGCTCCCAGAAGCAGTTGCTGTGCTTCATCCCGCGCGCCCTCGGCGGTTCACCGGCGAGGCGGAAGCTGCTGACCTTCGCCTCCTGCCGCAGTCCCGAGCTGATGTCGCACTGCGCCACCGGCTGCCCGCCCGGACCGGCGCCGGGGTCCTCGCCGGAGCTGTAGTTGAGGTAGAGCACGCCGAAGTACCCGCCGACACCCAGTACGAGAACCGCGATCACGATGCCCACGACCAGGCCCGTGCGCTTCTTCCTCGGCGGCTGCTGCGGGTGCCAGCCGGGGTACTGCTGCTGGGGATGCCAGTTCGACGGCGCGTTCACGGTCGACAAACGTGGCGAGCGCGGTCCGCATTGTCAAATTCGCGTTCAACCGCTCCGCTTTGTCACAACTCCTCGTTGAGGAATTCACAAACGCTCAACAGGACCTCGCCGCATCGTGCGCCGGAGTGGTCCAGACCTTTCCCGTTTCGTACCGAAAGCGGGAAATAGAGCGCTCCCAGAAGCCGCTTGGAGTACGAAACGGGTTCTGGTCGGCCTGGCGGATGTGGGGTGCGCCTTACGCGATGGGTTGGAGGGAGACCAGGAGGACGCCGCCGACCACGGTGGTGAGGCCGATGGCGCGGTGGGGTGTGAGGCGTTCGCGGAGGATGAGGACGCCGAGGAGCACTCCGACCACGACGTTGAGGGTGCGGCCGGTGGCGACGGCGCCGACGGGCTCGATCGCCAAGGCGAGCAGGACGAGGCAGTAGCTGGCCGGGGCGAGCAGCGCGATCGGCAGCGCGCGCCGCCACTGCGGCAGCACGGAGCGCAGGCGTCGGCGCGGCGCGAGCACGGCGGTGAGCACCACGACCTGGCCGAGGCTCGCGACGGCGAGGTACGGCAGCGGGTGCACGCCGAGCGACGCCATCGCGTAGCCGTCCCACAACGTGTACGCGCAGCTGCACACGGCGACGGCCAGGCCGAGGGCCGAGCCGCGCGCGAGGCCGTGCCCGGGCCGCACGCGATCCATGATCAGCACACCGACGAGCACCGCCGCGACGCCCCACCACGCCTGGGGTGACGGGGAGCCGGTCCAGGGGATGGCGGCGAGCGTCACGAGCACGGGGGTCATGCCTCGGCTGACGGCGTAGACCACGGAGAACTCGCCCTCGCCGTAGGCGCGTTGCAGGACAACGGCGTAGGCGGTGTGCAGCACCATGCTGACCAGGCCGGGCCACCATTGCGCGGCGAGCGTGCCGTTCGCGAGCGACCACAACACCAGTCCCAGTGCCACAGGTGTGGTGATCACGGCGTAGAGCCAGACGAACTCCGGCTCCTTCTGGCCCGAGGACTTCACGAGCAGGTTCCACGACGCGTGGCACACGGCGGCCGCGGTCAGCAGCAGTAAGGCGATCACGTAGACAGTGTCTACACGACTAGGGTAGACGGCGTCTACGGCAGGAGGCGCTCATGGACGGACTGCGGAACCAGCTGCTCGACGCGGCGGCGCGGATTCTCGACGAGAACGGCATCGAGGCCGTGACCATCCGCGAGACCGCGCGGCAGTGCGGCGTCTCGCACGGGGCGCCGCGACGGCACTTCCCCTCGCGGGCGGTGCTGCTGGGCCACCTCGCCAAGCGCGTCGCCGCCGAACTCACCGAGGAGTTCGACGCGACCGACGGCGACCCGCGGCGGCTGGCGAAGATCTACGTCGAGTTCGCGGCGCGGCGCCCGCACGCCTTCGACCTGCTGCTGCGGCACGATCTGCTCGAAGCTTCCGGGGCCGATCTGCGGTCCACGACGCTTCCCCTGGTCGCCCGCTGGCGCGACGCGTGGTGCGCCCAGAACCCCGCCGACTCCGACGCGGACGCGCTCGCGCGGCTGACCGCCGTGCACGGCATCGCCTCACTGGTGTCCCACCGGGCGCACGAGGTCGTGGGGCTGGAGCCGGAGGAACTGCTCGGACGAGTCCTGCGGTCGCAGAATTTCTCGGAAAGGATGTAAGAACCGGGCGGCTGCGCGCATTACCGGGTGAGAAGCATCCGTGAGGGAGAACGCGTGGCCGAGGCCGACCAGTTCCGCGAGCTGTACAACGCGTGCTACCCGCGCGTGCTCGCCTACGCCAGCGGCCACGTCGGTCGTCAGCTCGGCGAGGACGTCGTGAGCGAGACGTTCGCGGTGGCGTGGCGCAGGCGGCACGAGATCCCGGTGCCGCCGCTGCCGTGGCTGCTCGGGGTGGCCCGCAACCTGCTGCGCACGTCGCGCCGCACGGAGATCAGGCAGTACGAGCTGGCGGCGGCCACCGCTCGGCACGAGCAGTTCGGCGAGGACACCGGCGGCATCGTCACCGAGCGCGCCGCCGTCCTGGCGGCGCTGCGCACGCTGCCGGAGTCCGAACAGGAGCTGCTGACCCTCGTCGCCTGGCACGGCCTCACGCCCAAGGAAGCGGCGAAGGTCCTCGGATGCTCGACGGCGACCTTCGCGGTTCGCCTGCACCGCGCGCGGCGCCGCCTGGAGAAGGCGGTCGCCGACACCCAGGACGCTGCTGTGGGAGGACGGTCGTGATGGCACGCGCCAAGAGAGACGTGATGAAGGCGCTCGCCGACGCTCGTCCGGAAGCGCTCGATCCGGAGCGGCTGGCCGGATCTCCACGTCAGCAAAGGGATCTGGAGCAGATCATCAGCGCGGCGATCACGCCCGCGCGCCCGAGGTCGGTGCGGCGGTGGCTGCCCGTCGGCGCGGTCGGCGCGGTGGCGGCGGTCGCGGCCGGGATCGTCCTGTTCGCTCCGACGCAGCCGAGCTTTCCGGATGTGAACCGGGTTCTGGTGGACGCGGCGAACAAGCTCGTCGAGCCCGGTCCCGAAGGCACTTACTGGGAGACCAAGACCCGGCACAGCTCCACGTGGCCCGTCGCCGCCGGAGATCGCAGGTTCGCGCTCGTGATCGAGGAGGAGCGCGAGGTGTCCCTCGGCAGGAAGCCGGAGAGCAAGAGTCGCGCGGTGAGCGGGCTCAATGCCGTGACCAGGCCGCGCACGCTCGCCGACGAGCAGGCCTGGCGCGCCGCCGGTACACCGGCCTCAGCGCAGCTGCTGTCCGACGTTGGAGTGCGCGAGGGCGCCGTCGCGCTGGGGCAGCGGCCACCGGCGATCAAGCCGCTGCCGTGGCTGTCCGGTCGCGAGGACCACGCCGGCCTGCCGAAGGACGCGGACGGACTCCGCAGGCACCTGACTGAGCGTTACCGCGAGGAAGCCGGAGCGGGGACCGTTTCGGACGCGTGGTTGGTCGACCGCGCCCGCGAGCTGATCACCTCGCCCGTCGCGAAGGAGACCAGGGCGGCGGCCTACGAGGTGATCGCCGGAACCGCCGGAGTGCGTTCCCTTGGCGAGCGCGCAGACCCGTTGGGGCGCAAGGGCAATGCGATCGCCCTGCCGACGCGCCGGGACGACGCGCTCGGTCTCGTGGAGCAGCAGCTGATCATCGACCCCGGCACCGGGCTTCCGCTGGCGTCGCAGGAGGTGCTGGTGGTACCCGGTGCCAGCGCGGCGAGCGTGGGCCTGGCGGCGGGCGACATCGTCCGCTCCGAGACGCTGCTCGGGCTCGGCTGGACCGATCAGCAACGCGACATCCCCGGGGCCATCGGCCCGCGCTGACCGAACACCGGTTCATCCACTGTGGACGGACTGGCGCTGAATCCTGCCTGAAATCGAGAGGAAAAGCCCTGATGACAACGCTTCGCAGCACTTTCGCGCTGGCAGCGGCCGGACTGCTGCTCGCCGGTTGTGGATCATCCACAGTGGAGGAGAAACCTGCGGCCCCTTCGCCGACCGCGGCTTCCGAGGACAAGTCGGTCAAGGTCGGCAACCTGGTCGCGGAGTGCATGAAGAAGAAGGGCTTCACCTACGTCGCGGTGACCGCCCCGCAGAACACCGAGGACGCGAACAACCCCAACGGGAAGGACCCGACGCTCGTCCCGTACGACGCGCTCAAGACCTTCCGGCAGAAGTACGGGTTCGGCGTCTTTGCCCGCGATGTCTTCCCGCAGGACCCTGCGGTCAACCCGCGGACCGAGCAACAGACTGATCCCAACCAGGCCATCCGCGACGGCCTCGACGCGGCGCAGAAGGACGCCTACGACATCGCGCTCACGAGCGGCACCCGCACCGACTCCGGCGCGAAGAAACGCATGTTGGACGGGCAGGGGTGCATGGGCGAAGCGCACAAGGCCGTGTACGGCGACCGCGAGGACGCGGCCGACCCGAAGCGCGAGGCCGAGTACAACCGGGCGCGCCAGGCGTTCGAGAACGACCCGGCGGTCGTGCGCACCTCGCAGAGCTACGCGAGCTGCTTGCGCCGCCTCGGCCGGAATGTCACCTCGGCCAAGCCCGGTGAGATCGAAACCTTTGTGCAGCAGTCTTTTCAGGCGCGCAGGGGTGAGGCGCCGATCGATGCCACCGCCGCGCGCAAGGGGCTGGATGACGAGGTCAAGGCGGCGCTGGAGGACCTTGAGTGCGGCAAGGACTACCTCGCCGCGGCCAAGCCGCACACGGAGAAGCTGATCGCGGCCGGGGCCGGCTGACGTGGTCGCCCCGAGCCCTCGGCGCACTCTCGTCGTGGTGGTGTGCGCCGCGCTGGCCACCGGCGCGGTCGGCTGGATCGTCGGTACGCAGGTGCGCTCGCCCGCCGATGCCGCCGCCGAGCACCGCGCGCCGTCGCCGTCCTTGGTGACCGCGCCGGTGCTCCGCAAAGCGCTGACCAGCACCGTCGTCATCCAGGGCACGGTCGCGTACTCGGCGGCTACGCCATTGGCGCTCAACGGCGTCGTCGGTTCGCCGGGGGAGTCGTCGGAGAAGGCGCAGCTGATCACCAAGGCGCCCAGCGCGGGCGGCACGGTGAAGGCGGGCGATGTGCTCCTGGAGGTGAGTGGGCGGCCGGTCTTCGTGCTGCCCGGCGAGGTGCCGATGTACCGCACACTCACACCGGGGTCCAAGGGCGACGACGTGAAGCAGCTCCAGGCCGCGCTAGTGGCTCTGGGACACGCGTCCGGCCTGCGCAGCGGGACCTTCGACAATGCGACGGCGACGGCGGTGGGCAAGCTCTACGCTCGCGCCGGGTATGAGGAGCAGAAGCCGACCGCCGAGCAGCGGCGGCAGCTCAGGACCTTGGAGCAGGCCGTCGACGACGCCAAGGCCGCGCTCGACGCGGTGCCGCCCGACGCGGATCGCGGGCGGGCGCACCGTGCTCACAACGACGCGAAGGCGGAGCTGAACACCTTCCGCGCGAGCTACGGAACATCGGTGCCGTCCGGCGAGGTCCTGTTCCTGCCAAGGCTTCCCGTGCGTTTGGACGCGGTCACGGCGAAGGCCGGTGCTGCGGCGAGCGGGCAGATCGGGACGGTGACCGACCCGACCGTGCACGTGCAGGGCGCTGTGCCCACGCTCGACGCGCGGCTGCTGAGGGCCGGGCTGTCGGCGACGCTGCTCGCCACTGATGGAACTGAGGTCCCCGCGACACTGGATACCCTCGGTGGCGACACGCAGTCCGCTGCCAGCACGGCCTTTCGGATCGTGCCCAAGGACCAAGCGGCACTCGCTCCCTTCGCCGGGCAAGCGGTTCGGGTGACGGTGCAGGTCGGCGCGACGGAGGGCGAAGTGCTCGTCGTCCCCGTCGCAGCTGTGATCACCGGGGCGGACGGGCGCACGCGGGTGCGTGTTGTCTCCGCCGAGCAGGTGGTTCGTGACGTTTCTGTGCGCACAGGGCTCACCGCTTTTGGTGAGGTGCACGTGACACCGCTCGAAGGTGTTCTTGCGCAAGGTGATCGCGTGCTGGTCGGTGGTTCGTGAGCGCGGTCATCCGGCTCTCCGGAGTCTGCCGTGTCTTTCCCTCGGAGCCGCCTGTACGCGCACTGTCCAATGTGGACATCGACGTGCGCGAAGGGGACTACGTTTCCATCGTCGGCCCGTCTGGGTCGGGCAAGTCCACGCTGCTGAACGTGCTGGGCTTGCTGGACCGGCCGACCTCGGGCAGCTACGTCATCGACGGCGTCGAGTCGACCTCGCTGGGGGAGTCCGCGCGGGCGGCGTTGCGGGGCAGCCGGATCGGGTTCGTGTTCCAGTCCTTCCACCTGCTGCCGCACCGCACCGCCGTCGACAACGTCGGCCTCGGTGAGGTCTACCGAGGTGGTCAGCGCAAGACCCGTGCCGCGCGGGCGAAAGCGGCCTTGGAACGCGTCGGGCTCGGGCACCGCGTGGGATTCCGTCCCGATCGGCTCTCCGGCGGTGAGCGGCAGCGCGTGGCGATCGCCAGGGCGTTGTTCGGCGAGCCCGCGCTGCTGCTGTGCGACGAGCCGACCGGCAACCTCGATCGCGCGACCACCGCGTCGGTGCTCTCGCTGTTCGACTCGCTGCGGGAGCAGGGCGTGACCCTGGTGGTGATCACCCACGACGAGGAGGTCAGCCGCCGCGCCGCGCGCCGGGTCCGCATCGAGGACGGCCGACTCACCGAGGAGCCCTGGTGAAGCCCCGCATGGGACTGCCCGACCTGCTGGACGAGGCCGTCGCCGGTATCACCGCGCGGCCCGTGCGCTCCGCGTTGACCGTGCTGGGAACGGTGCTCGGCATCACCACGCTGGTGATCACGTTGGGCATCGCCGAGACCGCCGCGCACCAGATCGCCGGGCGCTTCGACGCGGTGACCGCCACGGAGGTCACCGTTGTCCTGCCGCCGGAGCTGGACCCCGCCGCTCCGCCGTTGGTCTCGTGGGAGTCCGCCGCGGACCTCGTGCGGCTCAACGGCGTTCGTTCGGCGGCAGCCGTGGCCCGGCCCGCGTCGGCGCGCGACAGCACCGTCCGCGCGAACGACCTGCACGATCCGACCGCGGTCAGCTCGAAGACGCTTCCCGTCGTGGGGACGTCGGAGTCACTTCCGTCCACAGTGGACGCTTCGGTGGCGCGAGGTCGCTTCTTCGACGCCGGTCACGTGACGCGCCAGGACCGGGTGGCAGTGCTCGGAGCTGATGCTGCCGAGCTGCTGGGGATCGTGCGCGTCGAGGACGCTCCGACCGTGTTCGTCAACGACGCGCCCTTCACGGTGATCGGCGTGCTCGGCCGCATCGGGAGGGCCAGCGAGGAGGGCTTGTCGGCTTCGGTCTTGTTGCCGCACAGCACGGCCCGGCTCGGTCCGCCGACGGAGGTGTTGATCCGAACGGTACTCGGTGCCGCTCCGCTGATCGCGTCGCAGGCTCCGCTCGCGTTGTCGCCGAACTCGCAGCAGAGCTTGCGGGTGCTCGCCCCACCCGATCCGGCAACCTTGCGCGGTGCCGTGGAGGGAGACGTGAACGCGCTGTTCCTCGTGCTGGGACTGGTGTCGCTCGTCGTCGGCGCGGTCGGCATCGCGAACGTCACGTTGGTGACCGTGCTGGAGCGGACCGGGGAGATCGGCTTGCGGCGGGCGCTCGGTGCGGGGAGACGGCACATCGCGGCGCAGTTCCTCGTGGAGTCGACGACCATCGGGATCTTGGGGGGTGTTGTCGGGGCGAGTCTCGGGGTCGTGGCGGTGGTGGTCGTGTCCGTGGCGCGGGGGTGGACGCCCGTGCTGGAGCTGTCGCTGGTGGCGGGGGCGCCGCTGGCCGGGGCCGTCGTGGGGTTGGTCGCTGGGCTTCATCCCGCTGTGCGTGCCGCTCGCCTGGAGCCGGTTGACGCGCTTCGGAGTGGCACGTAGTTCCAGTTGGTACTGCCGGGGTACTCCGTCTTGCGGACTACTACGCAGTGCGTGGTAGCTTCGTGGCGAGGAGGACGGATGGAGATCAGTCAGGTGCTCAAGGGGGTGCTCGACCTCGCGGTGCTCACCGCGCTGCGAGGGGAGGACCGCTACGGCTACGACGTCGTGCGCGGGTTGCGTGCGGCCGGGCTGGAGGCGATCGGGGACGCGTCGGTGTACGGCACGCTCCAGCGGCTGGCCAGGAACGGGCTGCTGACCTCCTACCTCAGCCCGAGCGAAACGGGTCCGCCTCGCAAGTACTACCGCCTGACCGACGAGGGCAGGGACCACCTTCGAGCGTCGACCAGCACCTGGCGCTCGTTCGTGGCGACCATGGACGAGCTGATGGGACCGGAATGAACGCGAGAGAGATGACCGGCGAGGACTACCTCCGCGCGGTCCGCGCGCACCTGGCCGACCTGCCGCGCGAGCAGGTGGAGGACATCGTGGCCGACATCGCCCCGCAGATCCACGAAGGCGGCGGGCGGCCGGAGGACCCGCGTGACTACGCCGACGAACTGCGGCGCGCGGCGGGGTTGCCGCAGTTGCTGCGCGGACGGGTCACAGCACGGGTCGCCCTGGTGGGCTTGGTCCTCGGCGTCACCAGCGCGACAGCGCTCGGCTGGCTGAACCTGTGGGCGAGCCGGTACGACAACCAGATCCAGCTGCTGATCGCGATGGCCGGGCTCGTGCTGGCGCTGCTGGCGGCGACGGTCGTGCCTCGGCTCGGCCCAGCCGCGGCCTCGTTCATGGCGTTGCCCGAGGTCAGTGCCGTTCGCTTCGAGTTCGCGCGCTCGCTCCAGCCGGGCTGGTGGGTCGTCCGGAGCCTGCTGATCGTGTCGCCCGTTCTGCTCGCGCACCATCCCAGTTGGCTTCAGGTGGTGGGCTTGTGCAGCCTTGCCGTCACGGCGCTGTGGGTGGGGCCGATGGCGCGGGTCGACCGCCGATGGTTGTGGCTGAGCCTGCCCTTGACCGGCTTCGCGCTGGGGACCGTGGCGATGCTGACCGGGGTCTTCTGGGACAACGCGATCTACGTGACCAACGAGGGCGGGTACGAACTCGTCAGTCGCGACTGGCCATGAAAACGAACTCGCGTCCGGGGCGGTCAGGGGCGTCACGGACTTCGCGGACTCGGTACCCGAACGCGGTCAGGGCGGACTCCTGCTCCTCGCGGGTGCGGAAGCGCAGCGTGGAGTCCGACGCCACCACCTCGCCGTCGGCGAAGCGGTAGGTGTAGCGGAAGGACACCAGCGGCAGGCTCACGTCGGTGACCTCGCGGCGCTGCTCCACGGGACCGAAACCGGGCACGTCGAGCACGGTGGGCGCGGTGTCGGCCGCCCAGTCCTCCCAGGCACGGCGCTCGGGCCGCCGGGACTCGAACACCAGGTACCCGCCGGGACGCAGTGCCGAGTGGACGCCGCGCAGGGTCGCGCTCCAGTCGTCGTCGGAGAGGAAGACGTCAGCCACGTTCGCGGTCATGGTCGCGAGGTCGGCGGCGAAGGGCGGCAGCGCGGTGGCGTCGCCGTGCACCCAGCTCACGCGGCCCTCCGGGTCCTTCGCCCGCGCGACCTCCAGTGACGCCGCGGCGGGCTCCACGCCCAGCACGGTCCGCCCGGTCTCGGCGAGCAGGAGCGCGAAACACCCTGTGCCGCAACCGATGTCGAGCACTCGCTGGGCGTCGAGCTCGTCCGCGATGTCGATGTAGTGCTTCAGGTCCTCGCGCGAGCCGTCGAAGGCGTCGTAGATCGGGGCGAGGCGTGTGTGGGCGAAGATCGCGTCAGGCATTCTGCGACACAACCACGCATCGCTTCGTCCGGCGAGCCGATTTCGCGATGGTGGTGGCTCACCGTACAACAGCACGTACTGGGATTTTCCCTACCAGCCGAAGAAGGACAACCTCTGCGGCGCTGGCGCGGCCGGGCGTGCTGGGAGTGGCTGAAACTTCCTCGTGGATAGTGCTCCGCTATCGCTAGGGGTTCCCCTAGAACCATTCTGAGGCCGCGCTGAACTGCGGAAGCGGTGGTTAGTGTCGCACCGATTCTGCTTTGTTGTTCACGCGTGGTTGGGTGGAGCGCATTATGGGCGAGTCCGGAATCAACGGGGCTGTGGACCGACAGGACTCCGGTGACGAGATCGCCGTCATCGGGCTCGCGTGTCGCCTGCCGGGGGCCTCCGGGCCCACCGCCTTCTGGCGCCTGCTCGCCGACGGCGTCGACGCCACGAGCGAGCCGCCCGCCGATCGCTGGGACGACTCCGCCCCGGCCCGGCGCGGCGGTTTCCTGGACCGGATCGACACCTTCGACGCGGGCTTCTTCGGCGTCTCACCTCGGGAAGCCGCCGCGATGGACCCGCAGCAGCGGCTCGTGCTCGAGCTGTGCTGGGAGGCGCTGGAGGACGCGCACCTGCGGCCGGAGTCGCTGCGCGGCACCCGCACGGCGGCCTTCGTCGGCGCGATCTGGGACGACTACGCCACCCTGGTGGGCCGTTCCGGTCGGGACGCGGTCTCCTCGCACACCGTCACCGGACTGCACAGGAGCATTCTCGCGAATCGCGTTTCCTATTTCCTCGGACTCACCGGACCGAGTTTCACCGTCGATTCCGGGCAATCCTCTTCGCTGGTCTCGGTGCACCTGGCCTGCGAGAGCCTGCGCAAGGGGGAATCGACCGTCGCGCTCGCCGGTGGGGTGAACCTGATCATCGCGCCGGAGAGCACGGAGCGGTCGGTGAAGTTCGGCGGCCTCTCCCCGGACGGCCGCTGTTTCACCTTCGACGAGCGCGCGAACGGCTACGCGCGCGGCGAGGGCGGTGGCGTCGTCGTGCTCAAGCCGCTCCCGGCCGCGCTGGCCGACGGCGACGACATCTACTGCGTGGTGCGCGGCGGCGCGGTCAACAACGACGGCGGTGGCGAAGGGCTCACCGTGCCGTCGCGGGTCGGCCAGGAAGAAGTCCTGTGGCTGGCCTACGAGCGCGCGCGGACCGACCCGGCCGAGGTCGGCTACGTGGAGCTGCACGGCACCGGCACCAGGGCCGGTGACCCGGTCGAGGCTGCGGCGCTGGGCGCGGTCCTCGGTGCGGCGCGCGACCCGGCCGATCCGCTGCTCGTGGGCTCGGTGAAGACCAACGTCGGCCACCTCGAAGGCGCCGCGGGCATCACCGGATTCCTCAAGGTCGCGCTCGCGCTGCGCAACCGCGCGCTGCCGCCGAGCCTGAACTTCCGCACCCCGAACCCCGATATTCCTTTGGAGGAGTTGAACCTCCGCGTCCGCACGGAGTTCGGCGAGTGGGAGCGCGCGCGGGTCGCCGGCGTCAGCTCGTTCGGCATGGGCGGCACGAACTGCCACCTCGTGCTCGCCGAGCCCCCGGCCGTGACGACCGAGGAGCCCCGCGATCCGGGCCTGGCTCCGGTGGCGCTGGCGTTGTCGGCCAAGACCGCCTCGGCACTGCCCGGCCAGGCCGCCGCGCTGGCCTCGCACCTGGCCGATTTCCGTGAAGTCGATCTAGCGTTCTCGTTGGCGACCACGCGCACGGCCTTCCCGCACAGGGCGGTTGTGGTTGGCGCGGACCGCACGGCCCTGCTGCGCGGACTGCGTGAGCTGAGCGACGGCGGCGCGGACGCCGGGCTGATCACTGGGCGCGTGCAGCCCGCCGCGCCGGTCGCGTTCCTGTTCTCCGGGCAGGGCTCTCAGCGTGCGGGCATGGGACGCGAGCTGTATGAGACCTTCCCGGAGTTCGCCTCGGCACTCGACGAGATCTGTCTGGAACTCGATCCCAGGTTGCCGCGGCCGTTGCGCGAGGTCATGTTCGCCGAGGGGGATCAGCTCGACCAGACGCTCTACACGCAGACCTCGCTGTTCGCGATCGAGGTCGCGCTGTTCCGGCTCCTGACGAGCTGGGGCGTCGCGCCGGACTACCTGATGGGGCACTCCGTCGGCGAGATCGCCGCCGCGCACGTCGCCGGGGCGCTCTCGCTGGCTGACGCGTGCGCGCTCGTCGCGGCTCGTGGCCAGCTCATGCAGGCGTTGCCGACGGGCGGCGCGATGGTCGCGGTCCAGGCCACCGAGGCCGAGGTCACGCCGCTGCTGACCGATGGCGTGGGGATCGCGGCGATCAACGGGCCCGCCTCGGTGGTGCTCTCGGGCTCGGAAGAGGCGGTGCTGGCGGTCGTCGCCCAGTTCGCGGACCGCAAGACCTCGCGGCTGAGGGTGTCGCACGCGTTCCACTCGCCGTTGATGGAGCCGATGCTGGAGGAGTTCTGGCGCGTCGCCGAAGGACTGACCTTCTCGCCTCCCCAGCTGCCGATCGTGTCCAATGTGGATGGTGAGATCGTCTCTGCGTACTCGGCGGAGTACTGGGTGCGCCACGTGCGGCAGGCGGTTCGCTTCAACGACGGCGTCGGCGCGCTGGCTTCGCACGGTGTCCGGACCTTCGTGGAACTCGGTCCCGGCGGTGTGCTCACCGCGCTCGCGCGTGGTTGCGTCTCCGGTGAGGCGCTGTTCGTGCCTTCCTTGCGCGCCAAGCAACCCGAGGCACACGCGGCGCTCTCCGCGCTGGCCTCCCTGCACGTTCACGGCATCGAGGTCGACCTGCCCGGCGTGTTCGCCTCACGCGGTGCGCGGCGGGTTCCGCTGCCGACGTATGCCTTCGAGCGGCGTAGGCACTGGCTTGACACGGCTTCCAGCACGGTCGTCTCGGCGGAGAGCGCGTCCAAGTTCCAGGACGCGGCCGCGGCGGAGAAGCTGGTGCGCGCGCACATCGCGGCCGTGCTCGGGCACTCGGACGCGGGCGAGGTCGACTCCGAGCTGACGTTCAAGGACCTCGGCTTCGACTCGCTGAGCGCCGTCGAGCTGCGGAACCGCTTGAGCGCGGCCACCGGGCTGAGTCTGCCAAGCGGACTGCTGTTCGACCACCCGACCCCCGACGCGCTGGCGCGCCACCTGCACGCATCGTCGCTCGGGCTTGAGTCCGATGTGGACACTGCCGTCGCGGCTGCGCCGGACGAGCCGATCGCGATCGTCGGGATGAGCTGCCGCCTGCCGGGCAGAGTGCGCTCCCCGGAGGACCTGTGGCGGCTCGTGGCCTCCGGTGGCGACGCCATCTCAGGCTTCCCCGACGACCGTGGCTGGGATGTCGGCTCAAGTGTGCGCCAGGGCGGCTTCCTGCACGACGCCGCGAACTTCGACGCGGCGTTCTTCGGCATCAGCCCGCGCGAGGCGACCGCGACCGACCCGCAGCAGCGTCTCGTCCTGGAGACCGCGTGGGAGGCGTTCGAGCACGCGGGCATCGTCCCGGCATCGTTGCGCGGCAGCCGTTCTGGCGTGTTCATCGGCGCGACCGCACAGGACTACGGACCCCGGTTGCACGATCCCGTCGAGGGCACCGAAGGGCTTCTGCTCACCGGCTCCTCGGCGAGCATCATCTCGGGCAGGGTTGCTTACACGCTCGGCCTCGAAGGCCCGGCGGTCACCGTGGACACGGCGTGCTCGTCGTCGCTGGTGGCGCTGCACTTGGCCGTGCAGTCGTTGCGCAGCGGTGAGTGCTCGCTGGCGCTCGCCGGTGGTGTGATGGTCATGTCCACACCGGGAATGTTCGTGGAGTTCGGGCACCAGGGCGGGCTGTCCCCGGACGGCCGGTGCAAGGCGTTCTCCGACAACGCTGATGGAACGGGGTGGTCCGAGGGCGTCGCGATCCTGTTGGTGGAGCGCCTGTCGGACGCTCGGCGCAACGGGCATGAAGTGCTTGCGGTCGTTCGTGGTTCGGCGGTGAATCAGGATGGTGCGTCGAATGGTTTGACGGCGCCGAATGGTCCTTCGCAGCAGCGGGTGATTCGTCAGGCGTTGGCTTCTGCTGGGTTGCGTCCGTCCGATGTGGACGCTGTTGAGGCTCATGGCACGGGCACGCGGCTCGGTGATCCGATCGAGGCCGAGGCGATCATCGCGACCTACGGCCGTGACCGCGCGCAGCCGCTGTGGCTCGGGTCGTTGAAGTCCAACATCGGGCACACGCAGGCCGCCGCCGGTGTGGCCGGTGTGATCAAGATGGTTCAGGCGATGCGTCACGGCGTGCTGCCGCAGACCCTGCACGTGGAGTCGCCTACGTCGCACGTGGACTGGTCCTCGGGCTCTGTGTCGCTGCTGACCTCGCAGGTGGAGTGGCCTTCGAGCGGTGCGCCGCGCCGGGCTGGCATCTCGTCGTTCGGCATCTCCGGCACCAATGCGCACGTCGTGATCGAACAGGCCGACCCCGTCGCGGAGCCCGCCTCCGCCCCGGTCCGTGGACCGGTGGCGTGGGTGCTGTCCGGCAAGACCGATGCGGCCGTTCGCGCTCAGGCCGCTCGGCTTGCGTCCTTTGTGGACTCCTCGGACTCTCCGGTCTCTCCGGCCGGTGTGGCGTTGTCATTGGCGACGACGCGGTCGGCGTGGGATCGGCGCGCGGTCGTGGTCGGCTCGTCGGTCGAAGAGCTGGTGGAGGGCCTGCGCTCCGTCGACGTGTCCTCCGTTCGCTCCGGCAAGACCGCGTTCGTGTTCTCCGGCCAGGGCTCGCAGCGGCTGGGTATGGGTGCGGAGCTGTTCGAGGCATATCCGGTGTTCGCGGCGACCTTTACGGAGGTCGTCGAGTACTTGACGGTGGACGTCAAGTCGCCTGATCTGGACCAGACCGGGACCGCGCAACCCGCTCTGTTCGCGCTCGAAGTGGCGTTGTTCCGGCTGCTGGAGTCGTGGGGTGTTCGGCCGGATCTGGTCGCCGGGCATTCGATCGGTGAGATTGCCGCTGCTCACGTTGCTGGTGTCCTGTCGCTGCCGGACGCGGCGGCTCTCGTTTCCGCTCGGGCCCGTCTGATGCAGGCGCTCCCGTCCGGCGGGGCGATGGTGGCGGTGCAGGCCTCTGAGGAGGAGGTGCTGCCGCTGCTGACGGATGGCGTGGGGATCGCGGCGATCAACGGGCCGGAGTCCGTTGTGGTGTCGGGTGCCGAGGACGCGGTGCTGGCTGTGGTCGCGCAGTTCGCGGGACGCAAGACCTCGCGGTTGAAGGTGTCGCATGCGTTCCACTCGCCGTTGATGGAGCCGATGCTGGAGGAGTTCGCGGCAGTCCTGGATGGGATCGAGTTCCAGGTTCCAGCGATTCCGATCGTCTCCACGCTGACCGGGTCGCTGGTGGAACGCTATTCCGCCGGGTACTGGGTTCAGCACGTGCGGGACTCGGTTCGGTTCGCGGACGGGGTGCGGACGCTGCACGCCGAGGGCGCTACGAAGTTCGTGGAGATCGGGCCGGGCGGAGTGCTCGCCGCGCTGGTGCAGGGCGTGCTGGACGACGCGGTCGCGGTGCCGGTGCTGCGCGCGGATCGCACGGAGCCGCACGCGATCACCTCGGCGCTGGGGCAGCTGCACGTGCACGGGGTTGGCGTCGACTGGGGCAAGGTCTACGCGGGCGCGCGCAGGGTCGACCTGCCGACGTACGCGTTCCAGCACGAGCGCTTCTGGCTCGACACGCCCCGCACAAGCGCTGCGCGGTCCACTGTGGACGATTGGCGTTACCGCGTCTCCTGGCACTCGGTCACCCTGCCTGCGGCGGTACCCGGCGGGCGCTGGCTGTTCGTCGCCGATGAGAACGCGTGGGCTGACGAGATCCGGGCCGGGCTCACCTCACACGGGGTCGACCTGGTGTCGCTTGCCCCGGCGGAATCCCGTGACGAGCTCGCGGCTCAACTCGTCGAGGCGGGAGCGGTTGCGGGCGTGGTCTTCGCGGCCGACTCGACCTGGGGGACGGCGCTGCTCACGCAGGCGATGGGCGACGCCGGACTTGACGCGCGATTGTGGTGCTTGACGACGGCCAACAGTCCCGAGGCTGCTCAGGTGTGGGGGCTGGGACGGGTCATCGCCTTGGAGCAGCCGGAGCGGTGGGGCGGGCTCGTCGACCTCCCGGCCGCTGTGGACTTCGCCGCGCTGGCCTCGGCGTTGGCGCAGAAAGAAGAGGACCAGCTCTCGCTCCGCGCGGAGGGCGTGTTCGGGCGCAGGCTCGTGCGCGCGCCGCGCGGCGGAGCGTCCACGGAGGACTGGAAACCACGCGGGACGGTGCTGATCACTGGTGGGACTGGGTCCCTCGGGGGACACGTCTCGCGGTGGCTCGCCGGGAACGGCGCTGAACACCTCCTGCTGACCAGCCGTCGTGGCCTGGACGCACCCGGTGCGGCGGAGCTCAAGGCAGAACTGGAAGAACGCGGCGTGGCTGTCACCGTCGCGGCCTGCGACGCGGCGGACCGCGAGGCGCTGGCCTCGCTGCTCGCCGAGCACCCGGTGAACGCGGTGGTGCACGCGGCGGGCGTGCTCGACGACGGGCTGGTCGAGTCGCTGACGGCGGAGCGCCTGGCGAACGTGCTGCGCCCGAAGGTGAACGCGGCGATCAACCTGCACGAGCTGACCAGCGATCTTGACGCGTTCGTGCTGTTCTCCTCGATGGTCGGCGTGTGGGGCAACGGCGGCCAGGGCGCTTACGCCGCCGCGAACGCCTTCCTGGACGCGCTCGCGGAACAGCGGCGCGCTGACGGGCTGCCCGCGCTGGCGATCGCATGGGGCGCTTGGGCCGACGGCGGCATGGCGGACGGCGCGATCGGCGAGCACCTGCGCCGGCGCGGTGTGCGTGGAATCGCCGCAGCTCCAGCGCTTTCTGCGCTCTCCGGTGCCTTGAGCGCGGGCGAGTCCACGGTCACCGTCGCCGACGTGGAGTGGGAGCGGTTCGTTCCCGCGTTCGTGACGACTCGGCCGTGCCCGCTGCTGCGCGGTGTCCCAGAGGCGCGCGAGATCCTTGACCGGCGCGCTCCGGCCGTTGATCTTCCAGTGTCGGAGCTGGCCGCGCGGTTGGCCCGCGTCTCCCAGGCCGAGCAGGAGCGCCTGCTGCTGAACCTGGTGGAGGAGCAGGCCGTCACGGTGCTCGGCCTCTCCGGCAGCGCTTCCCTTGACCCTGAAGGGACTTTCCGCGAAGCCGGGTTCGAGTCGCTGACCGCGATCGAGCTGCGCAACCGGCTCGCGGCCGCGACCGGGTTGACGCTGTCCGCGACGCTGGTCTTCGACTACCCGACGCCGACCGCGCTGATCGGTCACCTGCGCGCGGAACTGCTGGGCGAAGGCACCGCCGTGGAGTCCGTCGCCACCGTGGCCGCCTCCGATGAGCCGATCGCGATCGTGGCGATGAGCTGCCGTTTCCCCGGTGGCGTGGAGTCGCCGGAGGAACTGTGGGAGCTGCTGATCTCCGGGCGCGACGCGGTGACCGGCTTCCCCGAGAACCGCGGGTGGGACACGGCCGCGCTCTACGACCCGGACCCTGACCGCTCCGGCAAGACCTACTCGTGCGACGGCGGGTTCATCGACAGCGCAGACCGTTTCGACGCGGCGCTGTTCGGGATCTCGCCCCGCGAAGCGCTCGCCATGGACCCGCAGCAACGCCTGCTGCTGGAGACCGCGTGGGAGACGTTCGAGCGCGCCGGGATCGATCCGATGTCCGTTCGCGGGCACCGCACCGGCGTGTTCATCGGCACCAACGGCCAGGACTACGCGAGCGGGATGCGCCGGGCGCCGGAGGAGATCGAGGGCTACCTGCTGACCGGCAAGGCCGCCTCGGTGGTGTCCGGTCGCCTTTCCTACGCCTTCGGGCTCGAAGGCCCCGCGCTGACCGTCGACACCGCGTGCTCGTCTTCGTTGGTGGCGCTGCACTTGGCGGCTCAGGCTCTGCGCAACGGCGAGTGCACGATGGCGTTGGCCGGTGGCGTCACCGTCATGACCACGCCCAACATGTTCGTCGAGTTCTCCCGGCAGCGCGGGCTGTCCCCGAACGGCCGCTGCAAGGCTTTCGCTGAGGGTGCTGACGGCACCGGTTGGGGCGAGGGCGTCGGCCTGCTGTTGGTGGAGCGGCTGTCGGACGCGGTGCGTAACGGGCATGAAGTCCTTGCTGTGGTGCGAGGTTCGGCGGTGAATCAGGATGGTGCGTCGAACGGTTTGACGGCGCCGAACGGTCCTTCGCAGCAGCGGGTGATCCGCCAGGCGTTGGCGTCGGCAGGGTTGCGTCCATCCGATGTGGACGCTGTCGAAGCGCACGGCACGGGTACCAAGCTCGGTGATCCCATTGAGGCGCAGGCACTTCTGGCCACGTACGGCCAGGATCGGTCGGAGCCGCTGTGGTTGGGGTCGATCAAGTCGAACATCGGCCACACGCAGGCCGCCGCTGGCGTTGCCGGTGTGATCAAGATGGTGCAGGCCATGCGTCACGGCGTGCTGCCTCCGACCTTGCACGTGGACTCACCGACGTCTCATGTCGACTGGGCTTCCGGCGCGGTGTCGCTGCTGACTTCTCAGGTTGAATGGCCTTCGCGGGACGGCGCTCGCCGGGCTGGCATCTCTTCGTTCGGTATCTCTGGAACCAACGCACATGTGATCGTGGAGGAAGGGCCTGCTTCCACGGAGGTGCCGTCGTCGGCTGGTGACGCGGTCGTGCCATGGGTTCTCTCGGGCAAGACTGAGGCCGCAGTGCGTGCGCAGGCCGCTCGCCTGCTGTCCGTTGTGGACGGTCATCACCCGGCTGACGTGGGCTTCTCGCTCGCTTCCACGCGCGCGGGGTTGGACTACCGCGCTGCTGTCGTTGGGGAGACCCGGGCTGAGCTGATCGCCGGTGTGCGGGCTCTCGCGGAGGGCTCCGGTTCGGTCGTCCGGAGTGGCCAGGGCAAGGTCGCGTTCGTGTTCTCCGGTCAGGGTTCGCAGCGGCTGGGGATGGGCTCGGAGCTGTTCGAGGCGTATCCGGTTTTCGCGGCTGCCTTTACGGAGGTCGTCAAGTACTTGGCGGTGGACGTCAAGTCGCCTGATCTGGATCAGACGGGGGTCGCACAGCCCGCTCTGTTCGCTCTTGAGGTGGCGCTGTTCCGGTTGTTGGAGTCGTGGGGTGTTCGGCCGGATGTTGTGGCCGGACATTCGATTGGTGAGATCGCAGCTGCTCACGTTGCTGGTGTCTTGTCGTTGGAGGATGCGGCGGCTCTGGTTTCGGCTCGGGCTCGGTTGATGCAGGCGTTGCCCACGGGCGGGGCGATGGTGGCGGTGCAGGCCTCCGAGGACGAGGTGCTGCCGCTGCTCACGCCCGGCGTGGGGATCGCGGCGATCAACGGACCGCAGTCGGTGGTGATCTCCGGCGATGAGATCGCGGTCGCGGAGATCGCGTCGGCGTTCGCCGAGCAGGGCCGGAAGACCTCGCGGTTGAAGGTGTCGCACGCGTTCCACTCGCCGTTGATGGAGCCGATGCTGGCGGAGTTCGCGGCTGCTCTCTCCGGACTGACGTTCAACGAGCCTGAGCTTCCGATCGTCTCGACACTGACCGGGTCCGTGGTGGAACGCTATTCCATTGGGTACTGGGTTCAGCACGTGCGGGAGGCGGTGCGCTTCGCGGACGGAGTTCGGACACTGCACGAGCGTGGTGTCACGCGATTCGTCGAGGTGGGGCCGGGCGGTGTGCTGAGCGCACTCGTGCAGGGCGTGCTCGAAGACGTGGTGACGGTGCCGACGCTGCGCGCCGACCGGCCGGAGCCGCATGCGGTCACGACCGCGCTGGGCGAGCTGTACGCGAACGGCGTCCGCCCCGAGTGGACAGCCGTGTTCCCCGGAGCGCGGACGGTCGAGCTGCCGACGTACGCGTTCCAGCGCGAGCGCTTCTGGCTGGCCACGAACTCCGCCGTGGGCGACATGCGCGCGGTCGGCTTGCAGGAGACCGGACACGCGTTGCTCGGCGCCGTGGCCACCTTGGCGGACAACGACGGGCGCGTGCTGTCGGGCAGCCTCTCCCTCGACTCGCATCCATGGCTCGCGGACCACACCGTGGGCGGCGTCGTGGTGGTACCCGGTACCGCCATCATGGAACTCGCGATCACCGCGGCCGACGCGGTGGGGTGCACGACGGTGGACGAGCTGGCGTTGGAAGCCCCGCTCGTCCTGCCACGCCGGGGAAGCGTGGCGTTGCAGGTGCTCGTCGGAGCCGAGGAAGCTGATGGCCGTCGCTCCGTGTCCGTGCACTCGCGGGCCGACGAGGAGCGGCCGTGGGTGCGCAACGCCTCCGGTGTTCTGTCCATTGTGGACGCAGTTGAGGGCGATCTTGCGGAGTGGCCACCCGCAGGCGAGAGCATTGATGTGTCGGGCTTCTACGAGCGGCTGGCGGACATGGGGCTGGACTACGGCCCGGCGTTCCGCGGCTTGCGAGCGGCGTGGCGGACAGCTGACGCCTTCTACGCCGAGATCGAAGTGCCCGACCCGCAAGGCGACTTCGGGCTGCACCCGGCGTTGTTCGACGCCGCGCTGCACGCCGTGTGGCTCGGCGCGATCGAGCCGGACGCGAACGGGCGCGGGCTTCTGCCGTTCGCGTGGAGCGGCGTTCGGCTGAGCGCGGCGGGCGCGACGACCTTGCGTGTCAAGGTGACGCGCGAAAGCGCTGACACCGTGTCACTGGTGCTCGGTGACGGTGTGGGCGAGCCTGTGGCCACTGTGGACGGTCTGACCCTGCGACCCTTTGCGGCCGAAGGGTTGCGCGAGGCGTCGACGGACTCGCTGTACGGCGTGGAGTGGATGCCGATCACGGTCGCTCCGGCTGCTGACCGGCCGAACTGGGCGGTGCTCAGCGACAGCCTGCACCTCGCGGAAACACTGGCCGACGCGGGCATTTCCGTCGTGCCCTACACCGACGAGGGCGATCACGAGGTTGTTCTCGTGGCCTGCCCGGCGGGGACCAGCTCCAACACCGCCGAGCGGGTGCGGCAGTCCACGGCGCGCACGCTGGAGCTGCTCCAGTGGTGGCTGTCCGAGGAGCGTTCGGCTCGCCTGGCCATCGTCACCGCCGCGCACGACATCGCGCAGGCCGCGGTGTGGGGACTCGTGCGCTCGGCGCAGACGGAGAACCCGGACCGCGTTCTGCTCATCGACGTTGACGACGCGGTGGAGTCCGTGCTCGCGCTGCCCGGCGTGATCGCTTCCGGCGAGCAGCAGGTGGCTGTGCGCGAGGGCGAGGTCCGCGTGCCGAGGCTCGGCAGGATCACACCGGGTGCGCAGCCCCAGGAGTTCGGCAGCGGCACCGTGCTGGTGACCGGCGCTTCGGGCGGGCTCGGCGGGCTCATCGCCAAGCATCTCGTGACGCAGCACGGAGTTCGGCGCCTCCTGCTGGTCAGCAGGCGTGGTGGCGAGGCTCCGGGCGCGGTGACGCTGGCGGCCGAACTGACCGCACGCGGCGCCGACGTGACGTGGGCCGCCTGCGACGTCGGGGACCGGGAAGCGGTGGCCTCGCTGCTGACCGGGCACGAGCTGTCCGCCGTCGTGCACGTCGCCGGCGTGCTGGACGACGGCGTCATCGGCTCGCTCACCGCCGAGCGCCTGACCAGCGTGTTCCGGCCGAAGATCGACGCCGCGCTGAACCTGCACGAGCTGACCAGCGAGCTCTCGGCGTTCGTGATGTTCTCCTCCGTCGCGGGCACGCTCGGCACGCCGGGGCAGGGCAACTACGCGGCGGCCAACTCCTTCCTCGACGCGCTCGCCGAGCTGCGCCGGGAGGAGGGGCTGCCCGGGACCTCGCTCGCGTGGGGCCTGTGGGAGCAGGAGAGCGCGATGGCCGGGACGCTCGGCCAGGCCGACATCACCCGCATCCGCCGCATGGGCATCGCGGCGATCCAGGAAGAGGAGGGCCTGCGCCTCTTCGACGCCGCGCTCGCCGCGGAGAACGCCGTCGTCGTGCCCGTGCGACTGGACACCAGCGTTTTCCAAGGTGGCGCAACGATTCCGCCGCTCCTGCGCAAGGTCGTGCGCGGCGTTGCGCGTCGGACCGCGAAGGCTGCCACCGTTGTTTCCGGGCTCGCCGGACGGCTGGCTGGCCTGTCGGCTGAGCAGCGCGCGGACGCCGTTCTGGAGCTGGTTCGCGCCGAGGTCGCCGCGGTGCTCGGGCACGCCGACGCGGTGTCTATTGGCACCGAGAACTCATTCCGCGACATCGGGTTCGACTCGCTGACGTCCGTCGAGCTGCGCAACCGGCTCAACGCCGCGACGGGGATGCGGCTGCCCGCCACGCTGGTGTTCGACCACCCCTCGCCGGGTGCGCTCGCGCGGTTCCTCGACGCGGACACGGCCGTTTCGGACAAGCCCGTGGTGGTGAAGGCGGCTACCGACGAGTCGATCGCGATCGTGGGCATGGCGTGCCGTTACCCGGGTGGTGTGCGGTCGCCGGAAGACTTGTGGCGCTTGGTGTTCTCCGGTCGGGACGCGGTGTCAGGTTTCCCCGAGGACCGTGGTTGGGACGTGGAGAATCTCTACGATCCCGATCCGGAACAGTGGGGCAAGAGCTACACCCGCGAGGGCGGATTCCTCTACGACGCGGCCGATTTCGACGCCGGGTTCTTCGGGATCTCTCCTCGTGAAGCGCTGGCGATGGACCCGCAGCAGCGGTTGTTGCTGGAGACGTCGTGGGAGGCGTTCGAGCGCGCGGGGATCGACCCGGTTTCCTTGCGGGGAAGCCAAACCGGAGTGTTCGCCGGAGTGATGTACCACGACTACGGCGGGCGGGTGCGGACCTCGCCGGAGGGCCTTGAGGGCTACCTCATCAACGGCAGCGCGGGAAGCGTCGCGTCCGGCCGCGTGGCCTACACGTTCGGGCTTGAAGGCCCGGCGGTCACTGTGGACACGGCGTGCTCGTCGTCGTTGGTGGCGTTGCACTTGGCGGCTCAGGCTCTGCGCAACGGTGAGTGCTCGATGGCGCTCGTCGGTGGCGTCACGGTGATGGCGAGCCCGGCGGTGTTCGTCGAGTTCAGCCGTCAGCGCGGTCTCGCGGCAGACGGTCGGTGCAAGGCGTTCTCCGAGGGCGCGGACGGCACAGGTTGGGCTGAGGGCGCGGGCATGCTGCTCGTCGAGCGGCTGTCCGACGCTGTGCGCAACGGGCACGAAGTCCTTGCTGTGGTACGGGGTTCGGCCGTGAACCAGGACGGCGCGTCGAACGGTTTGACGGCGCCGAATGGTCCTTCGCAGCAGCGGGTGATTCGCCAGGCGTTGGCTTCGGCTGGCCTGGATCCGTCCGATGTGGACGCTGTGGAGGCGCACGGGACGGGCACGCGGCTCGGTGATCCGATCGAGGCGCAGGCGCTGATCGCGACCTACGGCAAGGATCGTGCGGAGCCGTTGTGGTTGGGGTCGTTGAAGTCGAACATCGGGCACTCGCAGGCGGCTGCTGGTGTTGGTGGTGTGATCAAGATGGTGATGGCGTTGCGCAACGGGGTGTTGCCGCAGACGCTGCACATCGAAGAGCCGTCCTCGCACGTGGACTGGTCGGCGGGCGATGTCCAGCTGCTGACCGAGCAGGTGCCGTGGCCCTCGGTGAACCGGCCGCGGCGCGCTGGTGTGTCGTCGTTCGGGGTCTCCGGAACCAACGCGCACGTCATCTTGGAGCAGGCCGCTCCCGTTGTCTCCCGGGCTGCGGCGAAGGCGGTCGGACCGGTGCCGTGGGTGATCTCCGCTCGCGACGCCGAGGCCGTGCGGGAGAGCGCACGCCAGCTTCTGTCCTTTGTGGACTCGGCCGATCCGGCTGATGTCGGTATCTCGTTGGCGACCACGCGGTCTGTGATGGACCACCACGCCGTCGTCGCTGGTGATCTTCGCGGCGGCCTGGAGGCACTGGTGTCCGGCTCGGCGCCCGTCAGCGCTGCTGTGAGCGGCAAGCTCGGCTTCCTGTTCTCCGGCCAGGGCTCGCAGCGCGTGGGCATGGGTCAGGAGCTGTTCGACACGTATCCGGTGTTCGCGGCCGCTTGGACGGAGGCCGTCAAGTACTTGACGGTGGACGTCAAGTCGCCTGATCTGGATCAGACCGGCAATGCGCAGCCTGCTCTGTTCGCGCTTGAAGTGGCGTTGTTCCGGTTGTTGGAGTCGTGGGGTGTTCGGCCCGATGTTGTCGCGGGCCACTCCATCGGTGAGATCGCTGCTGCTCATGTGGCTGGTGTTCTGTCGTTGGAGGACGCGGCGGTTCTGGTTTCGGCTCGGGCTCGGTTGATGCAGGCTCTGCCCTCCGGTGGGGCGATGGTGGCGGTGCAGGCGTCTGAGGACGAGGTGCTGCCGCTGTTGACCGAAGGTGTGGGGATTGCGGCGATCAACGGACCTACCTCCGTTGTTCTGTCCGGTGACGAGGACGCGGTCCAGGGGGTTGTTGCGCAGTTCTCGGATCGGAAGTCGTCGCGGTTGAAGGTGTCGCACGCGTTCCATTCGCCGTTGATGGAGCCGATGCTGGCGGAGTTCGCTGCGGTACTGGAAGGTATCGAGTTCCGGTCGCCTGGGATTCCGATCGTCTCGACACTGACCGGGTCTGTGGTGGAACGCTATTCCGCCGGGTACTGGGTCCAGCACGTGCGGGACTCGGTTCGGTTCGCGGATGGCGTGCGGACGATGCGCTCTCGTGGCGTCACCAAGTTCGTTGAGGTGGGGCCGGGTGGTGTGCTGAGTGCGCTGGTGCAGGGCGTGCTCGACGATGTGGCCGCGATCCCGCTGCTGCGCGCCGACCGGCCGGAGCCGGAGGCGATCGCCACGGCCATCGGGCAGGCGCACGCACACGGAGTGCGAGTGGACTGGAGCGCGTTCGGCGGCGCGAAGATCGACCTGCCGACCTACGCCTTCCAGCGGGAGCGGTTCTGGCTCGACGCGCCGCAGGACCGCGGCGACGTGCGCGAAGCCGGTTTGGGCTCGGCCGATCACCCGATGCTCGGCGCGGCGACGATCACCGCCGACAGCGGGGGAGTGCTGCTGACCGGCCGCGTGTCGCTGCGCACCCACCCGTGGCTCGCCGACCACGTGGTCAACGGCGTGGTCGTCCTGCCGGGGACCGCGTTCGTCGAGCTGGCGGTGCGCGCGGGTGAGGAGGTCGGCTGCGGCACGATCGAGGACCTGACCCTCGAAGTCCCGTTGGTGCTGCCGGAGAACGACGGCGTGGCGCTCCAGGTCTCGGTGAGCACGGAGGAGAACGGCCGTCGTGACCTCGCCCTCTACTCGTCGGTCGACGGCACCACGTGGGTGCGTCATGCGACCGGCGCGCTGACTTCGCAGGCCACTCAGGTCGACGCGAGCTTCACCGTCGAGAACGCCGAAGTGGTTGATCTGGAAGGGTTCTACGACGACTTCGCCTCACGCGGGTTGGTGTACGGCCCGGCTTTCCAGGGCTTGCGCTCGGTGTGGCGCGACGGCGAGGACGTGTTCGCCGAGGTCGAGATCGACGACCAGGAGGACTACGCGGTCCACCCGGCGCTGCTGGACGCGGCGCTGCACGCGCTCGCCGCTGGCGGGCTGGTCACGCTCGACGATGGCCCGGTACTTCCGTTCGCGTGGGCCGGTGTGACCGTCCACGCGGGTGGGGCGAGCGCTGTGCGCGTCAAGCTCGCGCGCGCTGGAGCCGACTCCGTGTCGCTGGTCGCCGTCGACGCGGCCGGGGACCTCGTGGTTTCAGTCGAGTCGTTGACGCTTCGGGCTGTGCGTGTGGACCAGTTGCGGACTCGCGCGGAGTCGCTGTACGAGCCTCGATGGACTCCGTTCGCCGGATCGTCGACTGAGGACCTCGCGGTTGAGACCCTGGACCTGTCGGTACTCGGTTCCTTGGAGACGATGCCTGAGGTCGTGGTGGCGTCGTGCCCGACCGGCGAAGCCACGGCGAGCGGGATTCGTGAAGTCGCCGGTGCGGTCCTGGCCGCGCTGCAAACCTGGCTGACTGGGGAGCACACCTCGCGGCTGGTGCTCGTGACGAGGCCCGGAGACCTCGCGCACGCGGCGGTGCACGGGCTCGTCCGCACGGCGCAGTCGGAGAACCCTGACCGATTCGTGCTGGTGGAAGCCGAGAACACGGCCGAGGTGCTTCCCGTCCTGCCGAGCTTGATCGCGGCGGGCGAGCCGGAAGCCGCCGTGCGCGATGGAGAAGTCTTCGTTCAGCGCCTGGCGAAGGTCGACGCGGACGCTGGGACGCCGGACTTCGGCACGGGAACGGTCCTGCTGACCGGAGCCGGCGGTGCGCTGGGCGGAGTGATCGCGCGGCACCTCGTCGCTTCGCACGGCGTTCGGGAACTGCTGCTGGTGAGCCGTCGCGGGGTGACTGCCCCCGGCGCGGCCGAGCTGGCAGCGGACCTCGTCGAAGCCGGCGCCAGCGTCGCGTGGGCGGCGTGCGATGTCGCGGATCGCGACGCGTTGGCTGACGTGCTCGCGGGGCACCGGTTGAGCGCCGTCGTGCACACCGCTGGGGTGCTGGATGACGGCGTGCTCGGCTCGCTGACACCGGAGCGGGTGAACGCGGTACTGCGTCCCAAGATGGACGCGGTGCTGAACCTGCACGAGCTGACCGAGGACCTGTCCGCGTTCGTGGTGTTCTCGTCGGTGTCGGGGATCTTCGGCAGCGCGGGCCAGGGTGCCTACGCCGCCGCGAACGCCTTCCTCGACGCCTTCGCCCAGCACCGGCGCGCGCAGGGGCTGGCCGCGACCTCGCTGGCGTGGGGCTTGTGGCAGCAGGGCAACGGCATGGCCGAGCGCCTGGACAGCGTGGACATGAACCGCCTCAAGCGGATGGGCCTCGTCGCGCTCTCCGCCGAGGAAGGTCTGCGTCTGTTCGACGCGGCGGTCGGCCTTGATCGTGCGGTGGTGGCGCCGGTGCGGCTCAGCACGGAGAAGCACCACGACGCCGTGCCCGCTGTGCTGCGCGGCCTGCTGCGCGCGACCCGGCGTGCCGCCCAGGCCCCCAAGGGTTCGTTGGGTGCGCGCCTTGCCGGGGTACCCAGTGCCGAACGGGATCGGGTTGCGCTCGAACTGGTGCGTACCGAGGTCGCGGCGGTGCTCGGGCACACCTCGACCAAGGCCGTTCAGGCTGGGAACGCGTTCCAGGACCTCGGGTTCGACTCGCTCACCTCGGTGGAGCTGCGCAACCGGTTGAACGCCGCGACGGGGCTTCGGCTGCCCGCCACGATGGTCTTCGACTACCCGACGCCAGGTGCGCTCGCGGGGTTCCTGATCCAGGAGGTACTTGGTGCCGCTGAGGAGCAGGTCGCTGTCGCGGTGAAGTCCGCGACCGATGAACCGATCGCGATCGTGGGCATGGCGTGCCGGTACCCGGGTGGTGTGCGGTCGCCGGAGGACTTGTGGCAGCTGGTGTTCTCCGGTGGCGACGCGATCTCCGGGTTCCCGGAGGACCGTGGCTGGGACGTCGAGAACCTGTACGACCCCGATCCTGACCGCTCCGGCAAGTCCTACGTCCGCGAAGGCGGGTTCCTGCACGGGGCCGCGGACTTCGACGCCGGGTTCTTCGGGATCTCTCCGCGTGAAGCGTTGGCTATGGACCCGCAGCAGCGGTTGCTGTTGGAGACGTCGTGGGAGGCGTTCGAGCGCGCGGGCATCGACCCGGTTTCTTTGCGGGGAAGCCAGGTCGGGGTGTTCGCCGGGGTCATGTACCACGACTACGGCTCCCGGGTGAAGGTGTCGCCGGAGGGCATGGACGCCTACCTCGGCAGCGGCAGCGCGGGCAGCATCGCCTCCGGACGCGTCGCGTACACGCTGGGCTTCGAAGGCCCCGCGCTGACCGTGGACACCGCGTGCTCGTCATCGCTGGTGGCACTGCACTTGGCGGCGCAGGCGCTGCGGACCGGGGAGTGCTCGATGGCACTCGTCGGCGGTGTCACCGTCATGGCGACGCCGTCCACGTTCATCGAGTTCAGCCGTCAGCGAGGTTTGTCCGTTGACGGGCGCTGCAAGGCCTTCGCGGAGGCGGCTGACGGTACGGGCTGGTCGGAGGGAGCGGGCATGCTCCTCGTGGAGCGCCTGTCCGATGCGCAGCGCAACGGGCACAACATCCTTGCTGTGGTGCGGGGAACCGCGATCAACTCCGATGGCGCGTCGAACGGTTTGACGGCGCCGAACGGTCCTTCGCAGCAGCGGGTGATCCGGCAGGCTCTGGCGAACGCGGGGCTCGCTCCGTCCGATGTGGACGCTGTGGAGGCGCACGGCACGGGCACGCGGCTCGGTGATCCGATCGAGGCGCAGGCGCTGATCGCGACCTACGGCAAGGATCGTGCGGAGCCGTTGTGGCTGGGTTCGTTGAAGTCGAACATCGGGCACTCGCAGGCGGCTGCTGGTGTTGGTGGTGTGATCAAGATGGTGATGGCGATGCGCAACGGAGTGCTGCCACAGACGCTGCACGTGGACGAGCCGTCCTCGCACGTGGACTGGACAGCTGGTTCGGTGCGGCTGCTGACGTCGGCTGTCGACTGGCCGTCGGGCACTGCTCCGCGCCGGGCGGGTGTGTCGTCGTTCGGGATCAGCGGCACCAACGCGCACGTGATCGTGGAGGACTACGCGAGCGATGCTGTCTCCGCACGTGTTGGCCGACCGGGTACGGGTGTCCCGCAAGACGCAGTGGAGCAGGCTCCGGCCAGCGCGGAGGCTTCTGGCGGTGCCGTGGAAGGTCCCGTGCCGTGGGTGTTGTCGGCCAAGGACTCGACGGCGGTGCGTGCTCAGGCGCGGCGGCTTCTGTCCTTTGTGGACGGTCAGGATGTGGTGGATGTCGGGCGGTCGCTGGCGACCACCCGTGCGACGTTGGAGCATCGGGCGGTTGTCACGGGCACTTCCGCGTCCGAGCTGATCGAGTCGTTGACCGCGCTCGCCGAGGGAACGCCGTCGAGCGCGGTCAGCCACGCCGCGCCGGAGAACCCCGGCAAGGTCGCGTTCGTCTTCTCCGGTCAGGGTTCGCAGCGGCTGGGGATGGGCCAGGAGCTGTTTGAGGCTTATCCGGTGTTCGCGGCGGCCTTTACGGAGGTCGTCGAGTACTTGACGGTGGACGTCAAGTCGCCTGATCTGGACCAGACGGGCATCGCGCAGCCTGCGTTGTTCGCGCTTGAGGTGGCGTTGTTCCGGTTGTTGGAGTCGTGGGGTGTTCGGCCGGATGTTGTGGCTGGGCATTCGATCGGTGAGATTGCTGCTGCTCATGTCGCTGGTGTCTTGTCGCTGAAGGATGCGGCGGCTCTCGTCAGCGCCCGGGCTCGGCTCATGCAGGCGCTCCCAGCTGGTGGGGCGATGGTGGCGGTGCAGGCTTCCGAGGAGGAAGTGCTGCCGCTGCTGACGGACGGTGTGGGGATCGCGGCTGTCAACGGGCCGTCCTCGGTTGTGCTGTCGGGGGATGAGGATGCGGTGCTGGCCGTGGTTGCGCAGTTCTCGGACCGGAAGACCTCGCGGTTGAAGGTGTCGCACGCGTTCCACTCGCCGTTGATGGAGCCGATGCTGGAGGAGTTCGCCGCAGTCCTAGATGGGATCGAGTTCCACGCTCCGGGGATTCCGATCGTGTCGACGCTGACCGGGGCCCTGGTGGAACGCTATTCCGTTGAGTACTGGGTTCAGCATGTGCGGGACTCGGTTCGGTTCGCGGACGCGGTGCGCACGCTGCACGCGGAAGGCGTCACGACGTTCGTCGAGGTGGGGCCTGGCGGCGTGCTGAGCGCGCTCGTGCAGGGCGTGCTGGACGACGTGGCGGCGATCCCGGTGCTGCGGGCCGACCGGCCGGAGCCGCAAGCGATCATCGGCGCGCTGGCCGAGGCGCACGTGCGCGGGGTCGACGTCGACTGGAGCACGTTCTTCCCCGGTGAGCGCACGCTCGACCTGCCGACCTACGCCTTCCAGTACGAGCGCTACTGGCTCGACGCGGACGACGGCCAGCCGACCGGACTCGGCCTCGAAACGACGGAGCACCCGCTGCTCGGCGCGACCGTCGCACTGCCGGGCAGTGGCGGGATCATGTTGATGGGCAAGGTATCGCTGCGTACGCACCCGTGGCTCGCCGATCACGTGGTCAACGGGCTGGCGATCTTGCCGGGGACCGCGTTCGTGGAGCTCGCGGTGCGGGCGGGCGACGAGGTCGGCTGCGCCCTGGTCGACGACCTGACCCTGGAAGCGCCCTTGGTGCTCTCGGAGAACGGCAGCGTCGCGCTCCAGGTGTGGGTCGGCGCGGAGGACGCCAACGGGCGTCGCGAGCTGGCCGTGCACTCCAGTGCTGAAAACGGGTCCTGGACGCGGCACGCCACGGGCTTCCTGAGCGACAAGACGGCCGCCGACGCCGAGGTCGGGCTGTGGCCGCCGCGCGCGGAAACCGTTGACCTGAGCGAGTTCTACGACGGCCTGGCGAGCAGCGGCCTGGCGTACGGACCTGCTTTCCAAGGCTTGCGCAGCGTGTGGCGCGGCGACGACGCGGTCTACGCCGAGGTCGAGATCGCGGAGCACGAGGACGCCTACGCGGTGCACCCCGCGCTGCTGGACTCAGCACTGCACGCCATCGCGGCCGGTGGGCTGATGGAGGTCGGCGCCGCGCCGCTGCTGCCCTTCGCGTGGGCTGGCGTGAGCGTCCGCGCATCCGGCGCTTCTTCCTTGCGCATCAAGGTGATCCGCCTCAGCGAGGACTCCGTGAAGCTGGTCGCCGCGGACAACGCGGGCGGGCTCGTCGTGGCGGTCGAGTCGCTGACGCTGCGGAAGGCTCCGGCGAAGCAGTTCCAGGGCTCCGGCGAGGGCGTGCTGCTCGGCCTGGACTGGCAGCCGGTCAACCTGCCCGAAGGGATGCCGCTCGACGTCCGCAAGTACTCGGGGCTCGCGTCGCTGACCGCCGAAACGGTGATGCCGGATGTGGTGATCACAGCATGTCCCGACGGAGGCGGCGCAGTGCAGCAGGCTGTCGCCGACACGCTCGCGCTGGCGCAGTGGTGGCTGGCGGAGGAGCGGTCCGCACGCCTGGTCGTGGTCGGCAAGGAAGGCGATCTCGCACACGCGGCGGCCTTCGGGTTGCTGCGGTCGGCGCAGTCGGAGAACCCCGATCGCATCGTGATCGTCGAAGCCGATGATCTCGACGCAGTGGTCGACGTGGCGCCCGCGCTCATCGAGGCGGGGGAGCACCAGACCGCCCTGCGTGACGGCCAGATCCTGGTGCCGCGCTTGGCGAAGCGGACCGCGGCACCGCTGGACGAGCCCGATCTCAGCGCCGGAAGCGTGCTGGTGACGGGTGCTTCCGGGGCGCTCGGCGGGCTGATCGCGCGGCACCTCGTGTCCGAGCGCGGTGTGCGCCACCTGCTGCTGGTGAGCAGGCGCGGAGCGGACGCCCCCGGTGCCGTCGAGCTGGAGGCGGAGCTGACCGCGTGGGGAGCCGAGGTCACGTGGGCGGCCTGCGACGTCAGCGACGGCGACGCGGTGGCCGAGCTGCTGGCCGACAAGGCGCTCAGCGCGGTCGTGCACACCGCCGGTGTTCTCGACGACGGAGTGCTGGGGTCGCTGACCCCGGAACGCCTGGAAACCGTGCTGCGGCCCAAGGTCGACGCGGCGGTGTACCTGCACAAGAACACCAAGGAAATGGGGCTCTCCGCATTCGTGTTGTTCTCGTCCTTCGCGGGAATCGTGGGGAGCGCGGGACAGGCCAGTTACTCGGCGGCGAATTCGTTCCTCGATTCGTTCGCGCGCCGTCTCCGTTCCGAGGGATATCCCGCGACTTCGCTGGCGTGGGGCGTGTGGGAGCAGACCGGTGCGATGACCGAGGGCCTCGCGGACGCGGATCTCGCGCGAATGGCCCGGAGTGGTGTGCTCCCGTTGGCGGTCGCGGACGCCCTGCGGCTGCTGGACGCGGCGCTCTCCAGTGACGAGGCGGTGCTCGCGCCGGTCCGGCTGGAGTCCTCGGCGCTGCGCGGGACGGTCGCCCCGGTGCTCCGCGGGCTGGCCAGGTCGGTGACCAGGCGCGCTGCCGCCGCGAAGGTCATCTCGCTGGCCGACCGGCTGGCGGGCGTGCGGGACGGGGAGCGGCGCAAGGTCGTCCTGGAGTTGGTGCTTGGTGAGGTCGCGGGCGTGCTCGGGCATTCCTCACCGCGCCGGATTCAGCCCTCGCAGGCTTTCCAGGACCTCGGATTCGACTCGCTGACCTCGGTGGAACTGCGGAACAGGCTGACCGCGGCGACCGGGCTGACGCTGCCCGCCACGCTGGTCTTCGACCACCCGAGCCCCGGCGTTCTCGCAGATCACGTGCTCGCGCAGGTCGGAGCCGGTACCGGGGTAGAGCTAGTGGAATCCCTACTTGCTGATCTCGATCGGGTGGAACAAGAATTGATGTCGAAGGTTCCGGATGAGGCGAGGGAGCGAATCACTTCCCGGCTCAGGGCGGTTCTTTCGGCAGTCGACGCACATGGTGGTGCACGTGCTGATCTCGAATCAGCGACGGATGAGGAAGTCTTCGATCTGATCGGTAAGGAGTTCGGGATCTCCTGATCTTCCTGGGATCGCTCCTTGCCGTGCACGGGTCGGTATCCGTAACGGCGAGGGGCGGTTCTTGGTGTCGAATGAGGAGAAGCTCCGGTACTTCCTGAAGCGGGTCACCGCTGATCTCCAGGAGACCCGCGACCGCCTCCGCGAGTGCACCGAGCGGGCCGGGGAACCCATCGCGATCATCGGCATGAGCTGCCGCTACCCCGGCGGGGTTCGCTCGCCCGAGGACCTGTGGCGGCTGCTGGCCTCCGGCGGCGACGCGGTGTCGGCCTTCCCCGAGGACCGCGGCTGGGACCTCGACGCCCTCTACGACCCCGATCCGGAACGCCGCGGCACCAGCTACTCCCGCTCCGGGGCTTTCCTGGAGGACCTGGCCGGTTTCGATGCCGGGCTGTTCGGGATCTCCCCGCGCGAGGCGTTGGCGATGGACCCGCAGCAGCGGTTGCTGTTGGAGTCCTCGTGGGAGGTCTTCGAGCGCGCGGGTATCGACCCGATGTCGTTGAAGGGCAGCCAGACCGGGGTTTTCGCCGGGGTCATGAACCACGAGTTCCTCGGCATGCTCCAGAACGCCGAGGAGGATCTTGAAGGCTACCTGGGCACCGGCACCTCCGGCAGCGTCGCATCCGGTCGCATCGCTTACGCCTTCGGGCTCGAAGGCCCTGCGGTCACCGTGGACACCGCGTGCTCGTCTTCCTTGGTAGCACTGCACTTGGCGGCTCAGGCCCTGCGCAACGGCGAGTGCTCGCTGGCGATCGCGGGCGGCGTCACCGCGATGGTCGGCTCCGCCACGTTCGTCGGCTTCAGCCGTCAGCGCGGCCTGGCTCCCGATGGTCGCTGCAAGGCCTTCGCTGAGGGTGCTGACGGCACCGGTTGGGGCGAGGGTGTCGGCCTGCTACTGGTGGAGCGCTTGTCCGATGCTCTGCGTAACGGGCACGAAGTCCTTGCTGTGGTGCGTGGTTCGGCCGTGAACCAGGACGGCGCGTCGAACGGTTTGACGGCGCCGAATGGTCCTTCGCAGCAGCGGGTGATTCGCCAGGCGTTGACCGCCGCTGGTCTCGAACCGTCCGATGTGGACGCTGTGGAGGCGCACGGCACGGGCACGCGCCTCGGTGATCCGATTGAGGCGCAAGCGCTTCTGGCCACGTACGGCCAGGGACGGTCGGAGCCGTTGTGGTTGGGGTCGATCAAGTCGAACATCGGCCACACGCAGGCCGCCGCCGGTGTCGCCGGTGTGATCAAGATGGTCATGGCGCTGCGCAACGGAGTGCTGCCGCAGACCTTGCACGTGGACGCACCGACTTCTCATGTGGACTGGAACGCGGGCGCGGTGTCGCTGCTGACGTCGAACCAGGAGTGGGCGCCGGGGGAGTCACTGCGGCGCGCGGGCATTTCCTCTTTTGGTATCTCCGGCACCAACGCGCACGTGATCGTGGAGGAAGCGCCCGCTGCTGAGGGCAAGCTGTCGGCTCCTGTGGAGGCGGTCGTGCCGTGGGTGCTCTCCGGCAAGACCGAGGCGGCGGTTCGCGAGCAGGCTTCCCGACTTCTGTCCTCTGTGGACGATGCGCAGGCCGTCGATGTCGCCTTCTCGCTGGCCACCACGCGGGCCGCGTTGGAGCACCGCGCCGCTGTCGTGGGCGACGACCGCGAGATTCTGCGCGCGGGCCTGGCTGCTCTGGCCGTTGGCGAGTCCGCTGCCGATGTCGTGCGCGGGCGAGCCGACCTTGGCGGCGAGGTCGCTTTTGTGTTCTCCGGCCAAGGCTCGCAGCGCGTGGGCATGGGGCAGGAGCTGTTTGAGACGTATCCGGCGTTCGCGGCTGCCTGGACGGAGGTCGTCGAGTACTTGACGGTGGACGTCAAGTCGCCTGATCTGGATCAGACGGGCAATGCTCAGCCTGCTTTGTTCGCCCTGGAGGTGGCGCTGTTCCGTCTGTTGGAGTCGTGGGGCGTTCGGCCTGATGTGGTCGCCGGGCACTCCATTGGCGAGATTGCGGCCGCACATGTGGCCGGAGTGTTGTCGCTGGAGGACGCGGCGACGCTCGTTGGTGCTCGCGCGCGGTTGATGCAAGCGCTCCCGGCTGGTGGGGCAATGGTGGCCTTGCAGGCTTCCGAGGAGGAAGTGCTGCCGCTGCTGACGAATGGTGTGGGGATTGCGGCGATCAACGGACCGTCGTCGGTCGTGTTGTCGGGTTCCGAAGAGGCTGTTCTGGGAGTTGTCGCGCAGTTCGAGGGACGCAAGTCCTCGCGGTTGAAGGTGTCGCACGCGTTCCACTCGCCGCTGATGGAGCCGATGCTGGCGGACTTCGCGCGCGCCATCGAGGGGATCACCTTCCACGCGCCGGAGATCCCGATCGTCTCGACGCTCACCGGAGCGGAGATCGACAGCTACTCCGCCGACTACTGGGTGCGGCACGTGCGCGAAGCGGTGCGGTTCGCGGATGGAGTGCGGACGTTGCACGAACGCGGTGTCACGCGGTTCGTGGAGGTCGGGCCGGGCGGCGTGCTGAGCGCGATGGTGCAGGGCGTCCTGGATGACACCGTGACCGTCCCGGTACTGCGTGCCGACCGGCCGGAACCGCAGGCGGTCGTCACCGCGCTCGCCCAGCTCCACGCTCACGGCGTCGACGTCGACTGGGCGGCGTTCCTGCCCGGAGGCAGCAAGGTCGACCTGCCCACCTACGCCTTCCAGCACGAGCGCTACTGGATCAACCCGGCGCCCGCGGGCAAGGGCGATGTGCGCGCGGCGGGCATGGGGATCGCCGAGCACCCGTTGCTGGGCGCCGCGGTGTCGATCGCCGGGGGCGACGAGTGGCTGCTGACCGGGCGGATCTCACTGCGCACCCACCCGTGGCTCGCGGACCATTCGGTACTGGGTTCCGTGCTGGTACCGGGTACCGCTTATGTGGAACTGGCTGTGCGCGCGGGGGACGAGGTCGGCTGCGACCTCCTGGACGAGCTGACGCTGGAGACACCGCTCGTGCTGCCGGAGCGCGAAGGCGTCGCCGTGCAGGTGTGGGTCGGCGCGGCGGACGGCTCCGGGCGACGCGAGGTCACGGTGCACTCTCGGCCCGAGGGCGAGGCCGAGCTGCCGTGGGTCCGGCACGCGGTCGGTTTCCTCGGCACGGCGGAGCCCGCCACCGAGGGACTGACCGTGTGGCCGCCGCAGGGCGAGGCCGTCGACCTGGACGACTTCTACGACGAGCTCGCCGGGCTCGGCCTCGGGTACGGGCCGGTGTTCCAGGGGCTGCGCTCGGTGTGGCGCGCACCCGGCGAGGTGTACGCCGAGGTGGAACTGTCCACGGCGGACAACTCCGAGTTCCTGCTGCACCCGGCGCTGTTCGACTCCGTGCTGCACGCGATCGGCGCGGGCGGGCTGATCACCGCTGACGGGCCGCTGCTGCCGTTCACCTGGTCCGGGGTGAGCCTGCGCGCGGCCGGGGCCTCGACGCTGCGCGTGCGCCTGACCCCTGCCGGGACCGACGCGGTGTCGATCACGGTCGCTGACGGTCGCGGCGAGCTGGTCGCCTCGGTGGACTCACTCGCGTTGCGCGCGGTCTCACGGGAGCAGCTGCGGGCGCGCCGTGAGCTGTACGTGCTCGACTGGGTTTCTGTTGGGACTCCGTCCGCCGTGGAATCGCGATCCGTCGAGGCGTTCCGCGACACCGAGTCCCTGACGGTCACCGAGGCGGACATCGTGGTGCTGGCCTGTCCGGACGGCACAGCCGCCGATGCGGCCGAGTGCGTGCGCGAGGTCGCCACGGACGTGCTCCAAGCCGTGCGGTGGTGGCTGGACCAGGACTCCGCCGCGACGTTCGTACTGGCCACGCGCCCCGAAGACCTAGCGCACGCCACGGCGGCTGGCCTGGTGCGGTCGGCGCAGGCGGAGCACCCGGGACGCTTCGTGCTGGTCGAGGCCGAGGACTTCGCCGAAGCCGTCGAGCTGGCTCCGGCCGTTGTCGCCACCGGTGAGCCCCGCGTCGCAGTGCGCGAAGGCCAGCTCCTCGCGCCGCGCCTCACGGCGAAGGCCGAGAGCGAGGAGTTCGTGCGGGAACTCGGTACCGTGCTCGTGACCGGTGCGTCGGGGGCGCTGGGCGCGCTCGTCGCGCGGCACCTGGTCGCCGAGCGCGGTGTCCGCGAGTTGCTGCTGGTCAGCCGGAGAGGCGCGGACGCGCCTGGCGCGATCGAGCTGGACGCGGAGCTGACGGCGTGGGGCGCGAACGTCACGTGGGCGGCCTGCGACGTGGCCGACCGCGAGGCACTGGCCGAAGTCCTCACCGCGACGCCGGTCGACTCGATCGTGCACACCGCCGGCCTGCTGGACGACTGCCTGCTCGAAGCGCTGACGCCGGAGCGGCTGGAGTCCGTGCTGAGGCCCAAGGTCGACGGCGTGCTCAACCTGCACGAGCTCGCGGGGGACCTCACCGCGTTCGTGATCTTCTCCTCCGTCGCCGGGATCTTCGGCAACCCCGGACAGGCGAACTACAGCGCCGCCAACGCTTTCGAGGACGCCTTCGCGCAGTACCGCGCATCGCTCGGCCTGCCTGCCACTTCGCTCGCGTGGGGGCTGTGGGAGTCCGCCGAGTCCCTGGGCGACGCGGACCGGGCACGCATGGCGCGAGGTGGCGTGCTTCCACTGTCCACTGAGGACGGTATGCGGCTCTTCGACACCGCCTTGGGGCTCGACGACGCGGTGCTGGTTCCCGTCCGGCTCAACACCTCCGCGCTCAGCGGTGACGTTCCGGCAGTGCTGCGCGGGCTCGTGCGCGGTTCGACGCGCCGTGTGGCCCAGGCGGCGGGCTCGCTCGTCGAGCGCCTGGCCGCGCTCGCTCCGACGGATCGCGAGCAGGCCGTGCTGGACCTTCTGCGCGCCGAGGTAGCCTCGGTGCTCGGGCATGCCTCGCCACAGGGAATCGAAGCGCACCAAGCCTTCCAGGACCTCGGGTTCGACTCGCTGACCGCCGTCGAGCTGCGCAACCGGCTCACTGCCGCGACCGGTCTGCGGCTCCCGGCGACGCTGGTCTTCGATCACCCGACGCCCGCCGTGCTGGCCCGTCACATCAGTGCTGAGCTTGTCGGCGCGACCCCGACCACGACGCGAGTCACGACCGCGCGGGCCACAGACGAACCGATCGCGATCGTGGGCATGGCGTGCCGGTACCCGGGCGGTGTGCGGTCGCCGGAGGACTTGTGGCAGCTGGTGTTCTCCGGCACCGACGCGATCTCGCGGTTCCCGAGCAATCGCGGTTGGGACGTGGAGAACCTGTACGACCCCGACCCGGAGCGTTCGGGCAAGTCCTACGTCCGCGACGGTGGTTTTCTGCACGAGGCGGCTGACTTCGACGCCGGGTTCTTCGGGATCTCCCCGCGCGAGGCCCTGGCGATGGACCCGCAGCAGCGACTGTTGCTGGAGACCTCGTGGGAAGCCTTCGAACGCGCGGGCATCAACCCGAACTCGTTGCGCGGCAGCCAAACCGGCGTGTTCACCGGCCTCATGTACCACGACTACGCACAGGGGCTCCAAGAGCTGCCCCAGGGCATCGAGGGCCTGCTCACCACCGGTAGCTCCGGCAGCGTCGCCTCCGGTCGGATCGCCTACTCCTTCGGTCTCGAAGGCCCGGCGGTCACAGTGGACACCGCGTGCTCGTCATCGTTGGTGACGCTGCACCTCGCGGTTCAGGCGCTGCGCAACGGCGAGTGCGACATGGCGCTCGCGGGCGGTGTCACCGTGATGGCCAGCCCGGCGGTGTTCGTCGAGTTCAGCCGTCAGCGCGGGCTCTCAACGGACGGGCGCTGCAAGGCGTTCGCGGAGGCGGCCGACGGCACGGGCTGGTCCGAGGGCGTGGGCATGATCCTGGTCGAACGCCTGTCCGACGCGAAGCGCAACGGCCACAACATCCTCGCCGTGGTACAGGGTTCGGCGGTAAACCAGGACGGCGCGTCGAACGGCTTGACCGCGCCGAACGGCCCTTCGCAGCAGCGCGTGATCCGCCAGGCACTGGCCAATGCCGGGCTCGCGCCGTCCGATGTGGACGCCGTGGAAGCGCACGGCACGGGCACCAAGCTCGGCGATCCCATTGAGGCGCAGGCGGTTCTGGCGACCTACGGGCAGGACCGCGACCGTCCACTGTGGCTCGGCTCGCTGAAGTCCAACATCGGGCACTCGCAGGCCGCCGCCGGTGTCGGTGGCGTGATCAAGATGGTCATGGCGATGCGCAACGGGGTGCTGCCCAAGACGCTGCACGTGGATGAGCCGTCCTCGCACGTGGACTGGACGGCAGGGGCGGTCGAACTGCTCACCGAGGGCCAGGAGTGGCCGGAGCGCCGGGGCACGCGGCGCGCGGGCATCTCCTCGTTCGGGGTCTCGGGCACCAACGCGCACGTGATCATCGAGCAGGCGCCGGAGAACCGGGCGGAGGTCGAGACCACGCCGGGCGAGGACGTCGTCTGGGTGGTGTCGGGAAAGTCCGATGCCGCAGTGAAGGCGCAGGCAAAGCTTCTGTCCACTGTGGACGCCTCATCGGCGGACATCGCGGTGTCGCTCGCTACGAGCCGAGTCGCGTTCGAGCACCGCGCCGCGATCGTTGGGGCGGATTCCGAGGAACTGCGCCGTGCGCTCGCGGCCTTCGCGGAGGGGAACGCGACGGCGGAGGTGGTGAGCGGGACGGCCGCCACCAGCCGGAAGATCGTCTTCGTGTTCCCGGGTCAGGGTTCGCAGTGGGTCGGCATGGCTGTCGCGCTGCTGGACTCCGAGCCGGTGTTCCGCGAGCGCGTGGAGGAGTGCGAGCGGGCACTGGAGCCGTTCGTGGACTGGTCGCTGACCGAGGTCCTGCGTGGTGACGCCGGGGACCTGCTGGAGCGCATCGACGTGATCCAGCCTGTGCTGTGGGCCGTGATGGTGTCGCTGGCGGAGCTGTGGCGGTCCTTCGGCGTCGAGCCTGCTGCGGTGATCGGCCACTCGCAGGGCGAGATCGCCGCCGCGGCGGTCTCCGGGGCGCTGTCCCTTTCGGACGCCGCGCGCGTGGTTGCGTTGCGCAGCAAGGCAGTTACGGCGATCACGGGAATCGGCGGCATCGTCTCCGTCCCCCTCTCCGCGAGCGCGGCGGAGGAGCTGATCGCGCCGTGGTCGGCCAAGATCTGCGTCGCTGTCGTCAACGGCCCCTCCAGCGTGGGTGTCGCCGGGGACAACGACGCGTTGGTCGAACTGCTCGCGCACTGCGCCGAGAACGGTATCCAGGCCCGGAAGGTGGCGGTGGACTACGCGCCGCACTCCCCGCACATCGACCGCATCGAGGAGGCCGGGCGGCACAGCTTCACCGAGGTCAACCCGCTCCAGGGCACGGCGCGCTTCTACTCCGCGGTCACCGGCCAGCAGGTCGAGACCACCGAGCTGGGGCCGGAGTACTGGTACGCCAACCTCCGCGAGCCCGTGCTGTTCCACAACGCCATCGAGTCCGCGATCGCTGACGGGCACGACCTGTTCATCGAGGTCAGCCCGCACCCGGTGCTCATGGGCAGCGTTCAGGACACCATCGAGGACCGTGGCGCTCCCGCCGTCGCGGCGTCCACCCTGCGCCGCGGCGAAGGCAGCCGCCGCCAGTTCCTCCGCGCGGTGGCGCAGGCCTTCGCGCACGGCGCGGCGGTGGACTGGAACTCGGTCCTGCCCGCCGGGAACGTGATCGGCCTGCCGACCTACGCCTTCCAGCACGAGCGCTACTGGCTGGAGTCCCAGGCCCGGGCCGGGGACGTGCGCGCTGCGGGACTCGGTACCGCCGGGCACCCGATGCTCGGCGCGGCGGTGGACCTGCCGGACTCGGGCGGGCGCCTGCTGACGGGGCGGCTGTCGCTGCGCACGCACCCGTGGCTGGCTGAGCACGCGGTCTTCGGCGCGGTTCTGGTACCCGGTACCGGATTCGTCGAGCTGGCCACGACCGCCGCTGACCAGGTCGGATGCGGCCTGGTGGAGGAGCTGACCCTCGAAGCGCCGCTGATCATGCCCGAGGACGCCGGTGTGGCCGTGCAGGTGTGGGTCGGCCCGGAGGACGAGGCCGGTCGGCGCGCGCTGTCGGTGCACTCCCGTGTCGACGGCGACGAGGGACCGTGGACCCGGCACGCCACCGGCGCGGTGTCGAACGGGACCGTGCAGGGGGATGCCGACCTCACCGACTGGCCGCCGCTGAACGCCGAGCGGATCGATCTCGACGGCTTCTACGACCGCCTCGCCGACATCGGCCTGAGCTACGGGCCGCTGTTCCAGGGCCTGCGCGCGGCGTGGCGGGGCAGCGACGGCGTCTACGCCGAGCTGGCGCTGAGCGAGGAATCGGACGCTGAGTCCTACGGCGTGCACCCGGCGCTGCTGGACTCGGCTCTGCACGCGCTGGGCGTGGGCGGTCTGGTGCAGGACACCGATGGGCCGCTGCTGCCCTTCGTGTGGGCTCGCGTCGCTACGCACGCCACCGGAGCTTCCACGCTGCGCGTGAAGCTGTCTTCGGTCGGTGGCGACGCGGTGTCCCTCGCCATCGCTGATGAAACGGGCGCTCCGGTCGCTTCGGTGGAGTCGTTGACGCTGCGAGCCGTTTCGCAGGCGCAGCTCCGGCAGCGCTCGGAGGATTCGCTTTACGAGGTCGCGTGGACACCGATCGCTCAGCCGTCCGCCGTGAACGATGAGTCCGATGTCATCGTGGTTCCCGTCGCGGGGAGCGATGACGCCGCGCACGTTCACGAGGTCGTCACGTCGGTGTTGGCCGAGGTCCAGGAGTGGCTGGCCGCTGATCACCCGCGCAAGCTCGTGGTGGTCACGAGTACCACGAGGGACCTGGCACACGCGGCGGTGTGGGGGCTGCTCCGTTCGGCGCAGTCGGAGAACCCGGACCGGATCGTCCTGCTGGATCTCGATTCCGACGCGGACGTCGACCCACTCGTGCCCACGGTGCTGGCCTTGGCGGAACCGCAGGTGTCGGTGCGCGACGGGTCCCTACTGGTACCGAGACTCGCGCGGGTCGCTGTCGCGGAGGACGCGGCCGAGCTGAGCTTCGGCGACGGAACGGTTCTGCTGACGGGCGCGTCTGGTGCCCTTGGTGCGCTGCTCGCGCGCCACCTGGTCACCGAGCACGGTGTGCGTTCCCTGCTGCTGATGAGCCGTCGCGGCGCCGACGCCCCGGGAGCTGTGGAACTGAGTACCGAGCTGGTGGAACTCGGTGCCGAGGTGACGTGGGCGGCCTGTGACGTCGCTGACCGGGGCGCCCTCGCCGATGCGCTGGCGAGGACCCCGGTCAGCGCGGTCGTGCACACCGCGGGCGTGCTCGACGACGGCGTGCTCGGATCGCTGACCCCGGAGCGGGTGCGCGCGGTACTGCGTCCCAAGGTGGACGCGGTGCTGAACTTGCACGACCTGGCCGGAGACGTGCCCCTCGTGCTGTTCTCCTCGCTCGCGGGCACCTTCGGCACGCCGGGCCAGGCCGCCTACGCCGCCGCCAACCACTTCCTCGACGCCTTCGCGGGCCACCGCCGCGCACTGGGTCTGCCAACGACCTCGCTGCCGTGGGGCCTGTGGGAGCAGACCAGCGCGATGACCGGCGACATGGACAACGCCGACCGGAAGCGCCTGGCGCGCGGGGGAGTCCTCCCACTGTCCACTGAGGACGGAATCCGGCTGTTCGACGCCGCCCTCGGCCTCGACCGCCCGGTGGTCGTGCCGGTGCGCCTGGACCTCGCGGCGATGCGGCTCCAGGACGGGCCGGTCCCGCCGCTGCTGCGCGGACTGGTCGAGACCAGGACCCGCAGGGCCGCGCGTGGGAGCACGGAGTCCCTGGCGCGGCGCATCTCCGGGCTCGCTGAGGAGGAGCGCGAGAAGGCCGTGCTCGACGTCATCCGCGCCGAGGTCGCGGCGGTGCTCGGCCACGACTCGGCCCGCGCCGTCCAGCCCGACCAGGCCTTCGACGACATGGGCTTCGACTCGCTGACCGCCGTGGAGCTGCGCAACCGGCTGGCCACCGCCACCGGGCTGCGGCTGCCCGCCACGCTGGTCTTCGACCACCCGACGCCGACCGCGCTGGCCCGCCAAGTGCTCAAGGACCTGCCCGGCGGCTCCGGCGAGGACCTGTTCGCCGAGATCGACCGGCTCGGCGCGGCACTGGCCGCCGCCGAGGCCGACGAGGTCACCCGCATCAAGATCACCATGCGCCTGCAGTCGCTGCTGACCCGCTGGAACGGCACCGAGTCCGAGCCGGAACCGGGTACCGACCGGGACTTCGCCGGGGCCAGCGACGACGAACTCTACGACCTGCTCGACGACGAGCTCGGCATTTCCTGACCGCGCGGCCGAAGGAGCGGACCCAGATGTTGAACGAGGACAAGCTTCGGGACTACCTCAAGCGGACCGCCACCGACCTGCGGCAGGCTCGGCGGCGGGTGCAGGAGCTGGAGGACCGGGACACCGAGCCCATCGCGATCGTGTCGATGAGCTGCCGCTTCCCCGGTGGGGTGCGCTCGCCGGAGGACCTGTGGCGGCTGCTGGCCGACGGCGGGGACGCGATCTCGGAGTTCCCGGCCGACCGCGGCTGGGACCTGGTCGGGCTCTACGACCCCGACCCCGAGCGCTCGGGCAAGGTCTACACGCGCCACGGCGGCTTCCTGCACGACGTTCCCGAGTTCGACGCCGCGTTCTTCGGGATCTCCCCGCGCGAGGCGCTGGCGATGGACCCGCAGCAGCGGCTGCTGCTGGAGTCCTCGTGGGAGCTGTTCGAGCGCGCGGGCATCGACCCGACGTCGCTGAAAGGCAGCCGCACCGGGGTCTTCGCCGGCCTGATGTACCACGACTACGCCTCGCGGCTGGAGACCACGCCCGAGTCCGTCGAGGGCCTGCTGAGCACCGGAAACTCCGGCAGCGTCGCCTCGGGCCGAATCGCCTACACGTTCGGGCTCGAAGGCCCGGCGGTCACGGTGGACACCGCGTGCTCGTCCTCGTTGGTGGCGCTGCACATGGCGGTCCAGGCCCTGCGCAACGGCGAGTGCGCGATGGCGCTCGCGGGCGGTGTCAGCGTCATGTCCAGCCCAGCGTCCTTCGTGGAGTTCAGCCGTCAGCGCGGGCTCGCGGAAGACGGTCGCTGCAAGGCTTTCTCCGACGCGGCAGACGGCGCGTCGTGGTCCGAGGGCGTGGGCCTGCTGCTCGTCGAGCGCCTGTCCGACGCGCGTCGCAACGGTCACCCGGTGCTCGCGGTGGTACGGGGTTCGGCGGTGAACCAGGACGGCGCGTCCAACGGTTTGACCGCGCCGAACGGTCCTTCGCAGCAGCGCGTGATCCTTCAGGCGCTGTCCAGCGCACGACTGTCCACTGAGGACGTCGACGTGGTGGAGGCGCACGGGACCGGCACCAATCTGGGCGATCCGATCGAGGCGCAGGCGCTGCTCGCGACCTACGGCCAGGACCGCGCCGAGCCGCTGCTCCTCGGCTCGGTCAAGTCCAACATCGGCCACACCCAGGCGGCGGCCGGTGTCGCTGGCGTGATCAAGGTGGTCATGGCGCTGCGCAACGGGATTCTGCCCAGGACGCTGCACGTGGACAGGCCGACGAGCCGGGTCGACTGGAGCGCGGGCGCGGTGCGCCTGGCGACCGAGTCGACGGCGTGGCAGCCGGGCGAGCGCACGCGTCGCGCCGGTGTCTCCTCGTTCGGGGTCAGCGGCACCAACTCCCACGTGATCATCGAGGAAGCTCCGGAAGCGGAAACCGTTGAGCGGCAGGGGGCTCTGCTGTGCCCGGACGCGCCGGTGCTGCCGTGGGTGATCTCCGGCCGCGGTGAGGAGGCGCTGCGCGCGCAGGCCCGCAGGCTGCTCGACTTCTTGAAGGAGGGCGAGGCGCCGGACCCGGTCGACGCCGGCTTCTCGCTCGCCACGACGCGTTCCGCGCTGTCACACCGAGCCGCTGTGCTCGGCGCCTCGCACGCGGAGCTGCTGGACGGGCTCCGCGCGCTGAGCGAGGGCGAGGCCAGTCCGCGCATCGTGCACGGCACCGCCGGGACCCGCCCCGCCAAGGCCGTCTTCGTCTTCCCGGGCCAGGGTTCGCAGTGGGCCGGGATGGCAGTGGACCTGCTCGACACGTGCGAGGTCTTCCGCGACCGGCTCACGGAGTGCGACAAGGCGCTCGCCCCGCTCGTGGGCTGGTCGGTGATCTCCGTGCTGCGCGGCGACGCTGACGCGCCCGCGATGGAGGAGCGGGTGGACGTGGTCCAGCCCGTGCTGTGGGCGATCATGGTCTCGCTGGCCGCCCTGTGGCGCGCGAGCGGCGTCGAGCCCGCTGCCGTCATCGGTCACTCGCAGGGGGAGATCGCCGCCGCGTGCGTCTCCGGAGCTCTGTCCATTGCGGACGCCGCGACCGTGGTTGCTCTGCGCAGCAAGGCTTTGCTCGACCTGTCCGGTCGTGGTGGCATGGTGTCCGTCGCGGTGCCCCATGATCGTGCGGTGGAGCTGGTCAGCCGGTGGAACGGCAAGATCACCATTGCTGCGGTGAACGGCCCGGAGAGCACGGTCGTCTCCGGCGACGCGGACGCTCTGGACGAGCTGATGGGCTTCTGCGAGGGCGAATCGGTTCGCGCTCGGCGGGTCCCGGTGGACTACGCGTCGCACTCGGTGCACGTCGAGGACGTCCGCACGCAGGTCTTGGAAGCGCTGGCGGGGGTCAAGCCGGGCAAGGCCGAGGTGCCGATGCTCTCCACGGTCACCGGCGAGTGGCTTGCGGGCCAGGAGGTCGACGCGGCGTACTGGTACCAGAACCTGCGTGAGACCGTGCGCTTCCAGCAGGCGGTCCAGGAGCTGACCGAGCAGGAGTACGAGCTGTTCATCGAGGTCAGCCCGCATCCGGTGCTGGTCATGGGCGTCGGTGACAGCGTTGAGGCCGCTGGCGGGGAGCCCAAGGTCGTCGGCACGCTGCGCCGTGGTGAGGGTGGTTGGGAGCGCTTCGCGACCTCTCTCGCGCACGCCCACACCCACGGGCAGAAGGTCGACTGGTCCGTGGTGTTCGGCCCGGAGGCGGAGCGGATCGACCTGCCGTCCTACGCCTTCCAGCGGCAGCGCTACTGGCTCGAAGGCGGTTCCGCGCTCGACGTGACCGCCGCCGGGCTGGACACCGCCGATCACCCGCTGCTCGGCGCGACGGTGGAAACCGCTGGGGGAGAAGGTGTTCTGCTGACCGGCAGGCTCTCGCCGACCACTCAGCCGTGGATCGCCGAGCACTCCATCGGCGGCGTCGTGGTGCTGCCGGTGAGCGTTCTGGTGGAACTCGCGCTGAAGGCCGGGAACCACGTCGGCTGCGCGCACTTGGAGGAGTTGGCTCTGCACGCGCCGTTGGTCGCGCAGCAGGGCGCGATGCAGGTTCAGGTTCAGGTCGGCGCGGCGAGCGGTTCGGGCCACCGCGATGTGAGCATCCACGCGCGCAGCACGGAGGTCGACAGTCCACAGTGGACGTGCCACGCCACCGGAGTGCTTGCGCCGAAGACCCCGAAGCCGGAGTTCGACCTGGTGTCGTGGCCGCCCGCCGACAGTGAGCAGATCCCGGTGGAGGGTCACTACGACGGCCTTTCCGCGCTGGGCTACCACTACGGTCCGGCGTTCCAGGGACTGCGTGCGGCGTGGCGGCGCGGCGACGAGCTGTTCGCCGAGGTCGAGCTGCCCGGAGCTGAGCGCGCCCGTGCCGACTCCTACGGCCTGCACCCGGTGCTGCTCGACGCGGTCGTGCAGACGCTGACGCTGGCTGGCGGCTCCGGCGGTTCTGAAGGCATGGGCATGCCGTTCGCGTGGAACGGCGTGTCGATCCACTCGCCGGGAGCGAGTACCGTGCGGGTCCGAGTTCGTCCGGTCGGCGAGGGCGCGGCGGCCTTCGAGGTCGCTGACACGCACGGCTTCCCGGTCGCCTCTGTGGAATCTCTTGTGGTTCGGCCGGTTTCGCCGCAGCAGATCGTTGCTGCTCGGGCGGCCGGCCAGGACTGGATGTTCGACGTTCAGTGGGTTTCGCAGCCTGTGTCCACTGTGGACTCCGCTACGGACTTCGTGGTTCACCGTTGCGCGAAGGGCTCGGTTCGCGAGGTCGTCAACGACACGCTGGCGAAGGTCCAGGAGTGGATCGCTGACGAGCAGGACGGCCGGTTGGTCGTGGTGACCAACGGAGCCGCCGCGCTCGACGGGGAACTGCCGGACCCCGCGCAGGCTTGCGCCGCGGCGGTGGTGAAGTCCGCGCAGTCCGAGCACCCCGACCGGTTCCTGCTGGTCGACGGTGAGGGCTTCGAACCGCTGCTCGGAGCCATCGCCGCGCTGGAGGAGCCGCAGATCGCCGTGCGCGGCGGAAAGCTCTACGCGCCGCGCTTCGGTCGGGTTGCCGCTTCGGACAGTGCGAGGGCGTGGGACCCGGCAGGCACGGTCCTGCTCACCGGTGCTTCCGGTGGGCTGGGCATGGTCCTCGCTCGACACCTGGTGGTGGAGCGTGGAGTTCGGCACCTCGTGCTGACCAGCCGTCGCGGGCTCGACGCCGACGGGATGGTCGAGCTGCACGACGAGCTGACCGGGCTCGGCGCTCACGTGTCCGTTGTGGCTTGCGACATCGCCGAGCGCAGCGCGGTGGAGGACCTGCTCGCGTCGATCCCGGCCGAGCACCCGCTGACCGCCGTTGTGCACGCCGCCGCCGCGCTGGACGACGGCGTGATCACCGCTTTGGACCCGGCGCGGATGGAGACGGTGCTCCGCCCCAAGGTGGACGGGACGCAGTACCTGCACGAACTGACGCGCGAGTTGGACCTCGCGGCGTTCGTGCTCTTCTCGTCGCTGTCCAGTGTTCTGGGCAGTGCGGGTGCGGCGAACTACGCCGCTGGCAACGCTTTCCTGGACGCGCTGGCGCTGCGTCGGCGCGCCGAGGGGCTGCCCGCGACCTCGCTCGTGTGGGGCCTGTGGATGAGCAACGGCGGCATGGGCGACCGGATCACCGACGCCGACCGCGGCCGGATGGCGCGCGCCGGTGTCGTGCCGTTCTCCTCCGAGGAGGGCTTGGCGCTCTTCGACAGCGCGGTCGCCGCCGACCTCCCGGTGATCGTTCCCGCGCGGCTGGACATCCCCGGCCTGCGGGCGATGGCGAGGGCCGCAGCGATGCCCGCGCAGTTCCGCGGTGTGGTCGGCGAGGTCAGCCCGGCGAAGGCTGCCGAGGAGTCCTCGGCGCTGATGCGGCGCCTGGCCGGACTGGACGAGGCCGACGTCGAGCGGGTGCTGCTGGACGTGGTCCGCGAGCAGGCCGCCGCGACCCTCGGGCTCGGCGACGCCGGGACGATCGAGGCGACCAGCGCGTTCCGCGAGCTGGGCTTCGACTCGCTGACCGGGGTGGAGCTGCGCAACCGGATCAACGCGGCCACCGGGCTGCGGCTGAAGGCCACGCTGGTCTTCGACCACCCCAGCCCGATCGCGATCGCCCGGCTGCTGCGCGGGAACCTCGCGATCGAGGCGGTCACCGAGATCCCGCCCGTGCTGCACGAGCTGGACGGCCTGGAAGCCACCCTCGCCATGATCGATCCCGGCGACAAGGTCCGCGACACGGTCACCGCGCGGCTGAAGGCACTGCTGTGGAAGTGGACCGACACCGGCGCTTCCCAGGCCGCTTCCCCCGACGCGGCCGACGACATCGGCGTGATCAGCGACGACGAGATGTTCGAGCTCATCGACAACGAGCTCGGCTCGCGCTGACCCCCACCAGCTTCTCCGAGGACGGACGACATGGCGAACGACGACAAGCTCAGGGACTACCTCAAGCGCGTCATGGTGGACCTGCGCCAGACCCGCAGGCAGCTGGACGAGCTGGAGTCCAAGGACACCGAGCCCATCGCGATCGTCGGCATGGCCTGCCGCTACCCCGGCGGCGTCGCGTCCCCGGAGCAGCTGTGGGACCTGGTTTCTTCCGGGCGGGACGCGGTGTCGGGGTTCCCGGCCGACCGCGGCTGGGACCTGGAGGGGATCTACGACCCGGACCCCGACCGCGCCGGGAGGACCTACACCCGGCACGGTGGTTTCCTCGACGACGCGGCCGGGTTCGACCCCGCGTTCTTCGGGATCTCCCCGCGTGAAGCGCTCGCGATGGACCCGCAGCAGCGGCTGCTGTTGCAGACCTCGTGGGAGGCCATCGAGCGCGCGGGCATCGACCCGATGTCGGTGCGCGGCGGGCAGGCCGGCGTTTTCGTCGGTACCAACGGCCAGGACCACGCCAGCCTGCTGCGCTCCGGTGACGAGGAGACCGAGGCGCACGCCCTCACCGCCAACACCGCCGCGGTGATCTCCGGTCGCATCGCCTACGCGCTGGGGCTCGAAGGTCCCGCGGTCACAGTGGACACCGCGTGCTCGTCGTCGCTGGTGGCCATGCACCTCGCCGCGCACGCGCTGCGCCAGGGGGAGTGCTCGCTCGCGCTCGCCGGTGGTGCGACGATCATGGCCACTCCCAACACGTTCATCGCGTTCAGCCGTCAGCGCGGGCTGTCATCGGACGGCCGTTGCCGCGCGTTCTCCGCTTCGGCGGACGGCACGGGCATGGCCGAGGGCGTCGGCGTGATCCTGTTGGAGCGCCTGTCCGACGCGCGTCGCAACGGTCACCCGGTGCTCGCGGTGATCCGGGGTTCGGCGGTGAACCAGGACGGTGCGTCGAACGGCCTGACCGCGCCCAACGGACCCTCGCAGGAGCGCGTCATCCGGCAGGCGCTGGCCAACGCCCGGTTGACGCCGGAGCAGGTTGACGTGGTGGAGGCGCACGGCACCGCCACCGCGCTGGGCGATCCGATCGAGGCGGACGCGCTGCTCGCGACCTACGGCCAGGATCACCCGGCTGACCGACCGCTGTGGCTCGGGTCGATCAAGTCCAACATCGGTCACTCGCAGGCCGCCGCCGGTGTGGCCGGTGTGATCAAGATGGTGATGGCGCTCCAGCACGGAGTGCTTCCGCGGACGCTGCACGTGGACGCGCCGTCACCGCACGTGGACTGGGCTTCGGGCAATGTCCGCCTGCTGACTTCGGCTGAGCCGTGGCCTGATGTGGACCGGCCTCGACGTGCTGGTGTCTCGTCGTTCGGGGCGAGCGGAACCAACGCGCACGTGATCCTTGAGCAGGCCGTCGCGGAGCCCGCACCGGTGGCTTCGCCCGCCGCTGGGCCGGTGGCGTGGGTGCTGTCCGGCAAGTCCGACGCGGCTCTGCGCGCTCAGGCCGCGCGTCTTCTGTCCTTTGTGGACACGTCGGCTTCTCCGGTGGACGTCGCGCTCTCGCTGGCCACCACGCGGTCCGCTTGGGAGCGCCGCGCGGCGGTTGTGGGCTCGTCGGTGGAGGAGCTGACCGAGGGGTTGCGTGCCGTCGCCGCCGGTGAAGGTTCGGCGCTCGCGGTGGAGGGTGTTGCGCGCTCCGGCAAGGTCGGGTTCGTGTTCTCGGGTCAGGGTTCGCAGCGCCTGGGTATGGGTCAGGAGTTGTTTGACACGTATCCGGTGTTCGCGGCGGCCTTTACGGAGGTCGTCAACTACTTGACGGTGGACGTCAAGTCGCCTGATCTGGATCAGACCGGGAACGCCCAGCCTGCGTTGTTCGCTCTCGAAGTGGCGTTGTTCCGTTTGCTGGAGTCGTGGGGTGTGCGGCCGGATGTGGTGGCTGGGCATTCGATTGGTGAGATCGCGGCTGCTCACGTCGCTGGGGTCCTGTCGCTGAAGGACGCGGCGGCTCTGGTGGGTGCTCGGGCTCGGTTGATGCAGGCGCTCCCGGTTGGTGGGGCGATGGTGGCGGTGCAGGCTTCTGAAGCGGAGGTGCTGCCGCTGCTGACGGATGGCGTGGGGATCGCGGCGATCAACGGGCCGGAGTCCGTTGTGGTATCGGGTACCGAGGACGCGGTTCTGGCGGTTGTGGCGCAGTTCGCGGGACGCAAGACCTCGCGGCTCAAGGTGTCGCATGCGTTTCATTCGCCGTTGATGGAGCCGATGCTGGCGGAGTTCGCCTCGGCTCTCTCCGATTTGACGTTCAACGAGCCGCAGATCCCGATCGTGTCGACGTTGACCGGGTCTTTGGTGGAACGCTGTTCCGTTGAGTACTGGGTTCGGCATGTGCGGGACTCGGTTCGCTTCGCGGATGGCGTTCGGGCCATGCGTGAGCAGGGGGTGACGCGGTTCGTTGAGGTAGGACCGGGTGGTGTGCTCTCGGCGATGGTGCAGGGCTGCGTGGACGACGCGGTGGCCGTGCCGGTGCTGCGCGCCGAGCGGGCGGAGCCGCAGGCGATCGTCACCGCGCTCGCGCAGCTGCACACCCACGGCGTGCCCGTGGACTGGAGCGTCTTCGGCGGCGCCAAGGTCGATCTGCCGACCTACGCCTTCCAGAAGGAGCGCTTCTGGCTGGACAAGCCCGCGCCGGTGGTGGACGCCGCCGACGCCGAGTTCTGGGCGAGCGTCGAGCGCGAGGACGTCGCTTCGCTGGCGACCGCGCTCGGGCTGAGCGCGGACGAGCTGGACGCCGTGGTGCCGAAGCTGTCCGCATGGCGCAGGCAGCGGCACGAGGTGTCCACTGTGGACAGCTGGACCTACCGGATCGACTGGCAGCCGCTTCCCGAGATCAAGTCCGCCGCGCTCGCCGGGAACTGGGTCGTCGTGGCGGAGGAGGGCGACGAGCGGGCGGCGGCCGTCGCTGAAGGGCTCGGCGCTCGACTGGTCACGGACCTCGCCGAGCTGACCGAAGCGGACGGCATCCTCTCGTTCGGCTCCTTGACGGCTACCGTCAAGCTGCTCCGAGCTGGCGTTGAGGCGCCGCTGTGGTGCGCGACCCGGGGTGCGGTCCACGACAACCTGGACCCGGACCAGAGCATGGTGTGGGGCCTCGGCCGAGCCGTCGCGCTGGAGCACCCGCAGCGGTGGGGCGGTCTCGTCGACCTTGGTGAGAACGTCGACGTCGGACGCCTCGCGGCGGTGCTCAACCAGACGAGCGAAGACCAGGTCGTCATCCGCGACAACGGCGTCTTCGCCGCGCGCCTGAGCAGGGTTCAGCGCGGGATCACCGAGCCGTGGACGCCGCGCGGCACCGTCCTGATCACCGGCGGGACCGGTGCGCTGGCCGGGCACCTCGCGCGGTGGCTCGCGAAGGCGGGCGCCGAGCACCTGGTGCTGACCAGCCGTCGCGGGATGGAGGCGCCGGGGGCCGCCGAGCTGAAGGCCGAGCTCGAAGCGTCGACCGAGGTCACTGTGCTCGCGTGCGACATGGCCGACCGCGACGCCGTGCAGAACCTCCTTGCGGAGCACACCTTCACGTCCGTCTTCCACACTGCGGGCGTCGAGCAGTTCACGCCGTTCGACGAGCTGACCGACGAGGACTTCGCCCGCACGCTGGGCGCGAAGGTCACCGGCGCGGCGCTCTTGGACGAGCTGCTGGGCGAGCGGGAACTCGATGCCTTCGTGCTCTACTCCTCGATCGCCGCCACGTGGGGCAGCGGCCAGCAGACCGCCTACGCCGCCGCGAACGCCTACCTGGACGGACTCGCGCACCAGCGCCGGGCGCGTGGGCTGGCCGCGACTTCCGTGGCGTGGGGGCCGTGGGGCGGCGGCGGCATGCTCACCGACTCCGACGAAGCGCAGCTGAGCCGTCGTGGTGTGAGCGCCATGCGCCCCGACCTGGCCGTCTCCGCGCTGAGGCGGGCACTGGATTCCGGCGAGACCGCCATCGCGGTCGCCGACGTGGACTGGGGACGGTTCATCCCCCCGTTCACCCTGAACAGGCCGAGCGCGTTGCTCTCCGGCTTCACCGAGGCGGCTCCTGCTGAAGAGAACGCCGCGCCGTTGGTGGCGAAGCTGTCCGGACTGTCCACTGAGGACCAGATCGCGGCGCTGCTGGACATCGTGCGCGGGCAGGTCGCTGCCGTTCTCGGGCATCGTGGCGCCGATTCCGTCGAGACCGACCGCGCGTTCAAGGACCTCGGGTTCGACTCGCTGACCGCGATCGAGATGCGCACCAAGGTCGGCGCGGCGACCGGGCTGTCGCTGCCCGCCACGCTGATCTTCGACTACCCGAACCCGTTGGTGCTGGCCGAGTTCCTGCACGCCGAGCTGTTCGGCTCAGCTGCTGCCACCACCCGTGTGGTGACCGCGTCGGCGGACGAGCCGATCGCGATCGTGGCGATGAGCTGCCGCCTTCCCGGCGGCGTCGCCTCGCCGGAGGCCTTGTGGCAGCTGGTGTCCGAGGGGGTCGACGCGATCTCCGGGTTCCCGGGCGACCGGGGCTGGGACATCGACTCCCTGTACGACCCCGATCCCGAGAGGACTGGCACGACCTACGCGCGCGATGGCGGCTTCCTGGCCGACGCCACGGACTTCGACGCCGCGTTCTTCGGGATCTCCCCGCGCGAGGCGTTGGCGATGGACCCGCAGCAGCGGCTGTTGCTGGAGGCCTCGTGGGAGGTCTTCGAGCGCGCCGGTCTGACTCCCGCGCAGGTGAAGGGAACGCGGACCGGGGTTTACGCTGGGCTCGCGTTCCAGGGTTACGGCACTGAGTCCGGCACCAAGCCGGACGGTGTCGAGGGCCACCTGCTCACCGGGGGCGCCTCGAGTGTCGCGTCCGGTCGCGTGGCTTACACCTTCGGGCTCGAAGGCCCTGCGGTCACGATCGACACGGCGTGCTCTTCGTCGCTGGTCGCGCTGCACCTCGCAGTGCAGTCGTTGCGCAGCGGCGAATCGGACATGGCGCTCGCCGGTGGTGTGTGCGTCATGGCCAGCCCCAACGTCTTCGTCGAGTTCAGCCGCCAGCGCGGGCTCTCGCCGGACGGCCGCTGCCGGGCGTTCTCGGCGGACGCGGACGGCACCGGCTGGTCCGAGGGCGTCGGCATGATCCTCGTCGAGCGCCTTTCCGACGCGCAGCGCTTCGGCCACCCCGTGCTCGCCGTCGTGCGCGGCACTGCGATCAACCAGGACGGCGCGTCCAACGGGCTGACCGCGCCCAACGGTCCCGCGCAGCAGCGCGTGATTCGCGAGGCCCTCGCCGCCGCGGGGCTCGCACCGTCCGATGTGGACACTGTTGAGGCCCACGGGACCGGCACCACGCTGGGTGATCCGATCGAGGCGCAGGCGCTGCTCGCGACCTACGGGCGGGACCGCGACCAGCCGCTGTGGGTGGGCTCGCTGAAGTCCAACATCGGCCACACGCAGGCCGCGGCCGGTGTCGCCGGTGTGATCAAGATGGTCATGGCCATGCGCAACGGCGTGCTGCCGCAGACGCTGCACGCGGGCGAGCCGACGCCGCACGTGGACTGGTCGGCGGGCAACGTGCGGCTGCTGACCGAATCCGTGCCGTGGCAGGTCGACCGACCGCGCCGCGCGGGCATCTCCTCCTTCGGCGCGAGCGGCACCAACGCCCACGCGATCATCGAGCAGGCTCCGCCCGGAGAAGCCCCGAGAACGACGCCGGAGCCGACCGCCCCGGTCCCGTGGGTGCTGTCCGCCAAGAGCGCCAAGGCTCTGCGCGCGCAGGCGGCCCGCTTGGCGGAGCACCTGACCGACCGGGACTGGAACCCAATTGACATCGGGTTCTCCCTCGATGGCCGCGCGGCGTTCGAGGAGCGCGCGGTCGTCGTCGGGACCGACCGCGAGTCACTGCTGGAGGGCTTGCAGGCGTTCACTGTCACCGGCACGGCGACCACCAAGGGCAAGGCTGTCTTCGTCTTCCCCGGCCAGGGTTCGCAATGGCAGGGCATGGCCGTGGAGCTGCTGGAGACATCGCCGGTGTTCCGCGAGCGCATCGCCAAGTGCGAGCAGGCGTTGGAGCCGTTCGTCGACTGGTCGCTCACCGAGGTCCTTCGCGGCGTTGAAGGCGCTCCAACGACCGACCGCGTTGACGTCGTGCAGCCCGTGCTGTGGGCCGTGATGGTGTCGCTCGCGGAGCTGTGGCGGTCCTTCGGCGTCGAGCCCGCTGCGGTGATCGGCCATTCGCAGGGCGAGATCGCGGCGGCGGCCGTCTCCGGCGCACTGTCCCTTTCGGACGCTGCTCGCGTGGTTTCTCTGCGCAGCAAGGCTTTGCTGGAGCTGTCCGGGCTCGGCGGCATGGTGTCGGTCGCGCTGCCGCTTGCGGACACCACTGCGCTGATCAGCCAGTGGGACGGCCGGATCGGCATCGCGGCGGTCAACGGTCCTGCCACCACAGTGGTTTCCGGTGACGCCGACGCTCTGGACGAGCTGATGGTGGTCAGCGAGCAGCGTGACGCCCGTGCCCGCCGCGTCAACGTGGACTACGCCTCGCACTCCGCGCACGTGGAGCGCATCGAACAGCGGCTGGCCGAAGTTCTCGCACCGATCGTGCCGCGTTCCGGGGGAGTGCCGTTCTACTCCACGGTGACCGGCGCGCTGATCGACACCGGCGAAGTGGACGCGGAGTACTGGTACCGCAACCTGCGCCAGACCGTGCTCATGCGCGAGGCGGTGGAGGCCGCGATCACTGACGGGCACGACGTGTTCGTGGAGAGCAGCCCGCACCCCGTCATGATCATGGCACTTGAGGACACGATCGAGGCTTCCGAGGCGACCGCCGCCGTTGTGCCTTCGCTGCGCCGCGACCAGGGCGGACTTGACCGCTTCACGCTCTCGCTCGGGCAGGCGTACGTGCACGGCGTCGTCGTCGACTGGTCCTCGCTGCTGCCCGGCAAGCAGATCGAGCTGCCGACCTACGCCTTCCAGCGCGAGCGCTTCTGGTTCGAGCCTGCCTCGGCGACGGTCGCCGCTGCCCCGGTCGACGAGGTCGAGTCCGGGTTCTGGGAGTCGGTGGAGCGTGAAGACCTCGACTCCATCGCGGAGACCCTGGGCGTCGGTGCGGACGAGTCGCTGAGCGCGATCCTGCCGCGCCTGTCGGCCTGGCGGAGGTCCCGCCGCGAGCAGTCCGTTGTGGACAGTTGGCGTTACCGTGTCACGTGGAAGCCGCTGACGACAGCTCCGGCTGAGCTGTCGGGTACGTGGATCGTCGTGGCCACCGAGGAGACCGAGTGGGTTTCGGCGGTCCGCTCGGCGCTGTCCGGTGAGCTGGTGATCATCGACCTCGCCGCCGATCGCGCGGCGCTGGCGGCTCAGCTCCGCGAGCTCGGCCCGGTCAACGGCATCGTGTCGCTGCTGGCGGACGACGCCGGGGTCTCTGTTCAGCACAAGGACTTGACGCAGGGCATCGCCTCCACCGTGCTGCTCGTGCAGGCCCTGGGTGACGCGGAGATCGACGCGCCGCTGTGGTGCGCGACCAGGACCGCTGTCGCCGTCGGGCGTTCCGAGCACGTCGAGGCGCCGGTCCAGTCGCAGCTCTGGGGCTTCGGCCGGGTCGTCGCGCTGGAGCACCCGCGCCGGTGGGGTGGCATGATCGACCTCCCCTCGAACATCGACGCGCGTGTCGCCGGGCGCCTGCTGGCTGTGCTCTCGCAGTCCTCCGAAGACCAGGTCGCGGTCCGGGCTTCGGGTGCGTTCGGCCGCAGGCTCGTTCGCGCGAAGTCCTCTTCGGACAGTCCTCAGTGGACTCCTCGGGGCACCGTGCTGATCACGGGTGGGACGGGTGCTCTTGGCGGGCACGTCGCGCGCTGGCTGGCTGAGGCGGGTGCTGAACACCTCGTCCTGACCAGCCGCCGTGGCATCGATGCTCCTGGAGCTGCCGAGCTGAGCGCGGAACTGGAAGCCTTGGGCGCCAACGTGACCGTCGCGGCCTGCGACGTTACCGACCGCGATTCCGTGGCTGCCGTGCTCGCCGCACACCCGGTGAACGCGGTCGTGCACGCGGCGGGCATCGACAGCCACGCCATGATCGAGGACACCACGCTCGACGAGTTCGCGGACACGCTCTCTGCCAAGGTCGCGGGCGCGGTCCACTTGCACGAACTGTTGGGCGATCAGGAACTGGACGCGTTCATCCTGTTCTCGTCGGGCGCGGGCATCTGGGGAAGTGGCCGCCAGGGCGCGTACTCGGCGGGCAACGCCTTCATGGACGCTCTCGTGGAGCACCGGCGTTCGCGCGGGCTCGCCGGTCTGGCGATCTCGTGGGGCGCGTGGGCGGACGGCGGCATGGCCGCGCAGGGCGATGCCGAGGAGATCCTGCGTCGGCGCGGTGTCCACACGATGCCCGCCGCGATGGCGCTTTCCGCGCTGCGCCAGGCGTTGTCGGACGGTGAGACCACGCTGACGGTCGCGGCGTTCGACTGGGCGCTGTTCGCGCCGAGGTTCACCGTCAACCGTGCGAGCGCGCTGCTCGACGAGCTGCCCGAAGTCCGCCGCGCGCTGGAGTCCGGCGACGAGGAGACCACTGCTGCTGGACCGACTCCCTTGGTGGCCAAGCTTTCCGCTCTCACGGCGGGGGAGCAGGACCGGCTGCTCGTCGACCTCGTCCGCACGCAGGCCGCGACCGTGCTCGGGCACAACGGCGCCACCGAGGTGGAGGCCGGGCGCGCGTTCAAGGAGCTGGGCTTCGACTCGCTGACCGCCGTTGAGCTGCGCAACAAGCTCAACGCGGCGACCGGGCTCAAGCTGCCGACAACGGCGGTGTTCGACTACCCCAACGCGCTCGCTTTGGCGTCGTTCCTGCGGTCGGAGCTGAGCGGGACGAGGGAAGTCGCTGCCGCGTCGACGGTGACTGTGACGGACGAGCCGATCGCGATCGTCGGCATGGCCTGCCGTTTCCCCGGCGGTGCGAACTCGCCCGAGGAGCTGTGGCAGCTGCTGGAGTCCGGCACCGACGTGATCTCGCTGTGGCCGGACGACCGCGGCTGGGACACGGAGGGCATGTACGACCCGGAGCCGGGCAAGCCGGGCAAGACCTACGCCCGCGACGGCGGATTCCTCTACGACGCAGCAGGTTTCGATGCCGGGCTGTTCGGGATCTCCCCGCGTGAGGCCTTGGCGATGGACCCGCAGCAGCGGTTGCTGTTGGAGTCCTCGTGGGAGGTCTTCGAGCGCGCGGGCATCGACCCGATGTCTTTGAAGGGCAGCCAAACCGGCGTGTTCGTCGGCATGGCCTACCAGGGGTACGGCGCGGGGCTCGCTGAGGTTCCCGAGGGTGTGGAGGGCCACTTGCTGACCGGTGGCGCGTCGAGCGTCGTGTCCGGGCGCGTGGCTTACACGTTCGGGCTCGAAGGCCCGGCGGTCACCGTGGACACCGCGTGCTCGTCGTCGCTGGTCGCGCTGCACTTGGCGATGCAGTCGCTGCGCAGTGGTGAGAGCACGATGGCCATCGCGGGTGGTGTGAACGTGATGGCGGGCCTCACCGGGTTCGTGGAGTTCAGCCGCCAGCGCGGTCTGTCGCCGGATGGTCGCTGCAAGGCGTTTGCGGAGAGCGCGGACGGCACGGGCTGGGCGGACGGCGTCGGCCTCGTTCTGGTGGAACGGCTTTCCGACGCTCAGCGCAACGGGCACAAGGTGCTCGCTGTGGTACGCGGTTCCGCGGTGAACCAGGATGGCGCGTCGAACGGGTTGACCGCGCCGAATGGTCCTGCTCAGCAGCGGGTGATCCGGCAGGCGTTGGCCTCGGCTGGGCTCGTTCCGTCCGACGTGGACGCTGTCGAGGCGCACGGAACCGGCACCAAGCTCGGTGACCCCATTGAGGCGCAGGCACTTCTGGCGACCTACGGCCAAGAGCGGCAGGCGCCGCTGTGGTTGGGCACGCTCAAGTCGAACATCGGCCACTCGCAGGCAGCGGCCGGTGTGGCTGGCGTCATCAAGATGGTGATGGCGCTGCGCAACGACCTGCTGCCGAAGACCTTGCACGTCGATGAGCCGACGTCCCATGTGGACTGGTCCACCGGCGACGTGCGGCTGTTGACCGAGGCTCAACCGTGGCCGTCGAACGACCGTCCTCGCCGCGCTGGTATCTCGTCCTTCGGGGTATCCGGTACCAACGCGCATGTGATCGTGGAGGAGTACACGTGCGATGCTGTTTCCGCGCGTGTGGGCCGACCGGGTGCGGGTGTCCCGCTAGACACTGTGGAGGAAGCTCCGGCGGTGCTTCCGGTCGCACCGGCTTCTGCTCCGGCAGAGGTCGCGTGGGTGTTGTCGGGAAAGACGTCAGCCGCCGTTCGGGATCAGGCTTCGCGGTTGCTGTCCATTGTGGATGATGTTCCGTCGCTGGATGTCGCTCGTGTTCTTGCGACCGGGCGCGCGGCGTTGGAGCACCGGGCCGCTGTGGTCGGCTCGGATCGGGACTCGCTGGTCGAGGGCCTGCATGCGCTGGTGGCGGGAACGCCGAACTCGGGTGTCACGGTGGGGCGCGCGGACAACGCGGGCAACGTGGCGTTCCTGTTCTCCGGACAGGGTTCGCAGCGCGCTGGCATGGGCTGCGAGCTGTACGAAGCCTTCCCGGCCTTCGCTGCGGCGTTCGACGACGCGTGCGCGCACGTGGACGTGCACGGAGACCGGCCGCTGCGCGACGTTGTCTTCGGGGACTCGTCGGACCTGGGCCGGACCGAGTTCACGCAGCCCGCGCTGTTCGCGCTTGAAGTGGCGTTGTTCCGGTTGCTGGAGTCGTGGGGTGTGCGGCCGGACGTCGTGACTGGGCACTCGATCGGTGAGATCGCGGCGGCGCACGTCGCCGGAGCGCTGTCGCTGGCCGACGCGGCGAAGCTGGTGTCCGCTCGCGCCCAGCTCATGCAGGCGCTGCCCGCCGGCGGAGCGATGGTGGCGATCCAGGCCACCGAGGCGGAGGTCCTGCCGCACCTCGACGACGCCGTGAGCATCGCGGCGATCAACGGGCCGGAGTCCGTTGTGGTATCGGGTGCCGAGGACGCGGTGCTGGCGGTCGCGGCGCAGTTCACGGACCGCAAGACCTCGCGGCTGAAGGTGTCGCACGCGTTCCACTCGCCGCTGATGGAGCCCATGCTGGCGGAGTTCGAGAAGGCTCTGGACGGGATCGAGTTCCAGGTTCCGGGGATTCCGATCGTGTCGGCGTCGACCGGGTCTGTGGTGGAACGCTATTCCGTTGCGTACTGGGTTCGGCACGTCCGGGACGCTGTTCGGTTCGCGGAGGCACTCGACACCGTTCACGCCCAGGGCGTCAACCGGTTCGTCGAGATCGGTCCGGGCGGGGTGCTCACCGCGATGGCGCAGGGCTGCCTCGCCGACGTCGTCACGGTCGCGCTGCTGCGCTCGGATCGGCCGGAGACGCAGTCGATCACGACCGCTGTCGCTCAGCTCCACGCGCACGGTGTCGCGGTGGACTGGTCGGCGGTGTATCCCGGTGCGGGTGTGGTCGATCTGCCGACCTACCCGTTCCAGCACGAGCGCTACTGGCTGATGCCGTCCGCGCCCGTCGTGGTGTCGGAGGACGGCGGGTTCTGGGACACCGTGGAGCAGGCCGACGTCACCTCGCTCGCCGAGACCTTGGACCTGCCCGCCGAGCAGCTTGAGGCGGTCCTGCCGAGGTTGTCCGCCTGGCGCAGGCAGCGGCGGGACGAGTCCACTGTGGACAACTGGACCTATCGCGTGGACTGGAAGCCCCTGCGTGGGCTCAACGCCCAGCCGTACGGGACGTGGATCGTGCTCGCCACCGAAGAGACCGAGTGGACGACCGCGGTCACGGATGGCCTCGCCGCTCGCGGCCTGAGGGTCTACCCGATCGCCGTTGAGACCACCGCTGACCGCAGCGCCATCACTCGCCAGCTCGTGCGTGCGAGCGAAGAGACGCTGGTTGCGGGCGTGGTGTCGCTGCTCGGCGTCGACGAGCGACCGCATGCGGCGCTGTCCGTGGGCGCCGCGCTGTCGGTGCTGCTCGTGCAGGCGTTGGGCGACGCGGACATTCAGGCTCCACTGTGGACGGTCACGGCCGAAGCGATGCCTGTTGGCGGTGTGGTGCCGAGTGCGGTCCAGAACGCGATCTGGGGCTTCGGCCGCGTGGCCGCGCTGGAGCACTCGCGTCGGTGGGGCGGCCTCATCGACCTTCCGGGTGTGCTCAGCGAGGGCGTGCTCGGGCACCTCGTCGGCGTGCTCGGCCAGTCCGCTGAGGACCAGGTGGTGATCCGCGAGAACGGCGTCCACGGGCGGAGGCTCGCGCGACTGTCCACTAAGGATGGTTCACAGTGGACTCCTCGCGGCACTGTGCTGATCACCGGCGGCACTGGGGCCCTTGGTGGGCACGTTGGTCGTTGGCTGGCGAGCGCGGGGGCCGAGCACCTGGTGCTGACCAGCCGCCGCGGGCTGGACGCGCCGGGCGCTGCTGAGCTGAAGACCGAGTTGGAGGCTCTGGGCGCGCGGGTGACTGTGGCCGCGTGCGATGTGGCTGATCGTGACGCGGTGGCTGCGCTGCTGGCTGAGCACCCGGTGAACGCTGTGGTGCACACGGCGGGTGTGGACCAGCTGGAGCCCCTGGCGGACATGGACTTGGAGTCCTTCGCCGACGTGCTCTCCGCGAAGGTCGGCGGCGCCGTGCACCTGCACGAGCTCGCCGGAGACCTGGACGCGTTCGTGCTCTTCTCCTCCATCGCGGGGGTGTGGGGCGGCGGTCACCAGGCTGCTTACGCGGCGGCCAACGCGTTCCTGGACGGGCTCGCCGAGCGGCGGCGCGCACAGGGGCTCGCGGCGACCGCCGTGGCGTGGGGACCGTGGGACGACGGAGGCATGGCCGAGGGTGAGGAGGCCGGTCAGCGGCTCAGCCGTCGTGGCCTGGTCCGGATGCGCGCCGCGCTGGCGGTGTCCGCGATGCGCCGGGTGATCGGTGTGCCTGCCGCGACGGTGGTCGACGTCGACTGGGAGCGGTTCATCGCGCCCTTCACGGTCAGCCGCTCGAGCGCGCTGCTCAGCGACCTCGTCTCGGTCAAGCAGGCTGAGCCGGAGCTGGTCTCGTCGCCGCTCGTGAACCTCACCGAGGCCGAGCTCGTCGAGCTGGTCCGGACGCACGCCTCGGCGGTGCTGGGGTATGCGGACAGCGGCGCCGTTGAGGCGGGCCGGGCGTTCAAGGACCTCGGTTTCGACTCGCTGACCGCCGTCGAGCTGCGCAACCAGCTCACCGCCGCGACCGGGCTGACGCTGCCGCCGACGCTGGTCTTCGACTACCCCAACGCGCTCGCTCTCGCCGCGCACCTGCGCTCGGAGCTGAGCGGGACTCGGGAAGTCACGTCCGCGTCGGCGGTGACCGTGACGGACGAGCCGATCGCGATCGTCGGCATGGCCTGTCGCTACCCGGGCGGGGTCGACTCGCCCGAAGACCTGTGGAACCTGGTCGCAAGTGGTACTGACGGCATCTCGGAGTTCCCGGAGGACCGTGGTTGGGACGTCGCGAACCTCTACGACTCGAACCCGGACAGCTCCGGCAAGTCCTACGTGAAGCACGGCGGTTTCCGGTACGACGCGGCCGAGTTCGACGCGGCGTTCTTCGGGATCTCTCCGCGCGAGGCCACGGTGATGGACCCGCAGCAACGACTGCTGCTGGAGACCGCGTGGGAGACCTTCGAGCGCGCGGGCCTCGACCCGGAGATGGTGCGCGGCACGCAGACCGGCGTGTTCGTCGGCTCGGGCTACCAGGACTACGCGGCCCAGGCTTTCAGTGCGGCCGATGACTCTGAAGGTTTCTTCGGCACCGGAAACACCGCGAGCATCATGTCGGGCCGCATCGCCTACACCTTCGGGCTCGAAGGCCCGGCGGTCACCATCGACACCGCGTGCTCGTCTTCGCTGGTCGCGCTGCACTGGGCGGTTCAGGCGCTGCGCAACGGCGAGTGCTCGATGGCGCTGGCCGGCGGTGTGATGATCATGGCGACGCCGCGGGCGTTCGTGGAGTTCAGCCGCCAGCGCGGGCTCGCGGAGGACGGCCGGTGCAAGGCCTTCGCCGCGGCGGCTGACGGCACCGGCTGGTCCGAGGGCATCGGCATGCTGCTGGTGGAGCGCCTTTCCGACGCCCAGCGCAACGGCCACAAGGTGCTCGCCGTGGTACGCGGTTCCGCGGTGAACCAGGATGGCGCGTCGAACGGGCTGACTGCGCCGAACGGCCCGGCTCAGCAGCGGGTGATCCGGCAGGCTCTCGCCTCGGCTGGGCTCGCTCCGTCCGACGTGGACGCTGTGGAGGCGCACGGCACGGGCACGCGGCTCGGTGATCCGATCGAGGCGCAGGCGGTTCTCGCGACGTACGGGCAGGACCGCGCGCAGCCGTTGTGGCTCGGGTCGCTGAAGTCCAACATCGGCCACACACAGGCGGCTGCCGGTGTCGGTGGCGTGATCAAGATGGTCATGGCGATGCGCAACGGGGTGCTGCCGAAGACCCTGCACATCGACGCGCCGACGCCGAACGTGGACTGGTCGGCTGGAGCTGTGTCGCTGCTGACCGAGGCCGTTCCGTGGGAGTCCGGCCGGCCGCGTCGTGCTGGTATCTCGTCCTTCGGGGTATCCGGTACCAATTCGCATGTGATCATCGAAGAGGCTCCCGCCTCGGAGGATGGTGTCGGGGCGCCCGGTGACGCCGTTGTGCCGTGGGTGCTCTCGGGCAAGTCCGAGGCGGCGGTTCGCGATCAGGCCCGGCGGCTTTTGTCCTTTGTGGATGATCAGCATCCGGTGGACGTCGGCCTCTCGCTCGCCTCGACGCGCAGCGCTCTGGGCCACCGGGCGGCCGTGGTCGGCGTCTCTCGCGAGGAGCTGCTCGAAGGGCTGCGAGCAGTCGCCTCCGGTGGGTCGGCGCCCGGCGTGGTGCGCGGTCGTCCCGGAGGCAAGATCGGGTTCGTGTTCTCCGGGCAGGGCTCACAGCGTGTGGGCATGGGGCAGGAGTTGTTCGACACGTACCCCGTGTTCGCGGCTGCCTGGACGGAGGTCGTCAACTACTTGACGGTGGACGTCAAGTCGCCTGACCTGGATCAGACGGGCAATGCCCAGCCTGCTTTGTTCGCGCTTGAAGTGGCGTTGTTCCGGCTGCTTGAGTCGTGGGGTGTGCGGCCGGATGTGCTGGCTGGGCATTCCATTGGTGAGATCGCTGCCGCGCACGTCGCTGGGGTTCTGTCGTTGGAGGATGCGGCGACGCTGGTGAGCGCCCGGGCTCGGTTGATGCAGGCGCTCCCGTCCGGCGGGGCGATGGTGGCGGTCCAGGCGTCTGAGGACGAGGTTCTGCCGCTGCTCACCGATGGTGTGGGGATCGCGGCGATCAACGGGCCGGAGTCCGTTGTGGTATCGGGTGCCGAGGACGCGGTGCTGGCGGTCGCGGCGCAGTTCACGGACCGCAAGACCTCGCGGTTGAAGGTGTCGCATGCGTTCCATTCGCCGTTGATGGAGCCGATGCTGGCGGAGTTCGCGGCGGCCATCGAGGGGATCACGTTCAACGAGCCGGAGATTCCGGTCGTGTCGACGCTCACCGGGTCTTTGGTGGAACGCTATTCCGCCGGGTACTGGGTTCGGCATGTGCGGGACTCGGTGCGCTTCGCGGACGCGGTGGAGACGGTGCGCGACCGGGGCGTGACGACGTTCGTCGAGGTCGGGCCGGGCGGCGTGCTCAGCGCGCTGGTGCAGGGTTGCCTGACGGACGTGGTGACCGTTCCGGTACTCCGTGCCGACCGGCCGGAGCCGGAGGCGATCACGACGGCACTCGCGGAAGCGCACGCACGCGGTGCCACGGTGGACTGGACGAAGTTCTTCGTGGGCGGAAGCAAGATCGACCTGCCGACGTACGCCTTCCAGCGCGAGCGCTACTGGCTGGACGCGCCGGAGCCCGTGGCCGGCGACGCCGTGGACAGCGACTTCTGGGAGACCGTGGAGCGCGAGGACTTGGCCTCGCTGACCGCGACCTTGGAGATCGGCGAGAACGACTCGTTCCGCGACGTGCTGCCCAGGCTCTCGTCCTGGCGCAAGCAGCGCCGCGAAGAGTCCGTTGTGGACGGTCTGCGCTACGGCATCACGTGGAAGCGCCTCGGCGACGGCGACACCACGGCCTCCGGGCTGTGGCTCGTGCCCGTGCCGTCCGCGCTGGCCGACGACGCCTGGGTGCAGGACTGCCTGCTGGGCCTCACTGATCACGGAATCACACCGGTCCCGGTGCCCATCGACGCGGGCACCAACCGCGCGCTCGCCACGAAGGCGCTCGCTGAGGCGGCGCACGATCACATGGTCACCGGCGTGCTCTCGCTGCTCGGCGTGGACTCGGACGGCCCCGCGCTGAGCCTGGTGCTGGTGCAGGCGCTGGGTGACGCGCAGATCGACGCGCCGCTGTGGCTCGCCACCAGGAACGCGATGCCCGTCAACGCCTCCGACGAGCTGGAGAACCCGGCGCAGAGCCAGGTGTGGGGCATCGGCATGGTCACCGCGCTGGAGCACGCTTCGCGGTGGGGCGGCCTGGTCGACCTGCCCGCCAAGCTCGACGAGCGCGTGACGAAGCGCCTCGCCTCGGTGCTCGGGCAGGCCACGGAGGACCAGATCGCCGTCCGCGCTTCGGGCTCGTTCGGCAGACGGCTCGGAGCAGTGTCCACACAGGACGGTGCACAGTGGACTCCGCGCGGAACGGTCTTGATCACTGGTGGTACGGGGGCCCTTGGCGGGCACGTCGCCAGGTGGCTGGCGGGGGCGGGAGCTGAGCACGTGATCTTGACCAGCCGTCGTGGGCTGGACGCGCCGGGAGCGACGGAGCTCAAGGCAGAGCTGGAAAGCCTTGGCGCGCAGGTGACCGTCGCCGCGTGCGATGTCGCTGACCGGGACGCCGTGCGGAGCCTGCTGGCCGAGCACACGGTGAACGCGGTGGTGCACACGGCGGGCGGCTCGGACGCGGCGATGCTCATGGACACCACGCCCGCCGAGTTCGCGGAGATGAGCGCGGCCAAGGTCGCGGGCGCGGTGCACCTGGACGAATTGTTGGCAGACAAGGAACTCGACGCGTTCGTGCTGTTCTCGTCGATTTCGGGCGTGTGGGGCGGTGGCGGCCAGGCCGCGTACTCCGCCGCGAACGCCTTCCTCAACGGGCTCGCGGAGAACCGACGGCACCGCGGCCTCGCGGCGACCTCGATCGCGTGGGGACCGTGGGCCGGTGGTGGCATGGTCGAAGCCACCGGCGACGAAGAGCGGCTGAAGGCGCGTGGTCTGACCGCGTTGCGCCCGGAGCAGGCGATCACGGCTCTGCGCCGCGCCTTGGACGGCGGCGACACCGCGGTCGCGATCGCCGACGTGGACTGGGAGAAGTTCATCGTCCCGTTCACGGTGAGCCGGGAAAGCGCGCTGCTGGGCGATCTTCCGCAGGTGAAGCGGGTCGAGCCGCAGGCGCCGGAGGTCGACGCCTCCGCGCTCGTGGCGAAGCTGTCCGGGATGTCGGAGTCCGACCAGGAACGGACGCTGATCGGGATCGTCAGCACGCACGTGGCGACGGTGCTCGGCCACCGGGGCACGGCGGCGGTGGAGGCCGACCTGGCGTTCAAGGAGCTGGGTTTCGACTCGCTCACGGCGGTGGAGCTGCGCAACCTGCTCACCGGCGAGACCGGGCTGACCCTGCCCGCCACGCTGGTCTTCGACCACCCGACGCCCAGGGCGCTCGCGCGGCACCTGCGCGAGGCACTGCTGGACACGGCGGGCGGCGAGGTCTCGGTCTTCGAGGAGCTGGACCGCCTGGAGTCGCTGATCGCGGGTGTCAACCAGGAGGAGGTCACGCGTTCACGAGTGCGGACGCGCCTGCAGGGGCTGCTCGTCGCGCTCTCCGCCCCGGCGGTGGAGAACGGGGAACTGGAGGCCGCGACGGTCGACGACATTTTCGATCTGATCGACCAAGAGCTGGAAATTTCCTAGTTTTGCGCGACCTAACCTCGGTGCAGGCCGAGGGACGGGTGGCGTGGATGAGCAGCAACGAGGAACGGCTCCTTGAGTACCTGAAGCGCGTGACCGCGGACCTGCGCCAGGCCCGCGGCAGGCTCAAGGAGGTCGAGGAGAAGGACCAGGAGCCCATCGCCGTCGTGGGGATGGGCTGCCGGTACCCCGGCGGGGTCCGTTCCCCGGAGGACCTGTGGCGGCTCGTCGCTGACGGCACCGACGCGATCGGCGAGTTCCCCGGTGACCGGGGTTGGGACGAGGACCTCTACCACCCCGACCCCGGCACCCCCGGCAAGTGCTACACCCGGCACGGCGGATTCCTCTACGACGCGGGGGAGTTCGACCCCGGTTTCTTCGGGATCTCCCCGCGCGAAGCCATTTCCATGGACCCGCAGCAGCGGCTGCTGCTGGAGACCGCGTGGGAAACCGTTGAGCGAGCGGGCATCGATCCGGTCTCCTTGCGCGGCAGTCGAACCGGGGTGTTCGTTGGTTCCGGGTACCAGGACTACGCCACCCAAGCGTTGAGCGTGGCCACGGACTCCGACGGCTACCTCGGGACAGGGAACTCGGCCAGCGTGCTCTCGGGCAGGCTGGCCTACACGTTTGGCCTGGAAGGCCCGACCGTCACCGTCGACACCGCGTGTTCGTCCTCGCTGGTGGCGCTGCACCTGGCCGCGCAGGCGCTGCGGCAGCACGAGTGCACGATGGCGCTCGCCGGTGGCGTGATGGTCATGGCGACTTCTACTGCCTTCGCGGAGTTCGCACGCCAGCGCGGGCTCGCTGCGGACGGCCGCTGCAAGGCCTTCGCTGACGCCGCGGACGGCACCGGATGGTCCGAGGGCGTCGGAATGCTCGTGCTGGAGCGGCTTTCCGACGCGCAGCGCAACGGGCACAACGTCCTCGCCGTCATCCGCTCCACCGCGATCAACTCCGATGGTGCCTCCAACGGCCTGACCGCGCCGAACGGTCCCTCCCAGCAGCGCGTGATCAAGCAGGCCCTCACCAACGCCGGTCTCTCACCCGCCCAGGTCGACGCGGTGGAGGGCCACGGCACCGGCACCGTCCTCGGCGACCCCATCGAGGCGCAGGCGCTCATCGCCACCTACGGCCAGGACCGCCCCGCCGACCGGCCGTTGTGGCTGGGCTCGCTGAAGTCCAACATCGGCCACGCCCAGGCCGCGGCGGGCGTCGGCGGTGTGATCAAGATGATCATGGCTATCCGGAACGGAGTTCTGCCGCGGACCCTGCACGTCGATCAGCCTTCGTCCCATGTGGACTGGTCCGCCGGAGCGGTGCGGCTGCTCACCGAGGCGCAGCCGTGGCCTTCCGTCGACCGCCCGCGTCGTGCCGGTGTCTCGTCCTTCGGTGTCTCTGGCACCAATGCGCATGTGATCGTTGAACAAGCGCCTGCGATTGAAGCTGAAACGATGGTTGAGGCCGTCGAACCGGCCTTGCTGCCGTGGGTGCTCTCCGGACACACCGATGCCGCGCTCCGGGCCCAGGCCGCGCGTCTTCTGTCCTTTGTGGACACACATTCTTCCGTTGACATCGGGCTTTCCCTGGCGACGACGCGGTCGGCTCTGGAGGCGCGAGCCGTGGTGATCGGCTCGTCCCGCGAGGAGCTGCTGGACGGTTTGCGCACGCTGGCCGATGGCTCGACGGCTCCTCGGGTCGTGGCTGGTCACCGCGTTGGCGGGCGCGTGGGCTTCGTGTTCTCCGGTCAGGGGTCGCAGCGCGTCGGCATGGGCCAGGAGCTCTTCGAGGCGTACCCGGTGTTCGCGGACGCCTTTACCGAGGTCGTCCAGTACCTGACGGCGGACGTCAAGTCGCCTGATCTGGACCAGACCGGGAACGCGCAGCCCGCGTTGTTCGCGCTGGAAGTGGCGCTGTTCCGGCTGCTGGAGTCGTGGGGGGTGCGGCCGGACGTCGTCGCCGGGCACTCGATCGGCGAGATCGCCGCCGCCCACGTGGCCGGCGCGCTGTCGCTGGAGGACGCGGTGACGCTGGTCAATGCGCGGGCGCGGTTGATGCAGGCGCTGCCGACCGGCGGCGCCATGGTCGCGATCCAGGCGACCGAGGAAGAAGTGACTCCTCACCTGTCCGGCCAGGTGGGGATCGCGGCGGTCAACGGCCCGACGTCCGTGGTGATCTCGGGAGCTGAGGACGCCGTCACCAGGGCCGCGACGATCTTCTCGGAGCAGGGCCGGAAGACGTCGCGGCTCAAGGTGTCGCACGCGTTCCACTCGCCGTTGATGGAGCCGATGCTGGAGGAGTTCGCCGCAGTCCTAGTTGGGATCGAGTTCCAGGTTCCGGCGATTCCGATCGTGTCGACGCTGACCGGGTCCTTGGTGGAACGCTATTCCGTTGAGTACTGGGTTCAGCACGTGCGGGACTCGGTTCGCTTTGCGGACGGCGTGCGGACGATGCACGCCGAGGAGGTGCGCACGTTCGTCGAGATCGGCCCCGGCGGCGTGCTCTCCGCGATGGTGCAGGGCGTGCTGGACGACGTCGTCGCGGTGCCGGTGCTGCGCGCGGATCGCGGCGAGGCCGAGGCGGCGGTCACCGCGCTGGCCAGCCTGCACGCGCACGGCGTCTCCGTCGACTGGAGCGCGTTCTTCCCGGGCGCCAAGCAGATCGACCTGCCCACCTACGCCTTCCAGCGCGAGCGCTACTGGCTCGACATCCCCGTGCAGGCGGGCGACGCCTCCGGGCTCGGCCTGGCCTCCGCGAACCACCCGCTGCTCAGCGCCGCCGTCGCGCTGCCCGGAGCCGGCCACGTCCTGACCGGCCGGGTGTCGCTGCGAACCCACCCGTGGCTCGCTGATCACGCCATGAACGGCCGCGTGCTCGTGCCCGGCGCCGCCCTCGTGGAGATGGCCGTTCGTGCTGGTGACGAGGTCGGGTGCGGGACCGTCGAAGAGCTGACGCTCGCCGAGCCGATGGCGCTGCCGGAGCGCGGTGCGCGCCAGCTCCGCCTGACCGTGAGCGAGGCCGACGAGTCCGGCCACCGTGACATCACCATCCACTCCCGCGCCGAGGACGCCGCCACCGACGAGCCGTGGTCGCTGCACGCCGTGGGTTCCCTCGCGCCCAACGCCGCTGACCCCGGATTCGATCTGTCGGAGTGGCCGCCCGCCGGGGCCGAAGCCGTTGACCTGGAAGGCTTCTACGAGCGGCTGACCGGCTCGGGCTACGGCTACGGGCCGGTGTTCCAGGGGCTGAGCGCGGCCTACCGCGTCGGCTCCGACGTGTACGCCGAGGTACGCCTGCCCGAAGGCGCGGGCAAGGACGCCGCGGTGTTCGGCCTGCACCCCGCGCTGCTGGACGCGGTGCTGCACGGTCTTTCCCTGTTGCCTGAAGCCACTGTGGACGGTCCCGCGCAGGTGCCGTTCTCGTGGAGCCAGGTCGCGCTGCACGCCTCGGGCGCCACGGCGGTGCGAGCGCGGTTGACCACGGCTGGCCAGGACGCTGTGACACTGGAGCTCGCCGACGAGACCGGAGCGCCGGTCGCGCGCGTCGAGTCGCTGGCGATGCGCACGCTCAGCCTTGACGACCGGCGGCTATCCGAATCGCTGTACCGGATCGACTGGGTTCCCGTCGAGCCCGGCGCCACCGCGCCCGAGGACTTCGTGGTCGCCGAGATCGCGCCACTGTCCACAGAGGACTCCGCGACCGGGATTCGCAAGCGGGTCAACCACGCCCTCACCCTCGCGCAAGCGTGGCTCGACGACGCCGACAGCGGGCAGCTCGTCTTCCTGACCCGCGCCGCGATCAACGTGGAGTCGCCCGACCTCGCGGGCGCGGCGGTGTGGGGCCTGATCCGCTCCGCGCAGGCCGAGAACCCCGGCCGGTTCGTGCTGCTCGACTCCGACGTCTCGGATCGGGCGGCCATCGCTGAGGCGTTGTCGACCGGCGAGGACCAGATCGTGCTCCGCGAGGGCAAGGCGCTCGTGCCCCGGCTGGCCCGCGCTTCCGGTGGCGCCAGCCTGATTCCCCCGCCCGGCTCGCGGCCGTGGTGCCTGACCAGCGGCGGGTCCGCGTTGGACGCGCTCGCGCTCTCGCCCGCGCCGCACGCGGAACGTCCGCTCGGTGCCGGTGAAGTGCGCGTTGAAGTGCGCGCGGCCGGGCTGAACTTCCGCGATGTGCTGATCGCGCTGGGCATGTACCCCGAGCCCGGGCAGATGGGCCTCGAAGGCGCCGGTGTCGTCGTCGAGGTGGGCGAAGGCGTCACCGACCTCAACGTCGGCGACGCGGTGCTCGGCCTGTTCCACGGTTCCTTCGGGCCGGTGGCCACCGCTGACCGTCGCATGATCGCGGTGAAGCCGGAGCACTGGAGCTTCGAGCAGGCCGCCGCCGCGCCGATCGTCTACCTGACCGCGTACTACAGCTTGATCGACCTCGCGGGGCTCCAGTCCGGCGAGCGCGTGCTCATCCACGCCGCCGCCGGTGGTGTCGGCATCGCCGCCGTGCAGCTGGCCAAGCACCTCGGCGCTGAGGTCTTCGCGACGGCCAGCCTCGGCAAGCACGACACCGTGCGCGGGCTCGGCGTCGCCGATGATCACATCGCCAACTCGCGGACCTTGGACTTCGAGCAGGAGTTCCTCGGCGTCACCTCCGGCGCGGGCGTGGACGTGGTGCTGGACTCGCTCGCGCGGGAGTTCGTCGACGCGTCGCTGCGCCTGCTGCCCCGTGGCGGGCGGTTCGTGGAGATGGGCAAGACCGACGTCCGCTCGCCCGAAGTCGTCGCGGCTGACCACCCCGGCGTCGCCTACCAGGCGTTCGACCTGATGGAGGCCGGGCCGGAGCGCATCGGCGAAATGCTGGCCGAGGTGCTGGCGCTGTTCGAGCGCGGTGTGCTTACCCCGCCGCCAGTGTCCACTTGGGACATTCGCCGCGCGCCCGAGGCGTTCCGGCACCTGTCGCGCGCGCAGCACATCGGCAAGGTCGTGCTGACAATGCCGAAGCAGCTCGACCGCGACGGCACCGTTCTGGTCACCGGCGGCACCGGTGGCCTCGGCCAGCTCGTCGCCAAGCACCTCGTCACCGAGCGTGGCGTCCGCAATTTGCTGTTGACCAGCCGTCGCGGCATCGACGCGCCCGGAGCCGCGTCATTGCGGGATGAGCTGGCCGAGCTGGGCGCGGACGTGACGATCGCGGCCTGCGACGTGTCCGACCGCGACGCGCTCGCGGCGTTGATCGCGCAGCACCCGCTGACCGGAGTCGTGCACACGGCGGGCGTTCTGGACGACGGCGTGCTCACCGCGCTGACGCCGGAGCGCGTCGACACCGTGCTCGGGCCGAAGGTCGACGCGGCGCTGCACCTGCACGAACTCGTCGGCGACGTCGCGATGTTCGTCCTGTTCTCCTCCGCCTCGGGCATCTTCGGCACGCCGGGGCAGGGCAACTACGCCGCCGCGAACAGCGCGCTCGACGCGCTCGCGGCTCAGCGGCGCGCGAACGGGCTCACCGCGCACTCGCTGGCCTGGGGCGTCTGGGCCAACGGCATGGCGTCCACTGTGGACTCTGGTCGAAGCAGGGGCGGGTTCGTTCCACTGTCCAATGAGGACGGTGTGGAGCTGTTCGGCCTCGCGTCCACTGTGGACGACGCTGTGCTGGTCCCGATGATGCTGGACTTCGGCGATCTGCGGCAGGCGCCGACCGTGCCGCCGCTGCTGCGCGGGCTCGTGCGCGGGGCTTCCCGTCGAGCGGCGAAGTCCGCCGCGGTAGTCGGTTCCGGGCTTGCTCAGCGGCTGGCGGCGCTGTCGGAGTCCGACCGCTCGGACCTCGTGCTTGAGGTGGTGCGAGCGGAGACGGCGGCCGTGCTGGGGCACAGCGGAGCGGACGCGGTGTCGGCTGGACAGGCGTTCAAGGACATGGGTTTCGACTCGCTCACCGCTGTCGAGCTGCGAAACCGTTTGCAGGCGGCCACGTCGGTGCGTCTGCCCGCCACGCTCGTCTTCGACTACCCGAACGCCACGGTGCTCGCGCGGTTCCTGCTGTCCGAACTGCTCGGCGCGGTGACTGAGGTGACCGTGCAAGCCGCGGTCGCGGTGGACGAGCCGATCGCGATCGTGGGCATGAGCTGCCGCTACCCGGGCGGCATCCGGTCCCCGGAAGACCTGTGGCAGCTGGTGATCTCCGGTGGTGACGGGGTTTCCGGCTTCCCGGAGGACCGCGGTTGGGATGTCGACGGGCTCTTCGACCCGGACTCCGCGCGCAAGGGCACGAGCTACACCCGCGAGGGTGGTTTCCTCGGTGACGCGGCGCAGTTCGACCCGGCGTTCTTCGGGATCTCACCCCGCGAAGCGCTCGCGATGGACCCGCAGCAGCGGTTGCTGCTTGAGGGCACGTGGGAAGCCTTTGAGCGCGCGGGAATCGACCCCGGCTCCGTGCGGGGGAGCCGGACCGGCGTCTTCGTCGGCATGGCGTACCTCGGCTATGGTGCGGGCGTCCAGGACGCGCCCGAGGACGTTGGCGGGCACCTGCTGACCGGCAGCGCGGCGAGCGTGGTTTCCGGTCGTGTCGCGTACACCTTCGGGCTCGAAGGTCCCGCGATCACCGTTGACACGGCGTGCTCGTCGTCGTTGGTGGCGCTGCACATGGCGATCCAGTCGCTGCGCGGTGGCGAGTGCGACATGGCGTTGGCCGGTGGTGTCGCGGTCATGGCCAGCCCCGGCATGTTCGTGGAGTTCAGCCGCCAGCGCGGGCTCGCCGTCGACGGCCGCTGCAAGTCCTTCGCCGAGGGCGCGGACGGCACCGGTTGGGGCGAGGGCGTCGGCCTGCTGCTCGTCGAGCGGCTTTCCGAAGCTGAGCGCCTTGGGCACAACGTGCTCGCGGTCGTGCGCGGTTCGGCGATCAACTCCGATGGCGCGTCGAATGGCTTGACCGCGCCGAACGGTCCTTCGCAGCAGCGCGTGATCCGCCAGGCGCTCGCGAGCGCGGGTCTCCAGCCCTCGCAGGTGCACGCCGTGGAGGCGCACGGCACAGGAACCCGCCTGGGCGACCCCATTGAGGCGCAAGCACTTCTGGCCACCTACGGGCAGGACCGCGACGAGCCGTTGCTGTTGGGGTCGCTGAAGTCCAACATCGGGCACACCCAGTCCGCCGCCGGTGTCGGTGGTGTGATCAAGATGGTGATGGCGCTGCGGCACGGGGTTCTCCCGCCGACGCTGCACGTGGACGCCCCGACCTCGCAGGTCGACTGGTCCGAGGGCAACATTCGCCTGCTCACCGAGGCGGTGGACTGGCCGTCGACCGGTGAACCTCGGCGTGCGGCGGTGTCGTCCTTCGGCATCAGCGGCACCAATGCGCATACGATCATCGAGGAAGCTCCCGTCGCCGCGGCTGCGGTCGAGCCTGGTGACGCGGTCGTGCCGTGGGTGCTTTCGGGGAAGTCGGACGCCGCAGTGCGTGCGCAGGCCTCGCGCTTGCTGTCCTTTGTGGACGATCAGCACCCCGTGGACGTGGCGTTCTCGCTGGCCACCGCGCGGGCCGCGCTGGATTACCGAACCGCCGTCGTGGGCCAGGACCGTGCGGAACTGCTCGCCGGGCTGCGCGGGGTGGTGGCGGGCTCCGAGTCGATCCTCCGTGCTGGGGGTGGCAAGACGGCGTTCGTGTTCTCCGGCCAGGGGTCTCAGCGCGTCGGCATGGGCCAAGAGCTCTTCGAGGCGTACCCGGTGTTCGCGGATGCCTTTACCGAGGTCGTCCAGTACTTGACGGTAGACGTCAAGTCGCCTGACCTGGATCAGACGGGCAACGCTCAGCCTGCTCTGTTCGCCATTGAGGTCGCCCTGTTCCGCCTGTTGGAGTCGTGGGGTGTTCGGCCGGACGTGCTTGCTGGGCATTCGATCGGCGAGATCGCGGCTGCGCATGTGGCTGGGGTGTTGTCGCTACCGGATGCGGCGGTGCTGGTTTCGGCTCGGGCTCGGTTGATGCAGGCGCTCCCGTCTGGTGGGGCGATGGTGGCGGTGCAGGCCTCCGAAGAGGAGGTTCTGCCGCTGCTGACGGATGGCGTGGGGATCGCGGCGATCAATGGGCCGACCTCGGTTGTGCTGTCGGGTGAGGAAGAGGCTGTTCTCGGGGTTGTCGCGCAGTTCTCGGACCGGAAGACCTCGCGGTTGAAGGTGTCGCACGCGTTCCACTCGCCGTTGATGGAGCCGATGCTGGCGGAGTTCGCCGCAGTCCTCAGTGGGATTGAGTTCCGGGCGCCGGGTATTCCGATCGTGTCGACGCTGACCGGGTCCTTGGTGGAACGCTATTCCGTTGAGTACTGGGTTCGGCATGTGCGGGACTCGGTTCGGTTCGCGGACGGTGTGCAGGCGCTGCGAGCGCAGGGCGTGACGCGGTTTGTCGAGGTCGGGCCTGGTGGTGTGCTCTCCGCCATGGTGCAGGGCTGCGTGGACGACGCAGTGGCGGTGCCGGTGCTGCGCGCGGACCGTGTCGAGCCGCAGGCGATCATGACGGCGCTCGGCCAGCTGCACGGGCACGGCGTGCCGGTGGACTGGAAGACCGTCCTGAACGGTGGGCGCACGATCGACCTGCCGACCTACGCGTTCCAGCACGAGCGGTTCTGGCTCGCGCCGAGCGCCCCGGCGGCCGACCCGGTGGACGCGGAGTTCTGGGACGTCGTGGAGCGCGAGGACCTGGAGTCGCTGGCCACCACCCTTGATGTGCCTGCCGATCACCTGAGCACGGTCCTGCCGGGCCTGGCCGCTTGGCGGAGGCTGCGGCACGGACAGTCCGAAGTGGACACTTGGACCTACCGCGAGACGTGGAAGCCGTTGACCGGGCTCGTCTCCGCCGGGCTCAGTGGGAACTGGCTGCTCGCGGTCACCGAAGAGGACGAGCGCTCCGCACTGCTGGCAAAGGAACTCGGTTTCACCACGATCCGGGTCACAACGCGGGAAGACCTCGCGGCGAAGCTGACTGGCGCGGTCGACGGAGTCCTTGCACTGGTGGACACCGTGGGCGCGCTGGTGCTGACCCAGGCCCTGGGCGACGCTGAGGTCGAAGCGCCGCTGTGGTGTGCCACGACGGGCGCGGTCGCGGTGGACAGCGTCGACCAGGTGCGCAACCCCGAGCAGACGCAGCTGTGGGGCTTCGGCCGCACTGCCGCGCTGGAGCACCCCGCGCGCTGGGGCGGCCTGGTTGACCTGCCGGAAGTCCTGGATGCCCGCATCGCGCAGCGGCTGGCGGAAGTCCTCGGACAGTCCACGGAGGACCAACTTGCCGTCCGCGCCTCGGGGATCTTCGGCCGCAGGCTGGCCCACGCGCCCGCACGGCGCGCAGCTCGCGAGTGGACCCCGCGCGGCACCGTCCTGATCACTGGCGGCACGGGAGCCCTCGGCGGGCACGTCGCGAAGTGGCTGGCGAGCGCGGGAGCTGAGCACCTGATCTTGACCAGCCGTCGTGGACCCGACGCGCCGGGAGCATTGGAACTCACGGCAGAGCTGGAAAACCTCGGCGCGCGCGTCACGGTCGCAGCCTGCGACGTGGCCGATCGCGACGCCGTGCGAGCCCTGCTGGACGAGCACGATGTGAACGCCGTTGTGCATACGGCGGGGGTTGCGGACTCCGGTCTGCTCGCCGAGACGAGCACCGCCGCGTTCACCAACGCGCTGGCCGCGAAGGTCGACGGCGCGGTGCACCTCGACGAGCTTTTGGGAGACAAGGAACTCGACGCGTTCGTGCTGTTCTCCTCGATCGCCGGAGTGTGGGGCAGCGGCGGGCAGGCGGCGTACGCGGCGGGCAACGCGTTCCTGGACGGGCTCGCGCGGCAGCGGCGCGCACGTGGGCTGACGGCGACCGCGATCGCGTGGGGGCCGTGGGCCGACGGCGGCATGGTGGCCGACGGCGATGACGAAGAACGCTTGCGCCGCAGGGGTTTGACGGCGATGCCAGCCGCATCCGCGATCACCGCGCTGCGGCGCGCGCTCGACCGCGACGAGACCGCGGTGACCGTGGCCGAGGTGGACTGGGAGCGGTTCATCGGGCCGTTCACGCTCAGCCGCCCGAGCCCGCTGCTCGGAGATCTCCCCGAGGTGCGGGCGGCACTGACCGCTGACGCGCCGACGGGGCTCGGTGCGGGGGCTTCGGCGCTGGTCACGCGCCTCGCCGGGCTCTCGGAGGACGACCAGACCGCCGTCTTGGTCGACCTCGTCCGCGCGCACGCCGCCTCGGTGCTCGGACACACGGGGGTCGGCGCGGTCGAAGCCGGGCTGCGGTTCAAGGAACTCGGGTTCGACTCGCTGACCGCCGTCGAACTGCGCAACCGGATCAACGCCGAGACCGGGCTCGCGCTGCCGCCGACGCTTGTGTTCGATCACCCGACCGCGAACGACCTCGCGACCCACCTGCGTGCCGAACTCACTGGTGCCGGGGCGGTCCAGGACGCCGAGGTGTCCTCGGTGATCACTGATGACGAGCCGATCGCGATCGTGGGCATGGCCTGCCGCTACCCGGGCGGAGTGCGGTCGCCGGAGGAGCTGTGGGAGCTGGTGCGCTCCGGTGCCGACGCGATCTCGGAGTTCCCCGGCAACCGCGGCTGGGACCTGGAAGGGCTCTACCACCCCGATCCCGAGCACAGCGGCACCACGTACACCACGCAGGGCGGCTTCCTGCACGACGCGCCCGAGTTCGACTCGGCGTTCTTCGGGATCAGCCCGCGCGAGGCGATCGCGATGGACCCGCAGCAGCGGCTGCTCCTGGAGACCGCGTGGGAGACCTTCGAGCGGGCCGGAGTGCAGCCGGAAACCGTGCGCGGCAGTGAGACCGGCGTCTTCGTCGGCAACGGTTACCAGGACTACGTCGGCCGCCCGATCACCGTCCCCGAGGGCGTTGAGGGCTACCTGCCCACCGGTAACACCGCGAGCGTGCTCTCCGGCCGGATCTCCTACACCTTCGGGCTGCAAGGGCCCTCGGTCACAGTCGATACCGCGTGCTCGGCGTCGCTGGTGGCGATTCACCTTGCCGCACAAGCGCTGCGCAAGGGTGAGTGCGATCTCGCGCTCGCGGGCGGTGTGATGGTCATGTCCAGCCCGTCCGCGTTCACCACCTCCAGCAAGCAGCGCGCGCTCGCGGTGGACGGCCGCTGCAAGGCCTTCGCTGACTCCGCGGACGGCACCGGTTTCGCCGAGGGCGTGGGCATGATCCTCGTCGAGCGACTGTCCGACGCTCGCCGCAACGGTCACCAGGTGCTCGCGATCGTGCGGAGCAGCGCGGTCAACTCGGACGGCGCCTCCAACGGCCTGACCGCGCCGAGCGGAGCCGCGCAGCGCCGGGTGATCCGCCAGGCGCTGGCCAACGGGGGCCTGCAACCGTCCGAAGTGGACGCTGTCGAAGCGCACGGCACCGGCACGCAGCTCGGCGACCCCATTGAGGCGCAAGCACTTCTGGCCACCTACGGTCGCGACCGCGAACAGCCCCTGCACATCGGAAGCCTCAAGTCCAACATCGGGCACACGCAGGGTGCCGCGGGTGTTGGTGGTGTGATCAAGATGGTCATGGCCATCCGCAACGGTGTGCTGCCGAAGACTCTGCACGTGGACGAGCCTTCGACCAGCATCGATTGGTCGGCGGGCAACGTGCGCGTGCTGACCGAGGCCGTGGAGTGGCCGGAGGTCGACCGTCCGCGCCGCGCCGGTGTCTCTTCCTTTGGTATGAGCGGCACCAACGCGCATGTGATCATCGAGCAGGCGCAGGAGACGCCGGTCCTTACGACGGTGGAGCGCCCGGAGCAGAACGTCGCCTGGCTGGTCTCGGGCAAGTCGACCGGGGCACTCAGCGCTCAGGCTCGACGGATTCAGTCCTTTGTGGACTCGAACCCGGAGATCGACATCGCGGACATCGCGTTCTCGCTGGTCACCAAGCGGACCGCCTTCGACAACCGCGCGGTCGTGGTGGGCGGGGACCGCGAGGAGCTGCTGCGCGGGCTCGCCGCGTTGGGGGAGAAGGAGCCCGCTGGCAACCTGGTGCAGGGCTTCGCGTCCTCGCCGGGCAAGGTCGCCTTCGTCTTCCCCGGTCACGGGTCGCAGTGGGCGGAGATGGCCAAGGAGCTGCTGGAGACCTCGCCGGTCTTCGCGGCCAAGGCCCACGCCTGCGCCGAAGCCTTCAAGCCCTACGTGGACTGGTCGGTGCTCGACGTGCTGCGCGCTGAGCCCGGCGTGCCTGACCTGGACCGCGTCGACATCGCGCAGCCGGTGCTGTTCACGGTGATGGTGTCGCTGGCCGAGCTGTGGCGCTCGCACGGCGTGACGCCCGCCGCTGTCATCGGCCACTCGCAGGGCGAGGTCGCCGCCGCGCACTTCGCCGGGGCGCTGAGCCTGGAGGACGCGGCGCGGATCGTGGCGCTGCGCATCAGGTCGCTGATGAAGCTGGTGGGCAAGGGTGCCATGCTCGCTGTCGCCTCCCCGGCCGACGAGATCGCCAGGCGGCTCGAACGCTTCGGTGACCAGCTCTCCGTCGCCGCGATCAACGGGCCTGCGGCCCTCACGGTATCCGGTTCGCCCGAGGCGGTGGACGAGCTGCTCACGGAGCTGAAGGCGGATGGGTTCCGGGCCCGCAAGGTACGCGGTGCCAACGGCGCCGGGCACTCCGCGCAGATCGAGGTGCTGCGCGAGGAACTGCTGGAGGCCCTGGCCCCGGTCTCCCCGCTCGCCTCGGACATCCCGTTCTACTCCACGGTGACCGGTGATCGGATCGACACGACGGAGCTGAACGCCCAGTACTGGTACCGCAACGCCCGCGAGAGCGTGCTGTTCGAGCCAACCGTGCGCAAGCTGCTGGAGGACGGCTTCGGCGCGTTCGTCGAGTCGAGCTCGCACCCGCTGCTGGTCAGCGCCGTGCAGGAGATCGCGGACGACGCCGGGAGCACTGTGGTCGTCGGTGGCTCGCTGCGCCGCGACGAGGGTGGCCTGCGCCGATTCCTGTTGTCGGCGGCCGATCTGCACGTCAACGGCGTGCGCGTGGACTGGGCGGCGGTCACGCCCGGAGCGGTCGCGGTTGATCTGCCGACCTACCCCTTCCAACGCCAGCGCTACTGGCTGGAGAACGCCGCCCCCGTGGAGACCGACCCCGCGTCGGCGGAGTTCTGGAGCCTGGTGGAGGGAGATGACCTCCAGGGCCTGGCGTCGGCGGTGGGCGGCGACGAGGAGCTGATCAAGCCGGTCCTGCCATTGCTGTCCGCGTGGCGCAAGCAGAGCCGCCAGAAGTCCACAATGGACGATTGGCGCTACCGCATCGCCTGGCGGCCCGTGCCCGAGGACGACCTGGCCGTGATCACCGAGCCCGTGCTCGTGGTCGTGCCCGCTGGGGCGGACCAGGACTGGGTCGTCCCGAACATGACCACTGTCGAGCTGCCCCTCGAAGCAGACCGACAGGAAGCAGCCGCGAAGCTGGCCGAAGCTATCGGCGGGCAGCAGCCCGCGCGCGTGCTCTCCCTGCTGGGCCTCGCCGAAGGACAGCACCCCGAGCACCCGACGTTGTCGACCGGGTTGGCCTTGTCGCTGGTGTTGGTGCAGGCGCTGGGCGATCTCGACGTGAGCGCGCCGCTGTGGTGCGCGACGCGGGGCGCGGTCTCGATCGGCCGCTCCGACGCGGTGTTCAACCCGACGCAGACGCAGCTGTGGGGCTTCGGGCGAGTCGCCGCGCTGGAGCACTCCGCGCGCTGGGGCGGCCTGGTCGACCTTCCCGCCGTTCCGGACGAGCGGGTGCTGCGCCGCCTCGCGCAGGTGATCGGACAGTCCACAGAGGACCAACTCGCCGTCCGTGAGTCCGGGATGTTCGCGCGCCGCATGGTCCGCGCGGGAACCACTGCGACCGGCGAGTGGACACCGCGCGGCACGGTGCTGATCACCGGCGGCACGGGCGGGGTCGGCAGGCATCTCGCCACCTGGCTGGCTGGCGCCGGGGTCGAGCACCTGGTGCTGACAAGCCGCCGTGGCTTGGACGCGCCCGGCGCACCAGAACTCAAGGCGGAGCTGGAGAAAACCGGTGTCAAGGTGACGATCGCCGCGTGCGACATCGCCGACAAGCTCGCCCTGGCGAAGCTGCTCGCGGAGAACCCGGTCAACGCCGTGCTGCACGCGGCGGGCACCGCGCGGTCCTCGTTGCTGTCGCAGGCCGACTTCGCGGAGTTCGCCGAAGCCGCCGCGTCCAAGGTCACCGGCGCGATCAACCTCGACGACCTGTTGGCGGACACCGAACTCGATGCCTTCGTGCTCTTCGCCTCTGGAGCCGGGGTGTGGGGCAGCGGTGGCCAGGCCTCCTACGCCGCGGCCAACGCGTTCCTGGACGGGCTCGCGCAGTGGCGCCGGGCTCGCGGCCGCACTGCCACCTCGATCGCCTGGGGTGGTTGGGACGGCGGCGGCATGGTCGACGACGCGGTCCGCGAGCGCGGCGAGAAGCGCGGGCTCGGCGCGATGGCTCCGGAACTCGCGATCAAGGCGCTGCGCCAAGCCGTTGAGCACGGGGAGACCGCGCTGACCGTGGCCCCGATCGACTGGACGCGCTTCCACCCGGCGTTCACCGTGGGCCGCCCGAGCCCGCTGCTCTCCGAGCTGCCGGAGGTTCGCGAACTGTCCACAGTGGAGGAAGAAGCGCCGACCGGAGAAGCGACGATCACCAGCGAGCTGGCCGGGCTCTCACCGGAGGAGCAGGAACAGCGGCTGCTGGAGCTGGTCCGCGCGCAGAGCGCCGTGGTGCTGGGCTACGCCTCGGCCGAGGACGTCCAAGCCGCGCAACCGTTCCTGGAGCTGGGCTTCGACTCGCTGACCGCGATCGACCTGCGCAAGCGGCTATCCACGGCGATCGGGGTCAACCTGCCCGCCGGGCTCGCGTTCGACCACCCGACGCCCGCCAAGCTCGCCGCGCACCTGCGATCGCTGCTCGGCGAGAGCACGCCGACGGAGCGGCCGACCGACATGCTCGTGCAGCTCTACCAGCGGGCTACCGAGCGCGGCGAAGTCATGGCCGCCATGGGAATGCTCATGCAGGCCGCCGCGTTCCGGTCGACCTTCGACGACCCCGCGAAGCTCGACGCGCGACCGGAACCCGTGCGGTTCTCGCAGGGCGACGGGGACGCGCTGATCTGCTTCACGCCGTACGTGGTCCCGGCGGGCGCGCACCAGTACGCGCGGTTCGCCGCCACCTTCCGGGGCGAGCGGGACGTGTGGGCGCTGCCGCACCCCGGCTTCGGCGAGGGAGAGCTTCTTCCGTCCACAATGGACGCACTGCTGAGGCTGCACGCCGAGACGGTGCTGGAGTGCGCCGGGGACAAGCCGATCGTGCTGCTGGGCTACTCCTCCGGCGGCTGGATCGCCCACGGCGTCGCCGCCCACCTGGAGGACATGGGCGTCAAGCCGCGCGCTGTGGTGATGGTGGACAGCTTCTCCCGCAAGGCTCCCGTGAACCTCACCGTGCTGGGCGCGATGGCCAACGAGCAGGCGGTGCGACTGGAGTTCATGACTGCGGGCGGTGAACAGCTCACCGCGATGGGCGGCTACGAACGCCTGCTCCAGGAGTGGGAGGTGCCGGAGATCCAGGCGCCGACGCTGCTCGTGCGCGCGGGCGAGGCCACGTTGCGCGACTGCGCGGAGGGCGACGGCAGGGCCGCGCCGCCCGAGCACGTCCTGGAAACCGTTGAGGTGCCAGGAAACCACTACACGATGTTGGAAGACCACGCGGGCACCACCGCTGAGGCGGTCCAGACCTGGCTCACCCCGCACACCACCTAGGAGCAAGCCATGACGAAGTCGCTCTACGAGCTCGGCGAGGTGCCTCCGCTCGGCGAGGTGCCCGAGACGATGTACGCGTCGGTGATCCGCCAGGACCGCTTCGGGCCGCCGAAGCAGGCCTTCCGCACCGAGGTCATCCCCACGCCGGCGGTCGGCAGGGGACAGGTGCTGGTCTACGTGATGGCCGCGGGGATCAACTACAACAACGTGTGGGCCGCGCTGGGCATGCCGATCGACGTGATCAAGATGCGTCAGGCAGCCGGTCAGACCGAGGACTTCCACGTCGGCGGCTCCGAGGCCTCCGGTGTGGTGTGGGCGGTCGGCGACGGCGTGAAGAACGTCTCCGTGGGTGATCACGTCGTGGTCTCCGGCGGCCAGTGGGACGAGACCGCCGAGGACATCCGGCTCGGCACCGACTACATCGTCTCGGCCGGGGCGACCGCGTGGGGCTACGAGAGCAACTACGGCTCCTTCGCCCAGTTCTGCCGCGTCGACGACTACCAGTGCCACCCCAAGCCCAAAGACCTGACGTGGGAGGAGGCGGCCTGCTTCATGCTCACCGGGCCGACCGCCTACCGGCAGCTCCTGGGTTGGGAGGGCAACACCGTCAAGCCCGGCGACCCCGTGCTGATCTGGGGCGGGGCGGGCGGGCTCGGCTCG
>NZ_MUMH01000087.1 GCF_002155965.1 Allokutzneria sp. NRRL B-24872
CGTCGTGGTCGGGGGCGGCGTGGTCGTGGGCGGCGGCGTCGTGGGGCCGCTCGGCGCGATCGCGGTCGGCGAGGTCAGCCCGGCGTGGGTGAAGTACGGCCCGAGCTTGCCGGTGACGTCCAGCCGCTTGCCCAGCAGGCTCGGCGTGCTCCGCAGGCCGTAGGAGGCGCGGAAGGACGAGGTGACCTGGACGTAGAGCATCCGCGAGGTCGCGGTCTCGCTCGCTGTGTCGGCCAGCGCGATCGCGGTGTCAGGGGGGAAGTTCGAGCGCACGACCGTGGACGCGGCGGTCGGTTGGCCGACCACGTAGCCGCGCACGGTCGCCGAGGAGCCGTTCTGCTGACCCATCGCCTGGGCGACGGTGAGCGGGGTGGCCGCGCTCGCGGTGGTGGGACCTTGGACCAGCACGACCGCGGCGACGACGCCCAACGAGACGGCCAGTGAACTCCAGCGACTTCTCCGGGTGGCAAGCACAGGCGGTGTCCTCTCCCCGACGTTGACGGAGAGTGTCCGGACCCCGCCCCAACGAGGGAAGGGAGGCTTTCAATCTTCTCCGAAGAGTGAACAGATTGAGGCTTTCCGTTGTCAGAGCGCCAACTCAGCCACTCAGCCAGGAGACGAGAAGCCGTCGCGTTTTGCCGGTCGCATAGCCTTGCCCGCACTCGAAGCAGCGGAAGGAGCACGGTGAGCGACGCGATTGCGCGGTACCAGCTGGCCATGGCGGGATTCGACGCGGTGGCGGGGGCGGTGCCCGAGGACCGGTGGAGCGCCGCGTCCCCGTGCAGGGGCTGGACCGCGCGCGATGTCGTCGGCCATGTCCTGAGCTCGCAGGACATGTTGTTCGCGTGGATCGCCGGGAAGCGGCCGACCATGCCGGACGAGGACCCGGCCGCCAGGATCGGCGACGACCCGCGCGGAGCGTGGCGCGCCACCTACGCCGAGGTCGGCGCGGCGCTCGCCGAACCGGGTCTCGCGCAGCGCCCGGTGTCCACCTATCCCGGCGGACCGTCCACTGTGGACGAGATCCTGGACAGCGGACTGGTCGAACCCCTCGTGCACGCGTGGGATCTGGCGCGCGCCGCAGATGTGGAATTCACCCTGGACGACGCGTTGGCCACGGAGTGCCTGCGCGCCATGAAGGAGCATGAACGGCGCGTGCGCCTGTCCGGCATGTTCGGCTCGGAGAACCCGGTCGCCGACGACGCGACCCCGGGCGAGCGCCTGCTGGCCTTCCTCGGCCGCACTCCGAACTAGCCGCCCAGGGGCCGGGGTGTCTTCAAGACCGCCCAACCCGCTTGTCGATCGTCGTCAACCACCCCAGACCCCGTCGCACCGCAAGGGTTTGGCGCGGTTGAAGACCAGCAAACGCACCGCCTCGCAGCACGCGATCCGGCCCCTGCGTGGCGCTTTTCGCGTTGTGGCTACTTGTTGCGATTGGGGAGCGCTCTCCTGCGCAACGCGTTGCCACAACGTCGAAAAGTGGGCTGACCGCAGTGGTGCGATCGGGGTGTCGGGTGTGCTTCGCCGTTTCGTACTCATAGCGGGTTCGCTGGCCGCTATGAGTACGAAACGGGAAGGTCGGCTACGGGGCGGGGGCTTCCTCGGTGGGCTGCTCCTGCTGCTCACCGAGGGCGAAGGCGACCTGGCCGTCGTCGGTGACCTCGGCGTCGAGGATCTTGTCGTCGAGGTACACGGCGGCGAGCGGGTCGAGGAAGACGTGCGTGCCCTCGCCCGCGAGGATCTGGTCGTCCTCCTCGGGGCCTGGCGTGATCGACATCTCCAGGGCTCCGGGCTGTCCGCCGTCGGGGGTGGCGGCGATCCGCAGTCCTGATCCGTCAGGCACCCCCTCCGCGGAGGTGATGGTGCGGACGACCTCGATGGCCGTGGGGGTGAAAACGAGCATTCCGCTCTCCCTTCCGGGGATCTCGGCGACCGAAGCCGGCAACGCTAGCCGGGTACCCAGAACCTCGCAGGATGAACGCGCGGGCCGATGAAGAGTTCTCGATGCGGACCCTACTTCCGTTGGTACGCCTTGCCGACGCCGAGCAGCGCGACCGCGCCGAGCGCGCCCACGACCGCGAAAGCGTAGAAACCCCAAGGGTATGCGAGTCCCGCGGTGAGCAGCGCGCCGCCGAGGACGGGCCCGGAGATCGCGCCGATCCTGCCGACCCCGGCCGCCCAACCCAGTGCCGTCGCGCGGTTGTCCGCCGGGTAGACCCGCCCGATGTAGGCATAGACCAGGACCTGCGAACTGAACACGAAGAACCCGGCGGCGAACACCGCGGCGTGGACACCGAGCTGCGGCAGGCGGACGCTGAGCAGCGCGAGCGCGAGCGCGGCGACGGAGAACCAGGCGATCCCGGAACGGCGCGCTCCGAGGCGGTCGGCGATCGAACCGGCGACGAGCAGGCCGACGATCGCGCCGATGTTCAACGTCAGCAACAGCCCCAGCGCGTCGCCGAGTTCGTAGCCCGCGGCGCGCATGATCTGCGGCAGCCACGTGTTGAGGCCGTAGACCAGCAGCAGCCCCATGAAGGAGGCCGCCCAGAACGCCACCGTGGACCGGCCGCGCCCATCGCGGAACAACGACGCGATGGTGGCCAGCGGTGATGTGGAATCGTTGCGGGAGAACGACTCCGACTCCGGCAGGTGGCGGATCATGAGCGGTACCAGCACGAGCGCGGGCGCGGCGCCGATCAGGAACATCGCCCGCCACCCCAGTTCCGGGATGACCACGATGCCCAGCAGCGCCGTGAGCACCGCGCCGACGTGGTAGCCGGTCATGATCGTCGTGGTTGCGCTGACCCGGCCTTCCCGCGCCTGCTCGGTGACCAGGGTGATCGCGGTCGGCAGGCACCCGCCGAGCCCGATCCCGGCCAGGAACCTGAGCAGCCCGAACACCTCCGCTGACGGTGCGACCGCGCACAGCGCCGTGCAGAGGGAGAAGCCCGCCACGGCGAACACCAGGGCCCTGCGCCTGCCGATCTGGTCGGTGACCGTCCCGATCACCAGGGCGCCGACCATCATGCCGAGCAGGCCGACGGTCGAGACCACCGAGGCGCTCGCCGGGGTCAGCCCCCACACGGCGCCGTCCAGCAACGTCGGCAGAACGGAACCGAGCACCACGAGGTCGAAGCCGTCGAGCAGCACGGCGCTCCAGCACAGCGGGAGGACCCACCGTGCGCTGAGCTGGACCTGGTCCTGCGTGGCCATGAGACCTCCGGCGCGAGAAGGGCTTGCGGTGCGCCAAGGGTGCTGGCAACACTTCCCCCGCGCACAGAGATCTTCCGTTCACCGGAAGCCCTGGAAGTCTCCCACCGACGAAAGGCGCCGCGATGCCGAGCCCACCGCCCAGCGTCTCCGCGCGGCTGCTCAGCGTGCTGGAGGCGTTCAGCCCGGGCGGCACGCGGCTCACGCTGTCGGAGATCGCCCGGCGCACGGGACTGCCGCTGACCACCGCGCACCGCCTGGTCGGTGAGTTGACCGCGTGGGGAGGCCTGGAGCGCGACGGCGCGGGCCGCTACCAGATCGGTCTGCGGCTGTGGGAGATCGGCGCACTGGCCCCGCGCGGGCTCGGTCTGCGCGAGACGGCCATGCCCTTCCTGGAGGACCTGTACGAGGCGACGCACCAGAACGTGCAGCTCGCCGTGCTCGACGGGCACGACGCGGTGTTCCTGGAGCGCCTGTCCGGCCGCGAGGCGGTGCACGTGTTCACCCGCGTCGGCGGACGGCTCCCCGCGCACGCGACCGGGGTGGGCCTCGTGCTGCTCGCGCACGCGCCGCACGAGACGCAGGAGGCCGTGCTCTCCTTGCCGCTCAAGCGGTTCACCAATAGGACGATCCCGAGCGGAGCCGAGCTGCGGCGGGCTCTCGCCGAGGTGCGACGCCAGGGCTTTGCGATCAGTGACGGTCAGATCGAGCTGATCGCCGTGTCCGTAGCGGCCCCGGTGCACGACCACGACGACGCGGTGGTCGCGGCGATCTCCGTCGTGGTGCCCTCGGAGAACGGCGACGCCTACGCGCTGCTGCCCGCCGTGCGCGCGGCAGCGCGGGGAATCTCGCGCGCACTGGGCTCCCCCAGCGCACGTCGGCTGCCTGGCCCGGTGCACCGCGAGACGTTCAGCGCACCGGGCTAGCGGCTCAGGAGATAGTCAGTTCGCTGTGGTACTCGGTGCCGCCCTCTTCCGCCTGCGGCGCGACGGCCGAGCGCTGCGCGGGGCCGCTCACCCGGTAGGCGAAGGAGAAGCGCAGGTTCGCCATTCCGGTCTTGCCGCCGACGTTGACCGGGAACGCGCAGTGGCCCCACATGTCGTAGTTCTTGTTGCGCGCGTTCCTCGGCACCGACGAGTGCCACGTGTAGGTCACCGCGATGTTGGCGTGGTGGTCGGAGTACGGCAGCTGCATGTGCCCGGCCTTGCAGGTCATCCGGCCCGCCGCGATCGCGCGGATCTTGGGCGCGACGGTGAAGAACCACGGCATCGTCACGGCGTCGTTGGCCATCCACCGCGCGCTGACCTGGGCGGTGAAGGTGCCGTTGGAGTCGGTGCGCTTGTAGGACGGCGACGGGCTGGCGAAGGTGTGCCGGGGACCGGCGGCCTCGGCGGGGATCGCCGCCCCGGCGAGCACGACCGCGGCGAGGGTGGTGACCAGGGCGGAGGAGAGCGAGCGGCGCATGAACATCCTTGTCAGGCTCTAACCATATTCAGCGATTTCTCGCCAAGTAGAACCCGAAGGCGCGCCTGAGCAGCCCCTTTGTCGCAGCCATCACACAAAGTAGTCAGATCTCGCTACGTTGAGTAGCGAGTGGATCACCTCAGGGAGTTCCAGAACGCCAGCTTGTGCTGAGCCGCGTAGTCGATCCGGCCGATGTTGCGCTCGCCCGGCGCGAGCTGCTGCGCGGCCTCCCCGGCGCCGAAGGGCTCCCACTTCGGCAGCGACGGTCCGTTGGGGTCCGCCGAGCGCGCGAAGTTCGCCCAGTACCGCATCATGTCCGAGGAGAGCGTGCGCTGCTCGGGGCGGATGCGGCCCTCGAAGTCGGCGTCGCGGAAGAGGTACGGCACGTCGGCGGCGTGGTAGGCACCCGGCGGCAGGCTCGGCGGCAGCGGCAGGTACATCGGCGCGCCGCGATCGGCGAAGGAGTACAGGTAGGTCGGCGCCTTCCCCGCGAACAGCCTCGCCTGCTCGAAGTTCGCCCGCGCCCACATCCCGTCGGTCAGCAGCGCCGACCAGGCCACGCTCGGCGACACGTAGTCGGAGAGCGGGTAATTCGGGATGATCTTAGAAGCTCGGTCGCCGTACGCCTCGGCCACCAACTGCGGGAACCGTTGCGGTGTCACGGGTTTGCCCAGCATGTCGTGGAAGAGCCCGACAAACGTGGTGTGCTCGTCGCGCGTGGTCCCGGTGATCACCGGAACGGACTGGGCCCTGCCTTCGCGGAGCACCTTCGCGGGCAGCTCCGGCAGCACCGTCGTACCGAAGGCGAAGGGCTGGAACAACCTCATGTGCGGGAGCAGCTTCGCCACCGGCACCGCGCGCAGGCAGTCCAACGCCCGCGCGGGGTCCGCGCAGCCCACCTCGGCCGCGATCCTGGCACCGTCGCCTGCGGCGTCGGCGAGCGACCTCCAGCCGTACCACTCGATCGCGGGCAGGTCCGGCGTCATCGTCCCGGCCGGCAGGTCCATCAGCGCGAACCCGCTCTGCACGATCGCCCGGTGGAACAGGCCCTTCGAGCCCGGCGCGGTGAGGTGCGCCGAAGTGGCCAGCGCGCCGTAGGACTCGCCGAAGAGCGTCACGTTGCCCGGGTCGCCGCCGAACTGGCGGATGTTGTCCCGCACCCAGCGCAGCGCGGCCTGCTGGTCCTGAAGCCCGAACGAGCCGGAGTCCGCCAGGCCCGGGTGGGCGAAGCCGCCGAAGACGCCGAGGCGGTAGTTGATCGTCACCACGACCACGTCGCCGGTCCCGGAGAGCTGGCGGGCGTCGAAGTAGCTGCCCGCGCCCACGACTCCGTCGCCGTGCACCCACACCATGGTCGGCTTCGGCGCGCGCGGTGTCGCCGAGCGCGGCGCGGTCACGTTGAGGAACAGGCAGTCCTCGGTGGAACTGTCGGACTGCGCGTACTCGGTGGACTCCTGCGGGCACGCGTTGCCGGGCTTGGTCGCGTCGCGAACCCCGGTCCAGGACTGCGCGGGCTGCGGTGAGCGCCAGCGCAGCGGGCCGGAGGGCGCGGCCGCATAGGGAATGCCGGAAAAGGTGCGGTGCTCGGGAGTCGCCACCCCGCGCAGAGTTCCGGCGGATGTGCGCAGCAGTCCGCCGTCGTCCCCGGCGGGACCGAGCGGTCCGGCGCAGCCGACAGCCATCAGGAGAAGGGCGGACAGCAGGATCGGGGAGACACGTCGCGTGCTCATGTTAAAGGAATACCCACTCGTCGATCGCGCGGACCGGGCCGTTGGTCATGAATCTCAAGTGCCCTTTGTCATGCGATTTTCATGTTATTCATCATGGTCGCCGGAACGGCAATTCATCGAGCCCGCACGAGTTGACCACAACACGCCGGGGAAAACTACCTCGATCGAGTTAATTAACGTGAAGGCGAACCCGGTACGCGTCCCGTTCGGCGCACACCGCATGATGGGGGCTCAGCACTGGAGCGCAACAGCACAGGAGGAGCCGGCATGGCCCTGGAGAAGCCCGAGGTCGACAAGTACGAGGGCGACGCGCCCGCTGACCTGGTCGTCACCGACCTCATCGTGGGCGAAGGCGACGAGGCGACGGCCGGCAAGGTCGTCAGCGTGCACTACGTCGGGGTGTCGCACTCCACCGGCGAGCAGTTCGACGCGTCCTGGGACCGCCACGAGACCTTCGAGTTCCCGCTCGGCGGCGGCCGCGTCATCGCCGGCTGGGACCAGGGCGTGCAGGGGATGAAGGTCGGCGGGCGCCGCCACCTGGTCATCCCGGCGCACCTCGGCTACGGCAACCGCGGCGCGGGCGGCGTGATCAAGCCCGGCGAGACGCTGCTGTTCGTGGTGGACCTGCTCGCGGTGCACTAGTTCTCGCTTCGCAGACGGCCCGGGTCACGCACCCGGGCCGTCTGCGTTTCAGGAGCGGTAGAACCTGGTCGGCTTGCCGCACCTGTCGGTGCCGTCGAGCATGTGGCGGCAGACGCGGAGCTTGATGCCGGTGACCGGCGTCAGCGTCTCGTAGACCGTTCGCTGAGTCCGGCTCCCCGCGTGGGAGTCCGGGCCCGCGAAGTACTTCCACGTGTAGTTCGGTTGGGCGCGCAGCGCGACCTCAACCTGCACTCCGACGCGGCCGTGTCCCGGCGTCGGGTGGTACTCGACGGACAGCGTCATCGGGTAGTGCATGTAGCTGGACTTGCCCCAGGTCACCGAGCCCTTGGCCCAGCCGTCCGCACTGGAGAACCTGGCGATCGCCTCGGCCGAGGCCGGGCTCGCCAGGCCGACGGTCACCACGACGGCCAGTGCCGCGGACAGCAGCGCGCGCTTCATCTTCGGGTGGTCCTTTCGCTCGTGCGGCCGGAAATCTCGCCCGGGGGCTGGCGCGCGCACAACCCGGCGGTTCAAGGTTTCCTTGCCCCGGCTTCGGTTGTGGGCAGAATGTCGGGGCGGGTCCCGCGAGCGGAGGGTGGCCATGACTGTTCCCCACGACGACGTCCCCAGCATCGACCTCGAACCCTGGTTCCACGGTTCGGCGTCCGACCGCCGCGCCGTCGCGTCCACAGTGGACAGTGCGCTGCGCGAGTCGGGTTTCCTGCTGGTGACCGGCCACGGCGTGCCCACCGAGCTGCGCGCGTCGGTCCGGGCATCGGCCAGGGAGTTCTTCGCCCAGCCCGAGCCGGTGAAGCGGCGCTACGCCGTGCCGGTCGGGTACCGCGGCTGGCTCCCACCCGGCGTCGAGGCCAACGGGCTCGCCGAGGGGACCATCACGCCTCCAGATCTCAAGGAGACCTATTCGGTCGGCTCCGAAGAGAAGACCGGCGACGCCGAACTGGACGAGTTCTGGTTCCCCGACAACGTGTGGCCCGCCGAATCCCCGGCGCTGCGCGCGCACGCCGAGGAATACCTGTCCCGAATGCGCGCGCTCGCCGACGAGCTGCTGACCGTGTGCGCCGTCGCGCTGGACAAGGACGAGGACTTCTTCACCCGGGAAACGCGCCACCCGTCGTTCACCATGAACATCAACCGGTATCCGCCGCTGACCGACGTCGGCGAGCCCGAACCCGGCCAGTTCCGCATCGGCCCGCACACCGACTTCGGCACCGTGACGATCCTCGACCGCGAAATGGGCTTGGGCGGGTTGCAGGTGCACACCCTCGACGGCAGATGGGTCGACGCACCGTACGACCCGGCGGCGTTCACGATCAACATCGGGGATCTGCTGGCCAGGTGGACCGGGGACCGGTGGCGTTCCACCCGGCACCGCGTGCTGCCGCCGGACCCACGGGCGCCGCAGGAGGAGCTGGTGTCGCTGATCTTCTTCTACGAGTGCTCGCCGAAGACGTGGGTGTCGTCGTTGGGGCCGCCGGTGGGGGTTCGGGAGTATCCGCCGGTGTTGGCTGACGCATATCTTCGGGGGAAGTTGGCGTCGATTTCTGTGTGAGGTTTTTGGTTGGGTACGGCTGGGCTTCCAGCTTGCGCCGGTTCCAGCGGTGGGTCGGCTTGACCTGGGAACCCCTTGCGCGTGCCCCTGGGCCTTACAGGGGCACGGGTAGTGAACCCGGCCCCCGCGCGAGCGTATGGCACGCGCACCCCAGGTAAAGCCGACCATTCCAGCCGCGTGTTCCGCTAGTCGGGGGTTGCCTTTTCGGCGTTGCGGACGCCTGGGAATTCACCCCTTAGAGCCATGATCGTCTATTTAATCGGCGTAGAATAGAAGTATGGATTCCGATGCCGTCTTGAAGGCGGCCTTCACCGGCATGGGCAAAGCCGTAGCGGACTTTTCCGTGACCCTGCTCGACTACATTTCCGACCTCGATCCACGCGACCAGGAATTCTCTGAAGAAATCCTCATGCGTGAACTCCGGGTATCGCGGGTCAAAGCATCCAGGCTCATCGACCGGGCCACGGATCTGACCTCCCGCCCGGGAGTGTTCAAGGCGTTGGCCGAAGGCCGAGTCGATGAGGGCAAGGCGCTCATGATCATCGACCTGGTGCGGGTCCTCTCGGTCGTGCACGCGGCGATCGCTGAAGAAGCCCTGCTGGCGCATGCGGAGAAGAACCCGTACTCGACCACCCGCCAGTACGCGGTCCGGTTCATCCACCGACTCGATCCGACTGCTGCTGAGCGCCGGTTTCAGGAGAAGCGGAAGACGCGCCTGGTGGAGAAGATCAACCAGGACGACGGCATGGCCCTGCTCCGAGTACTGATGACCGCCCATGACGCCGCCATGGTCTATGACCACATCAACCGCATCGCCCGATCCCTGCCCAAAGACGACCGCACCCTGGACCAGAA
>NZ_MUMH01000088.1 GCF_002155965.1 Allokutzneria sp. NRRL B-24872
GTCGAAGCGGTCGGGCTCGGCGAAGACGCCCGGATCACGGTGCAGCACATAGGGACTGAGCACGATGGTGCTGCCCGCGCCAACCGGGTGGCCGCCCAGCGAGGTGTCCGAGGCGGTCGTGCGCGTGAGAATCCAGCCCGGCGGGTAGAGGCGCAGTGCCTCGGTCACCACGCGGCGCAGGTGGCCCTCCCGGTCGGCGGCGGCGCGCAGGCGGGCCTCCTCCTCGGGATGCGTGCCGAGCAGGTGCAGCGACCACGCCACGACCGAGGCCGTGGTCTCCGTTCCTCCCGTCAACAGAGCCAGGATCTGGTCGTGCAGCTCCTCGTCGGGCAGGTCGGCGGCGAGCAGGGAGGACACGACGTCGCCATGATCGGTGCCGGAGGCGCGGTAGCGGCTGATCACCTCGTCGATCGCCGAGCGCATTCGTTCACGCGCCTCCGTGAAGCGGCGGTTTCCCTTGGTGGGAATCGATTTCCAGAGACCGGTGGGGTCGAGCATGCGGTGGAAGATCCCTTGGAGCAGGATCGGCAGCGACCGCTGGATCTCGGTGACGGCGGGCCCGCCCAGCTCGGCGGAGAACAGGAAGCGCGCCGTGACCCGTGCGAACAGGGAGTCCAGCAGCGGCTTCGGCTCGATGCGCTGGCCGGGCCGCCACGAGGCGGTCAGGGCGTCGATCTCCTCGCGCACCACGGTGTTGTAGGCGGGCAGTCGACTCCGGTGGAAACCGGGCTGCACCAAGGAACGCTGCCGTTGGTGATCCGCCCAGACGCAGGTCGGCAGGCCGTCGCCGAAGACCTGGCGCGCCTTGTCGTAGAAGAAGCCGCCCTTGTCGAAGACCTCGGGATCGCGCAGCACCTCCCACGCGATGTCCCGGTGACAGACGAGAAAAGCGCGCTTCGGGCCGATCCGCAGCTCCACCACGTCGCCGTGGGCGCGCGAAGACGTGAGGAACTTCAACGGTCCGCGCGCGAGCGACAGCACGTGCCCCAGCCCCGGCACCGCTCCGGGAGCCCTGCCGAACGAGTAGCGAAGCATGCTGCTGGTCACGGTGCCGAGCCTCGTCTCACCGCCGAGCCCGGCACCAGAGCAGATGACCGCGTCCTATTAGGACTTCGCCTGAATCAGCGCCGGAACGGCACGCGCCGCGTCCACTCGGCGGAGCGGTCGGACCGCTGGCACGGCCAGGTGACGAGGACGGCATGTCCGGGCGTCAACGACAGAACGCTGTGGCCTCCCGGTCTAGCTGTGCCGCATCCAGAGGTTCGTCTCCTCGTAGCGCCCCGTGCCGCGCTCGCGGTCGATCTCCACCAGGTCGAGCGCGCCCGGCACGACGTAGCTGCCGGACTGCGGGAACGCCATCCCGGTCCAACGCTCCCACTCCGCGACCGTGCCCGGCACGACCATGGAGCGCGGCGCCGACGCGAGGACGGCGGCGCCGAGCCGTTGGTGCGTGCGAATCCACGGGTCGAGGTGCAGCCCGTCATCGCGGGTCCAGCCCATGAAGTCCCGCATCGGCGTCAACGGGTAGCGCGACTTCAACGTGGGTCGCACCGGCACGATCACCTTCCGCAGCCCGGCATCGGCCGCGCGCTCGCGCAGCGCCGTGAGCACCTTGCCCGCGAGGCCGGCCCCTGTGCGCCCCGGCAGCACGGTCGCGGCCATCACGCACAGCGTGTCCGGCTCGACCGACTCCTCGTGCTGGGCCACCGCCGTCACCAGCGCTCCGTCGTAGCCGTCGGGCAGCGTGGCCACCTCGCCGTCCCACCGCAGCGCCACCGCGGCGGCGTTCGCCAGCACCGCGCCGTCCTCCACGAGGAGCACGTCGTAGTCGGGGAAGTAGCGCTCGGCGGCGGCGCGGTGGAGGTTGGAGATCGGGTCGTGCAGCACGAACTCCGGCCAGTCCTGCCGCAATGCCTTCGCGGCGGCCTTCTTCAGGTCGAGGTGCTCGCTGGTGGTGACGATCTCCATGCGCGAATCCTAGGTCTGCGCGGTGGCACGGATCGGTCGCGTGAGCACTGCGCTGCGGCAGGTTTTCCCCGGCCACTGCACGACGTCGCGCCGTTCGAAACCCCACCGCTCGTACAGCGCAAGCCCCGGCCCTGGTGCGCGGGATCGACCGTCAGCTGGTTGAGCCACACCGTGCTCGGACGGCGCGCCACCGCGGTCATCTCCTGGAGTCCCTGCTCCGGCGGCAGGGTCAGCGTCATCGTCGCCACGATCGCGCCGTCCTCCAGCAACACCCACGAAGCACAGGCGCTCGCTCGCCGGCGCGGCACGGTCACGTCTTGATCGACTGCGGTGTGGTTCAGCCCCGCCGCGTCCAACGACTCGACCGCCGCAGTTCCCCCGGTCAGCGCGCCAGCATGATCGCGGACCAGAGCCCGAGGACGCGGCCCACTCGCCGCATACCGGGAACGCTGGAGCGCACTTCGGGCGCGTTGCTGATGAACACCGCCACCACGGCGAGCGCGGCGCCGGAACCGGACTGCTCCTCCCAGGAGGGCTGGTGAGAGCCAGAACGCTTGCGGTGCCACTCCGGCCCCATTCGGAAACAGCAGAAATCACAACAGGAAGAGAGCGCGGCCGGATCGCGGCCACGCTCTCTTCCCGACCCCAGAGGATCAGCAGGTGCGCCCGAGGTACCAGGCGTTCTTGAAGTCCGGCCAGGGACCGAGCCGCGTGATGCCCGGCTTGACGCACTTCTCGAAGTCCTTGTAGCCGGCGAGGTTGACGCGGTCCACCCAGATCATGACATTGGTGGGGCCGCAGTGGTTGTAGTAGCCGGTGGCCGTCCAGTCGGTGTACCAGCCGCAGTCCGCACTCGCGGCGGCCTCACCCTGCACGCTGGCGGGAGCCGCCGACGCCGGACCTGCCATCATTCCCATTGCCGCCGCGACGGCGGTCGCCGTCCCCGCGAGCGCGGTCATGCTCTTGCGCATTGTTCTCCAACTTTCCAGTGTGGTTGTCGACGTGGCGGCGACCTGTCAGCAGGTGCGCACGACGTACCACGCGTTCTCGTGGTACGGCCACTTCCCGAGGCGGGTGCCCCCAGGATCGGCGCACAGCTCGACGACCGGCGCTTTCCGGCGATTCACCCTGATCATGACGTGGCGCTCCCACGACAACGGCCAGGGAAGTTCCGACAATGGCACTTCCCTAGCACACGATCCCTCCGGGACTTCGAGAACTTCACGGCTATCGTGAATTTCTCGCGTTTCCGCGATTGCACGTGAATTGTCCGTGCGGTGCTCATCTAACACTGATCCGCGAACTTCACATATAGGACAAAGCTGGACAGCCCGGCGGGCTTCCGGGGCTCGTCCCGCACGCGGTCACGCTGCCGACACTGGCGCACTGGGGGGTTTGTGGTGGTTGAAGGCCCCAGGAGACGGGGTTGGGGTTACTTCACGAGGCGCAAATCCCGTGCTGGGGCGCAATCGTCACCGACGCCTTTTCATGGGACATCCGGCAGTGCGCGACCCCGCTAGCCTCACGCCATTTCCATGCAGCACGGCGTGAATGTGAACGTGAATGGACATCCGGGGTGACGAGGGGGCGGAGTGCTAGGAGTCGAGATCGAGGGGCGTCCACGGGAGGGCGGTGCGCCAGCCCGGGCGGTCGGCCACCCAGTCCTGGACCACGCGCACGACCTGTTCGAAGCCCCGGTCGTAGACGCTGCCCCACTCGGAGTCGCGCAGCACCAGTGCCTGGAAGTGCGCGGACGGCCCGCCTTCGCGGTACTCGACCTGGTAGCTGCCGAACCCGGGCTCGCCGTCCAAGGCCACCTGGACGTAGTGCTGCGCGTCGCTGGGAAGCCGTTCCACGACAACGAAGTTGGCGCGCAGGCTCATGTCGGCGAGCAGGTCGTGCAGCTGCTCGTCGGTGGGGTCGTCCACGGTCCGGCTGGCGTCGGTGGCACGAATGCGCGGGCTCGTCACAACGCGCGATCGTAGTTGGACTCAGGACGCGAGGCGGGTGAGAGGCCAAGCGCGGTCGACTACGGTGTCCGGGTGGAAGACGTCTTCTCCGACGACCGCGCGCTGACGGTGGCCGGCCTGGTCATCGAGGTGCACGCCGCCCTGGTGGCACGGCTGGACGCGGTCCACGCGGCGGCGGGGCTGGCCGGGACCGACTTCGACGTGCTGTTCCGGCTCGCCCGCTCCCCCGGCGAGCGGCTGCGGATGACCGACCTCGCCGCGCAGACGGGGCTGTCCAACAGCGGCATCACCCGCATCGTCGACCGTGTGGAGGGCAAGGGGCTCGCCGCGCGCCAGCCCAGCCCCGACGACCGGCGCAGCTCCGTCGTCCTGCTCACCGACGAGGGTCGCGCGCTGCTCGCCGAGCACGTGCCGATGCTCGCGCGCGCCATCGACGAGGCGTTCTACGGCGAGCTCGACGAGGACGCGCGCGAGCACCTGTTCGCCACGCTCACGACGGTGCGCAACATCCTCAACCCCAACGCTACCGCCGGGGCTTGATGGTGGAGAGGAAGTCCACCAGCGCGCGGGAGACTTCGCGGGGGCGTTCGGCGTGCGGGAGGTGGCCGACGCCGTCGAAGATCCGCACCTCGGCGTTGGGCATCGCGGCGGCCAAGCGCGAGGAGGCGGGCAGCGGCGTGACGCGGTCCTCGCGCCCCCACAGCACGAGCGTGCGCGTGCCGCGATCATCGACGCGGCGGTAGAGGTCGGCGGCGTCGTGGATCGGCATGGTGCGGATCGACGACAGCACGGCGCGCCGGAACCCGGGAACTCCCACGTAAGGCAGGAACTTCGAGTGCAACGCGTCGACAACGGCGCGGTCGTCGGAGTACGCGGGCAGCCGCGACAGCAACAAGCGCTTGCCGATCACTCCGGTCAGCAGCTCACCGAACGGCCGCCGCTGCATCAGCCGCACTCCGGCGGACAACCGCACTCCGAAACCGTCCGGCGCCAAGTACGTCACGCTCGCGACCCGCGAGGGGAACTTGTCGGCGAAGTCGGCGGCGACGAGCGCGCCCGAGGCCAACGACACCAGATGAACGGGTCCTGAAGAACCGAGCGCGTCGAGCAGTTCGGCCAGCTGCCGCCGGTGCAGCGCGGTGTCGTAGACGACGCGCGGAGCAGCCGAGGACCCACGGCCGAGCAGGTCGTAGCGGATCGCGCGAAACCCTGACGCCGCAACGGAATCGGCGAGGCCGTCCCACACGAAGAGCGGGAGCGTCGCACCCGGGACGAACACCACGGGGGCACCGGTGTCCGGTCCGTCGACGCGGTGGTGGGTTCGACCCGAAGGCAGGGCGAGGAACTGGTCGGGTAAGGCGATCATCCGGTTTCCTCAGGTAGCAGTGGCGCCAGGGCGGCCATGACGTCGCGCCAGCCTTGAGCGCTCTCGGGACCGGCGGCGGCGAAGGCGGCTTCGAGCTGGTCGAGCTGCGGCCGGGTCGCGGAGCGCTCCAGCGCGCGGCCCTTCGCCGTGGCGGTCAGCACGCGTTCGCGGGCGCTGTGCGGGGCGGTGTCCCGGCGCACGAGCCCACCGCGCTCCAGGTCGGCGAGCGGCCGGTGCAGGGCCTGCCGGGAGATGCCGAGCACTCCGGCGAGCTGGCCGACGCCGATCCCCGGGCGGCGGCAGATCAGGTAGAGCACGCGGTGGTGCACGCGGCCGAGCCCGCTCTCGCCGAGGACGGCGTCGGCGGTGTCGGTGAACCCGCGCCACCCGAGGAAGAACAGCGCGATGTCGCGCTCGCGCACCGTCCGCTCAGACATGTCAACATTATTGATACATTTTTCGGGAGAGCGCAAGGGCGATCGCGCACACCACGGCTGACAGCAGGAGCGCGGGCGCCGCGCCGAGGGGCAGCGCGCTGCCCATGGCCGCGACGCCGAGCGTGGCCCCGGACTGCCGAGCCGCGTTGAGCACTCCCCCGGCAGCGCCCGCGGTCCCCTCCGGCGCGGCGTTGACTACAGCCGTCACCAAGGCGGGTAGCACCAACGCCACGCCGAGGCCCGTGACCGCCAAACCCAGCGACAGCGCTCCTGCGCTCAGCGCGACACCGCCCGCCGTCAGCAGCACCATGCCCACGAGGATCGGCGGGCGCGGGCCGTAGCGCGCGACGATGCGGCCGGTCAGCGGCGGGATGAGCGCGAACGGCAGCGTCAGCGGCAGGAACACGATGCCAGCCGCCAAGCCGTGATCTTGACGCAGCAGCAACGGGATCACGAACAGGCAGCCGTTGAGCGCGAAGTTCACCGCGCCGCCGACGAGCAACCCCGCGCGCACTTCACCACTGCGCAGGAGCACCGGGTTGAGCACGGGCGCCGAACTGCGCTTCTCCAAGCGCACGAACACGAACCCGGCGAGCACCGTCGCTGCCCCTGACAGCACCGCGTGAAGAGGAGAACCGATGGCGACGAGCGCGTCGGTCGTCAGCGCGAGCACCGCGCACGCCGCCGCCTGCGCGGCCCAGTCGATCCGGCGATCACCGCGCGGGCACCGAAGCTCCGGCCCGGCCGTCATACCGAGCACCACCACCGTGATCGGCACGTTGACCAGGAAGATCGCGGGCCAGCCAGCGAGGTCGACGAGCGCGCCGCCGATGATCGGCCCAGCCGCCACGGCGGCACCGCTGATGGCCGCCCACGTCGCGACGGCGCGGGTCCGCTCCGCCGGGATCGGGTACAGGCGCGCGATCATCGCCAACGACGCGGGCACGCAAGCCGCAGCGGCAACGCCGAGCACGACGCGCAGCACGACCAGCAAGCTCAGCGTCGGCGCGAAGGACGACAGCAGCGAGCCGACCCCAAAAACAGTGACGCCAGCGCGGAAAACCCGGTCAGCGCCATAGCGGTCGGCAACCGCGCCCGCGGAGAGCAGCAGCGCGCCGAACGCCACCGTGTAGCCGGTGGTGACCCACTGCAAGCCGGAGATCGAGGTGCGCAGCGACTCGGCCAGGTCGGGCTCGGCGACCGAGAGCACGGTCATGTCCAGCAACACCATGAAGTACGCGAGCGAGATGCCCAGCAGCCGCGTTCGCGATGATCGAAGAACTGTCACAGGCCCACTGTCGAGCGCTCGGCTGGCCCGCTCCACCGGTGAACCCGTACCGTCCATTCGGGAATTCCGAACGCTCACGGAGGAGGATGAGGGCATGGAACTGCGCCAACTCCGGACCTTCGAGGCCGTCGTGCGCCACCGCACGGTGACCGACGCCGCGAACGCGCTCGGCATGGCACCCTCCAGTGTCTCCGAACAGATCCGGTCCTTGGAGACCTCGCTCGGCGTCGCGCTCTTCGAACGGACAGCGCGCGGGATGCGGCTCACCGACGCGGGCGAGCGGTTGCTGAGCTGGTCGGGCCGCCTGTTGGAGCAGGCTGAGCAGGCGCGCCGCGACGTGACCGGCGAGCAACGAGAACTCCGGCTTGGCGCCCTGGAAACCATCGCCGCCGTCTACGTGCCTCGCGTGCTGGCCAGGCTCGCCGAACGCCACCCCGACACCCGCGTGGACGTGCGCCCGACTGTCCGCCGCGACGAACTGCTCTCCGACGTGGCCGCCGGGCGACTGGAGGCAGCCCTCCTGCTGGACACCGGAGAAGCCTTGGGGCAGTTGGGTTTCACCGCGCCACCGCTGACCTTCCTCGACATCGATACGGTGCCGCTGGTGCTCGTCGCGGCTGCTGGGCACCGGCTGGTCGGCCGAGCGCGGGTGACGCGCGAGGACCTCGCGGGCGAGCGGCTGCTGACCAACGTGCCAGGCTGTTCCTTCCTGATGGCCGCCGACAAGATCATTGGTGCTGGTCCGGAGCGCGTGCGTGCCGGCGGGGTCTCCGTGATGCGCGCGTGGGCCGAGCAGGGGCTGGGCGTCGCGCTGCTGCCCGAGTTCGCCGTGTCGGCCGCGGTGGAGTCCGGGACGCTCGCCGCGCTGCCGTTCTTCGCGCCAACGCTGAGCCTCCGACTGGTGTGGCGGGACGATCGCGAGGACGTTCCCGGGCTCCGCGACGTCCTCTACGCGGCGAGCGCGTGAGTTGACCAGGGGCGAGCCACCGCGCACAGTGACGCGCATGAACCGGGCCCTCGTGGTGCTGACCTGCGGCGCGTACTTCACGCTGGCCATTGGCGCGCTCGCGTCCGGGGAAGCGCTCGAAGCGGTCCCGCTCGGCGCCCTGTTCACCCTCCTGGCCACCGTGGGCTTCGCGTGGGTGCGGCGCAAGGGCCAGCTCGCGTGGTCGATCCCGTACATGCTCGTCGCGCTGCCGTTGGCCTTCGCGGTCTTCTCGATCGACCCCGGCGTGGGCGCGACGTTGTTCTTCGTGGTCCTGGTGAGCCAGAGCGTCCTCGTGCTCCCCGTTCCGGCGACGGCGCTGCTCGTGGCGGGAATTCCCTTCGCGCACGCGGGAATGCCGTGGGCTGAGGCCTTGCGCGAGGGCTTCGGCCTGCTGGCGTCCGTGCTCTTCGCGGCCGTCATCACCACGTTGCTGCTGCGCGAACAGCGGGCGCGCGCGGAACTTGCCGTGGCGCACAAGCGTTTGCGCGACTACGCCGCCCAGGCGGAACGGCTCGCGACGGTTCAGGAGCGCAACCGCGTCGCGCGCGACATCCACGACGGCCTCGGGCATTCGCTGACCGTGATCCAGATGCAGGTCAAGGCGGCGCGCGCGGTGCTGCCGACCGACTCCGCCAAGGCCGACGACGTGCTGGCCAAGGCGCAGAACCAGGCCGAATCGGCGTTGGGCGAAGTGCGGCGCTCGGTGAGCACGCTGCGCGAACCGCGTTCGATGCCGCCGCTCCCGGAAGCTCTGCGCGCGCTGGCTGAGGAGAACGCGGCGACCGGAGTGCCCACCGAGCTGACGGTGTCCGGCGCTGAACGAGACCTCGGCGACGACGCACGGGAAGCGCTGTTCCGGGCCGCCCAGGAAGGGCTGACCAACGTCCGCAAGCACGCTCGCGCCGAGTCGGCCGATGTCGTGTTGGAGTACGCGGAAAGCGTTGTGCGCGTTGAGGTTCGCGATGACGGAACGGGCGCGTCCGACGACGGTTCGCCCGGCTTCGGCCTGTTGGGGCTGCGCGAGCGGGCGGAGCACCTGGGCGGCCGGGTGGACCTGCGCTCCGAGCCGGGGCGGGGCAGCACGCTGAGCATGGAGGTTCCTGGATGAGTCCGGTGCGCGTGCTGCTCGTCGACGACCAAGCGCTCTTCCGCGAGGCGTTGGCGACGCTGCTGGCCACGCAGGACGGCATCGAGGTCGTCGGCGAGGCGGGCGACGGCGACGAGGCGCTGCGCCGGGTCGCCGAGCTGGGGCCCGACGTGGTGCTGATGGACCTGCGCATGCCCGTGCTCGACGGCGTCGCGGCCACCCGCAGGCTGCGCGTGGAGCACCCGGCCGTCCAGGTCATCGCCTTGACGACCTTCGACGACGACGAGGACGTGTTCGCCGCGCTGCGCGCCGGGGCGCTCGGCTACCTGCTCAAGGACGTCTCGTCGACCCGCCTCGTCGAGGCGGTCCAAGCCGCCGCGCGCGGCGAATCCGTGCTCCAGCCCTCGGTCGCGGCCAAGGTCGTCGCGCGCTTCGCCCAGCTCTCCGAGCCCACCGCGCCGCAGCCGCAGCCGCTGGTCGTGCCGCTGTCCGAGCGCGAGCTGGAGGTGTTGCGGCTGCTTGCGAACGGTCAGAGCAACCGCGAGATCGCCACCGCGCTCTACCTCGCGGAGGGCACGGTGAAGAACCACGTGACCAACGTGCTCTCCAAGCTCGGCGCGCGCGACCGCACCCAGGCCGCCCTGCGCGCCCGCGCGCTCAACCTGCTGTGACCCCCGGGTCATGCCACGGCATGACCTGAGCGCATGACCTCCGGCACAGGTCAGAACGGCCGCTGACGGCGACTCTTGTCGTCATCAGCAACCCGCCGCACCGGAGGCCGAGATGACCACCACCGAGACCACCACCCGCACGAACGGGGCCAAGCTCGCCCGCTTCGTCGGGCACTACGTCGAGATGATCGCCGCGATGATCATCGGCATGATCGCGCTCGCCCCGGTCTGGCCCGACGTGTTGACGGCCCGCCCGGACGCGAACGCGCTCATCATGGCCACCAACATGACCGTGGTGATGGCGCTGTGGATGCGCCTGCGCGGTCATTCCTGGCCGAGGACGCTGGAGATGTCCGCCGTCATGTACGTGCCGTTCGTGATCATGTTGGTGCCGTACTGGCTGGGCCTGCTCTCCGGCTCCGCGCTGATGATCATCGGCCACGTCGTCATGTTCCCGCTGATGCTCGTCGCCATGTTGTGGCGCCGCAGCGACTACTGGCACTGAGGGGTCACTGTGCGAACCTTCCTCCGCCGCGCGGGCCTCGCGCTCGCCGCACTGATCGCCGTCCTGCTCGTCCCCGGCGTGTCGGCCGCCGTCTCCGTCACCTCCGCGTTCGGCTCCCACTACGCTCCCGGCCCGGCTCGGGCCGTTCCCGCCGCCGCGCCGAAGCCGCACGATCCGGCCAAGCCGACCGCTGTCGTCGTGGTGGGCAACCTCGGCGCCGCCGCCTCGGACGTCCTTGCCCCGTACGAAATTCTCGCCGCGACCGGCCGCTACAACGTCTACACCGCCGCGCCGAAGCGGGAGCCTGTCCCGCTGACCGGCGGCCTCGACCTGATCCCCGATGTCACCCTCGACGACCCCGTGGCGCGCACGCCCGATCTGATCATCGTGCCCGCCGTGCCGGACGTCAGCCAGCCCACCACCGCTCCCATCACCGACTGGCTGCGCGTGCAGTCCGCGCGTGGAGCGCAGATGGTCAGCATCTGCAACGGCGCGGGCCTGCTCGCCTCCGCCGGACTGCTCGACGGGCGGCCCGCCACCGCGCACTGGCTACGGCTGGGCACGTTCGAATCGCGCTACCCCAACGTGAAGTGGGTGCACAACGAGCGCTACGTCGATGACGGCACCGTCATCAGCACGGCCGGAATCCTCTCCGGCATCGACGGGACGCTGCACATGGTCGAGCGCCAGTTCGGTGCTGCCACCGCCGACGCGGCAGCGGCTGCCATCGGGTGGCGCCACTTCCGGAACAGCCCTCCCGTGTCCACCGGGCTCGGATTTCCCGACAGCGTGGCGATCTTCAACGGTGGCTACCGGTGGAACCCGGCGAGCGTCGGCGTGCTGCTCACCGACGGAGTCGGCGAGACCGAGCTGGCTTCGGTGTTCGACGGGCACAGCCACGCGCTGTCCACTCGCACAATTGCGTTGAGCACCAACGGAAACGCGGTCCGCTCGAAGCACGGCATGGTCTTCCTGCCGCGTGCTGACCACGCGAGCGCGGCGTCCGGGCTGGACCGCCTGATCGTGCCCGGCTCGGCTCGCGGAGTGGTCGCCGCTGGCGGTCCCGCGCCCGTGTACGTGCACGACGGCACCGGTTTCCCGTTCGACGGGGCGCTGCGCGACCTCGCTCGGACCACCGACATCGCGACCGCGCGGTGGACGGCGAAGACGCTCGAACTGCCCATGGCGGGTCTCGTGCTCGAAGGCTCGGCTTGGCCGTGGGTGCCGACGCTGCTGCCCTTCGCGCTCATCCTGCTCGGCGTGGGAGTCCTGGTCGGAGTTCGGCGCCTGCGGCGGGCCGCCCCTTAGGGTGTTGAACGTGGTCACACAACGAGACATCGAAGTCGGCGACGGTCGTGTCGTGCGCACCTACGACACCGGCGGCGAAGGCCCGGTCGTGGTGTGGCACCCGGGTTCTCCGACCACCGGCGCCCTCTTCGCTCCGCTGCCGGAGATCGCGGCGGAGCACGGTGTGCGCATGGTGTCCTACGCGCGCCCGAGCTACGCCAGCTCGACACCGCATCCCGGGCGCGCGGTCGCCTCCGCCGCCGCAGACGTGGAGCGAATCGTTGACGCACTGGGCATCGAGCGCTTCGCCACGATGGGGTACTCCGGTGGTGGACCGCACGCATTCGCTTGCGCCGCAGTCCTTTCGGAGCGCGTGACAGCTGCGGCTGGGCTGGCGAGCTTGGCTCCCTACAACGGCGAAGAGGCGTGGTTCTCCGGCATGGTCGCCGAAGAGGGCCTGCGTTCCGCGCTCAAGGGCCGCGCCGCGCGAGCCGCCTACGCGGAGGTAGAGGAGTTCGACCCCGACATCTTCACCGCGGCGGACTGGGCGGCTTTGTCGGGAGCGTGGGCGGAGTTGGGCGCCGACGCCGGGCAGGCCGGAGCCGCCGGGCACGACGGCCTGGTCGACGACGACGTGGCCTTCGCCGAGCCGTGGGGCTTCGACCTCAAGGCCGTGTCCGCGCCGGTGCTGCTCGTGCAGGGCGCCGACGACCGCGTCGTCCCGCCCGCGCACGCCGACCTGCTCGCCCGCGAACTGCCTGGGGCGGAGCTGTGGGCGCGGCCCGGGGAAGGCCACGTCTCGGTGCTCAACGCGTGCTCCGCCGCGACGGCGTGGCTGCTGGCCAACGCTCGCCACTGATACGGAAACCCGATCACCCTTCACGTGGTGATCCGGGGGCGCGGTCGGCGGGGCTCGGCGGGCTCGTATTGTGCAGGTGTGCGACAAGATCAACACGGCGTGCCGCTGACCGCGGCCTCCTCCGCCGCCGTCGAGGAACTGGACCGCGCGGTCGACTCGCTGCTGCACTTCCGCTCGGACGTCGGGGACCTCGCGGCGCGCGTCGTCGCCGAGGACCCGGTGCTGCCGCTGGGCAACGCCATGCGCGTGCACCTGGCCGTGCTGAGCACCGACCCCGCGCACGTCCCCGTGGTCGCCGACGAGTTCGCCAAGTTCCTCAGCGTGGTCGACCTCGCCGAGCTGACCGAGGGCGAGCGGATGCACCTCACCGCCGCCTCGCACCTGCTGGACGGCGACCTCGTGAGCGCCGCGCGGGTGCTGACCGGGATCTGCACGGCGCAGCCGCGCGATGCGATGGCGCTCGCGTTCGGCCACCAGATCGACTTCCTGATGGGTGACGCCGTGTCGTTGCGCGACCGCATCGGCGGCGCCATGCACGCGTGGGGCGAGTCCGACCCGCACTTCGCCAACCTGCTCGGCATGTACGCCTTCGGCCTGGAGGAGTGCGGGCACTGGGACCAGGCCGAGCAGGCGGGGCTGCGCGCGATGTCGCTCGACCCCGCCGACGTGTGGAGCATCCACGCCGTCGGGCACGCCCACGAGATGCGCGCGCGGTTCTCCTCCGGCATCGAGCTGTTCGACCGGCGGCGTCCGGACTGGGACAGCGACAACCTGCTGCGCGTGCACATCTGGTGGCACTACTGCCTCTTCCTGCTGGAGAGCGGTCAGCCCGAGCGCGCGCTGGAGATCTACGACACCAAGCTCGCGCCTAGCGAGGCCGACACCATCCGCGACGCCGTCAACGCCGCGAGCCTGCTGTGGCGGCTGCACTTGGACGGCGTGCACCACGAATCCCGCTGGCAGGAGCTCGCACGTACCTGGCCACCGCGGATGAAGATCCCGTTCAGCGCCTTCAACGACATGCACGCGGTCATGTCCTACGTCGGCGCGGGCGACGATCTCGCCGCTGAGCAACTGATCGCCGAGCGCAAGCGCTACCTGGTCGACGCCCCCGAGAACGTCTCCAACGCCGCGATGACCGCGCGCGTCGGCCTACCGGTGTGCGAGGCGCTGCTGGCCTTCGGACGCGGTCGCTACGACGAGGCCGTCGACCACCTGTGGCCCGTGCGGCGGCGCGTGCACGAGTTCGGCGGCAGTCACGCGCAACGCGATGTCGTGCAGCGGACGCTCGTCGAAGCCGCCGTGCGCGCCGGGCGAACCGACCAAGCGCACGTGCTCGTGAGCGAGCGGATCAGCCTCCGCCCCGACAGCCCCTACAACCACCTCAAGCTCACCCAACTCCGCACCGCTTGACCTCGCCCCCCGCGCGCACGCCAAAACCCGTTTCGTACTCAAGGCGGCGTTTGGGAGCGCTCTATTTCCCGCTATGAGTACGAAACGGGTGGGCCTAGACCACCGCGAGGCGCGTTGAGGGGATGCGGGCGGTGGAGCGCACGGACCCATGCTAGACGGCGGGTGGCGTGGGGGTCACGTCGTGTGGAGGTGGTGGTGTTCGTGGTAGGTGGTGAGCTCGGCGAGGGGGACGGTCCGGGCGTGCTCGCCGAGGGGCCAAGCGCGGTAGCGGTCCGCTGAGCGGTGCTTCGGGGAGCGGTTGCCGAGGTGGTGCAGCACGGCGGCGGAGTCCTGGATCTCCTTGACGGCGTAGAGGTGGCCGTCCCAGACCGCCCGCGTGCTCAGCGTGCGATCGCCATGTCGGCCGAAGCGGGGTGGGCGCACGGGCAGAGGCGCGCCGCGCCAGCGCCACAACATGAAGTGCTGGTCCTCGTGGATCTCCTGCCAGTCAAGGAGTTCTGCGACCGGCGCGTCGGTCACCCAGAAGTCGCGGTCGAGCCGCGAGAACGTGGAGGGACCGGTCGTGCCCCCTGCCTCGTCGCAGATGAAGATCAGGTGCGCCACGCCGTCGACGATGTGGTTCACCATGCAGAAACACCCTTGGTAGCGAACGAAAGTCTGCACGGAGTCGATGCGTGAGCACTCCGCCGCGCGCACGGTCAGCTCCCACACGTCGTGCTCGGCGCGCTTGGTGAAGCGATCGTCGCCGGGATCGGAGTGGTGGAACAGCCGCACTGTCCCGTCCGCCAACACATTGGTGGACCTGGCGGTCATGTCACCGTAAGTCGCGTAGTGGCCCTTGCACACGGCGTTCACCCTGGCACGCGTTCGCTCCGCGTCGGCCAAGCGGACCTGTGCTTCCGGTCATTTCCCGGCGGGCACCCGGAAACGGGACGCGCCGAGGCACTGGCGGCAGGGCGGCCCGGACGGTTCGGCCATCGGCAGCGGTTCGACGACGTGCCCGCACAGCGCGGCGTAGCTGCCGAGCCCCTGCCCCTCGTGGAAGGCCGTGTCGCTCACCCGGTGCTCGCGGCGGTCCCTGCCGCAGGTGATCGGGTTGGCGTACACGACGGGCGGCGTCCTCTCGTGGCGAGGCGGCGGGACCGGGCGGGAGGCGCGACGTGCTCCGCGCACGTCCACCACCGCGGCGGCGGCGACCGCTGCCAGCGGGAGGAGCGTCCACAGCGCGGCGTCCTGCATCGTGCTCCGTTCGGAGTGGTCGCCCGGCGGCGTCGCGAGTTGGGGGAGTTGACGCCGCCGGGCCGACCGGATACCCCGTGCGCGGTCCGGGGCTGGTCGGGTGGTCTTGGGTGTGCCTCTCGGCTACGGCACCGCGGCGTTGATGCCGGGGCCGGGGGTGAGGATGCGGGCCGGGTCGTAGAGCTTCTTGGCGCGCACGACGTCCTCCCAGGTGTCGCCGTAGTGCTCGCGCCACTCCTCGGGGCCGTACTGCTGGCCGCCGATCGGGTAGGCCTTGCCGCCGAGCGCGCGCACCTTCTCCATCCAGGCCTTGTTGCGCGCGAGCATCTTCTCGACGTAGTCGGGGCCCGAGTCGGTCGACGAGGCGTTGAGCACGTCGAAGAGCCAGATCAGGCCGTCCGGGTCCTGCGCGGGCATCCGCAGGCGCGGACGGCGGAAGGAGCCCGCCCGGTGCGGGAACACCAGCACGAAGCCCTTCCCGTCCGGCAGCGACCAGTCCTCGTCGGTCATCAGGGCGAAGGTCTCGGCGGAGAAGGCCTCGATGTGCTCATCGCCGAGGAAGATGTCGAACCACGGCTTGTGCCGCTCGTCCCAGCCGTCGTCGATGCGCCACTGGTGCATCATCTTCGAGTACTTCTCGCACAGGGAGACGTAGTCCAGCCGCTCCTCCTGCACCGGCCCCTGCGGGTCGAGGCCGTCGAGCAGGCCCTCCGGCGTCGACTCGCCCTCGTACTCGTAGTGGGCGAGGTGCACCAGGAAGGTGGGGACCGGCGCGATCGCCCCCGGCGGCGCGATGATGCAGTAGATCTCGTCGACCTGGCCGCGGGAGACGACCTCGCGCATGGCGCGGAACGCCGCGGCGGGCTCGACGTAGGGCAGCACCCAGGACCGCGTTCCGGTGGGCACCGGGGCGACCTTCAGCTCGGCCCTGGTGATCACGCCGACCTGGCCGACGCCGCCGAGCACCGCGTCGAAGAGGTCGGGCAGCTCGGTCTCCGAGGCCCACTCGATCTCGCCGCTGCCGGTGACGACCTGGACGCGCGAGACGGAGTCGATCTGCGCGCCGAAGCGGTAGCCGGGGCCGATGCCGCCCGCGCTGAGGGTGCCGCCGACGGTGATCGGCAGGTAGCCGGTGAGGCCGCCGGTGAAGCGCGTGCCGTGCCCGGCGAGCGCGGAGACCAGGTCCGACCAGAGCACGCCGCCGTCGACGTCGGCTGTCGTCGGCCCGCACTCGTGCACGGTGTTGAGCGTGGTGACGTCGATGGCGATGCCTCCTTCGACGAGTCGCTGGCCCTGCGTCATGTGCCCGGTGCCCTGCGGCGCGACCGGAATCCGGTGGTCGTGGCAGAACCTGATCACCTTCGCGACATCCGCCGCGGTGCGCGGGCGCAGCACCGCGGCGGGGCGACGAGTGACGATCCGGCCAAGATCGCGCGATGCCTCTGCCAGGGCCTCACCGTCGAAGAGGAGCTCACCTTCGACCTCGGGCAGCGCTATCGCGCCGCTGTCGGCCTCGGTCGTCCAGTCGCGGGAGGAGGGGTCCCAGAACAAAGGCTGCTGCGTCATTGGATCTCCGGATGTCGCCTCGGTTTCGCGGCAACGATGCTCCGAACACGCTGCGTGCGCATCCGTGTACGCCACACGACTCGCGCCCACGCGCACGTACGTGATCGGATACCCACACACCGAGCACACGTACGTGTGGCCCGTCGGCTGGCTGGACGGGCTGCCCCAGGTACAGACTGCGGGCCTCGACGGCATGACGGGACGGATGTGGAACTAGCTGGCGTGGGGCTGACCAGTCTGGTCGGCCGGGACGAGCTGCTGGACGCGCTCGCGGCCTCGGTGCGCGCGGGCGCGCGGTTGACGAGCTTGTCCGGTGCGGGCGGTGTCGGCAAGACCCGGCTCGCACTGGCGCTGCTCGGGAAGGTCGCGGGCCACTTCGACATGGCCGCCGTCGTGCACCTGGCCGATCTCGATCCCAGCGAGGACGCCGTCACCGCCGTCGGCCAGTCGATCGTGGCCGCGCTGGGCGTCACCGACCACCAGTCGCAGCGCCGCCCGGTGGAGGTGCTGCTCGAACGCCTCCAGGACCAGCGGGTGCTGCTGGTGCTGGACAACGCCGAGCACATGCTGGACCCGGTCGCCGACGTGGTGATCGCCCTGCTGACCGAGGCGCCGGGGCTGAGCGTGGTCGTCACCACCCGGCACCGCCTCGACCTGCCGCCGGAGCGCGTGATCGCCGTGCCCCCGGTGACGATCCCCGGCGTGGGCGCCTCACCGGAGGAGGCGCGCGGCAGCCAGGCGCTGTCCCTGCTGCTGGAGCGCGCGGGCGATGCGGGCTTCCCCACCGTCACCGAGGGCAGCGCCGCTTGGGAGGCCGTGGTGGAGCTCGCGCGGTGGTCCGGCGGGCTGCCGCTGGTCATCGAGCTGATCGCGGCGCAGATGGGCGTGCTCGGGCCGGAGAAGACCCTGCAACGGCTGGACGGCGGGCGGCTGCTCACCACCACCGCGCGCCGGGCCCAGCCGCACCACCGCACGCTCACCAAGGCGCTGGACATCTCCTGGGCCCTGTGCACCCCCGCGCAGCGGCTGCTGTGGGCGCGGCTGGCGGTGTTCTCCGGCGGCTTCGACCTGGAGGCCGCCGAGGAGGTCTGCGGCCGGGGGGACAGCTCCGACGTGCTCTCCCCGCTGGGCGAGCTGGTGCGGCACTCCGTCGTCGTCGTCACCGGCGACGGCCGCTACCACCAGCTCCAGCCGCTGCGCGAGTACGGGCTGCGCCACCTCGACGCCTTCGGTGAGACCGACGAGCTGCGCGCGCGGCACTGCGACTGGGTGCGCCGCCTGGTCGCGACCGCCGCCGCGGAGTGGTTCGGCCCCGACGAGCTGGAGTGGCTGGCGCGCCTGCACCGCGAGGTGCCCAACATCCGCTCAGCGGTCGGCTGGTGCGTCGCCGCGAGGACCGAGGCCGCGGTGGAGACCGGTCTGGCGATCGTCTCCGACGTGATGCGGTCGCGGGTGCAGTTCTTCGCCGCGTTGCAGAGCACCATCTGCGGATGGATGAGCGACCTGCTCGCGCTGCGGCTGACCGACGACGAGCCACCGGCGACGCCGACCCGGCTGGGCGCGCACGCCGCGCTCGGCTTCACCTACATCGCGATCGGCGACAAGGAGCGCGGCGAGCGCCACCTCGCGCTGTGCCGGGCGGTCGCCGTCGGGCTCGGCGCGGACGCCGCTCCCCCGCTGCGTTTCCTGGAGGGTTGCCACCGCGCGCTGAACCTCGGCGAGCCCTCCGGGCTGCCCCTGCTGCGCGAGGCCCGTGATGACTTCAGGGCTGCGGGCGCGCTCGCCGACGGGCAGATGGCCGGGTTGATGCTCGCCGTGAGCGCCGGCCTGATGGGGCCAGCCGACATCGCCGACGAGGCCGCCGCCGACTGCCTGGAGGACGCCGAGCGGCACGGCGCGCCGTGGGCCCGCACCTGGGCGCTGTGGGTGCAGGGGCTGCCCGCGCTCACCGCGCCGCGCTACGTGCTGCACGAGTGCCTGCCCGCCCAGATCGCGATGGGTGACCGGTGGGGAACGACGTGGACGGTCCAGGCGGGCGCGTGGTGGCGGGCCAGGATCGGCCAGTCCGAGGACGCGGCCCGGCTGCTCGGCGGCTGCGTCGGCATGCAGGAGCGGCACGGCGTCGGCCTCGGCGGGCTGCCGCCCTTCAAACGGCAGCGCGAGCAGGCGGAGCGGCGGATCGTCGCGGCGATCGGCGAGGCGGCCTTCCGCTCGGCCTTCATCGACGGCACGGAGCTGACCACCGAGGAGGTCTACGAGCTGGCGCTGCGGCCCGTCGGCGTTCCCGGCGCGGTCATGCCCGCCGCCAACGCCGCCGAGCTGACCACGGCGGAGCGGAGGGTGGCGGCGCTGGTCTCCGGCGGGCTGAGCAACGGCCAGATCGCCGAGGAGCTGCACGTGTCGAAGCGGACCGTGGAGACCCACGTCGGCCGGATCTTCGGCAAGCTGCACCTCACCAACCGCGCGCAGCTCGCCGCCTGGTACCTCGGCCGCTCCGGTGAGGAGCAGTCCACATAGGATTTCCGCGTGGACACCGACATGAGCAGGTCCGTCGTGCTCTTCCAGTTCGCGTCGGGGGAACAGCCCCTGATGGCGGACGCGCCCGCGCGCGAGGACGACTTCCTCCAGCAGGCGTGGGCGCAGGTCTCCCGCGAGCACTCCGCCGAGGCCTCGGCCATCACCCGCATCCACAGCGAGTGGCAGTTCTCCCCCGCCGACGAGCACTTCGTCCGCACGACGTTCCCGAACGTCACCGACGTGAACTTCAACTTCGCGCGGCCGGGGGCCGACGGCTGGGAGGAGGCGATCGCGCAGGCGCGCGCGGTCGTCGAGCAGTTCCACCGCGAGCAGGAGCAGCAGCAGCGCGGCGAGCGCGTGCTGCTGCCCGTCCTGCGCAGCGGTGGCACCGAGACCTCGATCGCCCAGCCGTTCTGGGAACTGGTGCCCGGCGCGCTCTTCGCCACCCTCGCCAGGGTCGGCCCGACCCCGCACGGCACGATCGGCATGGAGCACGTCGTGCCCGCGCAGATCGCCGACGAGGCCGAGTTCGACCGGCTCGCCCGTGAGGCGCTCGGCAACCTGGTGCAGGACCTGGAGATCGGCTCGACGGCTCCCCCCGGAGAGCCCGGCGGGATGCTCGAACTCAAGCACCCCAGCGGTTTCGTCACCTCCCTCGTCGTCGAGCCGAACTTCCACGCGCGGATGTCGGAGATCATCGGCGCGCGCGAGCTGGTCGTGGCGATGCCGTGCGCGGACGTCATGTACGTCGCCGGCGCGGACTCGGAGTGGCGGGCCCGGTTCGAGGAGATGGTCCTCGCCTCCACCCACGACCCGTACCCGCTCGCGCCGACCCTGCTGCTGATGGACGGCACCGGCACCCAGGTACTCGCCCAGCAGACCGGCTGAGCCCGTCACCGCGCGTGCGCCAGCGTCCGCTCCTCGGTCACCGCTGGCGCGCTCGTGTCCTCGCCGGACTCGGTCGCCTGCACCAGGCGGCCCTTCCACGACCGCTGCCCGCGCGCGTCCAACCAGAACGAGCAGCACAGCAGGTACAGGAAAGCCAGCACCATCAACGGGTGCAGGAACGCGTCCGGCCACACGCGATCGCCGGAGGTGCGCGCCGTGACGACGCGGCTGAACACGGCGAGCAGGTACCCGCAGAGCCCGATCGCGGAGCCGGAGAGCGCGGCCAGCGGCGGCAGCAGGTACACCACGCCCAGCAGCACTCCGATGACCGCCATCACCAGCCGCGACTCCATCACGCCGACGCACAGGTGCTTGCTGTAGCCCTTCTTGATCTCCTGCCAGGACGTGTACAGCCTGCCGCGCGCGACCTCCGAGGCCTCTGCCAGCACGAGCCGCCCGCCGGAGCGCGCGAACGCCATGCCCAGCGCGGCGTCCTCGCTGACCGCCTTGCTGACACCCGCGTAGCCGCCGCAGCGGCGGTAGGCCTCGCGGTCGAAGACGTGCAGCCAGCCCTCCAGCGCGCCGATCTTGGGGCCGCGGTCGCTCTGGATCAGGCGCAGCGGCAGGAAAGCCGTCCACAGCCACGCCACGGCGGGCTGGACCAAGCGCTCAGCGCAGGTCACCGCGACCTGCTTGATGTGCGCCGACAACAGGCCGCCCTCGTGCTCGCGCAACGCCGTCACCAGTCCGGCCACCGCCGTGGGCCCCAGCTCCACGTCGGCGTCGACGAAGACGAAGACCTGCGACCCGGGATCGGCGTTCTCGGCGAGCAGGTGGCACCCGCGCGTCTTTCCCTGCCAGCCCGGCGGCAGCTCCCCGCCCGAGAGCACGCGCACCCGGGGATCGCCCGCCGCGACCGCGAGCACCACGTCGGCGGTGCCGTCGGTGGACTCGTCGTCGAAGACCAGTACCTCCATCCTGGGCACGTTGCGCTGGTCCAGCAGGGAGCGGATCAGCGGTGAGATCCGCAGCGCCTCGTTGCGGGCGGGGATCAGCACCGAGACCAGCTCGGTGACCACCGGTGGGTTCGCGCGCAGCTTGCGGCGGCCCCAGATGCTGTTGACCAGGGCGTTCAGCGCGAACACCGCGCACAGCACGGTCGCGACCAGCGTCAGGTCGGCGAGGATCTCAGTCATCTCACTGCCTCTCAGCGACGAGCGGGCGGGGTGCTGGGGCGAGCTGGTCCGCCCGTGCTTCCCAGCGGGCGCAGAGCGCGGACACGGCGAACGCGACGGCGAGCCCGGCGAAGGCGTCGCTGACGTAGTGGAAGCGGTTGTAGGCGATGGACACCGTGAGCAGGCAGACGAAGGGCAGCAGGACCAGGAAGGCCTTGCGGTGGCCGAAGTGCCGCACGGCGAGCAGCGAGGCCCACGCGATGCCCACGTGGCCGGACGGGAAGGCCGAGCCCAGCGGGTCGCCGACCATCATCGTCTGGATCATGTCGGTGAAGAGGTAGCCGTCGAGCCCGCCGCCGACGAAGTGCGGAACCGTGTGCATCGGCCCGAGCACCGGGAACAGCACGAACCCGACGTAGGTCGCGGTCGCCGCGAGCATGATGCGGAAAATGAAGCGCTCCGCCTTCCGGCGTTCACCTCGGAACAACAACACCACGGCCGGAAGCACCATCAGCGGGTACAGCAGCGAGTAGCCGAACATCATCACTTCGGTCAGCACCGGATTCGCGATGCTGTCGAAGAAGAGGTTCGGGTGTCCGCCGAAGACCGCCGCCTCGAAGGCGTTGACCTCGGCGTCGAGGAAACGGCCGTGCAGAACGAGCACATAGCGCTCGATCACCCGGTACAGGAAGATCGTCAGCGAGAGCGGGTAGAGCAGCCACAGGTACTGGGCGAGCGCGCTGCGCGGGAAGCGCCGCACCAGCAGCGAGGCGACCGCCCACCCCGCAAACCCGCCCGCCAGGGCCACGACCAGCTCGAACGGCTTCGTCACCCGCTCCAAGCCGAGCACGGCCACGCAGGCGACGAACGCCATGTAGCCGAACACGAGCCGGTCGACCGGCCGCAGCCTCCCGTCGGCGCCACCCTGCGCGACGAGACCGTCACGAATGAGATTCATGGCCACTTCTCCAGCTCCACCGGAACTCCCCGACCGCAATGCCCGCTTCAATTCGCGAATTGCTTGAATGCGGCAGACCCTAGAACAGGCCAACACAATGGGACAAGTTGCCGCGAACGGCAAATAATTCGAATCAGCCCGAATATGAGCAAGCAACCCCTGAGGGGAATGAGTACGAGTACTCACCGGCCTCAGGGGCATCCCTGACACCGACCTGGCCGAATCCCGCTCCCAGCGCCGGAACAGCGGCGATGGCGGCGTTACCCCCTAGGGGACCCTGGTCTTTCCTTCTCGCTGCCGGTGAGGATGCGCAGGGCCTCCAGCGCGGCCTCCCTGCGCTCCGGAGCGC
>NZ_MUMH01000089.1 GCF_002155965.1 Allokutzneria sp. NRRL B-24872
ATGCCGAAGTCGGTGATCTTGGCGACGCCGCTGTCGGTGATCAGCACGTTGCCGGGCTTGATGTCGCGGTGGGTGATGCCGACGGTGTGCGCGGCGGAGAGCGCGGCGGCGATCTGGGCGCCGATGGCGGCGACCTCGCGCGGCGGCAGCGGGCCCCGGTCGGTCAGGATCTCGGCCAGGCTCTGCGACGGCAGGTACTCGCTCACCAGGCACGGGTCGCCGTTGTGCTCGGCGACGTCGTAGAGGGTGATGGCGTTGGGGTGCTGCAACCGGGCGGCGNNCAGCCCGGGCTGCACCAGCAGCTGCTTGACCGCGACCAGGCGGTCGAGGCGCTCGTCCCTCGCCCGCCACACGACGCCCATCGCACCCTGGCCGATCTTGGAGACCAGCCGGTAATGGCCGGCGATGAGGTGGCCCTCGTCGATACCGGCATCACTCCTCAACCGCGCCCGCCCCAGGACTGTCCCGGGCGGCCGGTACACACTATCGAATGAGGGCAGACGGCCTGAAGGGCCCCGTCTACCTGGACAAACGCCGGGAGCGCCACCCCCGTTCG
>NZ_MUMH01000009.1 GCF_002155965.1 Allokutzneria sp. NRRL B-24872
ACGGCCTCCGGGATCGCGTATCTGCGGAACCTCGCACTCACCGGCTGACACCAGACACCGAGCAGCGGCAACCACAACACCCTTTTACGAGACATCCCTTAGGCGCGTTGCCAGCGTTGGGCCGCAGTGCCGTCGCAGGGGCGCAAGCCGACGTTGACGGAGCTGGTCCTTGCCAGGCAGTGGCCGGTGTCAGCTGCCTTGATCAAGAGGTTGGCCGGAGTGCCGGTCACGATCCAGCGCTGCGCCGTCGTACTGGTGCAGCCGGACAGGCCGACCTCGGTGCGGACGCGGGTGGCACAGGTGCCCGTGCCGACGTGCTGCAGCGAAGTCTGGATGCTCGGCGATGTCCAGCGCCACAGCTGCCGGTTACCCGGCCCGCACGTGGCGAGCCCGACCCCGCCCAGGCCGCCACCCATGCCCGCGTCGAGGCACGCGCTCGTCCCGGCGAGCATGAACCGATGGGTCAGCACCGCGGCCGAAGCGGGCTGGGCGAGCCCTCCCACGAGACCGGCGGCGAGGACGACGGGCGCGATCGCACGCGTGATCCTCATGGTCAACCACACGCCACGGTGATCTCGTTGGAGGTCTTGATCCACGCGTGGGTGCCGATGCCGCTCTTGATGAGCGCGCGCCACTTCCTGGACTTGGTGCCGTTGCAGGTGTACGTCGTGACGGCGTACTGGTTGGTGCGCCACACACCCGAGCGGACCACGTGGTCCTGCCAACCGATGGTCCGCTTCACCTGGAGCTTGATCGTGTAGCCGGTGGTCGCCTGGTCGCAGTTGAAGAACCCACCGAGCCCGTCGACGAAGTTGCCGCGCTTCTGCACGTGGATGCGCACGTGCTTGTCCGGGTCGCAGGCGGCCAGCGCGCCCGCCTCCTGCGCCGACGCGCTCCCCGGCACGAGCAGCGTGGTCGCGGCTATCACGGCTGTCGCCGCGGTCACGAAGATCTTCTTCACAGCGTTCTCCCCTCCCGTACGAGTACTCCTCGACGGTGCGGGAGCGGGCTTGCGGATTCCTGCAATCCGCAGGTCAGAAATGGATCACCGAACGAGGAACACGTCCGTCGCGATGGTGACGCCCGCTGAGTGGGACACGGTCTTCGAAGAACCGCTGCCGAGGCCGATCGCCGTGTAGGGATCGCACGTCACCGAGTAGCCGTTGAGCTTGCGGCCGTGGACCTGCGTCGAGCCGCACTGCCGGATGTCGGCTTGCGCGACGGAGAGCATCTGCCGGAGCTGCTCGCTGTCCTTCGTGAACAGCACGCGCACCGCCGTTTCGGCCCCCTGCAAAGCGTGGGCCAGGGTGTCCTCGCGCCGTTGGTGCGAGGCCTGGCCACGAGTCACCACGTTGGCGGACACCCTGACCGAGTTGATCGGCCCGTCGCCTCGTCCTGGCCCGACCGGCTCGACGGTGACGCCGTCGTCACGGGAGCCCTTCGTGCAAGCGTTCTTGCCCTCGACGCACGTCATACCGGCTGCGGCGAGCGCGGCCTGCACGCTCTTGACCGTCAAGTCCGGCATGCACGCGTACCTGTCGTTCGGGCTGCAGGCCACCGGGGCGTGCGGGCCGGTGGGGACGACGCGCGGGATCGTCGTTCTCGGGATCGGCTGGTAGGTCAGCTCCGGCTGCGGAGTTGTCGTCGTCGGTGTCGTCTCGGTTGTCGAGGACACCGAGCTCGCGACCTCGGTGGAGCTTGACGGGGCCGTAGCGACCATGATCACGGTCGTGATGACCATGGACACCGCGCCCACCACACCCGCCACGATCCACGTGGCTCGCGTGGGTCGTGGCGCAGGGAGCGGAACCCATTGCCTGCCGTCCCACCAGGCCCGCCCGTCGGGGGAGTACTGCCTCTGGTTCTCCACGCGGCGGACGCTAACACCCGAATGTCCGATTTCAACTGGACATCGGGAGCGGTCGAACGCCCAGGGCCGGGGGAGCGTCCCCCGGCCCGCCGTCGATCACGCGTCCTTGTTGTCCTCCCACCACTTCTGCCCGGTGTCGGGCAGCGTGGTAATCGGGTCGTAGTACGGGTAACGACGGTCCAGCGCCTCGCCGTCGGTCAGCTCGATGCCGGTGCGGTAGTTCTTGGTCCAGTAAGAGATTCCGAGTTCCCGGTCGTACTCGGCGAGCTGGTGCACCCAGCGCTTGCCGACGTAGGGCACGTCGCACACGATGCGCGGCGTCGCGTAACCGGGCAGGTATCCCATGATCGCGTGCTGGAGCTCCTGCGCCTCCCACACCGCGACGCGCCAGTGCTCGGCGTTGGGGATCATGTCGCACATGTAGAAGTAGTACGGCAGGATGCTGGCTTCCCCTTGTAGCGCAAAGCAAAGGTCGAGCAGCGCCTTCGGGTCCGCGTTCACCCCGCGCATCAGCACGCCCTGGTTGCGCACGTCCCGGACGCCGACCTCCAGCATCGCCCGCGCGGCCTCGGCCACGAGCGGGGTGACGGACTGGACGTGGTTGACGTGGGTGTGGATCGCGAGGTTCACGCCGCGTCGCCGGGCGGTGCGCGCGACGCGCTCCATGCCCTCGATGACGGCAGGCTGAATCCAGTGCTGCGGCAGCCCGGCGAGCGCCTTGGTGGCCAGGCGGATGTCGCGCACGGTCTCGATGTCCAGCAGCCGCATCAGGTACGACTCCAGCTGCCGCCACGGCACGTTCGCCACGTCGCCGCCGGAGACGACCACGTCGCGCACGCCCGGCGTCTTCTTCAGGTAGTCGATCATCTGGTCCTGGCGGTCGACCGGCTTCAGCGAGAGCTTGTGCTTGTCGACCTGCGGCGTGGAGTTGCCGACGAGGTCCATCCGGGTGCAGTGCCCGCAGTACTGGGGGCAGGTGGAGAGCAGCTCGGCGAGCACCTTGGTGGGGTAGCGGTGGGTCAACCCCTCGACGACCCACATCTCCGCCTCGTGCAGCGAGTCGCGGGAGGAGTGCGGGTGCGAGGGCCACGCCTGCTCGCGGTCGGAGGCGACCGGGATCATGTAGCGGCGGATCGGGTCGGCGTAGAAGGCCTCGGTGAACTCCTCCGGTGAGCCCGCGCCCTCCGGCACCATCGTGTTGATCATCTGCGGCGGCACCAGCATGGACATCGTGGCCAGCTCGGACTGGTCGGCCGCGAGGTCGTCGTAGAACCGCTCGGTGAGCAGATCGCCCATGAGCGCGCGGAGCTGGCGCACGTTCTTCACGCAGGACACCCGCTGCCACTGCGCGTCCCGCCACTGCGCCTCGGTGATGTGCTTCCACCCCGGGAGCCGGCGCCAGTCGGGCTCGCGCAGCTCCTGCCGCACGTACTCGTACGGCTGGCGCGCGCTGTGCTCGATGGCCTCGGAGACCGTCGTGGCGGTGGGGGTCACCTCGTCGTGAACCGCAGTCATAACTACTCCTCGCCCTCAAGACGACGTAAAGATATGCTGCCAGAACGCAGCGATGGCGTAAATCTTTCGGAGGTTAGCGTGACCGAGGCCGGTTCCCCGAGTCAAACGCCGGGTCAGACCTCGCCGTTCGGACTGCACCGGGTGGTCGAACCGGCCGGGGTGCTCCCGCAGCAGGCGTGGCGGCTGGACGCCGACCCCGTTCCGGGCAGGGACGAGGTCGTGATCGACGTCGAGCGGCTGAACCTGGACGCCGCCTCCTACCGCCAGCTCCGCGAGACCCACGGAACAGGTCCTGAGCTGCGCAAAGCCGTGCTGGACATCGTCGCTGAGCGCGGCAAGATGCAGAACCCGGTGACGGGCTCGGGCGGCATGCTGCTGGGCACCGTGCGCGAGGTCGGGCCGGAGTCCCAGTTGGGCCTCAAGCCCGGCGACCGGGTGGCCACGCTGGTGTCGCTGACGCTCACCCCGTTGCGCATCGACGACCAACTTTCGGACTGGGACGGTCAGGGGGAGCAGGTGCCGTGCAAGGGCACCGCCGTGCTCTTCGGCCGCTCGATCGCCGCCGTGCTGCCCGACGACGTGCCGGACCTGCTCGCGCTGTCGGTCTTCGACGTGTGCGGAGCGCCCGCGCTGACCTCGCGCGTCGTCAGCCGCCACCAGGACGCGTCCGTGCTGGTCCTCGGCGGGGGCGGCAAGTCGGGATCGCTGTCGTTGGCCGCAGCGCGCCGCGCCGGGGCGAAGCGCCTGGTCGCGCTCGTGCCGTTCGAGGCGGAGGCGGAGGTCGTGCGCGCGTCCGGCCTGGCCGATGAGGTCGTGGTGGCCGACGCGCGCGACCCGATCGCGGTGCTCAACGCGGTTGGCGAGACGGTCGACGTGACCGTGGTCTGCGTCGACGTTCCGGGCTGCGAGCACGGCGCGGTGCTGGCCACGAAGGACGGCGGCACCGTCATCTTCTTCTCCATGGCGACCTCGTTCTCCGCCGCCGCGCTCGGCGCCGAAGGGCTCGCCGCCGACGTGGAGATGCTGGTCGGCAACGGCTACGTGCCCGGTCACGCGGCGTTCGCGCTGGAGCTGTGGCGCGCTGAACCCGGGGTCCGCACCGTGTTCGAGGCGCGGGAACGGCAGACTTCCGGATCATGACGCGCAGAACCCCGACCCTGTTGCACGGCGGCCGCATCCACAGCCAGGCCGCCTCCGACGCGACCGCGATGGCTGTCGAGGGCGACACCATCGTGTGGGTCGGCCAGGACGCCGTTGGCAAGGCGCTTTACGGCGGAGCCGAGCAGATCGACCTCGCGGGCGCGTTCGTCACGCCGGCCTTCGTCGACGCGCACGTGCACGCGACCTCGGCGGGCTTGCAGATCGAGGGCCTGGACCTGACGGGCTGCGCGTCGCTGACGGAGTGCCTGGACGCCGTGCGCCGCTTCACCACCGCCAACCCGGGCGGCCTGGTGTGGGGGCAGGGTTGGGACGAGACGAAGTGGCCGGAGGGCCGTGCGCCGACCCGTGCTGAGCTGGACAACGCGGCCGGGGGAGCGGCGGTCTACCTCTCGCGGATCGACGTGCACTCGGCGCTTGCCACCTCCGCGCTGATCGAGAAGGCGCCCGTGACCCGCGACGCGGCGGGCTGGTCCGCTGACGGGCCGCTGACCCAGGACGGGCACCACCACGTGCGCCGCGCCGCGCAGCAAGCGCTCACGCCGAGCCAGCGGCGCTCGGCGCAGCTCGCGTTCCTGGATCTCGCCGCCGCCAACGGCATCGCGTCGGTGCACGAGTGCGCCGGGCCGGACATCTCCAGCGCCGAAGATCTCGCCGAGTTGATCGAACTGTCCACTGTGGAGGACGTTCCCGAGGTCATCGGCTACTGGGGCGAGCTGAACGCCTTTGACAGGGCCAAGGAACTCGGAGTTCGCGGGCTCGCGGGAGACCTGTTCGTTGACGGCGCGATCGGTTCGCGCACGGCCGCGCTGTGCTCGCCGTACACCGACCGCCCCACTGAGTCCGGCGTGCTCTACATCCGCGCGGACGAGATCGCCGAGCACGTGATCGGCTGTACGCGCGCGGGCTTGCAGGCCGGGTTCCACGTGATCGGCGACGCGGCGGTCGCAGAGGTGGTCGAAGGCTTCGCATTGGCGGAGAAAGTCGTTGGCGCGCACGCGCTTTCGGCCGCGCGGCACCGCTTGGAGCACCTGGAGATGGTGTCGCCCGAGCAGGCCGAGCGGCTGGCGAACTGGGGTGTCACCGCGTCCATGCAGCCGCTGTTCGACGCGGAGTGGGGCGGCGCCGAGGACATGTACGCGCGGCGGCTTGGTGTACCGCGCGGGACGCAGCTCAACCCGTTCTCGCAGCTCGCCGCTGCCGGTGTCGTGCTCGCGTTCGGCTCCGACACGCCGGTGACCCCGGTCGCGCCGTGGGCCACCGTGCGCGCGGCCGTGCACCACCGCACCGCCGGGCTCGGCATCTCCCCGCGCGCCGCGTTCACCGCGCACACGCGGGGCGGCTGGCGTGCCTGTGGTGTCAACGACGGCGTCACCGGGACGATCAAGCCGGGCGCGCCCGCCACCTACGCGGTGTGGGAGGCGGGGGAACTCGCCGTTGCCGCACCGGACAACCGCGTGCAGCGGTGGTCGACCGACCCGCGCTCCGGAGTTCCGGGGTTGCCGAAGCTCGACGCGGACACCCCGTTGCCGCGCTGTATCCGCACTGTCCGGAGTGGACGGACGATCTATGACGGAGGCTCAAGCCAATGACAAGGGCGTTGTTGGGACTGGACCAGAGCACTGTCGCGAGGGCGAGGGAGCTGGCAGCTGCCGCCGCCGCTCCGGTGATCGAACTCGCGAAGGCGCACACCACCGTCGCCGTCGAGCGCGCGACGCTGCGGCTCGCCGGGATCACCGGTGCGGACACCACACACCGGGCCGGCGACGTGCCGTGGGTGAACCGGGTCGTCGACACCGTTCGCGACCACTGTGGACTGGAACAGGGCGCGCTGCTGCCGGTCTTCCACGCGCTGCGCGAGCACGACCTGGGCACACTGACCGAGCTGGCGGAGGCGACCGCTGCCGGCCAGGTCCAGTTCGTCCAGCCCGAGGGCAAGAACCGCAGCCTTGCCGCCAAGACCGCGAGATCGGCCGTTGGTCGGGGACTGCGGCAGGTCGACCGCAGCAAGGCTCAGCGCGCCAAGCTCGTCGACAAGATCGGCGACCCGCAGCAGCGGCCGTGGATCTACCTGATCGTCGCCACCGGCGACATCGACGAGGACGTCGTGCAGGCGTGCAACGCCGCGCGCGCGGGCGCCGACATCATCGCGGTGATCCGCTCCACCGGACAGTCCCTTTTGGACTACGTGCCGGAAGGCGCCACGCACCACGGGTTCGCGGGCACCTACGCCACGCAGGAGAACTTCCGGATCATGCGCGCGGCGCTGGACGAGGTGAGCAAGGAGGTCGGCCGCTACATCCGGCTGACCAACTACGCCTCCGGGCTGTGCATGCCGGAGATCGCCTTGCTCGGCGGCCTCGAACGGCTCGACATGATGCTCAACGACTGCATGTACGGCATCCTGTTCCGCGACATCAACCCGATCAGAACCTTTGTGGACCAACGGTTCTCGCGTCAGGTGCACGCGCGCGCCGGCATCATCATCAACACCGGCGAGGACAACTACCTCACCACCGACGACGCGGTGGAGGCCGCGCACACGGTGACCGTCTCGCAGCTGCTCAACGAGCGGTTCGCGCACGAGGCCGGGCTGCCCGACGAGCTGCTCGGGCTCGGGCACGCCTTCGAGATCAACCCCGACCTGCCGGACTCGTTCCGGATGGAGCTGGCGCACGCGCTGCTGGCCCGCGAGGTCTTCCCGGACGCGCCGCTGAAGTGGATGCCGCCCACCAAGCACATGACCGGCGATGTGTTCCGGGGCCACCTGCTGGACGGCTTCTTCAACCTCGCGGGAGTCCTGACCGGGCAGAGCATCCTGCTCGTCGGCATGATGACCGAGGCCGTGGTGACGCCGTTCCTGTCCGACCGCGACCTGGCCGTCGCCAACGTGCGCTACGTGCTCAACGCCGCGGGCAACCTCGCCGAGGACTTCCGCCCCGCGCCGGACGGCTTCATCGTCAAGCGCGCGCACCTGGTGCTCGACGAAGCCGTCGGTCTGCTGGAGCGCATCGGCCGCGACGGCCTGCTGAAGGCGATCGCCGAGGGCACCTTCGGCCTGATGAAGCGCCCGCCCGAGGGCGGCAAGGGCGCGGACGGCGTTGTGGTCAAGGCGGAGGAGTACTTCAACCCCGCCATCGAGATGCTGGAGACGGGGGCCACGAAATGACCACTCTTGAGAAGGGCGGCGCGGAAGCGAAGCGCTACGTCCGCCCCTACGGCGACACCACCGGCGACGGCATGGTGCAGATGTCGCTGACCGTGCCGGTCCCGCACGGCCCCAAGGCCGAGGGCGCCGCCGCGCAGCTCGCCGCCAAGATGGGCATCGAACCCGCGATGGTGGTGCACTCGCACGCGATCGGCCCCGACTTCACCTTCGTGGTCGTCTACGGTTCGGTGAAGCACCTGATCGACCTCGACGAGGTCAAGGTGGTCGAGCGCGAGTACCCGCTGCTCACCCCGACCGAGATCAACACCTCGGTGAAGAAGTCGTTGCGGCGCAAGATGGTCGTCGTCGGCGCGTGCATCGGCACCGACGCGCACACCGTCGGCATCGACGCGATCCTGAACATCAAGGGCTTCGCCGGGCAGAAGGGCTTGGAGTACTACCGCGAGCTGCGCGTGGTGAACCTCGGCGCCCAGGTCGCCGTGCCCGACCTCGTCAAGCGCGCGCGCTCCGAGAAGGCCGATGCCGTCCTCGTGTCCCAGGTCGTGACCCAGCGCGACGCGCACCTGTTGAACACCAGGGAGATGGCCGCCGCGTTCCGCGAGGCGATGGGCGAACGCCGTCCCCTGCTCGTCGCGGGCGGCCCGCGCTTCGACCCGTTGCAGGCGCCCGAACTCGGCGTAGACCGCGTCTTCGGGCGCGGCACCACGCCCGGCGAGGTCGCCAGCTTCCTCGTGCACGCCATGTCCAACAAGGAAAAGGTGGCTTGATGTCGCTCGTCGAAGGCTTCACCGTGACCCACCGCGGGTACGTCCCGTACTCGCACGCGCACTACGGCGGCAACCTGGTGGACGGTGCGTACAGCCTCGGTCTGTTCGGCGACGTGGCCACCGAGCTGTGCATCCAGACCGACGGCGACGAGGGCCTGTTCGCCGGGTACTCGGGCGTGGAGTTCCTCGCTCCCGTCCGCGCCGGTGACGTCGTCGAGGTCGCCGCGACCCTGACTCGCATCGGAAACCGTTCCCGCACAGTCGCTTTCGAGGCCCGCGTGGTCTGCCGCGCCGCCCCCGACCGCGGCCCGTCCTCCGCCGACGTGCTCGACCCGCCGCTCGTCGTCACCCGCGCCACCGGCACCGTCGTGGTCCCCATCGCCACGACGTGATCGCCCTCTACCAGGAACTCGTGCGCTCGCGGGTCGCACCTTGGCTCCGCCAGGCCGGGTTTCGCGGCTCCGGCGGCGAGTTCGCGCTGCCGTCGGAGTCGTACTGGGCGCTGCTCGGCTTCCAGAAGTCCGTTCACAGCGACCGCGACGAGGTGCGCTTCACCGTCAACCTGCTCTGCGTCAGCAAGGACACGTGGGCGTCCTTGTACGCTGCGGAGCCGTTCCTGGGGAAGCGGCCCGTGGCGACCGTCCACTATGGACGCGAAGTTCCTCGCGCGCGCATCGGCGAACTCACCCCGTCCGGCGAGGACAAGTGGTGGCGCCTGCGCTCTCGCCGCCACCACAAGCATGATGAACCGCATCGCGGTCCCGGAAGGAACGGCGAACCGGGCAAGTGCCCCGTCAGCGTCGGCGGAACAGGCTCCAGCGCCGGCGCCGTGGCTGTTCGACGTGCTCGTCGAGTTCGGTGGCGCAGGACCGGCACAGCACCCAGTCCGTTGTGTCCTTGCGGACCTGCTCGACCCACTGCTCGATGCCCACGCCGCGTTGGAACACGTTGGCGAGGGAGGTGTACAGCCGGACCGCGGCGGCCGGTCGGAAGCCTGTGTTGACGGCCGAGCGCATCCGCGCTGCCGGGTAGCGCTTCGCGTCCGGCTCAGGGGGACAGTTGCAGATGTCGCAGTGGGTCATGGCCGCAGGCTAGGGACGTCGCCTGGGACCGGTCCCGGCGGAAGGCCGTCGATCGAAGATCGCGTAGGTTCGGCTGCGTGACTGAGCTGCGTCGGATCGCCGAGGACGTGTGGGCGTGGGTGGGACCGGGCCGCGGTTGGGGGTGGAGCAACGCGGGAGTCGTTGGCGGACAAGGACAGGCACTGCTCGTCGACACGCTCTACGACCTCCGGCTGACCCGGGAGCTGCTGGCGGAGGCCGCCAGGGTGCTCGACGGGCGGGTGATCACCGACGCCGTCAACACCCATGGCAACGGCGACCACTGCTTCGGCAACGAACTGCTGGCGCCGGACGTGCGCGTCCACGCGGCCCGGGAGAGCGCGTCCGCGTTGCACGAAGCCCCGCCGGAGCACATGTCCGCGCTGCTGAAGGCCGACCTCGGGCCGGTGCTCACGCCGTACATGCGCAAGTCCTTCGGGCCGTTCGCCTTCGACGAGATCACGTTGCGCGAGCCGGACTCGCTCTTCGACGGCGAGCGCACACTCGACATCGGTGGGCGCGAGGTGCGGCTGCGCGACCTCGGCCCCGCGCACACCGAAGCCGACACGGTGGCGCACGTGCCGGACGCCGGGGTCGTCTTCGCCGGGGACCTGCTCTTCGTCGAGGCCACGCCGATCATGTGGGCCGGGCCGTCCAGCAACTGGATCGCCGCGTGCGACCGCATGATCGCGATGGACCCGGAGGTCGTTGTGCCCGGCCACGGCCCGGTCACCGACCAGGACGGCGTCCTGGCGATGCGCGGCTACCTGGAGCACGCCTTCGAGCACGCCAAGGCCGCGCACGCGCGGGGCGAGAGCGTCGAGCAAGCCGCGCACGGCTTCGACACCGGCCCCTACGCGGGCTGGGAGAACCCCGAGCGGATCGTGATCACGATGCACGCTCTCTACCGCGAGATCGACCCGGCATCGCCAGCCGTGGACCTGCTGACGGTCTTCCACATCATGGCGGAGTGGGACCGGGTCAACGGCGAGGACGCATGATCAGCGCGGTGAGGTGGTAGACGCACGGCTCCGAGCCCGGGTTGGCGAAGCCGTGCACCACGTCCGCCGCGAAGTACGCCGAGTCACCGGCGCCCAGCGTCAGCCGCTGCTCGTCAACGGTGAGCGCGAGGGTGCCCGACTGCACGACCACGTACTCGTGCGAGCCGGGCGCGTAGGCGGGGAAGCTGCCAGCGTCGCAGCCAGGGGGCAGCTCGGTGCGCAGCAGTTCGACGTTCACCCCGGGCACCACCGGCGACAGGATCGTGCGGCGCCAGCCGCCGGGGTGGTCGGAGACCTCCTGCTCGGCGGCGCGCCGGACGATCACCCTGTCCGGTGAGGGTTCCGCGACGAGCCGGGTCAGCGGGACGCCGAGCCCGTCGGCGATGCGCGAGAGCACCGTGATGGTCGGGGCCTTCGCCGCGCGCTCGACCGAGGACAGCATGCTCACGCTCACCGAACTGCGCTCGGCCAGCTCTTGCAGGGTCAGACCGCGACCCGTGCGCAGCTGCTGCACGCGCTCGCCGAGCACTCCCAGGTCCAGCATGTGCGCTATAGTAGACGTAGTTTCTCTATAGCGAAAAGGGGGTGCGTGTGGAGGTTCGCCAGGCGCGGCCGGACGATCTCGGCGCGGTCGAACGGATCTACGCCCACCACGTGCTCAACGGCGTCGCGACCTTCGACGAGCAACCACCGGGCCGCGCCGACTGGCTGCGCGCGCACGAGAAGCTGGCCGAGGCGGGGCTGCCGTTCCTGGTCGCGGAGGAGCACGGCGAGGTCATCGGCTACGCGCTCGCCAAGCCCTGGCGCGATCGCCCCGCCTACCGCGCGACGGCGGAGGAGTCGATCTACCTGGCCCCGGAGGCGGCGGGCAGGGGAGCCGGGACCGCGTTGCTCACCAGGCTGCTGGCCGACTGCGCGCGCGGCGGCATCGCCGAGGTGCTCGCGGTGATCGTGGACAGCGGTGACCCCGCCTCGCTGCGCCTGCACCAGCGCTGCGGCTTCGTCGAGTCCGGGCGCCTGGCGCGGGTGGGGCGCAAGCACGGGCGGGTGCTGGACACCGTGATCCTCCAGTGCTCGCTGGGAAATCCGCTGGACAGCGCGGCGACGATCGGCGCGTGACGAACTGGACCTTCGCCGCGCTGCCGCCCGCGCACCCGGATGCGACGCGGATGATCAGGAACTACTTCCTCGACATCATCGGCCGCTACTACGACCGGCCCGCGACCTGGGACGAGGTCGACGAGGAGATGCGCGTCGACCCGAGCGACGACCTGCCGCTGCTCGTGGTGGCCCACGCGGCCGGGAACGCGGCCGGCTGCCTGGGGATGCGGCTGCTCGAACCCGGGACGGGCGAGCTGACCAGGATGTTCGTCGAGCCCGAGTGGCGCGGGCACGGCGTCGGCGCGCTGCTGATCGCCGAGGTGGAGCGGTGCGCGCTCGCGGCCGGGGTGACGACGTTGCGGCTGGACACGCGCTCGGACCTGGTCGAGGCGCGGCGGCTGTACGCCAGCCAGGGCTACCGCGAGATCCCCGCCTACAACGACGGCGCGTACGCCCAGCACTGGTTCGAGAAGCGCCTGGAACATGATGTGACTAGGTAAAACGGGCGTTGGGCCGACCGAGTGACCTCTGCCTGCCGTTGACCGCTCGAACACGACAGCTCGTCGCGTCGTATCCGTTGTTTGCCACGCCCGCAAGATCCACTTGCCAGAATTGGCCTGTCGCCGAGCGCGTGGGACGGGAGCGGGATGAGTGTGGAGCGGGTGTCTCAGCAGCCATCGCGGCCGAGTCCGACCGTGCTCGCGCCACGCCGCCGCCGAGTGCACCTCGGCCCCGCCGGCCGTGGTCTGCGCGCGGAGCACGCGATCCCCGCGCAGCGTCCCGCCGTGGAGAAGCACCAGGACTGCTTCCTCGCACCGCTGCTGCGCCGCACCCGCCGCTGGTCGCCGAGCACTCGGCGGGTGGTGTTCACGCTGGTGCCGTTGACGACCTTCGGCGCGGTGTCCCTGGTCGCGGGCCCCGCCGTCGCCGCCATCGTCCTGGCCGCGTTCTTCGGCGGAGCCGCGCTCTGCCGCCAGCGCGGCTAGCGCGTTCGGCTCGGCCAAATCGCGCGGACCGCTCACCGCTCCGCCGGGCCTGCTCGACGCCGGTTTGCGCTACTGGCAAACAGCATTCCCTAGGATTTGCATAAGCACGGGGGGAGTGGCATCAGAAAGCGCGTGGCCCCCGATGGTTCAGATCAGGGGCCACGCGGTGCTGTTCCGCTGTGCGAATCGGGTTCCGCCGAATACACAGATAAGGAAAGCAAGTTGAGTCTAGAACGACCTGGCAGTGGTGCGGCAAGCAAGAACGGCAAATCGCTCGGTCAGGGGCGCAGGCGACACGTACGCCCCGCACCGCCTACCCGCGGCGACCGCGGCGGGAAGCGCCGTGCGGCGAAGCGCGGGCACAAGCAGGAGCAGACGCGCTGCGCGGGTTCCGGCCGTCCGTGGTCGGCGGTCCAGGCCGTCGTCACCGGAGTCATCAGTGACTGGGGCACCGCGGGCCGGTTGATCAGCTACACGGTCGTCGCGACGATCGCGCTGCTGGCTCTGGCCGCTGTGGCCGGTCCGCTGGTCAGCGGAGTGGTGATGACCGCGCTGTTCGGCGGGTCCGGCCTGACCAGGTGGCTGGACCGGGCTCGCTGACGGATCAGCGCCTCGGTCGCACGCGCGGCCGAGGCGCCGGCCTAGCGGGTGGGGTAGCTGTGGAAGCCGCGACCGGTCTTGCGGCCCAGGTGGCCGGCGCACACGAGGTCGGCGAGCAGGCGGCTCGGCGCGAAGCGCGGGTCGTTGGTGTACTCCTGCAACACCACCAGCGAGTCCAGCACCGTGTCGAGCCCGATCAGGTCGGCCGTGGCCAGCGGGCCCATCGCGTGCCCGAGGCACTCCTGGAAAATCTTGTCCACAGTGGACGGATCGGCGGTGCGCGCCTGCACGACGTGCGCGGCCTCGTTCACCGCGAGCAGCACGGTGCGGTTGGCGACGAAGTCACCGACCACGATGCCGAGCTTGCCGATGCCCGCGAGCAGCTCCAGCGTCCGGTCCACGGTGTCGTCACTGGTCAGCGGGCCCCGGACCACCTCGACGGAGCGCTTGAGCGGCGCGGGGTTCATGAAGTGGGTCGCCAGCACCCGCTTCGGCCTGCGGGTGTTGGCCGCCAGGCGCTCGACGGGCACGGTCGAGGTGCAGGAGGCGAGCACGGCGTCGGGGCGGCACACCACGTCCAGCTCGCCGAAGACCTTGTCCTTGAGCGCCAACCGCTCCGGGGCGCACTCGATGACGAACTCGGCGCCGGAGAGCTCGGTGATCTCCTCCGTCCAGCGCACGTGGGCCAGCGCGTCCTGCTGCGGGGCCGATGGCAGCCTGCGCAGCTGCTTGCCCAGCCGCAACCCCTCGCGCAGCCGGTCCCGCCCCGCCTCGAGCGCGCCGGGGACCGGGTCGACCACGATCACCTCGTGGCCCGCCTCAGCGAGGCACTGCGCGACGCCCGCGCCCATCGTGCCTGCACCGATCACTCCGATCGGCCGGGCAGCGTTCATCCCGACTCCTTCGTCAACCCCCCGTACCTATCACGGGCGCCCGGGGCAGACCAGCTTTTTCCTGTTATGACAAGGATGTTGTGGGGCACCGGCGAATCGTCGACGCTCCCCGCCCGTCCTCCTCCGTGCTCGGCGCGGAGCGGTCGTCGGTACCCTCCTGATCCTCAGCCGCGAGGCAGCCTACGTGCCTTCGGCCTCCAGGTGTTCCGCCGAGTGGTGGGACCGATCATGTGATCGACTCCGCGGTTCCGCGCGCCGTGAGAACGCTCTCCCGGTCCCTATCTGTCCACTGTGGACGGTGGAACGGCGGTGCGTACGAGGTGGGATACTGCGCGCCATGAGGGCTTCGTGGGTGGGCGGCGTCTGCGCGGTGCTGCTGGTGCTGACGGCGTGCGAGGAGAAGCCGGTGGTGGGCCAGCCCGCCGAGACCTCGCGGGTGGTGCCGGTGCGGGCGCCGGACGCCGCGCGCAAGGCAACGGCGGAGAAGTACGCGCCGTTCGTCTGGTCGGCCAAGGGCGAGGACTTCGGCCCGATGGACGCCGCGAAGTTCGTCGCAGCGGCGAAGCTCAAGTGGGCGCACGACGACGGCTGCCCGGACGCCGACATCGCCGCACCGCCGGACATGGTCGAGCTGACCGTCGAGGACCAGGCGTACGAGCACCGCGCCAAGAGCGGCCTTCCGCACTGCGACTTCGAGGGCGATCCGGTCAAGGTGACCGACGACAGCGCTCCGAGGCGCACGGAGAAGCTCGGGGCCGAAGGCTTCTACCTCGACGGCGAGGACTCGCTGCGGCGGCAGACCGGTGATGGCGCGCCCACCTACTGGCAGGTGCACACCGAGGAGAGCGCAGGGGTGCGCGTTTACACGTACTGGCGCTTCCACGCGTGGAACAACGCCAGGAACATCGAGGACGTCATTCCCGCGCCGGGAACGGTGCTCGGCATCGACGGTGATCACGAGGGGGACTGGGAGCGCGTCACGCTGATCACCGACCTCAACGACCAGCCCGCGCTGCTGGTGTTCAACGGGCACGGCTCCCAGTGCGGTCTGGAGTGGTCCAAGGTCGAGAAGGACGACGGCAGGCCCGTCGCCTACTCCGCCAAGGGAACGCACGCCTCCTACCCGACGACCGGTACGCACGGGTGGATGCTGGACCAGACCGACCGGGGAACGAAGCTGAACACGCTGAACGACCTGCGGTGGGCCGAGGGCGAGCAGTGGTGGGGCTACGCGGGTGGCTGGGGTTCGGTCGGCAGGCCGGGCGTCGCCCTCACCAAGGAGCGCACCGGCCCCTCCGGGCCGCGCCCCAGCCGAGGCCCCGGTGAGCCGTGGAAGGCGGCGCGGTGCGACGAGCCAGGGGGACTGCTGCCCGAGTCGTTCGTGGGCACGTGGCAGACGCCGGAGTTCGTCAACCAGCCCGGCAGCACCGCGAAGTACAAGGCGAGGATGACCCTGCGCGGCGGCCGCGTCGGCGACAAGGTCGGCGAGATCGTCTACCCCGGCCTGGAGTGCAAGGGCGAGCTGACCCTGGAGAAGGCCGACCGCTCCACCGTCGTGGTCACCGAGCAGATCGTCGCCGAGCCCGTGCACCGCTGCGCCAAGCGCGGTTCGATCGGGCTCACTCCGACGGAGGGCCGTGGATCACGGCCGGGCCTGCACTGGGTCTACCACGAACTCGGCATCGGCCCGGTGATCCGCGCGACCGCTGACCTGGTCAAGATCGGCTAACCCTGGCGGGCACGCGGGGGAGGGTGATGCCGAAGTGCTCGTGGTAGGCGGCGAGGATCTCCTTGTCCGAGCGCAGGATCTGCTCGGTGCGCGCACCGTCGACCGTCCTGATGAGGCGGTCACCGGCCAGCGTCACCCGGCCGCCTGGCACGGTCATCGAGCACGTCGGCCCGCGCAGGAACGGTGAGTCGGGCGAGCTCTGCTGGTACCAGCAGGTCGGCGCGAAGTCGCTCAGCCTGCGCGGACGCGGGTCCAAGCGGTACTCGGGCGCGCCGTCGCGGAGCACGTCGATGTCGCCGTCCACAGTGGACTGGAGAACGAACGTGCCGTCGGGGTCTTCCTGCGGGGCACGGGAGTTCAGGCGCAGCGGGAACGTGCTGTGCCGCCCGAAGCCGACATCGGCCAGCCACGGCTCGTCCAGGTGCACGAGCAGCGCCATGTGGTCGAAGGGCGGCCCGGCGACCCCGTTGTGGAACACGCCCGCCGCCAGCATCTCGACGCGGAAACCCAACTCCGCCAACAGGTGCGCGAACGCGGTGTTGAGCTCGTAGCAGAAGCCGCCGCGCCGCTGCCGCACGACCTTGTCCAGCACCGCGTCGGTGTCGAGCACGATCGGCGTGCCGAGGTGGATGTCCAGATTCTCGAACGGAACCGTCGCGAGGTGCCGGGCGTGCAGGTACCGCAACGACTCCGCGTCAGTCCGAAGTGGACGGTCCGCGCCGATGCGGTCGAGGTACTCAGCTACGAGACTCACAGAGGGCTCCGAAGCGGTCGAGCAGCCGGACGGGATCGTCCTCGACGACGAGCATTTCGCGGGCGTCCTCGCGAAGGAACTCCTCGGCGACCATGTGGTCGGCGAAGGACACCAGCGGCTGGTAGAAACCCTTGACGTCCAGCAGTGCCAACGGTTTCGCGTGGATGCCGATCATCGACCAGGTCCACACCTCGAACAGCTCCTCCATCGTGCCGATGCCGCCGGGCAGCGCCACGAACGCGTCGGAGAGCTCGGCCATCTTCGCCTTGCGCTCGTGCATGCTGTCCACCACGTGCAGCTCGGTGAGCCCGTTGTGGCCGATCTCGCGCGCCATCAGCTGCTGCGGGATCACCCCGTGCACCTCACCGCCCGCGGCCAGCGCGGCGTCGGCCACCTCACCCATCGTGCCGACCGAAGCGCCGCCGTAGACGAGGCCGATGCCGCGCTCGGCGAGCAGGCGGCCGAAGGTCCGCGCGGTCTCGACGTACTCGTTCGCCCGACCGGGCCGGGAACCGCAGAAGACGCACACTCGCATGCGCGAGATCCTGTCACGCCCCCGGATCACGGGACTCGGAAGCCTTCTCGTGCGCCCGGAAGCGCCCGGCCTCCACACCGAGCTGGGAGAGCAGGAAGGCACCGACGCCGATGTCGTCGGTCAGCCCGATCACCGGCAGCAGTTCGGGGATCAGGTCGATCGGCGACAGGATGTAGAGCACGCCGAAGATCCAGAACAGCCGCTTCGACCACGGCGGCGCGGGATAGGCGCCCGCGCGCACCGCCCGCACCATCCTCGGCAGCACCCGCAGCCGCGCGATAAGGCTGAGCCGCCCCCGCGCGAGCCGCACGACACCGAGGACGACGGCCAGCGCCGCCAGGACGAACAGGATCGTGCCGATCGTGGTCGGCGCGACGCCCAGCACCGGGTCGGTCATGCCCCAGAACGCGAACGCGCCGAGCCCGAACAGCAGCAGGCCGAGAAGGATCACGACGTCCACGCTACCGCCGGGAACGCGAAAGGGCCGGTCCCCGCCGCCCGGGGACCGGCCCTGCTTTCACGAGTGCGTCAGGCGTCGCGCTTGGCCAGCAGGCTCTGCCCGATGCCCAGCACCACCAGCACCCAGGCGACGAGCACGATCGCCGAGACCCCGGGGTTGATGGCGTAGGGTGAGGTCGCGGCGGTCAGCCCGGCCACGTTGTGCAGTGCCTCGCCCGGCAGGTACGGCATGATCGAGTTCCCGGCCTCGCCGACCCAGCCCACGATGCTCGGGATCACCAGCGCCACCAGCGCGGCGAGGATGCCGCCCGCGGTGCTGCGGAAGACGATGCCGAAGGCGACCGCGATCAGGCCGTACAGCGGGGCCATGATCGCCGAGCCGAGGATCAGCCGGAGGATGCGCGGATCGGCGACGCTGGCGATGTCCAGGCCCTGCGAGAGCAGGATCAGCTGGCCGACGCCGTAGGCGACGAACGCGGCGACGACACCGACCACGTAGGTCACCACCGCGATCACGATGGCCTTGGCCGCCAGGAACTGGCTGCGCTTGGGCGATGCGGTCAGCGTCACCCGGATCATGCCGGTGGAGTACTCGGAGCCGATGGTCATCGCCGCCATCACCATCAGCGTCAGCGCCGCGGCGTCCGAGCCGAGGAGGCTGGTGGAGACCACGTCGAAGACGTCGCGCTTGGCGATGTCGGTGCCCGTGGTCACCGCGCTGGTCAGCACGAACAGCGCGGCGGCGAGCGCGGCCAGTCCGACGGCGACCAGCAGCAGGATGCGGCTCGTGCCGAGGCTCCAGATCTTGGTCCACTCCGAGCCGACGGTCGTGAACAGACCGGACGGCTTGTGCTTCGTCTTGGTCGTGGTGCTCACTTGGACTCCTTAGCGCGGTAACCGACCTGGTCGCGGGTCAGGTGGATGAACGCCTCCTCCAGGCCGGGGCGGCGGGGGGTGAGCTCGTGCAGCGCGATTCCGTGCCGCGCGGCCAGCTCACCGATCGAGGGAGCGTCCACGCCGCTGACGATCAGCTCGTTGTCGGCGCCGGAGACGATGTGCGCCTCGGTGTGCTCCAGCAGCGCGACCAGCTCGGCCGCCCTCGGCGAGACGACGCTGACCTGCGCCGCCGCGCCCTGGCGGACCAGGTCGTGCACGCTGACGTCGGCGATGAGCTTGCCCTTGCCGATCACCAGCACGTGGTCGGCGGTGGCTTCCATCTCGTTCATCAGGTGGCTGGAGAGGAAGATCGTCCGCCCCTCCGAGGCCAGCCCCTTGAGCAGCGTGCGGACCCAGACGATGCCCTCCGGGTCGAGGCCGTTGAGCGGCTCGTCGAGCATCAGCACGGCCGGATCGCCCAGCAGCGCGGCGGCGATGCCCAGGCGCTGGCGCATGCCGAGGGAGAACTCGCCGACCCGCTTGTCACCCGCCTTGCCGAGGCCGACCAGCTCCAGCACCTCGCCGACGCGCTTCTGCTCGATGCCGCCCGCCTGGGCGATCCAGCGCAGGTGCGCCCGAGCGGTCCGGCTCTTCTGCAGCGCCGCCGGGTCCAGCAGCGCGCCGACCTCCCGCAGCGGAGCGGCCAGGCTGCGGTAGTTGCGGCCGCCGACCCTGGCCGAGCCCTTCGTCGGGGTGTCCAGCCCCAGGATCATCCGCATCGTGGTCGACTTCCCGGCGCCGTTGGGGCCGAGGAAGCCGGTCACGCGACCCGGGGACACCGTGAACGAGAGATCGTCCACGGCGACGACGTCCCGATACCGTTTGGTGAGACCGTGAACCTCGATCATTGAGTTCCCCATCGCTTAAGAAGTGGTCGAAGTCTTGTGCACACGACAAATGTGCCGGGAGATCACCGTCCGGACATACCTCGTCCGTCACCAATCGACCATGACGTCTGTCAGGGACTCAACCGGGTGACATCGCCGCAGTTCACGGGGTTGTAATCCGGTTTGTCGATGGGTGACCGGGCAACCGGAAAGCAGATAACGCGACTATAAACGCCGGTGAATGGAGGACGAGCGGTGCGAACCCTGCAGTTCAGCTACTTCGCGTTGAAGAGCACCACGACGTCGGCGGCGGAGATGACCGCCCGGATCGGCGCCGAGCCGGACGAGGTCCTGGTGCTGGGCTCGCGCGGGGCCCCGCCCCACTGCCACGCCTGGAAGATCGTCCGCCGCCGCGCGGAGAGCGTCGACGACCAGATCCAGCACCTCGTCGAGCGGCTGACCCCGGTCCACGCCGCGCTCGTCGAGCTGGTCAACGACCCCGCCATCATCCCGATCATGCAGGTCGTGCGCTACTTCGGCCACGAGGACGGCTTCGAGGACCCCCGTCCGCTTGGCTGGGGCCTGTCACCGGAGGTGCTGGCGTTCCTCACCGCCGTCAAGGCCCACCTCGACGTCGACGAGTACGACTGGTCCTAGACCGCATCCTCAGCACCCGCTGACCAGCTAGAATCTCCCCACGCACGCCATCGCCCGCCACCGCTCAACGCGCCTGGCAGTGGCGAAACGGGTTTGGGGTGCGTGGGCTCGGGCCTAGTACCGGTCTCGGTAGCGCACGCCGCGCAGCGCGCCCGCTCCTGCTGAGCCGCCGAGGATCATCGCCTCTTCGCGTGGGTCGCGTGCGCGCAGCCCCGCCAGGATGCGGTCCACTTGCACTTCGGCGGGTTCCTCGGTCACACCGAACATCCGGCTCAGGTGGTAGTAGTCGCCTCGCGGCGGGGTGTAGAAGGTCAGCTCGACGGTGCCGTCATTGGGGAAGGCGGCGCCGAAGCCGCTGTCCCAGCGCCCCAGAACGCCCGGATCGGCGCGCAGTGCTTCGCGCAGCAATCGGGAGATCGTTCGCGCGGGCCACTCCCACGAGCGGTCCCGGGTAGCGCGCTCCAGCTCGGCCTCGTACTGCGCGGCGGAGAACCGGAACTCCCCGTCGGGCACCTCGGCGCGGTCGGAGGTGTTCTCCCAGCCGTCCCAAATGATCTCCGCGCCCTCGCGGCGCATCCGCACCGACAGCGCGCCGCAGCACTCCGCGATGCACTCGGCCTCGGCGATGCGCACGATGCGCGGCTCGTCGCCAGGCGCCAAGCGGCCCGCCTCGCCCAGCACGTAGTCCGGGTCGTAGTTGGGGCCCGCGTCGAAGCACTCGGCCGCGATGTCGCGACCGTCGACGAGCACTCGCAGTTCGGCCTCGCCCCAGTCGGAGTCCGGGGGCGTGATCACGGTGAGAACCAGCTCGTTCAGCACGTTTCCCACGCTAACCCGGTGTCCGCGGCGGTGCGTGCAAACGTGCCCCAACTGGTGGTTTCAGCCCTGCCTGAAGCCGAGCGGTCGAACGTGAGGCCGTTGCTAGGTTCACGCCATCGAGGGGTGGGGGAGCGCCTTCGGGCGCTCCCTCCGATCGCGGGTCGCGCGCTCGAAGTCGAGCAGGTGCCGCTTGCGCTCGATGCCGCCGCCGTAACCGGTCAGGTCCCCCGTGGAACCCACCACGCGGTGGCACGGGACGATAATGCCCACGGGGTTCTTCCCGTTCGCCAGCCCGACCGCGCGTGAGGCCGTCGGCCGCCCGATGCGCTCCGCCAGCTCGCCGTAGGACACCGTCTCGCCGTACGGGATCTCCAGCAGCGCGGCCCACACCTGGCGCTGGAAGGGCGTTCCCGCCAGATTCAGCGACAGCTCGAAGTCCGTGAGCCGTCCCGCGAAGTACGCGTCCAGCTGCTCGATGACCTCGTCGAAGCCACTGTCCACTCTGGACCCGAACGTGGCTTCGGCCGGACGGTGCCGCTGCTCGACCATGTAGAGCCCGGACAGCTGACCGTCAGTCGCGACGAGCGTCAGCGGCCCGAACAGGCTGTCGGTCACCGTGTGCGTGCGCTGTGCCATGAGTAGATCTTCTCCTTACTGCGGAAGCAGGTTGATGGGGTGGTCACCGGTCGCCCACAGGTACTGAACGGCGTAGGCGCGCCACGGTCGCCACGCGCTCGCGTGCGCGGTCAGAGCTGCGGGAGTGGAGGGCAGCCCGAGTGCGTCGGCTGCGACACGGACGCCGAGGTCACTGGGGATGAACGCGTCCGGATCACCGAGAGCGCGCATCGCGATGGACTCGACGGTCCACGGGCCGAAACCGGGCAGCTCCGCGAGCTGTGCGCGAGTGCGATCCCAGTCGCTGCCAACGCCCAGGTCGATGTCGTGCAGTGCGTCGATGAGCGTGAGTAGCGTCGTCCTCCGGGAGCGCGGCAGCGCCAAGGACTCCGGGTCGACCTCTGCCAATGCTTCCGGCGTGGGGAACAGATGCGTCAGCCCACCGCCGGGGTCCTCGATCGGTTCGCCGTGCGCTGTCACTAGGCGGCCCGCGTGGGTGCGCGCGGCGGCCGTGGAGACCTGTTGGCCGAGGACCGCGCGCACGGCGAACTCGGCTCCGTCGACCGTGCGTGGCACCCGTCGTCCCGGTGCCTTCTCGACGAGCGGCTTGAGCACGGGGTCTTCGGAGAGCTGCGCGTCCACGGCGGTCGGGTCCGCGTCCAGGTCGAGCATCCACCGGCACCGGCTGATCGCGATGGACAGATCGCGGAGGTCGGTCAGTGTCAGCTGGCACGCGATGTGGTCAGGCATCGGCCGGAGCGCCACGATCCCGTGCCCGTGCGGCAAGCGCATCGTGCGGCGGTAGGCACCGTCCCGCCACTCCTCGACACCGGGCACCGCGGTCGCGGCGAGGTGACCGAAGAGGTTGTCGGGACACAGTGGCGCGCGGAACGGCAAGCGCAGCGAGAGCGTTCCGGAGGACGTGGTCTGCTTGGCGCGCTTGCGGAGCTCGGTTGGTGACAGTGCGAAAACCTCGCGCACGGTGTCGTTGAACGACCGGATGCTGGAGAAGCCAGATGCGAGCGCTACGTCGGACATCGACAGCGCGCTCGTCTCGATCAGGATTCGCGCGGACTGGGCGCGTTGGGCACGCGCGAGTGCTAGTGGCCCCGCGCCGAGTTCTGCGCGCAGTAGGCGTTCGAGCTGCCGTGTGCTGTAGCCGAGCCGCGCGGACAGACCAGGGACACCGTCGCGGTCGACGACTCCGTCAGCGATGAGTCGCATTGCGCGCGCGACTACGTCCGCGCGCTCGTTCCATTGCGGTGAGCCAGGACTGGCGTCGGGGCGACAGCGCTTGCACGCGCGGAAACCGGCCTGCTGCGCGGCGGCAGCGGTCGGGTAGAAGCGCATGTTCTGCGGCTTGGGCGGCACGACGGGGCAGCTCGCGCGGCAGTAGATGCGCGTGGTCAGCACAGCGGTGAAGAACCACCCGTCGAACCGCGCGTCCTTCGACTGGACCGCGCGGACGCAGCGCTGCGTGTCGTTGTGCATGCCCCCAGCCTCGCCGGGCCGCGGCGGGATTGCTAGCGGAAAAACGACACGGAACGGTGATGTCGTTTTTCTGCTGGACTCCGGTGCTGGGCTGGGGTGGACTGTGCCCATGACGAGAAGCCGCCACGAGTTGGCTGAGCTGTTCACTTCCTTGCACCACAACGGTTCCGTACTCGCTCTGCCCAACGCGTGGGATGTGATGAGCGCCCGTCTCGTCGAGCTGGAGGGGGCGGCCGCGATCGCCACCACGAGCGCCGGTGTGGCCTGGAGCCTGGGGGCGGCCGACGGCGATCAGCTCGACCGCGAGCGCGCGATCGACCTCGTGGCGCGCATCGTGCGAGCCGTCTCCGTCCCGGTCACCGCCGACATCGAGAGCGGCTTCGGCGCCACGGCAGCCGACGTTGCGGAGACGATTCGCGGTGTCGCGTCCGCCGGCGCGGTCGGGGTCAACCTGGAGGACGCCCACCACGGCGGCGACTCCCCGCTTCGTCCCATCGCTGACCAGGCCGAACGCATCGCGGCGGCGCGCGAGGCCGATCCCGTGCTCTACATCAACGCGCGGATCGACGTGTACCTGCTCGCGGTCGGCGACCTGGCTGCGCGCGTGGAGGCCACGGTCGAGCGCGCGCGTGCCTACCTCGACGCGGGCGCCAGCGGCGTCTTCGTGCCCGGAGTCGCCGACACGGAGACGATCTCCTTGCTGGCCAAGGAGATCAGCGCGCCGCTGAACGTGCTCGTCGGCCCGGGATCGCCGACCGTGTCGGAGCTGGGCGCGCTCGGCGTCGCGCGCGCCAGCCTCGGTTCCGGGCTCAGCCAGGCGGCTTACGCGGTCGTCCAGCGCGGCGCACGGGAGATGCTGACCAGCGGCACCTACACCGCGACCGCCGACGCGCTGGACTTCGGCACGCTCAACTCCGTGCTCTAACCCGCTTCGTGCATCGCCGCCACCGCCGCGTCGATCTCCTCCTTGGGGACGTCGCGGTCGTGGCGCGCGATGCACCAGCGGATGCCGAACGGGCACCGCACGACGCCGATCCGGTCGCCGGAGAACGTGTCGTCGATCGGCGTCAGGACCGTTGAGCCGGTCGCGACCGCCTTCTCGAACACCGCGTCCACCTCGGCCGTCCACACCGTGATCGTGAACGAGTTGCCCTCTGCGGGCGGGCCGACGATGCCGTAGTCCGGCATCGGCTCGGAGAGCTGGAACCGCCCGCCGCCGAGCGCGAGCTCCGCGTGCGCCACCGAGCCGTCCGGCGCGTCGAAGCGGTCGATCACCTCCGCGCCGAAGACGTCCTCGTAGTAGGCGAGTGCCTTCGCGCTGTCCGGCACGGCGAAGAACACGGTCAGGTTGGGGCTCCCGGACGGAGCCGGGCCGGTGTTGGTCGACATGCGCTCATCCTGCGCGCGGCCATGGAGCTGCGGCTTGGACAAACGCGACAGTGTCAGACCTGTTTGCGATCCTGGTGCCGTGGACGATGCCACTACTAGTGAGCTCGGGGTTCTCGACACCGGCGACCCCAGCTTCCGGTTGGAGCGCATCCCGTCGAGCCTCCCCCTCGTCGAGCGCTACTGGACAACCAGCTGGGACGTGGCCGCCGGGCGCACCGCCTCGGTGACGCTGCTGCCGCATCCCTGCGTGAACGTCGTGCTGGAGCGTGGCCAGCTCCTGATCAGCGGTGTCGGCCGGGAGCGCTTCACCTATTCCTATCAGGGAACCGGTCGTGTCTTCGGCATCAAGTTCCGGCCGGGTGGGTTCCAGCCGTTCTACGGCGGTTCCGTCGCCGAGCTGACCGATCAGGTTCGTCCGCTGTCGACGTTGTGGGGAGCGTCGGCTGACCGTTTCGCTGCTTCGTTGGAGGCGGCTTCGGACCCGGTGGCGGTGGCGGAGAAGTACCTCCTGGAGCACTGGCCTGCACGGGTCGATTCCGAGGTGTTGCTGGTTGAGCGGATTGTGCACGCGTTGTTGCGGGATCGCGAGATCGTGCGTGTGGGGGATGTGACGGAGCGGTTCGGAGTTTCTGTTCGGACCGTGCAGCGGTTGTTTCGGAGATATGTGGGGGTTGGGCCGAAGTGGGTGTTGAAGAGGTATCGGTTGCACGAGGCCGCTGATCGGTTGGCGGCGGGGGAGGCGGTGGGTTGGGCTGAGTTGGGGTATTGCGATCAGTCGCATTTCATTCGGGATTTTGTGCGGGTTGTGGGGGTTTCGCCGTCTGTGTGGTGTGCTGGGGTCTCGGGGTGAGGTGCGGGCGGGCTGGGCTTTGGTGGGCTTCCAGCCTGCGCCGGTATCAGCGTGGGTGCGGCTGGGCTTCCAGCTGGCGCCTGTACCAGCGGTGGGGTCGGCTTGACCTGGGGCCCCTTGCGCGTGCCCCTGGGCCTTACAGGGGCACGGGATAGAACACCCGGCCCTCGCGCGAGCGTATGGCACGCGCACCCCTGGTAAAGCCTCGGCTGCGTTGTGCGCCTTGCGTTCCAGCGTGGGGCTTTCGGTATTTCGGGCGCCTGGGAATTCACCCCTTAGAGCCATGATCGTCTATTTAAACGGCGTAGAATAAAGGTATGGATTCCGACGCCGTCTTGAAGACGGCCTTCACCGGCATGGGCAAAGCCGTAGCCGACTTCTCCGTGACCCTGCTCGACTACATTTCCGACCTCGACCCCCGCGACCGGGAATTCTCTGAAGAGATCCTGATGCGTGAACTGCGCGTATCCCGGGTCAAGGCAGCCAGGTTGATCGACCGGGCGACGGACTTGACCTCTCGGCCGGGAGTGTTGAAGGCGATGGCCGAAGGCCGAGTCGACGAGGGCAAAGCGCTCATGATCATCGACCTGCTCCGAGTCCTCTCGGCCGTGCACGCCGCGATCGCCGAAGAAGCCCTGCTGGCACACGCGGAGAAGAACCCCTACTCCACCACCCGCCAGTACGCGGTCCGGTTCATCCACCGCCTCGACCCCACCGCAGCCGAACGCCGCTTCCAGGAGAAGCGGAAGACCCGGTTGGTGGAGAAGATCAACCAGGACGACGGCATGGCCCTGCTCCGAGTACTGATGACCGCCCATGACGCCGCCATGGTCTATGACCACATCAACCGCATCGCCCGATCCCTGCCCAAAGACGACCGCACCCTGGACCAGAAACGATCCGACATCGCGAAGGATCTGTTGCTGGGCAAGGACACCCCCGCCCCGCAGGGCCGGACGATGGTGTACCTGACGATGCCGATCACCTCAGCACTCGGCCTCACCCAGGACCCCGCGATCCTCGGCGGTTACGGCCCCATCCCGGCACCGATCGCCCGCGAGATCGCCGCGGGCGGAGTCTGGAAGCGGATCTTGACCGACCCGGTGACAGGGGCGGCCGAGGAGATCAGCAACGTCTACCGGCCCACCGCCAAACAACGAGAGCTGATCGCAGCCAGATACCCGACCTGCATGGCGATCGGCTGCAACCAGCCCGCACACCGCTGCGATCTTGATCATTGCCGTCGCTACAACGGCGAGAACACCACACTCGACAACCTGCGACCGAAATGCCGTCGGCATCACCGGATGAAGACCCACTCGAACTGGAAGTGCGAGAACCAGGAGGACGGGACGCACACCTGGACCACGCCGAGTGGGAAGACCGAGGACGTCCACCCGGTGCCCATCGCCGAACCGGCCCCGTTCTAGGACACGACCTCGATGTCCACGCCGTGGTGAGTTCCCGTGGACTGCGCGAAGGTGCTGCGCGGTAGAGAAGAGGGCTTCGCCACGGAGGTGGCGGCATTGCGGGACGGTGTCCCGCCGAGGACGTGGCCTACTGGGATGCGCTGGCCACGCCCCCGGACCTGACCGGCCGGGAATCGACGATGCAGGACCAGGGGCGGGGCGACCTCGACGGCGCGACGCGTTGCTGCGGAGCGCCGTCGGGCTCGCTCAGCTAGAACCTGTCACCAGGTGACGGGTAGCGATGCCAGGCCGTAGACCACGGAGAACGCGCGGAACTCGACCTCGTCGACCGGAAGGGCTGGGCGCAGCTTGGGGAAGCGCCGCAGCAGTGCCGGGTAGGCGACGCGCATCTCCATCCGGGCCAGCGGCGCGCCCAGGCAGTGGTGCACGCCGTGGCCGAACGCCAGGTGCGGCGCGGTCTTGCGGCCGATGTCCAGGGCCTCCAGGTTCTCGCCCATCGCCGGGTCCCGGTTGCCCGCCGGGATCGAGAAGATCACCAGCTCGCCCTTGCCGATGCGCTGCCCGCCCAGCTCGGTGTCGTCGATCGCCCAGCGCGGCGCGATGGTGTGGGTGATCGACATGTAGCGCAGCAGCTCCTCCACGGCCGCCTCGACGTGCTCGTCGGACTCGGCGAGCGCGCGCTGGTCGGGGTGCTGCAACAGCTTCAGCGTGCCGAGGCCGAGCATGTTCGAGGTGGTCTCGTGCCCGGCGAGCAGCAACAGGTCGGCGACCCCGACCAGCTCGGCGTCGGTGACCTTGTCGGCGTGCTCGCGGATCAGCATGCCGATCATGTCCTCGCCGGGGGCCGCGCGCTGGCTCTGCACGAGCTTGGCCATGTACGCCAACGACTCCTGGGTCGCCGACAGGCGCACCTCCATCGCCACCGACATGTCCAGGCGGAGGTTGCTCAGCCGCTGGAAGTCCTCGCGGTCCTCGTAGGGCACGCCGAGCAGCTCGCAGATCACCAGCGACGGGATCGGCAGCGCGAACGCCTGCACCAGGTCCACCGGTGGCCCGGCCTGCTCCATCGCGTCGAGGTGCTCCTCGACGATCGCCTCGATCCTGGGCTGGAGCCTGCGGATGCGCCGCACGGTGAACTCCGGCGTGAGCAGCCTGCGCAGGCTCGTGTGCTCCGGCGGGTCGTAGTTGAGCAGCATCCCGGAGGCCTCCTGCCGCGCGAACGGCGGCAGGTCGGCGGCGTGCCGGGGGTTGTTGGCGAAGCGGGACGCATCGCCGAGCGCCTCGCGGATCAGCTCGTAGCGGGTGACCAGCCAGGCGTCGGAGCCCCACATGGTGCGGATCTTGGTGACCGGTTCCCGCTCGCGCAGCGCGGCCAGCTCGGGAGCGGGGTCGAAGGCGTCGCGCCGGATGTGCACGGGGGCCTCGGTCATCACGGGCAGAGGGCTGTCGGTCATCGCGGTCCCGTTCGTGTGGTGGGTCAACCGCTAATCCGATATGGAACTCTCGGTTAGCTCCCCACCGAAGCTAGCACAACTGATAGTCGGCTCTCATCTGATAGCGTTCCGCACATGAACGCCCCAGGTCAGCGCCCCCTGCGCGCGGACGCGCTGCGCAACGCCGAGCGCCTGGTGATCGCCGCGCGCCAGGCCTTCGCCGAGGACGGGCCCGAGGTCTCGCTGGAGGAGATCGCGCGCCGGGCCGGGGTCGGCGTGGCCACGCTCTACCGGCGCTTCGCGAGCAAGGACGACCTGGTGGCCGCCGTGCTGGTGTGGCGCTACGACGAGCGCGTCGCGCCGGTGCTGGAGTCCGCGCTGGTGGCGGAGGACCCGTGGTGCGGCGTGGTGTCCTCGCTGGAGGCGGCGTTGAGCCTGGCCTGGGAGGAGCAGCACACCTTCCACGCGGCGAAGAACCTGGGCGCGGTCGGCGAGAGCCTGCACGACCGCTTCTTCACCGCCCTCGGCGCGCTCGTCGCCAGGGCGCAGGCCGCGGGGTGCCTGCGGGCGGACCTCACCGCGGAGGACCTGCCGCCGTTGACGTACATGGTGATGGGCGCGCTGCGCGTGGTGCGCTCGCCGGAGTGGGACTGGCGCCGCTACCTCGCGGTGGTCCTCGACGGCCTCCGCCCGGAGGGCGCGACCCCGCTGCCGGAACTGCGCGGCTAGTGGACGCCGAGCGCGTGGCTGCGTTGCATGCAGCGCTGCCCGCTGGCACAGATTTCGCTTCAGCGACACGAGATCTGTTCGGCTGGCAGGTGCATCGGCGCGCAGGTCTGCGCATCGCGTTCTCCGACGAGCCGCTGCGGCTGGACCCGGTCGTTGTGTTGGGGCTGCTCGGTGTTCGTGCTCCGTGCTGAGTCGTCCGCGTCATCACTGAGCCGCGGCGGAGCGGCTTCGCTTACGGCACGGCTGCCCGGTCATCCGAACCACGGCGAGGAGGAATTCGTTCTACAGCACCAGGATGACGGCACTGCCACGCCGTCACCGGTCGCTGTCTGCGCGCGCTCACCGGTTAGCGTGCGTCCAGCTCCGCCGCCTCCTCCGGAGTGGGCGCGGAGCCGCCGAGGTGCGCGGGCTGCCACCACATCTCGTCGGGGGCGGGGCTCTCCGGGTAGCCGCGCTGCGCCTTGTCGAGCAGGTCGGTCATGCGCTTGTGCAGCTCGGCGGTGACCTCGTTGGGGTCCTGCTCCGGAGTCGGGTGCAGCGGCTCGCCGATCAGGATGGTGATCGGCAGGTGCCGCGTGCCGAGCGCGCGCGGGCGGCCCTTGGTCCACATCCGCTGCGTGCCCCAGACGGCCATCGGCAGCAGCGGAGCGCCCACGGCGGCGGCCATGCGGGCGGCGCCGGACTTGATGTCCTTCACGGTGAAGGAGCGGCTGATCGTGGCCTCGGGGAACACGCCGATCACCTCGCCGTCGCGCAGCGCGGCCAGTGCCTGGTCGTACGCGGCCTCCCCGGCCTTGCGGTCGACCGGGATGTGGTGCATCCCGCGCATCAGCGGCCCGGCGACGACGTTGTCGAAGACCTCCTTCTTCGCCATGAAGCGCACGAGCCGGTTCGCCGGCTGCGCGCCGAGGCCGCAGAAGATGAAGTCCAGGTAGCTCACGTGGTTGCTCGCCAGCACCGCGGCGCCCTCGTTGGGGACGTGCTCGGCGCCTTCGACCTTGATCCTCATGTCCAGCACGCGGAACATGGTCTTCGCGAGCGCGACCACCGGGGGATAGACGATCTCAGCCATGAGTGTTTGTCGACCGATCTGGAGCAGGGGAAACCGGACATCTCGAAGTTAGGGCGTGCCGAGGCGCGCGCACTATGTCGTGGGTCACGTCGTCGTCAACCCTAGGCGCCGGACGGCGTCCACTGTTCGTGGAATCAAAGGTCCGCAAGGTCGTCGTCGTGCTCTGCGCCGTGGCGCTCACCGGTGTGTTCGTGCTGGTGGTCGTGCGTCTGGTCGGGCTGGACGCGGGCACTCCGCTGGCGCTGCCGATCTCCGGGCTGCCCTTCGCCGCTGTGGGAACCCTGATCGTTCTCCCGGCGGTGCTGGCGCTGCGGGCTCGCTGGCTCTCCGTCGCCGCGGCGGTCATGGTGGCGTTGCAGGTGTTCTGGCTCGCGCCGCGCTTCGTCGCCAACGGAGCGGAGGTCGCCGCCGACGCGCCGAGGCTGCGCGTGGCGACCAGCAACGCCCTGCACAGCAACGTCGACCCGAAGGCGCTGGTGGAGCTGGTGCGCGCGCAGCGCGTCGACGTGCTCGCAGTGCAGGAGCTCGGCCCGAAGGGCGTGCGGCTGCTCGACGAGGCGGGCATGCGGGAGCTGATGCCGCACCGCGAACTCCACCCGGAGATCGACACCTCGATCTACTCGCGGTTGCCGCTCAGCGCGGGCGGACTCGTGAACCAGCCGACGACCTGGCCGCAGACCACCGCGACGGTCATGGTCGGCGGCCACCCCGTGCGCGTCATCGGCGTGCACACGCTCTGGCCGGTGGAGAAGCCCGCGTCGTGGACGGCCGACCTCCGCGCACTGCGGGCCGAGGCGGGGCCGAACGTGGTGATGCTGGGCGATTTCAACGCCACCCTCGACCACACGCCCATGCGCGAACTGCTCGCGGCGGGCCTCTCCGACGCGCACGCCGAGCTCGGGCGCGGGTGGGCGCCGACGTGGCCCGCCGACCGACCGGTGATCCAGATCGACCACGTGCTGCACGGCAGGTCGCTGCGCGCGGTGTCGGCCTCCGAGCACACGCTGCCCGGGACCGATCACCGCGCCGTGGTCGCGGAGCTGGCCTACCAGGCCGAGGGCGCGTAGTCCTTCATGAAGCAGCCGAAGATGTCCTCGCCAGCCTCACCGCGCACGATGGGGTCGTAGACCCGCGCGGCACCGTCGACCAGGTCCAGCGGCGCGTGGAAGCCCTCGGTGGCCAGGCGGATCTTGGTCGGGTGCGGGCGCTCGTCGGTGATCCAGCCGGTGTCCACCGCCGTCATCAGGATGCCGTCGTTGTCCAGCATCTCCTGGGCGCTGGTCCTGGTGAGCATGTTCAGCGCGGCCTTGGCCATGTTCGTGTGCGGGTGGCCCGGCCCCTTGTACGCGCGGCTGAACTGGCCCTCCATCGCGGAGACGTTCACGACGTACTTGCGCCGCGCGGTGGAGGCGGCCATCGCCGGGCGCAGCCTGCTGACCAGGATGAACGGCGCGGTGGCGTTGCACAGCTGGACCTCCAGCATCTCCAGCGGCTCGACCTCCTCGACCTTCTGCGTCCAGCTGTTGATGTCGTGCAGGTCCGGGACGAGTCCGCCCGCGTCGATCGCGGTGTTGTCGGCGATCCGCTCCAGCGATGCCGAGCCCGCGCGCAGCGCCAGGCTGGTCACGTCCAGGTGGCTCTTGCTGGTCAGCTCGGTCAGCGCCAGCGGGTGCGCGTCGCTGATGTGGCCGAAGGCGATCATCTCCGGCAGTTCGCCCGCGGGCAGCGGGTCGGATTCGGCGGCCACGAGCGGGCCGTAGGAACCGGGGGAGCGGCGCACGGTCTGCGCGGCGTTGTTGATCAGGATGTCCAGCGGACCCGCCTCGGCGACCGAGTCGGCCAGCGCCACCACCTGCGCGGGGTCGCGGAGGTCGATGCCGACGATGCGCAGCCGGTGCAGCCAGTCCGCGCTGTCCGGCATCGCAGCGAAGCGGCGGACGGCGTCGTTGGGGAAGCGCGTGGTGATCGTGGTGTGCGCGCCGTCGCGCAGCAGCCGCAGCGCGATGTACATGCCGATCTTCGCCCGCCCGCCGGTGAGCAGCGCGCGGCGCCCGGTGAGGTCGGTGCGCGCGTCCCGGCGGTCGCGGTTGAGCTTCGCGCACGGCGGGCAGAGCTGGTGGTAGAACGCGTCGACCTCGTGGTACCGGTTCTTGCACGTGTAGCAGGCCCGGGCGCGCAGCAGGGTGCCCGCGGTCGCTCCGGTGGCGTTGGAGACCAGCGGGATGCCCTCGGTCTCGTCGTCGATGCGCGTGGGCGAGCCGGTCGCGGTCGCGGCGGTCACCGCGTTGTCGGCGGCCGTCACGGCGTCGCGCCGGATCGTGCGCTTGCGCTTCTTGACGCCCTTGTACAGCCGCGATGTCGCGCGCTGGAGCTGGACGACGTCCGGGTGCTCCGGCGGCAGCTCGTCCGCCTCAGCCAGGACCTTGAGGCATTCCGCCAGCCTCGCCGGGTCGATGCCCACCGTCTCCACATCCACCGTCGTCATAACCACTTACCGTCGTCTCGAACCCCGTACCTGCCGGAAAGACTGTACGGGGTCCGAGACGACAGCCAGGTCAGCCGGTGTGCAACCGGAGCCCGTAGACGTTGAGCACCTCGGTCAGCGGCTGGAACCAGGTCTCACCGCCGGAGTTGCAGTCGCCCCAGCCGCCGGAGGTCATGCCCTGGGCCTGGTCGCCGGTGACGAACGAGCCGCCGGAGTCGCCGCCCTGCGCGCACGCGCTCGTCTTGATCAGCTGGTGCACGAGCTGGCCGTTGCCGTAGTTGACCGTCTCGTTCTTGGCCAGCACCTGACCGCAGCGCCAATGCGTGGTCGAGCCGGAGCGGCAGATCGAGCTGCCGACCGGCGCCTCCCACTGGCCGCGCACGAGGACGTCGGAGACCGCGCCCCAGCCCAGCACGACCGGAACCGTCCACCAGCCGTTGCCCGTGCGGACGAACGCGTAGTCGTTGCCGGGGAAGGAAGATCCGGCGAACTGGCCCTGCGCCGACCAGTCCCAGCCTTGCGTGTTCGCGCCCGTGCCCGCGCAGTGGCCCGCGGTCACGAAGCCGCCGTGCACGGAGAACCCGATCGAACAGCGGACGTAGCCGCCCGACACCGGCACGTAGTACGGGTCGCCGCCGACCGTGCCCGCCGCGTAGGTCCTCGGCCGCTCGGCATTCCTGCGCACCGTGACAGGTCCGGATTTCCGTGCTTCGGCGAGGAACGCCTCAACCTCGGGCGTTTCCGCGCCCACGGTCACGACGACGCTGCCGGACTTGGGGTCCGGGTGCCAGCTGTGCACCGCGTCGGGCGCCTTCGTCGTTTTCGCGACGCCGTCGATCCGGCTCTGCGCGGCGTCCAGCTCCGCCGCGGTCCGGCTCACCCTGGCGACCTCGGCTCCGGTCGCCCGCACGGCGGCTTCCGCGCTCTTGTCGGTCACGCCGACGACGAGCTTGCCCTTGTCCGGGTCGAACCAGGAGCCGCCGAACGCTTTTCCGGCCGCTTGTTCAGCCGAGGTGTCGATCTTTCGGAGTTCTGCTTCTTGGCGGATGCGCTGCTGCGCCTGCGGCTCGGTCATGCCGAGATCGCGCTGCATTGCTGAGACCAGCCCGGGAGACATTTCTTGGGCTGTTGCCGGGACCGCCACGAAGGCGGTGGCGGCTAATGCCGCGGATAAAATTGACATGCTGAGGACGACGTGCCGCTTCATGGTGCTCCTCATGCGTGGCAGGGAGATGAGGGGCGCATACCCGGCGCGGCGGCATCACGTCGGGGCTGGCTCGTGCACTGGGAAGATTAACCGTCGACAGTTGCCAGTGGCTACAGAACCAACGACCGAACAATCGCGAGCGCTTCGGCCACTCGGGAGGGTTCGGTTCGGTGGCTGAGCACGCACATGCGCAGCAGATAGTCCCCGCGCACACGTGTGCTGGACAGGAAAACCCTTTCCGTGGCGTTGATGCGCTCCAGCAAGCGTCTGTTCTCCGCGTCGCCTGCTCCATCCAGCCGGAAGACGTTCACCGTCAGGTCCGGCTTCAGCGGAACGTCCACTTCCGGCAAGGCGCTCAGCTCGCGGTGCACCTCCTCGGCGAGGTCCAGTTTCTGGTCCAGCGCGCGGCGGAACGCGGCGACCCCGTGCAGGTGCAGCGGCAACCACATGCGCAGGCCGCGGAACTCCCTCGTCAGCTCCGGCCCGAAGTCGCAGTAGTCCGGGGGCCATTGATCGCGCTGGAGATCTTGGAGGTAGGTCGCGTCCACCGTATGCGCCGCGCGCAGCGTCGCCGGGTCGCGCACGAGCAGGACTCCCGTGCCGTAGGCCAGGAACATCGTCTTGTGCGGGTCGATCGTGATCGAGTCCGCCCGCTCGACACCCCGCAGCTTCGCCCGCCCGCGCTCCGTCAACTGGAACCCGCCGCCGTACGCGCCGTCCACGTGGAACCACAACCCGTGCCGCTCCGCGGTCCCCGCGAGCGCGTCCAGCGGGTCGATCGTGCCCGTGCTCGTGCTGCCCGCTGTGCCGACCACGAGGAACGGATCGCGTCCTGCCGCCCGATCCTTGGTGATCAGCTCCTCGGCGGCGTCGGCGTCCATGCGCTGGTCCTCCGTCACCGGCACCACCCGCAGCTGGTCCGGTCGGAGCCCCGCGATGCGCGCGGCCTTCGCGACGCTGAGGTGCGTGTGCTCGGTGACGTAGATCGTCCCGTTCCTGGGCGCCCGGCTCTCCCGGGCCGCGACCACCGCCGCGAGCGTCGCCAGCGACCCGCCCGTGGTGATCACCCCGCCCGCTCCGGCCGGCAGCGCGAACTCCCGGCAGAGCCACTGGATGACGCTGTCCTCCATCGCCACCAGGTCCGGCGCCATCGAGCCCACGCCGGTGAACCGGTTGACCAGCAACGACAAGAACTCGCCGAGCGCGGACGACACCAGCCCGCCCGCCGGGAAGTACGCGAGGTACCCCGGTCCGGCCGTCTCCACCGCGTTCCGCGCTGCTTCCCGGAAGGTTTCCAGCAGCTCCGCGAACTCCCCGGGAGTTTCGGCCGGTCCCTCGTACTTGACGGCTGCCGTCAAGTGGGAAGCGGGCGCGGTCGGCAGTCCCTCCAGGAACTCCGTCGCGAAGTCCCGTGTCGCCGCCATCATCTCGGCCAGCTCGTCGCGGCCAGGATCGAAGATCATGCTCGCCAGGCTAGAAACCCCAGGTGGACCCCGTCTTGTACGTTATTGCGCCCTGGTGACGAATTCAGGTGGGCGTGAATCCGCCGATCGGGTCCCGGTGGGGGCGTGCTCGCAATCGCGATTCCAATAGGATTTGGCCTGTACGCATATTGCGCGTCGGTTCGCGCAAACACATTTCATATTTCTGGAGAGTAGTCAATGATTTCGCTTTTCTCGCGCCCTGTCGTCGCTGCCGTCGTCAGCGTGGCCGTCGCCTCGCTCGGCTTCGCCGCGCCCTCCGCCCAGGCCGCCCCGGCCTCGGGGTCCTTCTGCGCGGGCACGCACACCCCCTACGGTCCGGCCAAGGCCAGCCACGACGTGAAGATCAGGCCGGCCCCGGTCGCGAGCGAAGCGAACAACCTGGGAACGATCACGAAGGGCCAGACCGTCACCCTGGTGAACGGGCACTGGGACTCCCAGCTCAAGCAGTGCACGTACTTCGTTCGCGACGGGGAGAACCACCGCGCGTGCTCCAACGAGGACAACACCTGGTACCAGACCGTGTGGATCGCCGAGAAGTCGAAGATCGGCTACATCCCCGCGCCCTGCCTGCGCGGCTGACAACCGCTCACCGGCCGCGGAGGTAGCCGCCGGGGGCCACGCCGAGGATGCGGCGGAAGTGGCGGGAGAGGTGGGCCTGGTCGACGAAGCCGACTTCGGCGGCGGCGTCGGCCGGGCGGGTGCCGGAGTCGAGCAGGGCGCGGGTGCGGCGGACGCGTTCCTGGTTGAGGTAGGCGTGCGGGGGCAGGCCGAAGCGCTCGCGGAAGCCTCGGAGCAGCGCGAACCGGCCCAGGCCGACCTCGGCGGCGAGTTCGTCGAGGCTCGGGGGCGCGCTCATCCGGTCGAGCAGTGCTTGACGGGCGCGGTCGAGTGCTCGATCGCCCGCCCTCCGCTGGACGGGGTCGCGAGCCTGGGTGCCGCGCGTCTGCCACAGGAGCTGAACTGCTTGGTACAGAAGGGTTTCCGAGGCCAGGTGGTCAGTGTGCTCGGCGGAGCGGTGTGCGGCGAGGACCGCCGAGGCGAGGGCACGGTCATAGCTGGTCTCGGCGGTGAACGCGGGGGTGCCAGCGGGACCCCCGAGCTCGCGCACGATGTCGGACACCAGTGACACGGTCGGGTAGAGCACGCGGTAGGCCCACCCGTCGACGTCGGCGGCGTGACCGCTGTGCACCTCGCCGGGGTTGATGCACGCGATGCCACCCGCGCCGATCGTCCGCTTGTCGGAGCGCACGTGCAGCAGTTCCGCACCGCTGAGCACGACGCCGATCGCGTAGGTGTCGTGGCTGTGCCGGGTGAACGCGTGCCGGACGAACCGAGCCGCCAAGAGGTCCAGCTCCGGCACGCTCGGATGCCGCCAGTACCGCGCGGGCTCGGCCACCGCCATGGGCCCACAGTACGTCCGGCTTGTTCGGCGGCCACCGAACAGTTCTCGCTCTACCGTCCACGCATGCTCGTTCTTCGGACGTACGGCCAGGTCAGCGCCGCGCTGGCGGACCCGGACCTGAGCGTCGTGCCGCCGCCGGAGCGTGACTCCGCGCTCGGCTGGCTGCGCTCAGCCGTGTGCCGCTTCAGCTCCGGGGCCACCCACGCCCGGCGCCGTGCCCTGGTCGAAGCGCCGCTCCGCGCGCTCTCCCCGGACGCACTCCGGCGCCGGGCGCGCGGGCGCTCGCCGGAGACCGCCGCCGTGGAGGTGCTGGCCGAAGCCTTGGGCGTGGCGGTCGAACCGGCGGTGGTGCTCGCGGCGGCGCGCGCCTACCTGCCGCCGGTGGAGCCGACTCCCGCCGACGACGCGGCGGTCGACGGCCTCCTCACGGCACTGGGCGGAGCGCGCGACGAGGCCACCGCCGCGCGCGCCTGCCTGTTGCTCCAAGCCGCCACCTCAACGGCCGCGCTCATCAAGAACGCCCTGCCGTACAAGGACTTCGGCACGCCCGAGGCCGTGCTGGCGGAGACGCTGAGGCATTCGCCGCCGATCCCCGTGATGCGCAGGCAACGCCTGGACGGCACGCTGATCGAGTTGGATCTCGTTGCGGCGAACCGAGATCCGGCGGTGTTCACCGACCCCGAGACCTTCGACGTGCGCCGGCCGAACAACCACATGCACCTGATCTTCGGCGCGGGGCTGCGGCCCTGTCCCGGTGACGACCACGCGCTGGCGATCGCCGCCGGTGTCCTGGAAGGGAGCCCTCGATGAGCGCCTTCGCTGATCTCCACCGACGCGGAGCGCCGCTGGTGCTGCCGAACGCGTGGGACCACGCCTCAGCCGCCGCGCTGTTCGGGGCGGGTTTCCCAGCGGTGGGCACCACGAGCCTCGGCGTGGCCGCGGTGCACGGGCTGCCTGACGCGACCGGTGCGGCGCGCGCCGAAACGATCGCGTTGACGAAGCTGATCGCAAGGCTGCCCGGCATGGTCACCGTGGACATCGAATCGGGCTTCAGTTCCAATCCGGCCGAGGTCGCAGATTTGGCCGTGCGGTTGTCCGACGCGGGCGCCGTCGGCGTCAACCTGGAAGACGCCATGACCGACCCCCAGGCGCTGTGCGGGCTGATCGAGGCGATCAAGCGCGCGGTTCCCGGGTTGTTCGTCAACGCGCGCACCGACACCTACTGGCTCGGCGACTCCTCGCTCGACGAGACCCTGGTGCGCGCCGAGTCCTATGTGGATGCCGGTGCCGATGGGATCTTCGTACCGGGCATGGCCGAGCCCGACGAGATCGCCGCCGTGGTCGACCAGGTCGACGCGCCGCTGAACCTGCTCTTCCTGCCCGGCAAGCACACCGTCACCGAGCTGGCCGCGCTCGGCGTGAGCCGGATCAGCACTGGCTCGCTGCTCTTCCGCGCCGCCGTGCACGCGACCGTCGCCACCGCGCTCGCCGTGCGCGACGAGCAACCCGTGCCGCCCGGCATCCCCGGCTACGACGAAACCGTGAAGATGCTGGGACTATGACCGTCGTGGGACCCGAACTCGCTGCGCTGGCCGGGCTGCTCGCCGACGAGACGCGGGCGGCCATGTGCCTCGCCCTGCTCGACAAGCGCGCGTGGACGGCCGGTGAGCTGGCCACACTGTGCGGCGTCGCCCGGTCCACGGCGAGCGAGCACATCTCCAAGCTCGTCAGCGGCGGCCTCCTTGACGAGCGCCGCCAAGGACGTCATCGCTACGTCCGCCTCGCCGACGACGAGGTCGCGAGCCTGATCGAGACCCTGTCCGCCCACGTGCGGCCCGCCCCCGTCTCCGGGCTGCGCCAGCACCGCGCGAGCGCCGCCCTCGCCAGGGGGCGCACCTGCTACGACCACCTCGCGGGCCGGCTCGGCGTGGCCGTCACCGACGCCATGGCCACGCGCGGTCTGCTCCGCCGAGACACCGGCTTCGCGCTCACCGACACCGGGCTGGACTGGTTCTCCGAACTGGAGATCTCCCTGCCCAGCAACGAGAAGCGCCCGCTGGTGAAGCCCTGCCTGGACTGGACCGAACGCCGCGACCACCTCGCCGGTCCGGCCGCCGCGCAGCTGTGCTCCCTCGTCCTGGAGCGCGGGTGGGCCGTGCGGATCGGCTCCCAGCGCGCCGTGCGCGTGACCCCGCTCGGCCTGCGCGAACTGCGCGACCGCCTCGGCATCGACGCGGCCGAGCTGAACGAGTGCCCTTAGGACTGCCTTCGCGGGCAATCGGCACAGCGGGCGTGGTCCTAGCTTCGTGACCATCTGGTACCGGTGAGGGGACTGCGGATGGATCACGTCATCGTGGAGGTACTGCGTTCCCTGAGAGACCCTGTCGAGTTCTTGCGCGCGCTGCGCGAGGACTACGAAGAGCACAGGGAGGCGGGATTCGACGCGTTCCGGTCGGCGTTGCAGGCTCGGGGGTTCGGCCCTGCGGCCGAGGAACTGCTCCAGCACGTCGAAGCGAACGGCGGCCTCGACCTTGCCGCGACGCTCGTCGCTCTGCCGCCTGAGCACCTTGCCGCCGTGGGCGCAGACCAGTCAGCGACCGAGTGGCAGGCGATGCTGGCCGAGTTCAGTGGTCACTGGGACGGCGACGAGGCGAACTGGCCAGCGTTCCAGGAGTACGTCGTCTACTACGCCAACGAGCGAGGGCTGGCCGGGCCCGCGCAGCGGTTCTTCGACCGTGCCGCGACCGAGGACAAGCACGCGCTCTTCGCCGAGCACGGCGTTGTCGCCCATCCCGCGCTCGCCGTGGAAGCGGTCCCTGACACGTCGTGGCAGACGGCGATCGACCAGTTCGGCCCGTCGTGGGCCGCGTGGGACGGCTCCGAGTCCTGGTGGGCCGAGTACCGCGACTGGTTCTACAACGCCACCAACTCGCAGGACCCGGACGTCTACGCGCTCGCCTACGAGCGGTTGCACCCGCTCAACGACCTCGCGGTCGACGAGCGCATCGCACGGCTGCGCGAGATGGGCTTCGACGTGTCCGGCGCACTCGCGCAGGAGGCCCCGGCGATCACGGCCGAGCAACTGGAGAGCTTCCGAGCCGCGGCCAGCGACCCCACCGTCGAGGACATCGACCGCGAAGTGCTCGAACAACTGCTTCAGGAGCCCGATTTCGAACAGCGCGTTGCCGAAGCCGACCAGCTGATCGAAGCCGCCCTGGCCGACGCCGTGTCCGAGATCCGCCCGAGCTGATCCGAAGCCGAGAGTGAGTGAATCGTGGCGCCAACCGAAAAAGAAGTGGTCAAGGCTTTGACGTTGATGAAGCTCCGGGGTACCGGCAAGGACCCGGTGACTCGCTTGGTGGCTTACTCGTTGTACTGCAAGCTCCCCGAGGACGTCAGAGCGGTTGCCGAGCAGAGAATGGTGGACGATCCGGACGTGCTGGACAACCTGATCATTCGGCACAGTCGAAGGTTTGACATAGCGGTCCAAGATCGGTTGGTGCGCGGGGCCGAAGCCGAAGCCAGGCCCTCGTTGGTCGTGAAGGTCGCGGTCGCGGGCTCCGGGTACGACGTGTGGGCGACCCAGAAGGACCTCGCTCCGGGGAGGGAGGTGAAGTGGGAGCGGGTCGACGAACTGGAGAACGAGAGCGGGACGGTCCACTACAGAAGGAAAGCGGAGGAGAGTCCTGACGTGATGTTCGCCGGTACGGGGGCACCCAGGACGGAAGGGCGCCTGAAGTTCGGCGGGGTGAGGGACGCAGGCTCGAACAGCATCTCCAAACTCGTCGAGGAAGCCCCCGGCATCGTCAAGAAGGCGATCGACGAAGCTCTCGGCGGTGATGGGGACAGGCACATCTTCATCCTCGTCAAGGCGCACAGTCGAGGCGCTGTCGCGGCATCGAAAATCGCCTTGGAACTCAGGTCGATGTACGCCGATCGCGCCACGCTGGAGCTGGTCGCGGTTGATCCTGTTCCCGGTCCTCTTCATCGCGGTAGGAACGTCAAGATCGATCTTCTCGGGGAGATCGACGAGTTCACGCTCATCTACTCGGTCGCATCCGGTCACGCTGCTGGTTTCACCCCGCAACAGGTGCTCGGGGCCAAGAGGATCATCATTTCGCGACAGAATCACAGTGTGGGACTTCTGCGTGGATTCCGCTACGGGAACGAGATCTTCAAGGGAAGCGGTATCAATGGACTTCCAGAAGGCGTCTACGTCGACTCCAGCGGAGTCGGCGAGGAGCCCGAGCCGCTGAGCCGTGTCGCCGACATGGCCGATGCCACACAGCGGATCAAGGTGGAGTTCGAGAAGAGCGACGCGCCGGTGCGGGACAGCGATCGCAAGGACATCATCAGAAAAGTTCTGACCGAGTACTTCGAGCGCCAGCAGGGCTGGGTACGGCGCCGTCGGCCGTGACGAGAAAGTTCGTGAAATCCGGGGCCGCACCGTGCACGATCGGGTCATGGCACCGAATCGAGCCGCTGAGTCGTCCCTGCGTGGTCTTGCGCTGGGCGATGCGTTCGGGCAGACGTGGTTCGCGGGGGAGGGCGATCTGCGCAGGCGGCGGACGGCTCCGGGGCCCTGGCGGTGGACGGACGACACGGCGATGGCGCTCGCGCTGTTCCGGGTGCTGACCGCGCACGGCAAGGTCGACCAGGACGCGCTCGCGGCGGAGTTCGGCGCCACGTACACGGCGGACCCGCATCGCAGCTACGGCGCGACGATGCACGAAGTGCTCGCGGCGATCCACAGTGGACAGTCGTGGCGGGACGTGGCGCGCAGGCAGTTCGACGGGCAGGGCTCGTGGGGCAACGGGGCGGCGATGCGGGTGGCCCCGCTGGGCGCCTGGTTCGCCGACGACCTCGACGAACTCCTTGTGCAGGCGGGGAAATCGGCCGGAGTGACGCACGCGCACCCGGAAGCGATCACGGGCGCGGTGGCGGTGGCGCTCGCGACGGCGCTGAGCGTGCGCGGGATCGACAGCGCGGAGCTGCTCGGCGAAGTGGCGCAGCGGCTGCCGGAGAGCGAGGTGCGCACGGGGGTGCTCCGAGCGAGGAAGATCGCCTTCGGCACGGACTCGCGCAACGCGGGCGGAACGCTGGGCACGGGGCGCCGGATCTCGGCGGTGGACACGGTGCCGTTCGCGTTGTGGTGCGCGGCGCGGCACCTCGACGATCTCGTGGAAGCATTGTGGGCCACGGCAGCCGCAGGCGGAGACGTGGACACGACGTGCGCGATCGTCGGCGGGATCGTCGCGGCTCGCACGGGCCTGGACGGCGTGCCGCCGGAGTGGCTGGCCGCGTGCGAGCCGATCGACTGAAGCTCAGGACTCCAACGCTTCGCGAACCGCTTCGGGAGTGCGCGCGACGCGAGCGGAGCCGTCCTCTGCGGTGATGATCGGCCGCTGGATCAGCTTGGGGTTGGCGGACATCGCCTCGACCCACTGCGCACGGGTCTCGGCGGTCTTCTCCCACGACTTCATGCCCAGCTCGGCCGCGACGGGCTCGCCGAGGCGCGCGATGTCCCACGGCTCCAACCCGAGCCGCTCCAGCACGCCCTCCAGCTCCGCGACGCTCGGCGGGTCCTGGAGGTAGTGGCGGATCGTGTAGTCCGCGCCCTCGGCGTCCAGCAGGGACAGCGCCGACCGGCACTTGGAACACGCCGGGTTGATCCAGATCTCCATGCTCACGAGGAGATACTACGAGCCAGCTCACCGCCGAAGCGCCAGGTCCGCTCGCGCGCGGCCTCGCCGCCGAGCGCGGTCTGCGACAGCACGACCTCGGTCGCCCCGGCGTCGAAGTAACGGCGGATCGCGGCGGCCACGCTCACCTCGTCGCCGACGAGCGCCAGATCGGCGGCCCTCTCGACGCCGGAGCGCTCGATCACCTTCTGGTAAGAGGGAATCCCGTCGTAGAAGGCCAAGTTCTCCGCCAACCGCGCGCGGGCCTCGTCGACCTCGTCGGTGATGATCGTCGGCACGAGCGCCACCACGCGCGGAGCGGAGGACGAGGCCGCGGTGATCGCCGGGACGATGTGCTCGCTCAGCGCACGCGGCCCGGCGAGGAACGGCAGCGTCCCGTCGGCCAGCTCGCCGGTCGCGCGCAGCGCCTGCGGACCCATCGCGGCGACGAGGATCTGCGGAGCGGGCTGAGCACCGGCGACGGGGGAGGGCCACGGCGTGACCGCGGTCAGCGTCTCGCCGCGAACCTCGGTCGAGCCGGTACGCAGTACCTCCCGGGTCGCGGTCAGGAATTCGCGGAGCTGCGCGATGGGCCGGTCGTAGCCGATGCCGAAGGTCGACTCGACGAGCCCCTTCGCGCCGAGCCCGACGCCGAGCGAGAACCGGCCGTGCGTCGCGGCCTGCGCGGTCGCCGCCTGCGAGGCCACCAGGATCGGGTGCCGCGCGAAGATCGGTACCGCCGACGTGCCCACCCGCAGGCCCGGCACCTCGCGGCCGACCAGCCCGGCGACGCCGATCGCGTCCACGTCGTAGCGCTGCGCGAACCACGCGGAGCCCAGCCCGTAGTCCTTCGCCGCCCGGCCCTGCGCGACCAGGTCGTCCACCGCGTTCGGCCCGTCCGCGTCGAGGATCACACCAATCGTCATGAGACGGGGAACCGGCGCGAACCGCGTCCGATTCCCCGTCTCACATCGTGGATGCTCAGAACGGCCAGTCCGCCCGCTCGCCCCGCTCCAGCAGCGGGATCATCGCGAAGCACTGGTCGCTCAGCCCGCCGAACACGTGCCGGTTCGGTACCCCGCCGCGCGCGTGGCCGAGGCGGTGACCCGCCAGGTTCCACGTGTAGAGCGGAGTCGGCCCGGGCAGCGCGCGCTCGACGTCACCGCTGGTCGCCTGCTCGTCGGTCAGGATGACCACGCGGTCGTGCCCCGCGAAGTGCGCGCGCACCGCGTCCTCGGTGTTCGTGCCGCCACCGATGAAGTAGCCGCCGGTCATCCACCGCTCGACGGCGCGCAGCACCGATTCGCCGCTGGGGCGCGAGAACGGCAGCGACCCCTGCGGATACCGGCTCAGCGGAGCCGAGAACGACACGATGTCGGCCTCGGCGCACCGCGACGCGAGCGCGATCCCGAAGACGGCCGCCGCGTCCCAGCGCAGCAGGTCGCTGTGCTGGGAAAGACGGACGTTCATCGAGCCCGAGGTGTCCACCAGGACGAGCGTGCGCCCCGGCAGCGCGGGCACTCCGGCGAGCGAGTGCTGCAACGCCTGCTCCAACGCCCACGCCCAGCGCAGCGACGGCGCCGCGCGGAAGGCGGACAGGAACCGCATCGGCAGCATCCGCGACCGCGCGACCTCGTCGGGATCGGCCAGCCGCGCCGCGACGCGCTCGGCGACCTCGTCGGAAACCCCTGCGGCGTCGAAGTTCCGCAGGTTCCGCGTGAGCGCCATCAGGCCCATCGACGGGATGACCGCCTCCCAGGCGCGCGCGTTCATCGGGCTCTGCAACCAGCCCGACAACGCCTCCCAGGTCATCCCGGCCGCGCGCAGCGACTCGGGCTCGTCCAGCAGCGCCGCGCGGTCGGCGACGGGCAGCGCCATCAGTTCCGCCCGCTTGGTCAGCACCGGAAGTGACGCCGGGATCGGCAGATCGGGCTGGTGCGGCGCCTTGACGATGTAGCCGAACAGCTCGCGCTGAGCGCGCGGGTGGGTGAGGTTCAGCACGTCGGCGAAGCGGTAGCCGCGCTCCGGCGAGTCCCACTTGAGGTAGCTGCGCTCGGTGACCAGGCGCAGCATCGCGTCGCCGATCCCGCGCTTGACCGGCATCGGCAGCGACCGCCCGAAGCGGGAAACCCAGTACGCCAACAGTTCCCCGGGCTCGTCGGCCCGTTGGAGAACCGACGCGATCACCGCGCGGTTGCTGACGCCCTCGGTCACCGCGCCGGAGTCCAGGCGAGCCTTGACGAACTCCGCCGCACCGACGATCGACGCCGTGCGCATGTTCGCCGATCCCCGCAACCACGCCAGGAACCGGGCCGTCCACTGTGGATCGTTGAGGCCGACGACGCGGACCAGCTCCACGTAACGGGAATCGCGCTCGTTGGCGTTCTCGTAGAACGTGTGCTGGCCGACCATGTTGCTGACGGCCAACAGGAACAGCTCGGTCCGCGCGTCGCGCGCGTACAGCGAGCTGCCCTCGTGGGCGCGCACACCGGACGTGTTGAACCTGGACATGGCACCCCCTCCGAAGATGGCGAACGAGGCCCGAGATCAAGTCGGTGAAGGTGGATGTCCTGTGCTCTACCAGTTGAGCTACCAAGCCCGAAGCTTGAACGGGATTCGAACCCGCAACCTCAAGATTAAGAAGTAACCCTCGCCTGCGCAACGGGCCTCGTTCGCGTTCATCCTGACCGAGGTGTCGTTGGGGCGCAAATCTATTTGTGCTCGTCCGCCGCTGCCTGAACGCGGGCGAGGTAAGCCCTCCACCAGCTCTCGTCGCCGAGCTCGTCCTGACCGCGCCCGCCCCGACCGTCGATCATCTCGCGGATCACGTCGGCGTGCCCCGCGTGCTGTGCGGTCTCCGCGACCGTCCGGATCAGCACGTGCCCGAACGTGGTCTGCCTGCGCTCCTCCGGCCACCACGACACGCTCGCCGGAGCGTCCAGCCCGAGCGTGGCGATCGACTCGTCGGAGTGCCGCCACGCGGTCCGGTACAGCTCCACCAGGTACTCGCGGCTCTCGTCGGCCTTCGCCCACATGTCGCCGTTCTGCCACACCGAATCGTCCTCGATCCACGGCAGCACCACCGGGGCCGGACGGCCGACCGACTCGCCGAGGTAGCCGAACTCGATGCCGATGAGGTGCTTGACGAGCCCGAGCAGGTTGGTGCCGCTGGGCGTCATCGGCCGCCGGACGTCGTACTCGGAGAGGCCGTCGAGGGAGCGGAGCAGGCTTTCCCGCGATTCCTGGAAGTAGCGCTGGAGATCGGCTGCGGTGGCTGTCATTCCGTGCACGCTAGCCCTTCTGGCCCTGTCTGCGGAGCAGTTCGGCGAACGGGGTCACGTCGGCGTACGGGTCGGGCTTGGGCACCGGGGCGCGGTGCGCGAGCAGGTCCGCAAGCTCCTTGCCCGCCACAGCGATCCGGTTCTCCAGGCCGCTCTCTCCGCCCCAGTCCGACGTGGCCGCGTACACGGCGGTGGGCACGGTGACGGCCCTGAGGTAGGCGAACATCGGCCGCAACGCGTGCTCCAGCGCCAGCGAATGCCGCTCGGTTCCACCGGTCGCACCCATGAGAACCGGTTTGGCCGCAAGGGAATCCGGCTCGATCACGTCGAAGAACGACTTGAACAGGCCGCTGTAGGAAGCGTTGAAGATCGGCGTGACCGCGATCAGCGCGTCCGCGTCGGCGACCGCGCGCACCAGGCCGCCGAGCGCACCGGTCGGCACTCCGGTGAGCAGCGCGTTGGTGATGTCGTGGGCGTGCTCGCGCAGGTTGATCACCTGCACGGAAGCGTTGTGCGGCAACGAATCTGTCGTGGCCGCGGCGAGCTTGGTGGCGAGCAGCCGGGTGGACGACTGCTCGCTCAGCCCCGCCGAGACGACGGCGATGGAGGTCATCGGGCGGGACCCGCCGGGACGTGTGCGGGGCGCAGCGCGGCGAACTCCTTGCGCAGCACGGGAACGACTTCCTCGCCGAGGATGTCCAGCTGCTCCAGCACGGTCTTCAGCGGTAGCCCCGCGTGGTCCATCAGGAACAGCTGGCGCTGGTAGTCGCCGAAGGACTCGCGGAAGGTCAGCGTCTTGTCGATGACCTCCTGCGGGCTGCCGACCGTCAACGGCGTCTGCTCGGTGAACTCCTCCAGCGACGGCCCGTGCCCGTAGACCGGCGCGTTGTCGAAGTACGGGCGGAACTCCCGCACCGCGTCCTGGGAGTTCTTGCGCATGAACACCTGCCCGCCGAGCCCGACGACGGCCTGGTCGGCGCTGCCGTGGCCGTAGTGCTCGAAACGCTGGCGGTACAGGCTGATCAGCCGCTGGAAGTGCTCCTTCGGCCAGAAGATGTTGTTGGCGAAGAAACCGTCGCCGTAGTAGGCGGCCTGCTCGGCGATCTCCGGGCTGCGGATGGAGCCGTGCCAGACGAACGGTGGCTTGCCGTCCAACGGGCGCGGCGTGGAGGTGAAGGAGTGCAGCGGCGTGCGGAAGCGGCCCTCCCAGTTCACCGACTCCTCGCGCCACAACCGGTGCAGCAGGTGGTAGTTCTCGATCGCGAGGTCGATTCCGTCGCGGATGTCCTTGCCGAACCAGGGGTAGACCGGCCCGGTGTTGCCGCGCCCCAGCATCAGGTCGACGCGCCCGTCCGCGAGGTGCTGGAGCATCGCGAAGTCCTCGGCGATCTTCACCGGGTCGTTGGTGGTGATCAGCGTGGTCGCGGTGGAGAGCACGAGCCGTTCGGTGCGCGCGGCGACGTAGCCCAGCAGCGTGGTCGGCGAGGACGGCACGAACGGCGGGTTGTGGTGCTCGCCGGTGGCGAAGACGTCGAGGCCGACCTCCTCGGCCTTGATCGCGATGGCCACCATCGACCTGATCCGCTCGGCCTCCGACGGGGTCCGGCCGGTGGTGGGGTCGGTGGTGACGTCGCCGACGGTGAAGACGCCGAACTGCATGTCAGCTCCCAGGGCTCGACCAAGTAGTAGAACTTTCAACTACTCGTGCTCAACGTTACCCCGTCGCCGGTTGTTCCCGAAGCTCGGGCTAGCTCTCGGTCTGCTCGGCGGCGCGGGCCTTGGCGCGGCGCTTGCCCTCGTGCATCGCCTGCACGCGGGCGACTGGGATCGTGTGGCCCTCCGCGACGAGGTCGGCGGGCAGGCGTTGCGGCTGGGGGAGTTCGGTCGCCCACGGGTCCGGTTCGTCGAGCGCGGCGAGAACCGTCCGCATGGTGAAATCGGTCGGCGTGACGCGGTCGAGGTCGTTCCAGGACAAGGGGAACGACACCGTGGTGCCGGGACGCAGACGCGGGCTGTACGCGGCGACCACGGTGGCTCCACCGGCCCTTGTCGAGTCGAGGAACACCTTGCCCTCGCGGTCCTCGCGGATGAACGCCGTGGTCGCGAGCACCGGATCGATGCGCTCCGCCCGCGCGGCGACGGCCCTGGTCGCGGCGGCCACGTCCTCGACGGGGAGGTGGTCGTCGACCGGGACGAAGATGTGCACGCCCTTCGACCCGCTCGTCTTGACGGCGCCCGTCAAGCCCGAGTCGGCCAGCGCCCGCTCGATCAACCGCGCGGCCTCGACGACGAGCCGGAAGTCGCCGCCCTCCGGCGGGTCCAGGTCGAGCACCATGTGCGTCGGCGTGTAGATGTCGGCGGAGTGGCCCAGCGTCGGGTGGTACTCGACGGCGCGCTGGTTGGCGAACCACAGCAACGTCCGCCGGTCGTCGCACAGCGCGTAGGAGATCCGCCGCTTCGACGCCTCCGCCCACATCGAGGTGGTGCGCACCCACTCCGGCGTGTACTTCGGGACGTTCTTCTGCATGAACGGTTTCTGGCCGCGCAGCACCCGCATCACCGACAGCGGCCGGTCGCTCAAGTGCGGCAGCAGGCGCTCGCGCACCCCGTCGAGGTAGTCGACGAGATCCCGCTTGGTCGCCTCGGCCCCGTCGAACAGCGGCTGGTCCAGATTGGTCAGCTTGACCTCGTCGCGCACCTCTTCAGCGGCCATCGGCACACCATGCCCACCAAGAACGCCCGAGGCAACCGCAACCTCAGCGCGGCGAGCGCGCGAGCAGCACGACCAGGCCGAGCACCACGCGCACGTCCAGCTCCGGATCGTGGACCTGGACGAGGTGGCGGGAAGCGTCGGGCGCGAGGTTCACGTTCGGTCCGTCGGTGAACATGTCCAGCGCGCTGCCCAGTCCGGGGCCGTCCGACATCGCGGCCGCACCGATGTCGTGTGTCCACCCCGACCTGGGACCACCGGTGCCCTCGTCCGCCTCGTCGACGGGTTCGCTCTCCACCGTGAGCGCGAGCCTGCCGTCGACGTGGAAGTCGTAGTCGACGAACCGCTGGTCGTAGGTGACGAAGGGAATGTTGGCGAGCAGCTTGCGTCACAGCCGTTTCCCCCGTCCGCGCTCGCGGCCCACATAGCGGCGCCCGTCCTGCTCGAAGACGTGGTGCCCCCGGATCGTGCGCGTCCAGTAGACGCCGAGCAGCTCGTCGCCGGGGCCGCGCGTCTCCTGCTTGGACAGCGACTTGCCGTGGGTTTCCCTGAGCCGGAACAGCAGGCCGTTCTCATCGCTGAAGGACGTGACGGGCGTGGTCTGGTCGCTGCCGTCCGACTGGGCGAGCTCGGCGCCGTCCGTGCCGGACTCGTCCACCTCGACGACGTGGAACTGTCCCTCGTCCGAGCGAACCCGCAAGCGCCGCGCAGTGATGACGGTTTGAGGCTAACCAGCTCCGCGGTCCTCGCGCAGGAGATTCACCGAACCTCAGCGCGGCGAGCGCGCGAGCAGCACGACCATGCCCAGCACCACGCGCACGTCCAGCTCGGGATCGTGGATTCGCACGAGGTGGCAGGAGAGGTCGGGCACGCCGTAGTGGGTCCCGCCGCCGCTGAACAGGTCCAGCGCGGTGTCCAAGCCCGTGGCGGTCGCGCCGATGTCGTGCGTCCAGCCGGGCCCGGGCCTGCCGACCTCGTCCTCCACGTCCTCCGGCTGGGGGATCGCTTCGTGCTCGACGGTGAACGCCGGCTCGCCGTCGATGCGGAAGTCGTAGTCCGGGAACCGTGATTCGTAGGAGAAGAGCGGGAGGACGGCGAGCAGTTTGCGCCGTACCCGCCTCCACCGTCGTCGCTCGCGGCCCACGTAGCGGCGCTCACCCTGCTGGACGACGCGCAGGCCCCGGACCGCGCGCGACCAGTAGAGGCCGAGCAGTTCCTCCGCCGGGCCGCGCGCCTCGTTGCTGAACATCGCCTTGCCGAGGACGCTCTCCCTGAGCAGGAAGAGCGGGCCGTCGTCGTCGCGGAAGGACACGGCGGGCGAGATCCGGTCGGGGTGTGTGACCGATCGGGCGATCTCGGCGCCGTCCGCGCCGGACTCGTCCACCTCAACCGCCCGAACCTGTCCCTCGAACGAGCGAACTCGTAGACGCCGCACCACCTTCACGACGGCAGCGTAGAGCGCCGCGGTCCAGCTGCGCGGCACTTCGCTGATCGTCGAAGGGCTTGCACCCGTCGCTAAGTTGTGGGGCGACTCGTGGGGAGGACAACGTGGCGGACAGCGGTGCGGCCGCGAAGCGCGCGGCGATGTACGGGGAAGTGGATCTCGGCTCGTTCGAGCTGTTCTCGGGCAACTTCATCAACTACGGCTTCTGGGAGTCGGTCCCCCTCGATCGCGAGATCACCCTGGAGGAGCGCACGCGGAGCCAGGCGGCGCTCTACCGGAAGGTGGTCAGTGCCCTGGAGGTCAAGAAGAACGACGCGGTGCTGGAGGTCGGCTGCGGCATCGCGGTCGGCACCGAGCTGACCCTGCGCGAGTTCCGCCCGGCTTCGCTGGTGGGACTGGACTTCTCCGAAGCCCAGCTCGCCCGCGCCCGCGCGGTCCACGGCGACCTGCTGGACCTGCGCGAGGGCGACGCGCTGAAGATGCCCTTCGCGGACAACAGCTTCGACAAGCTCTACAGCGTCGAGGCGGCCCAGCACTTCGAGGACCTCGCGGCCTTCGCGGCCGAGGCCCGCCGCGTGCTGCGCCCGGGGGGAAGGCTCAGCCTGGCGACGTTCTTCGCCACCACCGAGCAGTCACCGCGCGAGCTGGCGAAGCTGATCGAGACCATCGCCGACGAGATCGACTTCGCGGTGCCGATCAAGCGGTTCTGCGGCGATCTCGCGGACGCGGGCTTCGTCGACGTCACCGTGGAGAGCATCGGCGACCGCGTCTGGCTCGGCTTCGACACCTGGACCGCGCAGCTCGCGCAGCACCGCGACTCCTGGGGGCGCAACTGGCTCAAGGCCTACCGCTGCGCCCTCGCCGACTACTTCGTGGTGACCGCGAGCGTCAAGAACTGATCCAGCAACGGGTTCTCCTCGCCCGCGCGCCAGCACACCGCGACGACGGTGCGCGCGGTGTCGGGGTCGAGCTTGCGGTGGACCACGCCGCTGAGCCGCATCCGCCGCACGCACTCCGGCGCGACGGTCACTCCCATTCCCGCCGCGACGAACGCGCACGCGGTCTGCCACTCCACCGCGCGCTGGCCGATCTTGGGCTCAACACCGTTGTCGCGGAACAGGTTCACGATGCGGTCGTGCACGCCCGCCCCGGCTTCGCGCGGCAGCAGCACCAGTTCCTCCTCGGCCAGCGCGGAGATCGGCACGGCGCGGAGGTCGGCCAGCGGGTGCCCGGTCGGCAGCACGACCACGAAACCCTCTGACAGCAGCGGTTCGCACGCCAGGCCCGGCTCGGCGACGACCTCGGCGACCTCGGCGATCTCGCGGATGAAGCCGACGTCGATCGCCCGCTCGCGCAGCGCGGCGATCTGCGGCGTCGTGGTCATCTCGTGGATTTCGGTCTGCACAAGGGGAAATCGTTCGCGGTAGGCGCGCACGATGCCGGGCAGGATGGTGAGCGCGAGCGACGCGGCGAAGCCGATGCGCAGCCGTCCCGCTTCGCCAGCTCCCGCGCGTCGCGCCGCGGTCAGGCCGTCCTCGGCGGCGTCGAGCGCGCGCCGTGCGGCGGGCAGCAGCTCCGCTCCGGCCGGGGTCAACTCGACGCGTCCGGGCGCCCGGGTGAACAGCGGGAAACCGACGCGTTCCTCCAGCCTGCGGATCTGTTGGCTCAGCGGCGGTTGCGCGATGCCCAGCCGCTGCGCGGCTCGGCCGAAGTGACGCAGCTCGGCGAGCACCACGAACGCGTGCAGCTGGTGCAGCGCCAGCTCGGGGCGGGTCATACCTCCAGAGATATCACGCGTGGCAAGTGACGGTATTGGACGTATAAGTGCTGCTCACCTAGCGTGCTGCGGGTGACGAACCGACGAGTGGTCCGCAGTGCCTCGCGCTTCGAGGACGAGATCGGCTACGCCCGCGCGGTGGTCGTGGACGGTTGGGTGCACGTCTCCGGCACCACCGGCTTCGACTACGCGACGATGACGATCTCCGAGGACGTCGTCGAGCAGGCCGAGCAGTGCCTCGCCAACATCGGCGCCGCGCTCGCCGAGGCCGGGTGCTCCTTCTCCGACGTGGTCCGCGTGCGCTACCTGCTGCCCGACCGCGCCGACTTCGAGCCGTGCTGGCCCGTGCTGCGCGGCCGGTTCGAGGCGGTCCGGCCCGCCGCGACCATGCTCGTCTGCGGGCTCGCCGACCCCCGCATGAAGATCGAGATCGAGGTGGACGCGCGCGTTCCGGCCGCTTGACGGCTACCGTCGAGGCATGAGCTGGCGTGAGATGCCGTCGCCGGCCACGCCGCAGGTGTGGTTGGCCGCGGAGGACCGGGGCGTGGTGCGCGCCGACCTGGTGATGGCCGTGCGCGTGGACAAGGAGCACCCGCCCGCCGGGACCACGGTCCTGGCCGCGCACCGCTTCGTGGTGCTGGCGCGGCTGCTCGGCGACCCCGGCGAGGAGTACGTGATCGGCCGCGCGGAGAGCCCCGACGCCGCCGAGCAGCTGATGACCGCGCTCCTGGCGGAGATCTCCTCCGCGCTCGGCGGCCCCAAGGACGGCCTGATCGAGGTCGGCCCCACCGGCCCCAAGCTCGTCCGCCTGGCCAAACCCCGCCCCTGACCCGAGGTCAGGAGAAGCGGATCAACGCCGCTCCGGCGAGGACGAAGAAGACCAGGATCACCAGGGTGCTGCTCTGGCCACCGGTCGAACTCGTCACCAGCTGGTCGACCGCGCCGGTCAGGACCACCCCGCAGTTCGCGGTGATCGTGTGGCGGCCCGCCTCGACGCGGGTGAACTCCACCGGTGCGGTGAACCCGCCATCAGCGTCGGCGATGGCCGTGCCGACGCGGATTCCCTTCGAGGTCAACGTGACCGGCGAGCGGGGGGTGCAGCCCTTGCCGGTCGCGGAGAGCGGGTCGCCGGGATTGACGCTCGGGCGGTCCAGGACCAGGTCGCCGTCGGAAGGCGGCTCCGGCGCGGTCGTGCCCGGCGTCTCCACCGGCGTCGTCGTGTCCACTGTGGACGGAGGGGTGGTTGGCGAGGTGGTGGTGACGGGCGTGCTCGGCCTGGTGGTCGGGGTCAGCGGCGGCCGGGTGGTCACCGGAGGGGCCGTGGTCGGCGGGACCGTGGTCGGCGGCGGGGTGCCGACGACGGTGAAGGTGGCGCGGGCGGTCAACTTCTGGCTGGGGCAGTTGCCGACGACGAGGTGGCCGCCGGGTGTGGCGTCGGCGGGAACGGTCGCGCCGACCTGGCCGCTGGACGGCGGTGCGGACGGGGAGGAGGCCAGCGCCGCCCCCGCCCAGGTGAACGTGATCACCCGGCAGGTGGAGAACCCGGCCCAGCCGATGGTGAAGCCGCTGCCGGCCTTGCCGGAGTTCGGCTTCAGGGTCACCGTCGGAGCCTGCTGCGCGGTCGCCGGCGGCGCGGTGAAGACGAGTGGCGTGAAGACGAGTGTCGCGAGTGCGGCCGTCAGACCGGCGATCAGTCGCATGTGCACCTCTGTCGCGTTGGTCCGGGAACGTGATGGGGGCGCTGTAGCATCCCCGAGCCAGTCATCACCCTCGACAACGGGATGCCCATGAGACGCCTGATCGCCTCCGGGGTTGCGCTCGTCGTGGCCGCTCTCGCCGTCCTTCTCGGTGGATCGCCCGCGCTCGCGGCCGAACCGCTGGGCATCGCGGTCGCCTTTGACGGCAAGGACATCGCCGGGAACGCCGTGACGATCGACCCCGCCAAGCCGGTCGAGCTGACCGTGACGGCGGTCAACAGGGGCGATTCCCCGCTGCGGGTGCGCAGCGTGCGGGTCAAGGGCGTCGCGCTGGCGTTGACCTTCTTCGCTTACGACACCACTTTCCCCTTTGACGTGCCGGCTGGCGAAAGCGTTACCAGGACGTTAGTTCTGGACTTCGCCGACCTCGCGGGGCAAGCGATTGGATTGCTGCCCACCACGGTCGAAGTGGTCGGTGCGCAGCGGGAGTCGCTCGGCGGGGTGAGCACGGTCAGCGACGTGAAGGGCTCGCTGTGGTCGGTCTACGGCGCGTTCGGCGTTGCGCTGCTCGTGTTGACCGCGCTGGCCTGGGCTTCGGCGCTGCTCGCCCTTGCCAGGCACAAGCTCTCGGCCAACCGGTGGCGGCGCGCGCTGCGCTTCCTGCCCGCCGGGGTCGGCACGGGACTCGTCGCGGTCGTGACGCTCTCGGTGCTCAGACTCGTTCCACCTGAGCCGTCCGTGGAGATCCCGGTCGTGCTGGGCGCGGCGGTGATCGGGCTGCTGCTCGGCTACCTGACGCCGCACCCGGCCCCGGTGCCCGCCCCCGCGCCGCCGGAGGACCCGGGCGTCGGTGTGACCACGAAGAAGCTGGACACCACGACCGAGGACCTCCGATGACCGCCCCGCTCAGCATGATCAGGGCGCTGCCGCAGTACTCCGTCGGCGAGCGGATCGGCTCCGGTGGCATGGGCGAGGTCTTCGCCGGGGTGCACCGCTCGCTCGGCCGCCAGGTCGCGATCAAGCAGCTGCCACCGGAGATCGGCGACCGGGACGGGGCGAGCGCGCGCTTCGACCGCGAGGCGCGGGTGCTCGCCAGCCTCGACCACCCGCACATCGTGCCGGTCTACGACTACGTGCGGAACCTGCTGGTGATGGAGAAGCTCGACGGCGGCACGGTCTTCGACCGCATGCGGCCCGGCGGCGTCACCGGCGAGCAGGCGTGCGCGATCACGCTGGCCATGCTCTCCGGGCTGCACGCCGCGCACCTGGCCGGTGTGCTGCACCTGGACGTCAAGCCGAAGAACCTGCTCTTCAACGCCAGCGGAGCCGTCAAGGTCGCCGACTTCGGCATCGCGCAGGTGATCAGCGAGGGGGCCACGCTCGTCACCCACGGCGGTGAGGTGCTCGGCACCCCCGCCTACATCGCGCCGGAGCAGGCGATGGGCAACGCGCTCACCCCCGCCGCCGACGTCTACTCGGCGGGCACGGTGCTCTACGAGCTGCTGACCGGCCAGTTGCCCTTCGATCGCGACTGCGGCGCGCTCACCATGATGCGGCGGCACATATTCGGTGACCCGCGACAGATCCAGGGCGTGCCGGAGCCACTGGCGTCGGTGGTGATGCGCAGCCTGGCGCGGGAGCTGCCCGAGCGCTACCGGGAAGCGGAGTCCTTCGCCGCCGACCTCGCATCGGCCGCGACCACCGTGTACGGCAAGGGCTGGCTGGAGCGCTCCGGAATCCCGGTCCTGCACCTCACCCCGCGAGTTCTCGCGGGTCTCTCCGGCACGGGCCGCTCCTCCAGTGCGACGATCGCCCTGCCCGCGACGTCCACACCGCCCGCGTCATCCGCCGACGCGACACTCGTCGACCCCGGCCGACGCCAACCACGAGCGCTCGTGCCTGCTTTGCTCGCGGCAGTGGCACTCGTGGCCGTGGTGGTGCTCGCGCTGACCACGCCCGCCCGGCTCGCGCACCTCGAATCCGCCGAGCTGTCGATCAACGGCGCGCCGGTGGCGGAAGCGGTCACCGTCGACCTGAGCAAGCCGATCGCGGTGACCGGAGTCGGACCGATCACCGGCCCGGTCCAGATCGCCCTCTCGGGAGCGACGGTGCCCTTGGCCACGGCGGCGAGCGCTGCGGTCACACCGAACAGGAACGGCGCGTTCGCCACCGAAGTCCACATGCCCGCGCTCGCACGGTGGATCGTCGGCGGCGCGGTCACCGCCGAAGTCCGTTGGGCACGCCCGGGCCAGCCGGACGCGGTGCGCCAGTTCACCTTGCTCACCCAGCAGTACCCACTCGCCTCCGCGATGGGCGCCGGAAGCCTGCTGCTCGGCCTGTTCGCGTTGGCCTACCTGGAATCCACGATGCGCACGGTCCGACGCGGCTACCGCCGACCGTCGGCACGCTACACAGCGATCCCGCTGGGCGCATTGTTCGGCCTGGCCGTGTGGACGTTCATCTCCGTTATGTCCCAGCACGAACCAGCGCTCCCGTACGGCCTGGCATGCGCACTCGCGGGAGCGCTCGCCGCCCCCTGCCTGGTCCTCGCCACCGAACGCTCCGCCCGCTGACCCCCTCGCCTGAGTGTCAGGACGAGATGATGTGCACACCCAGATCGGTGATGCCGCCGCCAGCTGGCAAGTGGAGCTCCGACGTCTCGTTGCGGTCGACGGCGTTGCCGTACTCCGTGTTGCACTGGATGCGGCAGTAGGTGACCTTGACCTGGTAGCGCTTGTAGGTAGAGCACGTCGCCTTGGCGAAGGTGGAGCCGTTGTGCTCCCCCTTGCACCCTGGCGGGGGCGCCTGGATCGACATGTCGCCGGCGACGGCCGTGCCCGGTGCGCTCAGGACTCCGACCGCGATCGCGGTGACGGCCAGCAGACGCGTGAATCCACGCATGGTTCTTCCTCCCGATGAATACCGAACCCGGCTGAATGCCGAATCCGGCCGATCCTGGCAGAGAGGGCAGCTGTTGCGCTGTGCGTGAAATCGCTCGGAGCCCGTCCTCGGGCGTGGTTGCGCCCTGAATGACTCATTCGGGACCCCCAAGTACCTGAATGAGTCATTCAGGGCTTCAGCGCGGGCGGGTTCAGGGCTTGCTGGCGGTGATGTAGTAGGTGCCGCCCCACTCGCTGTCGTCGTTGGTGTAGCCGACACCCATCGCGCGGTCGGAGCCCGGCAGGTGCGCGACGCCGAGGACCTGGCCGTCCTTGCCCGCGATCGCGGCGGGCTGCTCGTGGCTGGTCCACGCCTTGCCGTCGAAGCTGGCGTACTGGCTGATGTTGCTGCCCACGCTCGGCCAACCGCCCGCGACCATGTTGCTGCCGTCCGAGCTCACCGACAGGTCGTTGATCTCGGCGAGGCCGCGCTCGGTCCACTCCGTCCACGTCTTGCCGTCGTAGCGGTAGCCGGTGGTCAGCGTGCCGTCGGTGTAGAGCGAGCGGCCGGAGACGTAGACGGTGCCGCCCATCGCGACGACCTGGTCGGCGTTCCAGCCGTTGGGGAACGCCTCGGTGACGGGCAGTTCGCTGAGCGCCCACGCCTTGCCGTCCCAGTGCGCCGCGTAGGGCGTGTCCTTCTCCGGCGTGAGGAACGCGCCGGAGATCCAGACGTCGTCGGCGCTCTTGCCCGTCACGCTGAACACGGCGCTGGGCTTGGCGGTCAGCTGCGCGGGCAGCTCCAGCCGCTGCACCTTGCCGCCGGCGTAGCGGTCCAGGAACGGCGTCTGCTCCGACGGCACACCGGTCTCGGGATCGCTCTTGTGCTCGTAGCCCGCCGCGAGCGCGTGGTCGCCGACCCGCTCCAGATCGGTGACGAGCGCGCTCTTGTCAGCGCCGGGCTGCGGCGCCGCGACCGAGGTCCACTTCTGCCCGTCCCAGTGCGCGAGCACGTACGGCTCGCTGGCCGCGGCGGCCTTGCCCGCCTGGAACCGGCGCTGCTCGTCGCGGTACGGCAGCGGGGAGTGCGGCCGAGGCGAGCGCGTGGCCCTGCGCGCCTCTGGTGCCGCGACGGGTACTCCGGTCGCCCACGCGTCGGTCGCGCTGACGGCGGCGACCTGGTTCAGCGACACGTCCTTGCCCGCGAGGTCACCGGCGGCGGAATCGGTCCACTTCGTGCCGTCCCACCGCCTGATGTGCGCGGTCGTCTTGCCGCTGTTGTGGTCGGTGTGGTCGCCGACCGCCCAGCCGCTGTTCGCGGCGTCGAAGTCGATTCCGGTGAGGAACTTCCCGGACTCCTTGGACTGGTTGTCCAGTGCGACCCACGGGTCTCCGGGTGTCGCGAAGACCGCTGCGGCGAGTGCGACGACGGACAGCAGTTTCGAGATGCGCGGCAGGGGCACGGCGCGGTCCTTTCACTCCGGGAACCGAGATCCGCGACGCTAAACGCCCGCCATACTCGCTTTATACAATCTGATCGGAGCCGGACGGCATTAGGCTTGCGCCGTGGGGACATGGGCTCATCCGCCGCGGTACCGGTTGCTGGGAACGCTCGAAGTTCGCGCGGAGGACGGCTGGCGGGTGTTGCGCTCCGGGCGGCAGCGCACCGTGCTGGCGCTGTTGATCGTGCACGCGAACCGCTTCGTCTCGTCGAGCAGGCTCATCGACGAGCTGTGGGCCCAGCGCCCGCCGAACTCCGCGGCCAATGCGTTGCAGGTCTTCGTGCACCAACTGCGTCAGTTCCTCGGGGACGGGGCACTGACGACCAAGCCCGGCGGCTACGTGCTCAGCGTCGCCGACGGGGACGCCGACACGATGCGCTTCGAGTCACTGGTGCTCGCCGCGCGCGCCGCTGTTGACCGTGGCGAGCACCGCAAGGCGCTGGCGCTGGTGGACGACGCCGTCGCGCTGTGGCGGTCGCAGCCCTTCGCCGACGTGCCGGAGGGCGAGGAGTTGGCGGCCGAGCACGTCCGGCTCGACGAGCTGAGCTGGTCGGCCCGGCAGCACCGGGCGGACGCGTGGCTCGGCCTCGGGAAGTTCGCCGAAGCGGTCGGCGAACTGCGCGCGCTGACCGCGGAACAGCCGCTCAACGAAGGCCATTGGGTGCGGTTGATGGCCGCGCTGTACGGGGCCGGGCGGCAGGCCGACGCACTGGAGGCCTACCGCGCGGCGCGCGAGACCCTGGTGTCCGCACTGGGCGTTGAGCAGGGGGAGGCGCTGCGCGAGCGGCACGCCCAGATCCTCGCCGCCGTCCCGATCGGCGAGATCGTCGGCGTTCAGTCCACTTCGGACGGTCCGGCGGAGCTGCCTGCCGGGACGGCCGTGCTGACCGGTCGCGAGCGCGAGCTGGAGCGGCTCGCGGAGGTCTTCTCCGGTCCCGCGCCGCTCGCCGTCGTCTCCGGCCAGGCCGGGATCGGCAAGACCGCGCTCGCCGTCCACTTCGGACACTCCATTGTGGACAGATTCCCGGACGGGCAGCTCTTCGTCGACCTGCGCGGCTTCGGGGAACGCGCGCCGATGGCACCGGCGGAGGCGATGGGCCGGTTCCTGCGCGCGCTCGGCGCGGAGCCGGAGTCGGTGCCCGCCGACCCCGACGAGGCGTCGGCGGCGTTGCGCAGCAGGCTCAAGGGCAGGCGTGTGCTGCTGGTGCTGGACAACGCGGGCGACGCCGAGCAGGTCCGGCCGATGCTGCCCGGCGAGCCCGGTTGCGGCGTGCTCGTGACCAGTCGCAGCAGCCTCGGCGGACTGGTGGCGCTCAACGAGGCGCGCCCGATCGCGGCCGGCGTGCTCGACGTCGAGCAGTCGGTGCTGCTCGTCCGCCGCATCGTGGGCTCCGCGACGATCGACGCCGATCCCGTTGCGGCACAAGAACTCGCCGAGCAGTGCGCGGGGCTTCCGTTGGCGCTGCGAGTGGTCAGCGCGCACCTGCTGCTGCACCCGGATCTCGGCGTGGCGGGCATGGTGGCCAGGCTGCGCGCCGGTCGGCTCTCCGAGCTGGCCATCCCCGGGGACCCGCGAGCCGCCGTGCGATCGGCTTTCGCGCTGTCCTACTACGCCCTGCCTGAAGCGGCGCGGGTGTTGTTCCGCCGCCTCAGCGTGATCCCCGGGCCGACGTTCGGCGTCGACGCCGCCGCGTGCCTCGTCGAGTCCGATGTGGACGGTTCGCTCGCCGTGCTCGTGGAGGCCCACCTCGTCGAGGAACCCCGGCCCGGGCGGTACCGGATGCACGACCTGCTCCGCGAGTTCGCCGCCGAGCTGGCCGCGCAGGTCGACGACACCGGAGCGCTCCGCGAAACGCTGTCGCTGTGGTGCCTGCACGCGGTGTGCGCTGCGGTGTCGGCGGCCATGCCCGGCCAGCTGGCGGCCATCGAGCTGCCTCCCTTGACGGCAGCCGTCAAGGGGACGGAGTTCGCCGACGCACTGAGTGCCAACACCTGGCTCGGCACGGAGGAGGAGAACGCGATCGCGGTCGCCCTCGCCGCCGGGGCCGGCGAACTGACGTGGAAGATCGCGCTCGCGCTGGTGCCGCACCTCGACCGCGCCAAGCACTTCCGCGCCCGGCTCGACGTCGCCGAGGCCGGGCTCGCCGCCGCGCGCGAGCTCGGGGACGCGGGCGCGGAGAGCCGCATGCTCAGCAACCTCGGCCTGGCCCACTACGGCGCCAGCCGCTATGACGAAGCCACGCGCTACCAACGGGAAGCGCTCGCGGTCGCCGAGGCAGCCGACGACGAGCGCGGTCAGCTCGCCGCGCTCGGCAACCTCGCGATGGCGCTGGAGGAGACCGGGACGCTGGAGGAGGCCGAGGGGTGCTACCGGCGCTCGCTCGCCATCGCCGAGCGGCGCGACGAGCCCGGCATCACCGCGCTGGTGCTGCACAACCTGGGCATCCTGCTGAAGCTGGCCAAGCGCTACGAGGAGTCGATCGAGGTGCTGGAGCGCGCGATCGACACCTGGCGGGAGCTGGGCAACGAGTGGGCCGAGGCCATGGCGCTGAGCATCGTCGGCGACTCCCTCGACGGCCTGGAACGGCACGAGGAGGCCATGCGCGCCTTCGCCCGCGCCGAGCCCACGATCAGGGAGGCCGGTGATCCGCGCGGGGCGGCGCGCTGCGTGCGCGGTGTCGGGACCGCGCTGCGCCGGCTCGGCAGGCACGAGGAGTCCCTTGAGCACCTGCTGCGCGCGCTCGCCGAGTTCGAGGAGTGCGGCGAGGAGTACGGCATCGCGTCCACGGACGTCGAGATCGGCCGCACGCTCGCCGAGCTGGGCAGACGTGAGGACGCGGTCGCGCGGTGGCGTTCGGCGCTGGCGTGGCTCGAGGAGCGCGGGATGCCCGAGACCGAGTCCGTCCGGGAGCTGCTCGGCTCGTGAGATTTCCTTGCTATCACCGGCTTCTAGCTTGGCGGCATGGGGGACAACCGGACAGTCGATGAGTTCGTCACCGCGTTGGGTGGCACCGTGCTCAGGGCGCGTGAGCTGCCCGGCGAGGGCAGCTTCGACGTCGTGCTGCTGGCGCACGGCGTCTGCGGCGCGGCCAGCACGCAGAACCGCATCGAGATCCTGCGCTTGGCGCGGGCCCGGCTCGCCGACGGCGGGCGCGTGGTGCTGGAGACCTTCGACCACGCCGAACACCACGTCGCCGTGCTCGACGTGATCGCCCGCATGGCCGGGCTGCGCCTGCTCGACCGCTGGGCGGCTCCCGGCCCAAGCCTGGTGTCCGTCTACGGCCTCGCCGCACACGGAGCACGACGGCGCCGTCGCTTCTGGGGGTTCTCCGGCAAGTACCCGCAGGTGCAGCCGCTGGAGCTGCGCTGACGGATCGATGCCCAGCTCCTCGGCGAGCGCCGCCCGCAGCCGCCCGTACACCGCGAGCGCCTCCGCCTGCTCACCATTGGCGTGCAGCGCCGCGATGAGCCGCCCGTGCAGCCGTTCGCGGAACGGGTGCGCCCGCGCCAGCTCACGCAGCTCCGGCAGCAGGGCTTCGTCGCAGTTCTCCACCGCCGCCAGCCGCATTTCTTCCAGCTGCGCCGCTTCCGCCTCGATCCGCCGCCCAGCCGCGCCCGCCAACGCCGGTCCCGTCCACAGCTCCAGCGCACGCCGCACCGCGCGCTCTCCGGCGAGGCGACGGAACCCGTCGAGGTCCAATTCCCCTTGCCGCACAACGATCCGGTACCCCGCCGACTCGGTGACGAGCCGATCCGCACCGCCCGGCTCAGCTTTCGCGAGTGCCCGCCGCAGCCGCCACGCGTAGGTCCGGACCGTCGCCACCGCCGTCGGCGGCACGTCCTCATCCCACAGCGCTTCGATCAGCGACTCCACCCTGACCAGCCGGTTCGCCCGCAGCAGCAGCGCCGCCAGCACCGTCGCCTGCTTCGGCCCACCCAACCCCGGCCGCCCCGCCGACCCCTCGACCCCGATCGCACCCAGAACGCGAAAACGCATGGTCAGAGCCTCGGAGAGCGACCTTAACCGCCACTTAACCGGCTGCCGAACGCCTGAGCGGTGGCGCGCACTTCCGGGGGAACACGTCAGCAAGTGCCGGTCGCTCCAGGCCGAATGCGGTGAGTTGGCGCCCACCGCGCGGCAGGATGGGCTGGACGAGCCGCAGGAGGACGGGATGACGAGCGAGAACCACGTGACGGTGCCGAAGACCGGCCCGGCGGTCTGGGCCGCGCTCAGTGGTGAGGCGCGCACGGCTTTCGAGGACGAGTTCCGCGAAGCACTGGTGAAGACGGCCGAGGACTACGACGTCGACCGCCTCGCCGCGGTCGTCAAGGCGTGGTGGCCCGCCGCGTGGGGCGTCAGCAACCCGGACCCCGAGGTGGATGCCGCGATCGAGCGCTACCGCGCGGGAGACGAGTCCGGCCTGAGCCCGGCGCCGATCTACGAGGAAGACGGGCCGTCATGACCTACGAGGTGATCATTGCGGACGTCGCGAGAGCGACGGTCGACAGCGCACCTGCTGCTGCGAAGGCCGCGTTCGAGCGAAAACGGCGACAGCTGTTGAGCGATCCGCATGGTGCGGGCCGGTACATGCCGAAGGAAGACCTGTACTACGGGGATATGGGCGACCACGGGGTTGTCTGCTATTCGGTCCACGACTCCGTGGTGCGGGTGGTGGTTTGGCGCGCGCAGTTCTACTGAGTTCTTTAGCTTGAGCCGCAAGGGAAAGGGCTCGCGGTCGACCCCTGGGGGTAGGTCGGACCGCGAGCCCTCTCCTCCGAGACCGGGTGCTCACGCCCCCGGCAGGACCTGGATCTTGCGGCCCTCACCGCGCTTGAACGCGTCGAGGGCGGAGACGTAGTCGCCCAGCGGCAACCGGTGGCTGATGAAGATCTCCGGGTCGAGCGCGCCGGCGGCGAAGAGGTCGGCGGCGCGTTCGAAGGAGTGCAGCACGGCCATCGAGCCGGTGATGGTGATCTCCTGGTTGTAGATCTTGTACGGCTCGATGGTGGCGCGCGCGGAGTAGTCGGAGACGCCGAACTGCAGGAAGGTCCCGCCCTTGGCGACGCGGCCGAGCCCGTCCTGGATGGCCTTCTCGTTGCCGGTCGCGTCGATCACCACGTCCCAGCCCTCCGGCCGGTCGAGCTCGTCGGCGCTGGCCGCGGCGGCGGTGCAGCCGAGGCGCCGCGCGGTCTCCAGGCGCTCGGGGTTGACGTCGATCATCTCGATGCTGGCCGCGCCGGTGAGCTTGCCGAGCTCCAGCATCATCAGCCCCATGGTGCCGGAGCCGTAGATCACCACGCGGCTGGCCAGCTGCGAGCGGAGGATGTCGTAGCCGCGCACCGCGCAGGACAGCGGCTCGATCAGCGCGGCGTCCTCGGTGCGCACGTGGTCGGGCAGTTTGACGCAGTTGGCGACCGGGGCGACGGCGTACTCGGCGGCGCCGCCCGCGGTGGTGACGCCGATCGCGGCCCACCGCTCGCACAGGTTGTTGCGGCCGACGCGGCAGTAGCGGCACTCGTGGCAGTACAGCGACGGGTCCACCGCGACGCGGTCGCCGATCGCCAGCTCGGTGACCGCGCTGCCGATCTCCACGATCTCACCGGCGAACTCGTGGCCGGGCACCACGGGCAGCGTCGGAGCGAACTCTCCTTGCAGGATGTGGAGATCGGTGCCGCACAGCCCGCAGGCCGAGACCTTCACGACGACCTGGCGCGCACCCGGGGTGGGGTCGGGCACCTCGGTGACCTCGACCTCGCCGGGGGCGGTGATGACGGCGGCTCTCACTACTTCACAGCTCCTAGCGAAAGGCCCTGGACGAGCTTGTCCTGGGCGGCGAATCCAGCGATCAGCACGGGCAGCGACACGATCGTCGCCGCCGCGCACATCTTGGCCAGGAACAGGCCCTGGCTCGTGACGAAGCCGGTGAGGAACACCGGCGCGGTCCCGGCGACGACACCGGTCAGCACGCGGGCGAAGAGCAGCTCGTTCCAGCTGAAGATGAAGCAGATCAGCGCGGTCGCGGCGATGCCGGGGATGGCAACCGGCGCCACGACCCGGCGCAGCGTGGTGATCAGCCCGGCGCCGTCGAGCGCGGCGGCCTCCAGCATCTCCTTGGGGATCTCCGCGAGGAAGGAGCGCATCAGCCACACCGCGATCGGCAGGTTCATCGACGTGTAGAGCACCACCAGGAACGAGATGTTGTCCAGCAGACCGCTGTACTGCGCGATCAGGTAGATCGGCAGCAGACCGGCCACCATCGGCAGCATCTTGGTGGTGAGGAAGAAGAACAGCACGTCGGAGGTCTTCTGCACGGGCCGGATCGACAGCGCGTAGGCGGCGGGGACGGCCAGCAGCAGCACCAGGATAGTGGAGCCCACGCTCGCGCTGACGGAGTTGATCAGCGGCGGCCACGGGCTCTGGCCGGTGCTGGCGCCGAAGAACTCCTCGTAGCCCTGCAACGACAGGCCCGCGAACAGCGACGGCGGATTGGTGGCGGCGTCGGACTCGGTGTGCAGCGAGGTGAGCACCATCCACAGCACCGGCAGCACGAACAGGATGCCGGAAAGCCAAGCCAAGGCGCCCCAAGGCTTCCAGGACCGCTTGAGCGTCGTGTTCATCACTTGGCCTCGTCTCGGAGCAGGGAGGACACCGCGCGCAGGGCGAAGCTGGCGATCAGGATCGAGCCGATCACCACGACGACACCCGCGGCGGACGCCTGGCCGTAGTCGTGTGCCTGGTAGAAGGTCTGGTAGATCGTGTAGGGCAGGTTCGCGGTGCCGAGACCGCCCGAGGTGATGGTGAAGACGGCGTCGAAGTTCTGCACGATGTAGATCGAGCCGAGCAGCCCGCCCAGCTCCAGGTACTGGCGCAGGTGCGGCAGCGTCAGGTAGCGGAAGACCTGGAAGCCGCTGGCGCCGTCGATGAAGGCGGCCTCGACCGCGTCCTGCGGGCGGCTTTGCAGTCCCGCCAACAGGATCAGCATCATGAACGGCGTCCACTGCCAGACCAGCGCGGCGATCACCGCGGTCAGCGGCATCGTGCTGATCCAGTCCGGCTGCGCGGCGGACTCACCGAAGATCCACTTGAGCACGCCGTTGAACAGCCCGTACTCCGGGTTGTAGAGCGCGTGCTTCCACAGCAGCGCCGCGGCGACCGGGACGACCAGGAACGGCGCGATCATCATGGTGCGCACCAGGCCCCGGCCGCGGAACTTGCGGTCCAGCAGCAGCGCGATGCCCAGGCCGAGCACCAGGCTGATCAGCACGACGCTCGCGGTCAGCAGCACCGTGGTCAGCACCGACGACCGCAGGTTCGGGTCGGTGATCACCGCGATGTAGTTGTCCAGCCAGGCGAAACCGCGGTTCTCCGGTGCCAGCGAGTTCCACTGGGTGAACGAGATGATCAGCGTCGCCACGAACGGCAGCTGGGTCACGGCGATGGTGAAGATCAGCGCGGGCAGCAGCGGCGCGCGCCGGGCCCAGCGCGCGGCGGAACTGAGTCCCTTGGGCGGCTTGGGTGGCGCTTTCCTCGGGGGCGTCTGCACGGAGGAGACGGTGGTGGCCATGTGAACTCCTACCCCTTCCGGTATTTCGCCGCGACCTTGTCGGCCAGCCGCTGTGCCGCGCGCAGGGCGTCCTCGACGGAGCCGCGCCCGGCGATGGCGGCGCTGACCTCCTGGGAGACCTGCGTGCCGAGGTTGGTGAACTCGGGGATGCCGACGAACTGGATCCCGTTGGCGGGCCTGGGTTGCAGTCCGGGGTCGCGCGGGTTGGCCGAGGAGATCGCGATCTTGGTCTGCTCGGCGAAGGACCCGGTCTCCTTCAGGTACTCCGGCCGCTCGTAGGTGGAGGCGCGCTTGCCGTCCGGGATGCTGGACCAGCCCTTGGCCTCGCCCACCACGCGCTCGTAGTCCTTGCCGGAGGCCCAGGACAGGAATTTCCACGCGGCCTGGTGCTTCTTGCTGGCCTTCTGCACGGCGAAGGCCCAGGTGTAGAGCCAGCCCGAGCTCTTGGTCTTCACCACCGGCGCCTGGGCGAAGCCGAGCTTGCCCTTCACCGGGGAGTCGGCCGCCTCCAGCAGGCCCGCCGCCGAGGTGGCGTCGTACCACATGGCGACCTTGCCCTGGGTCATGTTGTTCAGGCACTCGGCGAACCCGGCCTGCGGGGCACCGGCCTCACCGTGCTCGCGCACGAGGTCCACGTAGAACTTGGTGGCCTCGACGAACTCCGGCGAGTCGACCTTGGCCTGCCAGTCCTTGGTGAACCAGGTGCCGCCGAAGGTGTTCACCACGGTGGTCAGCGGCGCCATCAGCTGGCCCCAGCCGGGCTGGCCGCGCAGGCAGATCCCCTTCATGCCCGGCTCGGCGCCGTCGGCCTTCGCCGCGGCCTCGGCGACCTGCTGCCAGGTCGGGCGCTCGGGCATCGTGATGCCCTTGGCGGCGAAGATGTCCTTGCGGTACATGAGGAAGGAGGACTCGCCGTAGAACGGCTGGGCGTAGACCTTGCCGTCGGCGGCGGTCAGCGACTGCCGGATCGGCTCCAGCACGTCCTGCTGGTCGAAGCCGGGGTCGGCGGCGATGTGGGCGTCCAGCGGCTCCAGCCAGTTGTTCTTGGCGTAGATCGGGACCTCGTAGTTGCTCAGCGTCGCCACGTCGTACTGGCCCGCCTGGCTGGTGAAGTCCTGGCTGATCTTGTCCCGGACGTCGTTCTCCGGCAGCACGGTGTAGTTCACCTTCACGCCGGTGCGCTTGGTGAAGTGCTCCGCGGTCAGCTTCTGGATGTCCAGCATCTGCGGGTTGTTGACCATGAGCACGTTGATCGACTCGGGGTCGTCCGGGTCGCCGATGCCCCCGGCCCCCGCGCAGGCCGTCGTGCTCACCGCCAGTGCGAGTCCGACGGCGGCCAGCCGCGTGAATGACGTCATTGTCTTTCCTTCCGGGCAGGGCGGAGCGAGGGCCGTCCGCGCGCGGCGGCCCCTGGTGTGCGTGCGGGTGCTAGGTCCTGATCACCTTCGGCCCGAGCGCGGCGTAGCGGTGCGCCTCGGCCGGGGTGAGCGTGGTGTCGGTGATGATCGCCTCGAAGTCGGAGACGGCGGCGAAGCGGCTGAAGCTGGCGACGCCGAACTTGGTGTGCACGCCGACGAAGATCCGCCGCCGCGACACCTGGGCCGCCTGCGCCTTCACCGCGCTGACCACCGGGTCCGGCGTGGTCAGCCCGTGTTCCCGGGAGATGCCGTTGGCGCCGAGGTAGGCCAGGTCGATGACCATGTCGGCGAGCATCCGCAGCGCCCAGTGGTCGACCGTGGCCAGGGTGCGCCCCCTGACCCGGCCGCCGAGCAGCAGCACCGTCGTGGACGGCGAGGTGGACAGCGCCGCCGCGGTCGGCAGCGACGCGGTGATCACGGTCAGCGGCCGGGATGTCGGCAGCGCCTCCGCGATCAGCTGGGGGGTGAAGCCCTCGTCGATGAAGACGGTCTCCGCGTCGTCGAGCCGCTCGGCCGCGGCGCGGGCGATCCTGCGCTTCTCCGGGACCATCGAGGCGGAGCGGAACTCCAGCCCCGTCTCGAAGCCCGCGCTCTCCACCGGGAACGCGCCGCCGTGGGTACGGCGGACCAGGCCGTGCTCGCCGAGCGCGCGCAGGTCCCTGCGCACGGTCTCGGGGGCCACGGCCAGCTCGGCGGCGATCTCCATGACGTCGACCTTGCCGTCGGCGCGGGCCTTGGCCAGGATGCGGCGTTTGCGCTCCTCGGCTTGCATCTGCACGATCCCTCCGCCCCGTGACCGTTCGGACTTCGGCACTGCCCGTTCGGGCTGGGGATAGGTCTAACACCGTGCGCGGTGTGTGGCCAGTGCCACACCCGCTTCGGTGACGCCCGAATTCTGCCCGGTTCGTGAGAGCGCTACCAGGGCTGATCAGGCATCTGAGGCCGCAGGTCGCGGCCGTGCTGCCCGGGCGACGGCGGTGCTCGGCCCGTTCCGCCCGATTCATGGTCGTTTTCGCCCCATCCAGGCAAGCTCCGGCGCCACGATCGGGCTTTCCCGGTCACCCTCAGTCCGGGCGCGCCACCCGTTTGGCGGCACCGCACAGCGTCGTGAGGTGGGAAATAACCGGTCGTCGCATCCGAGCGACCGGGCGGCGTGCTCACCCGCCCGGGTTACGCCGATCTCGCTATGGTTTGCCGACCCCGCAAGAGAGGTGTCCGTGATGCAGCCACCGCCGCCGCAGCAACCGGCGACGACGCACCCGGCCGAGAGCCAGCCCCGGCCGTTGCACGTGCTCGTCGCCGGTGGTGGTGTCGGCGGGTTGTGCCTGGCCCAGGGCCTGGCCAAGGCCGGGATCGGCGTCACCGTCTTCGAGCGCCACGCGACCGTGCGCGACGGCGACCAGGGCTACCGGATGGTCGTCAACGCCGACGGCGAGCGCGCGCTGCGCGACTGCCTGCCCGGCGCGCTGGTCGAGCTGTGCGAGCGGTCCTCGATCGCCCCGGCCACGCTGATGACCTTCCTGACCACCGACCTGGAGCCCAAGTTCGCCAAGCCGTTGCCGAGGGCCGACTCCGGCTACGTGCTGAACCGGCTGACGCTGCGCGAGATCCTGCTCGCCGGGCTCGGCGACCGGGTCCAGTTCGGCCGGACGCTCACCGGCTTCGACCAGGTCAGCGGCGGTCGCGTGCGCGCGCAGTTCGCCGACGGCCTCACCATGATCGGCGACCTGCTCGTCGGCGCGGACGGCACCGATTCGGTCGTGCGCTCCCAGGTGGTGCCCGACGCCGAGTTCGACGTCGTCGGCTACTCGCTGCGCGGCCGGACCGTGCTGCGCCCCGACTCCGCCTCGTGGCTGCCCGACATCCTGGTCGACACCGTCTCCCGGGTGCTCGGCCCGGACGGCGCCTCCATGTCCGTCGCCACCTGCCGGGTGCGCCGCGTCCCCGGCCTGACCGCCGTCCCGGACTACCTGTCGTGGTCGATCTCGTTGCACGGCAACCCCGGCGGGCTGTCCCCGCACTGGGCCGCGCGCGACCTCGTCGCCGACTGGCACCCCGCGCTCCAGCGGATCATCGCCGAGGGCGATCCCGCCGAGACCGTCGGCATGCCCATGCGCATGGCCCGCCCCGTTGAGCGGTGGAGCGCCACCAACGTGACCCTGCTCGGCGACGCCGTGCACACCGTCCCGCCCGGTCGCGGCGAGGGCGCCAACGTCGCGCTCCGCGACGCCGCCGTCCTGCGCCACCGCCTCATCGACGTGGCCCGCCGCCGCGTCCCCCTCGCCCGCGCCAAGGCGGAGTACGAGAACGAGATGCTCGGCTACGCCTTCGCCGCCGCCTCCACCACGCGCACCACCAAGCCCTACGCCCCGCGCGCCAACCCCTGAGCTTTCGTGCCCAATGCGGCATTTGTTTCGTCAGACGTAACGAATGCCACATCGGGTACGCACCTTCCAGGCGCACGTGGTGCCGGAGTGAAGCGAATTCCGCCCAGCCCATGATCCGGCTCGCTTTCCTCCACGCGCCTGAGCAATGCTTGAAGTGGGGGGTTCCCCGGCCGTGCGAAAGCCACCCTCGCCCACCCGGGAACGCCTGGCGTGACCGGCGTGCCGCTAGTCGAGTGCACGCTCTTCTGCGATCGAAACGGTGCGACCTCGTCGCGAGATTTCGGTCCAGGCTGCCGTCACGAAACGCTACTGCGGTTCGTTTTTCGGCTTGCTCCGAAATCGAGATCGCCGTTCTTGGCGTTCACTGAATGGTGTGACGAGTCCTCTGAGCTGCTGAAACGAGAGGTGGCGGCGAGAGCGCCAACGCGTTGACCTGCTTCTTCCAGATTTTCCGGGTTGGTTGGGTAAAAAGTCGGTCTTCTTGGACGCGGTGCTGAAGTGCGTTCGTGTGGCTTCATTGTGGCGTCGGATCACGGGGCTATCACGGCCCCGGCGTCACAGTGAGAGGGAAGTTATGCGCATCTTGAAGGTCTCCCTGGTCGTTGGCGGCCTCATCGCCTCGGCGGTCATCGCTGGCGGCACGGCGGTCGCCGCTCCCTCGAACGCGGTCGCGGCCAAGGCCGAGTGCTCCGTCAAGGTCGACAAGGGCCACGCGGCCCCGGTCGTCGACGACCACGGTTACCCCGTCGGTCACGTCCACCCCAAGCTCGCCAAGGGCACGACGGTGAAGTCCGCGTGCTCGACGAGGACGACGCCGAGCGGCCCGGGCAGGTACTGCGGTGGCTCGACCGACAAGCTGATCAAGCTCATGGCCGGTCAGTACTCGGGTCTGTACGTGCCGAGCAACTGCGTCACCCTGCGCCGCTGAGCTTCGGCGACATCGGGCGGGGCACCGGTCGCGAACCGGTGCCCCGTTCTTGCCGGGTTCTCGAAACGCTGTTACGGTTCATTCAAAACAGCGTTATGGAGGAGCCGCGATGACCCTCGCACCAGTGGACAACCCCTACCTGACCGGGAACCAGGGGCCCGTCGACGTCGAGACGACGGCGTACGACCTGAAGATCACCGGAGCGCTGCCGCACGAGCTGGACGGCCGCTACCTGCGCATCGGGCCCAACGCGATCGGCGACATGGACCCCGTGCACTACCACCCCTTCATGGCATCGGGCATGGTGCACGGGTTGCGCCTGCGGGACGGCCAAGCGCAGTGGTACCGCAACCGCTGGGTCCGCGTGCCGAGCGTGACCGGGCAGCTGGGCGAGGCCCCGGTGCTCGGCGCGACGACGGCGGCGCACGACACCGCGAACACCCACGTGATCCGGCACGCGGGCAAGCTGATGGCGGTCTCGGAGGCCGGAGCGCTGCCGGTGGTGCTCGACGAGCAGCTGGCGACGGTGTCCTACAACGACTTCGAGGGCAAGCTGCCGCACGGGTACGCCGCGCACAGCAAGCGCGACCCGAGCACGGGGGAGCTGTTCGCGGTCACGTACTCGGCGGCGGAGAACGGTGGGCAGCTCGTCGTCGTCGGCGCGGACGGCGCGGTGACCGGCGTCGAGCGCATCGAGATCGACGACAAGCCGATGATCCACGACACGGCGCTCACCGCGAACCACGTGGTGATCTACGACCTGCCGGTGACCTTCAACCAGGACGCCGCGAAGCTCGGGTTCTACCCCTACGTCTGGCAGGACGGCCGCCGCTCGCGGATCGGCCTGATGCCGCGCTACGGCACCAACGCCGACATCCGCTGGTTCGAGATCGAGCCGTGCTTCGTCTACCACACGGCCAACGCCTACGAGGACGGCGATCGCGTTGTCCTGGAAGCGTTCCGGCACGAGCGCGTGTTCGATTCCGCGTGGTGGAAGCCGCTGGAGGTGGCGCCGGTGCTGTGGCGCTGGACCTTCGACCTCAAGGCCGGAACCGTCCACAGTGGACAGGTCGACGACCTCGCCGGTGAGTTCCCGAGGATCGACGAGCGCATGATCGGCGCCAACCACCGCTACAGCTACGGGGTCGCGCTGCACCACGGCGAAGTCGGCAACCTCGCCGGGCGCGGGATCGCCAAGCACGACCGCGTCGCCGGGACCACGCAGGTGCAGGACTTCGGCGCGTCGCGCTTCGCGGGCGAAGCCGTGTTCATCCCACGCGCCAAGGACTCCGCCGAGGACGACGGCTGGCTGATGAGCCTGGTGCACGACGCAGAGCGCGACCGCACCGACCTGGTCGTGCTCGACGCGGGCACGCTCAGCGCGGAGCCGGTCGCCGTCGTGCACCTTCCGGTTCGGGTGCCAGCGGGCTTCCACGGCGAGTGGTTCCCGACTCAGGACTGAAGCGCTCCAAGGCGTTGAGCAGCCGGTCCCGCTGCGAGACCTGGGTGGTGATCCGCTGCTCCAGCACGTCGAGGCGCCGCCGAACCACGTCCAGCGCGGCGGGGGCAGGCGGCGCCGCCAGCAGGTCGCCGTCCAGGCAGCCGACGAAGAACTCCACGTCCTCCAGGGTGAGCCCGAAGTCCACCAGCAACCGGATGTTGCGCACTCGGTCCACAGTGGACTCCCGGTAGTCCCGGTAGCCGTTGGCGAGCCTGCGCGAGCTGATCAGCCCGGCCTCCTCGTAGTGCCGCAGCGCGCGGGGCGTGACCCCGGTCGCCTCGGCCAGCTCGCCGATCCGCATCGCCCCTCCAGCACGCTCACGCCACAACGGCACCGCCGTCCACCGGCAGCACGACACCGGTCACGAAGCTCGCGCTCGGCGAGGCGAGCCCGGCGATCGCCCACGCTACTTCTTCGGCGGTGCCGACGCGCTTGAGCGGGGTGTGCTCCATCTGCCAGTCCCGCGTCGCCGCGCGCTGCTCGGGGGAGAGGCCCTGGTGCTCGGCGATCGGCGTGTCGATCGCGCCGGGCGCCACGGCGACCACGCGGACGCCCTGCGGCGCCAGCTCCACCGCCCAGCTCCGCGTGAACGTGTCGACCGCTGCTTTCGTTGCCGCGTAGACGGAACTCGTCGGCCAGCCGCGCAGCGCGACGGCGGTGGACACGTTGACCACGACGCCGTTGTCGCGACGCAGGTGCGGCACGGCGGCCTGGGTCAGCAGCACCGGGGCGACGAAGTTCGTGGCCAGCTGCGCGGCGATCGCCTCCGGGGTGATCGCGCCCATCAGCTCGGCGCGGACGATCCCCGCGTTGTTCACCAGCACGTCGAGCCCGCCGAAGCGCTCAACAGCCTCGGCGACGATCCGCTCCGGCGCGCCCGGCGAGGTGATGTCGGTGGCGATGGCGTGGATCGCGCTGCTGTGCGCGGCGACCTCGGCGAGCGGTTCGGACCGTCTGCCGACGATCACGACGTTCGCGCCGTGCTCGGCGAAGTGCAGCGCGCTCGCCCGGCCGATGCCCGTTCCCGCCCCGGTGATCAGGACTGTTCTGCTCATGCCGGCGATCGTCCAACCCTGCCGCCAACGACAAGGTCAAGCGCGGTCGAGCCGGAAGGTCGCGAGATCGAGCCCCGGCGCCGGGCTGAAGGTGCCCGTGCGCACGAAACCCTTGCGCTCGTAGAGGGTGATCGCGGGCGCGTTGGCCGCACCGGTGGAGACGATGACCGGCCCGTCCTCGCGCAGCACCTCGTCGACGAGCGCGCTCGCCAGGCCCTTGCGGAACCAGTCCGGGTCGACGCACAGCCGGTCGATGTCGACCTCGCCCTCGGAAGTGCGCTGCCAGGCCAGGAACGCGACCGGTTCACCGCTCGGGGTGACCGCGCCCAGCCAGCGCAGCGGTTCGGCGCGCATCTCCGAGAGCGTCTCGTGCAGCGCGGGAATCCCGTCGAACCCGATCAGCTCCGCCTCGACGCGGTAGGCGCGCAGTCCGATCCGGTGCACGGCATCAGCCGTGCGGTCATCCGCCAGGTCCAGCGCGCGCATTGTCCAGCTCACCGGAAAGTTCTACCAGCACAGAGCATAAAATTGCCAAGAATTCACGTTTGGGAGAGCATTCGAGTCACCACTTCACGCGGGAGGTTCCATGCGCACCAGGCAGGTCTTGAGCGTCCTCGTCGCCACCCTCGCGGTCGGTGCGGCGACGACCCCGGTCGCGGCTGCGGCCACACCGGTCAAGGTCCTCCAGCTGAACCTCTGCCACAGCGGCGCCGCGGGCTGCTTCACCGGGGACAGGGTGATGGCCAAGGCGAAGGAGGTGATCGCCTCGGTCAAGCCGCAGGTGTTGTCCCTCAACGAGAGCTGTTCCGGCGACGTCGCCCCGCTGGCCGCCGCGATGGGCACGGTGAAGTCGCTGTTCGTCGCCGCTCGCCGCGACGGCAACCCGGTGAAGTGCAAGAACGGCCAGGACTACGGCAACGCGATCCTGGTGGCGAGCGCGCTCGCGGGCTCAGCGGCTGGGCAGAGCGGTGTCTTCACGAAGCAGGACAGCCGCTCGGAGAAGCGCAGTTGGGGATGTCTGCCCGCCGGGCGGATCAGCGCGTGCACCACGCACCTGTCGGCGTGGGACGGCCAGGTCGCGCTCGCGCAGTGCAAGGAGCTGATGGGCCGCGTCGAGGGCTACGCGCGCACCGCGCCCGCGCTGTTCTCCGGTGACATGAACCTGCGCTACAAGGGAAACCCGGACGTCCAGGACTGCAACCGCACCGGCTTCTACCGCAAGGGCGACGGCGATCTCCAGCACGTGTTCGCCTCGACGAAGTTCACCTTCGTCAAGAGCTCCACGGTGGGGATGGGTGGCACGACCGACCACCCAGCCCTCGTCGTCGAACTCAGCTTCTAGGGGCGGGTCCTTATCTTCGCATTTTCGTCATGTCATTCACCGCAGACTGAACTCGTGGCGGCATGTGATCACGCTCCCTAAGCTGCGCGACACAATCAAGCTTTGGTCGCGCGTGCGAGGAGTTTTCGAATGTTGTTGAGGGTTGCTGTGGTCGGACTTGTCGCCGCGGGCAGCGTGCTCGTCGGCTCTCCGGCCTCAGCCAGTAATCCGTTCGCGTGTTCTTGGCCGTCGGAGGGGCGCGGTGGCGCCTCCGCGAAGTGTGATTACGGAAAGTACGTTCTCAATATCAAGTGCTCCGTTTTGGGTCCACTCACCGGCCCGGACAAGAAATTCAGCAGCCTGCTCGGCAGTAACGGTGCGACCGTCAGAGTTCTCTGTCCGACTGGCTACTACTACCAGCCGGGAACCCGTCGCTGGAACATGGACTGGTGGTCCTAGGCGTAGTGCCCGCTCGTCGGGGAACCTCGGCGCGGATCGTTCTCCGTGAGGCGAGAAGCCGCACGGAGAACGATCTTCGACGCTGAGTCAGAAGCGCTGGCTGTTACCGGGCGCCGTCCTCTGGTGAACTCGGTGACCTACAGGGCCTAGTGCGCCCACCTCGCCGAGCCGCCGGTCTGCACGGCCGCGTGGCTCGCCGAGCCGGTGAAGGTGGCCCGGTAGCCGTCGCTGGACTGGATGGCGACGAGCGTCCGCTCGTCGGTGATCTCGGCGGAGCAGGTCGCGATGCCCGACGCGGTGGTGACGGCCTCGCAGAGCGCGCCGTTGTCCCACGTGCTGGTGAAGGTGACCGTCGCGCCCGCCACCCGCCTGGTGGTGCCCTTCTCGGAGAGCGTCGAGGTCAGCGTGACCGTTGCCATCCACAGCGGCTGCGAGCTGTCCCGGCTCAGGAAGCCCTTGGTGGACAAGGAGGTCGGGGTCGCAGCAGCGGCTGCGGGGGCGAGCACGGCGGTGGCGGCGAGGGTGAGACCGGTCAGGACGGCGGCGGCGGAACGCACGGGGACTCCTCGGAGAAATGCGACAATTCGGACAACTGTCAGCAAAGCGGCCCCCGCCGCGCACCGCACGTCAAGATCAGGAACGTCGATCCGCTCAGGACTCGCGGAAGGCCGAGGTGTTCGCGCTCAGCCAGCTCGCGAAGTCCTTCAGCCTCGGGTTCAGCGCGCGCACCTCGGTCAGGTCGCGGGCGCCGGTGAACTCCGCGTCGAAGTCGCCGTAGTACTGGAACATGTTGGCGATCTCCACCGCGCCCGGGAAGTCGAAGGTGCGGAAGGTGTCGTAGGGGATCGACTGGAACCGCACCGGCTCGCCGAGTGCCTCCGCGAACCGCTCCGCGTACTGCGCACCGGTCAGGTGCTCGCCCGCGATGCTCACCGTGCGGCCGACGAACTCCTTGCCGCGCTTGAGGATCTCCCAGGCGGTGCGGCCGATGTCCTCGGAGTCCACGCCGGCCAGCAGCTTGCCGTCCTCCAGCGGCAGGGCCAGCGTGATCACGCCGTCCTCGCCGCGCTTGGGCGGGAAGTACTCCGTGAAGCCCTGGAAGTAGTAGGTGGTGTTGAGGAAGGTCGTCGGGATGCCCGCCTCGGTGAACAGCGCGTTCGCCTCGCCCTTCACGTCGAAGTGCGGCACGTTGTAGTGCTCCTGGAGCACCGGCATCCGCGCGTCGCTCACCGGGAGCAGCTCGCGCGTGTCCTCCAGTGTCGACCAGACCACGTGCTGGAGGTTGGCCGTCTTCGCCGCGCGGACCAGGACCTCGACCTCCGCGCGCTCCCTGTCGGCCGAGCCGTGCGCCCAGAAGTTCGTCACCAGGTAGGCGCCGTACGCGCCCTCGAACGCGCCGCGCACGCTGGCCTCGTCGTTGAAGTCCGCCCGCACGACCTCGGCGCCCAGCGCGGCGAGTTCCTTGGCGGAGGCCGATTCCGGGTCCCTGGTCAGCGCGCGCACGGTGAAACCGGACTCCGGCTCGGCCAGGATCGCCCGCGCGATACCGCCGCCCTGCGCCCCCGTGGCCCCGGTGACCGCGATGATCTTCTGCTCGCCCATGACCCCGCTCCTTCGGATTGATGTATCAACCTGAACGTAGCTCGGGTCGGGGTGATACGTCAACCTGAGGGGTACGCTGGGGCTCGTGAGCGGACCGGAGTGGTTGACCGAGGAGCAGCAACGCGCGTGGCGTGCCTTCAAGGCGATGGAGACGATGCTCAACTCCCGCCTCGGCGCCAGCCTGCAACGCGAGTCCGGTCTGTCCCCGGCCGACTACCGCATCCTCGTGGAGCTCTCCGAGTCGCCGCACGGGCGGATGCGCGCCTACGAGCTGGGGGAGGCGACGCAGTGGGAGAAGAGCCGCATCTCCCACCAGCTCAGCAGGATGGCGCAGCGCGGCCTCGTCGAGCGGCAGCAGTGCTCCAAGGACACCCGCTACTCCGACGTCGTGCTCACCGAGGCCGGTCGCGCCGCCATCGAGACCGCCGCCCCGCTGCACGTCGCCAACGTCCGCGAAGCCTTCGTCGACGCCCTCACGCCCCACCAGCTCCAGGCATTCGGCGAAGCTTGCGAAGCCGTCCTGGCCCGCATCAAGACCCTCCCCACCTGACCCACCCCGCCTGACC
>NZ_MUMH01000090.1 GCF_002155965.1 Allokutzneria sp. NRRL B-24872
GCGACCGCAACAAGGTCGCGATGTTCCGACACCCCAGCGAGGTGTGCAGACCACGCTCCTCCGCGTGCGTCGCCGCGTCGGTCTTCACAGCGGTCACAAGGTTCGAGAGAGTTTCCAGGCCGCCGAGGAACGCGAGGTGTTCTTCCTCGGAAAGCCGGTAGACGTCTTGCGCTTCGAGATGATCTATCAATGTTGACTGGAGTTCTGCGATATCAAACATGATCACACCTCCCTTCCTGTTGGATACCTCAATTCTAGCAAGCCCTGTGAGAGCGTCAAATCCGTTGCAGCGCAACAACAACGAGAACTTTCAGCCGCGAGCGAAACTGGTCGGCTTTACCTGGGGTGCGCGTGCCATACGCTCGTCCGCGTGGGCCGGGATACCTCCCGTGCCCGCCCGGCCAATGAGGGCACGCGCAAGGGGCCCCAGGTCAAGCCGACCCCCACGCTGGTACCGGTGCGAGCGGGAAGCCCAGCCGCACCCGCCGCTGATACCGGCGCCAGCTGGAAGTCCAGCCGTCCCCCGCTGGAAGCCCAGCCAGTGCAAGCCGGAAGCCCAGCCGTACCCCACCAAGAAACCAGCCACCACAAAGCTCAGCGACGCAAAACCGTCTCCTGCCCCACGTACGACAGCTTCGACGGGTTCCGCACGGCGTACAGCCCGCTGATGCGCCCGTCTTCGATGTGCGCGGCGACAACCGTGTCGGTCTCACCGTCAAGCCGCACAAGCAACCCCGGGTGCCCGTTCACCTGAACAGCTTGCAGCGAAACAGTCTCGACCAAACGACCGAATCCACCCACGAGCAACCGCGCCACCTTGTCGGCGCCAACAATCGGGCGTGGCACGGCCTGCTTCACGCCGCCGCCGTCGCCCAAGAGCACGACATCGGGCGCGAGAACGTCGAGCAGACCCTGGACATCCCCGGTCTCGACAGCGCGCTGGAAAGCGTCGAGAACGCCACGCCTCTCGACGAGAGAAGCGGCTCCGCGCGGGCGGCGGGCCGCGACGTGGGCGCGGGCGCGGTGGGCGATCTGGCGGACGGCGGCGGGGGTCTTGCCGACGGCCTCGGCGATCTCGTCGTAGCCGAAGTCGAAGACCTCGCGCAGCACGAACACGGCGCGCTCGGTGGGCGCCAGGGTCTCCAGCACGAGGAGCATGGCCATGGACACGCTGTCGGCCAGCTCGACGTCCTCGGCGACGTCGGGGGTGGTGAGCAGCGGCTCGGGCAGCCACGAACCGACGTAGGACTCCTTGCGCCTGCTGAGCGCGCGCAACCGCGAGAGCGCCTGGCGCGTGGTGATGCGGACCAGGTAGGCGCGGTGGTTCTCGACGGTGCCGAGGTCGACGCCGGACCACCGCAGCCACGTCTCCTGGAGCACGTCCTCGGCGTCCGCGGCGGAGCCGAGCATCTCGTAGGCGACGGTGAACAGCAGGTTGCGGTGGGCGACGAACGCCTCGGTCGCGGGGTTCACAGGTGGCCTCCTCGGTCGGTGTCGCCCACTAGACGCCACTATCCGCCGTCCTGTGACATGACGCGCGTCACAACGAAGGCCTGTCACAGAACCCGGGGCACCGGCATCTGGTGTTCGTCCAGCACAGAACACGACGAGTGAGGACGACGCCATGGACGCCAGGTTCAACCTGTTCGCCAACGAGTTCGCCGCCAAGTTCGGCAAGCGCTTCGCCAACGCCAGCACGATGATCGAGCACTCGACGCTGCCGAAGGCCACGCAGGAGCTGGTGTCGTTGCGAGCCAGTCAGATCAACGGCTGCGCGTTCTGCATCGACATGCACACCAAGGAGGCGACGGCGGCGGGCGAGAGCGCGGTGCGGCTGCACCTGGTGGCGGCGTGGCGCGAGGCGACGGTGTTCACCGAGGCCGAGCGCGCGGCGCTGGCGCTCACCGAGGAGGGCACCCGGCTCGCCGACGCGCACGAGGGCGTCTCGGACGAGACGTGGGCGCGGGCCCGCGAGCACTACGACGACGACCAGCTCGCCGCGCTGCTGGCGCTCATCGCGCTGATCAACGCGGCGAACCGGCTCAACGTCATGGTGCGCAATCCCGCTGGGGCCTACGTGCCGGGGATGTTCGCGAGCATGCGCGGCTGACGAGCCCTCACGGCGCGTTCACCGTCCGCACGAGCACCTTGTCCCGCGCCCGCGTCACGTGCACGTAGATCAGGCGCGAGGCAACGGAGGCGCTGCGCAGGTCGGCGCTCACGTCCACAGTGGACGGATGAGCGCCGACCGCCCTGGCGATGTGGTCCTTGACGGCGACCACCTCGGCCTGCTCGGTCGCGGGACCGGCCTCCGGCAGGCCCCACGCCCGGCCGACGGTGCCGGGCAGCCAGTCGGCTTCGGCGATGTCGGTGACACTGAGCTTGGTGATCCCCCCGGCGACGGTGGACAGCGTGATCCCGTTGGCCTCGCGGCTGTCGCCGAGGAAGTCCCTGAGCTCGGCCAGCGACACCGATGCCATGCGCCCCAACGGGAACAGCACGGTGTTCAGCCGGAACGCGGCGAGCACGCGGTCTGCGAAGCACAGCTGGACGTCGGTGGCGAGCACGAGGCCGTCCTCGTCCTCGAAGCCCGCGAAGCGCGCCTCCACCTCGATCTCGCCGAAGTCGGGCAGGTCCGCGAAGAGCTGGAGCGCGTCGACGCGGCAGGCGAAACCGACCTGGCCGGAGCCGATGCGCGGCGCCCACTTCGCCATGTCGTGGTGCGGGACCGCCTGCACCGCCGCGTCGAGCAGGCCCTGGTGCAGGCAGCCCCGTGGAACGCCGCCCCGCCTGGCATCGAGTACCGCGGAAGCCCCGGTCGTGCCGATCTTCCAGGACTTCACGTACTGGAATGCGGGGCCGTGGAACAGCACCGCCGACTCGTAGGGCTCCAGTTGCGGCACGGAGTCGTGCAGATCGGCGAAGCGCGGCGGCGCCTGGCCGCACGGCGCGCCCACGACGACGACCGCCGTGGCGACTTCCTCGAAGTCCGCTTCGGCCTCCTGCCAGATCGACAGCCGCACCGCGAGGCCGTCGACGGTCTCGGTGACCTCGGTCCGCGAACGCAGTTTCTCCCCGGTCAGCAACCACCGCCGCAGCCGGACGTCGCGCACCTCGGTGACGCGGAGGCCGCTGTAGTCGACGGCCGCCTGCGCGAGAACGTCCACAATGGACATGAGGGGCAGCGCCGGGACCGTCCACGTCGGACGGTAATCGCCCATCCACGTGTCAACGGCCGGGTCGAGCTCCGACTCCACGACGGCGGGCGGGCCGTCGCCAGGAACGACCCGAACACCGATGCGCTCCGCCTGGAACACACAGGTTTCATCGCCCCACAGCCACGCCTGCGCGATCACCTGCCGACCGCGCTCGTCGTCGACCACCTCAACGATCTCCGCCTCGACGCGGACGCGCCGGGTGGCCGGGGTGACCTGCCCTCGGTGCTTCCACGTGGTCTCAGCACCCAGTGCGATCGCCTCGAAGCGCGGGTGCGCGACGCCGCGGGTCAGCCCGCGCTCGGCCATGAAGACCTGGAGCAGCTGGCACACGGCTTCCACGGCGAGCGAACCGGGCAGCACGGGGTCCTGGAAGGTGTGCGCCTTGAAGAACCACTCGCCGGCGTCGACGTCCTTCTCCGCGCGAATCCGGCCGAGCCCTTCCGAGCCCGCTTCGGGCCAGTAGCCGGTGACGCGGTCGAGCATCGACAGCATCGGTCCGCGCGCCGAGACCTCCACCGCGTGCTCGCACGAGGCGTCGAGCCATTCGCGGGACACCGGAAGTCCTTGCTGGTCCTCGAAAACCGAGGCCGGGAAGCAACCGAACACGGTGGACAGCTCGAACACCGGAACACCGTCGGCCAGGCAGCGCACGGAGAACGACTCGATCACCACGTCCCCGCTGCGCGACACCGAAGTGATCTCAGCGTGCGTGCGCACGGTCCGCGTGTCCGGGGTGATCTCGCCGGTCGCGGTACCCGTGCTGTCGAGGTTGCGCCACACCAGCTCTGTCCCCGCGGGCAGCGCGCCGCCGAGGTAGGACGCGAGCCAGGCGCAGGGTTGCAGCGCGATCTCCGCGAGCACCGCGAACGGCATGAACTCAGTACCGTTCTGGTCGAAGTACCACGCCTCGTCCGGCACGTCGTACTCCGCGATCACCCCGCTGCCGGGCTCGACATCGCCGTCCACCAAGGAGTTCTGCGTCCCCTTCACCGCCACGATGCGCGACATGAAGTGGTACGGAGGCCCAGGAAGGCGCGCGATCCACGACGCACCGGATTCCACGAAGGAAGGACCGAACGCGTCACCGGGCTTACCCCATGCGCACGCGAGCAGCGAGGCGCGATCGAACCGGAAACCATCGACCTCGGCGAGCGGGACCTGGTCTCCGGCGCCCTCTCCGAGGAGCTTCGAGAGCGGCCAGTCCGGAACCAGCCGTAGTGCGACTCCTTGGCAGTGGAAGGCTTTCACGCCGTCCACCGTCGCGAGCACGTCGGCGTGCAGCGTGAGCGACCCCGCGTCGAAACCCTGGACGAAAACCTCGTAGGTGATGCGCTCGTTGTCCGGTGTCGCCTGGCCACGGCAGCGCGCCGTGCAGGGCACGTCCTCGGCCAGTTCGAAGCGCCAGCCGTCCTTGGCGACCGTGCAGCCCAGCGCGGCCAGGTAGAACGCCATCGCCTGCAAACAGCCCTGGAACATCAGGGTTCCGGGCATGGACTGGTCCTCGTCGAAGAACCAGTCGTCGGGCGAGATCGGAGCTGTGGCACGCAGGTAACCACGCCCCCACGGCCCACCCTTGGGGTCGAACTCGGCCACCTCGCGCAGGAACAGCATGCGGCCGTCCTCGATCCGAGGCGTCCTGACGTGCGACTTCGTCTGCTCCCAGCCGAAGCAGTCCGCCGGTCGTCCCTCGGCGAAGGCCAAGACCTCAGCAGCGGAGAAGTTCCTTGGCGCACAAGGAAGAATCGACGCGTCGAGCGGGAGGTCGGCCATGGGCGCGGTGTCCGCCGCGTCCCACTGCACCCCGTCGGTCTCCGCCAGCTCGGCCTCGGTGAAGAAGCCCGCTTGGCCGTCCCGGACGCTCAGCCGCAGCTCGTCGCCCACGTGGCAGTCGTAGCGGAAGGAGAACAGCCACACGCCTTCGTGCTCGATGTGCCGATCGACGTGGATCTCGTAGCGCGGCTCGTCCCCGGCGGCGGGCAGGCTCCCGTGGAAGGTCAGCTCGCAGCCGAGCAGCCGGTAGGCGCGCTCGTCCCGGTCCAGCAGGTCCGCGCCGAGCCAGTCGGCGAGCACTTCGTCGGCCCCGGCCGCCTCGATCAGCAGCCCGGCGGGCACCCTCCCGGCGGCGTCGAGGTACCAGGTGTCGTGGTGGACCTCGGTGCGCACCAGGAAGCCCTCTGCCTCGGGAAGCGCCAGGCTCTGCTTGGGCTCCAGGCTCGCCATGTCGGCGACGATCTCGCCCCGCATGCGCAGGAACTGCTGCTGCGACCGGCGGAGCTGGGCCATGGCCTCCTCGTGCAGCTCCGTCGCGCGCTGCACCTGGCGCGCCACCACGCCGCGCAGCGCGGGCTCGTCGATCGGCGGAGCGGAGTCACGCAGCTCCTCGAACAGCTGCGCGGTGCTGACCGGCACCCCGGCCGCGACCAGCTCCGCGACGGCGAGGCACAGCTGCCGCAGGCCGCCGGACTCGGCGTCGAAGGCCACGGCCACGTGGTCGCGGTCGCCGAGCACGCGCTTGACCCACTCCGTGCACAGCCCGCGCGGACCGTGCTCGACGAAGACGCGAACGCCGTCGTACCAGGCCTGTTCGACCGTTCCGGCGAAGTCGATCATGCCGGTGCCCTGCGCGGTCACCGCGTTCGCGGCGGTCTCGTCGGTGAGCGGGTAGGACCGCCTGCTCGCGCCGCTGTAGAAGCGCACTCCGGGCACCTCGACGGTCCGGCGCAGGTGCAGCTCGTGCCAGCGGTCGCGGACTTCGGCGAGCTCGGGCGCGTGCGCGGCGAGGTCGTAGTCGCTCAGCGCGGACTCGACGCCAAGCCTGGCAACGACATCGGCGCACGCCTGGGCCTCACCACCGATGAGGCAGACGTCGGGGGCGTTGACCGACAACAGGTGCACGGCCGTTTCATCGGCCAGCTCCGCCATCAGCCGTTCCGCCGAGGCGTTGACCAGGTAGCTGACCCACTGCTCGCCCGGCACGCCGTCGCGCTCCCACGCCGCCCGGACCACGCGCTCCAGGTCCGCGGTGAACAGGCCGCTCTCCCAGGTGTCGCGGCACAGGTCCTCGATGTCCGGCCAGGCACCGAGTGCCAGAAGGGCCGCGGTCTCTCCCGACGAGTACCCGATCCCGGCCGACGGCCGCAGACCGAGCAGTCCCCTGCTCAGCCTGGTGTGGACGGTGCAGAGCCAGGCCGCCGACCAGATCCGGGCGAGCACTCCAGCGCCCTCGCCGAGCGGTTCGGCCGCCAGCGACGGCACCGCGCGCACCAGCTCGTGGCCCATGCCGCCGTAGGACGCGGAACCGTTGGTGTAGACGAAACCGATCTCTCCGCCGACCGGCTCGTCCCGGTAGCGCGCACCAGCGGGCAGCTCGCCGCCGTCAACCAGCCAGCGCCGCGCCTCGTCCCACGGCGCCGCGTGTTCTCCTTCTGCGACAAGGACGAGCCGCGCCGGACCGGTGTCGGCCTCGCGCCGCGCGTCAAGCGCCTCCAGCACCTCCGCGCGGTCGGCACCGGAGAACACGTGCAGTCGCGGGCCCAGCGCTCCGGTCGACGCGGCGTCGACCGCCTCGTCGGCCATCCTCAGGAACGCCTCGTGGCTGTCGGCGAGCCTGCGCTGGCACTCCGCGTGCGCCTCGGCGGCCTTCTGGCAGGCGTTGTCCATGATCGCCGACCACGGCGCCGCCGAGGACGGGACGGGGACGGGCTCGGAGGGGGGCCGCTGGCAGAGCTGACCGTCGGTCGTACCGGTGATTCGCGCGGTCATCGCGGACTGGCGCTCCTTCGCTGGCGAGGCGAGAAGGATCTCATGTTCGATCAAGCCGCCCGCGCAGCCCCCGCCCGCATTCACTCAGCTGTGTCCACTGAGGACTGCGGTCACCAAGGAATCGGCGTGCCGTCCCACGCCACGAAGGAGCCGGTCGGTCCGTCATCCGGTAGCAGGGCAAGGCGAACGGCTCCCTCGGCGGCCTCCGCGGGGTCGCCGCCGGCGAAGGAGTTCATGGCCGTGGCGCGCGGTCCCGGGCCCAGGGCGTTCACCTTGCACCCCGCTCCGGCAAGGGCTTGCGCGTACAGGACGGTCAGCGCGTTCAAGGCGGCCTTCGACGTCCGGTACGCCACCGACGCCGCGTCGACCGGGAACCGCGTGGAACTCCATTCCAGCGACGCGAGCCCACTGGAGATGTTGACGATGCGCGGGCTCGCGGAGCGGCGGAGCGCGGGCAGGAAGGCCTCGGTCACCGCGACCACGCCGAACACGTTGACCTCGTAGGCCCGGCGGAAGCCCTCGACGTCCGGCCCGGTGGTCATGATCCCGGCGTTGTTGACCAGGACGTCCAGCCTGCCGATCTGCTCGGCTGCCTCAGCCACGCCGTCGGTGACGTCGAGGACGAGCAGTCGCGCGTTCGCCCCGATCTCGTCGACCGCGCGCTGACCGTCGTCCGCGTCGCGCGAGCCGATGTGCACGATGAGGCCCGCCTCGGCCAACTGCCGGGCGATCTCCTTGCCGATGCCCCGGTTGGCGCCGGTGACCAGTGCTGTGCGCTTGTCCGTGTCTTTATCCACAACGTCCTTGTCCACAACGTCTTTGTCCACGACGTGACCGTGCCGCCGTGGCACCCGCACTTCCAGGGACAATCGATCCCTGGCAGGACCGCGAGGAGGAGCTATGGGGAGACAGGACCTGGCCCAGTTCCTACGCGCTCGACGGACGGGCTCGCGACCCGAGGACTTCGGCCTGCCCACGGCACCGCGACGGACTCCGGGCCTGCGCCGCGAGGAGGTCGCGGAGTTGGCGCACGTGTCCGTCGACTACTACGCCCGCCTCGAACAGGCGCGCGGCCCGCACCCGTCGCCGCGCGTGCTGTCAGCCCTCGCTGACGCGCTGCGGCTCAGCGACGCCGAGCGCGTCCACCTGTTCCGCCTCGGCGCTGCCCCTGGCCCGCCGACGAGCCCGAAACGCCAGGTCGTGCCGTCTGTCGCGGCATTCCTGAACCGGCTGCCCGGCACGGCGGCCGTGGTCACCGACGCGGGCTACGACGTGATCGCGTGGAACCCGCTCGCGGACGCCCTGCTCGGTGACCTCGCCGGGGAGCCGAACATCGCGCGTCGCTGGTTCCTGGGACTCGGTCATCCAATGGAGGTCTCGGCGGGCCTGTCCCGCGTGGTCGTCGCCCGGCTGCGCGCCGCGTCGAGCCGCTACCCCGCCGATGAGCGGATCTCCGGCGTCGTCGCCGAGCTGACCGGAGCGAGCGCGGAGTTCCGCGAGCTGTGGGCGGCCGATCCGGTCCACTCCCCCGGTCACTGCGACCGCACCGTCCTGCACCCCGAGGTCGGAGCGCTGAGGCTGCACTCCGACGTGCTTGCCGTGCCCGACGAGGACCAGCAGGTCGTGTTCCTGACGGCGGCCGACACCGCCGTGTCACAGCGGCTGCAGTGTCTTGAGCACGTGTTTTAGGCTGCCCGCAGATCTCTCGGAAAAAAGTTCGACGAGTTTGTCGATCCGCGACCGCGCCCGTTCGACCTAGGTGCGAGCGGGTCCGAGAGCGACCCGGACGACGAGCCAGGGAGACACACCGTGAAGTACATGCTGATCATGCGCGCCACCGACGAGACCTTCGAGAACTTCCAGGAGGTGGACTTCAACGAGATCATCGAGTCGATGGGGCGGTTCAACGACGAGCTGATCAGGGCGGGTGTGCTGGTCGCGGCCGAGGGCCTCGACCCGACGCAGCCCGGCGTCGTGGTGGACTACTCCGCCGAGGTTCCCGTGGTCACCGACGGTCCCTACGGTGAGACCAAGGAGCTCTTCGGCGGGTTCTGGATCTTGAACGTGGCCTCGCAGGAGGAGGCCGTCGCCTGGGCGCGGCGCGCTCCGCTGCAGGGCAAGGGCAGCAAGGCCGAGATCCGCAGGGTGACCTCGATCGACGAGATGCCGCAGGACAACGAGTGGATCAAGAAGGAGCGGGAGTGGCGCGTGGCGACCGGCCAGCTGTGACCGGGGTGGCGGGCGATGGCTGAGGCGACGGGCCGGGACGCCGTCGCCGCCGTCTGGCGGATCGAGTCGGCGCGGATCGTCGGTGCGCTCGCGCGCTACACCGGCGATTTCGCGCTGGCCGAGGACCTCGCGCAGGAGGCGCTGGCCGAAGCTCTGGTGACGTGGCCGCGCGAGGGTGTTCCGCGCAGCCCCGCCGGGTGGCTGCTCGCCGTCGGACGGCGTCGCGCGATCGACGCCTTCCGGCGGCGTTCGGCGCTGGACGAGCGCTACGCGTCCTTCGCCAAGGACCTCGGCGAGGGCGGCGCGTACTCCGGCGGCACGATCGAGGCCGAGTCCGACCACGTGCTGTGGGACCCGGACCAGATCGACGACGACGTGCTCGCGCTGATGTTCGTCTCGTGCCACCCCGTGCTGCCGCGCGAGTCCCGGGTGGCGCTGACGCTGCGCGTCGTCGGCGGCCTGACCAGCGACGAGATCGCCAAGGCGTTCCTGGTGCCGACCGCGACCGTGCAGGCGAGGATCACCCGCGCGAAGAAGTCGCTCGGCGAGGCCGGGGTGCCGTTCGAGGTGCCCCCGGTCGCCGAGCGCCCCCAGCGGTTGGGGTCGGTGCTCAGCGCGGTCTACCTGATCTTCACCGAGGGCTCCTCGGCGAGTTCGGGTGACGACCTGATCCGCTTCGACCTCGCGGGCGAGGCGCAGCGGCTGGCACGGGTGCTCGCCCAGCTCATGCCCGAGGAGCCCGAAGTGCTCGGCCTGCTCGCGCTGCTCGAACTCACCGCCGCGCGCTTCCCCGCCCGCACCGGCCCGGACGGCGAGCCCGTGCTGCTGGAGCAGCAGAACCGGCGCCGGTGGGACCGCGCGGCGATCCTGCGCGGACGAGCCGCGCTCGCCCGCGCCTCGCAGATCGGCCGGGGCATCGGCGCCTTCGGCTTGCAGGCCGCGATCGCCGAGTGCCACGCCATCTCCGACTCGGTCGAGGAGACCAACTGGGAGCGCATCGTCGTGCTGTACGAGGCGCTGGGCCAGCTCGGGCCGTCCCCGGTCGTCGACCTCAACCGGGCCGCCGCCGTCGCCATGGCCAAGGGCCCGGCCGCCGCGCTGGAGATCGTCGACGAGCTGGTCGCGGCCAAGGCGCTGGCCAACTCCCACCTGCTGCCGAGCGTGCGCGGCGAACTGCTCGCCCGGCTGGGCCGCACCGACGAGGCGCGCTCCGAACTGGAGCGCGCCATCGGCCTGTGCGGCAACGCGCGCGAGCGGGGCGTGCTGGAGCGCAAGCTCGCCGAGCTGCCAGTGGCATGATCGGATGGCGTGGGCGACAACAAGGAACGCATGCTGCGCAACGAGTGGTACCTCGACGAGCCCGACCTCGCCGAGGACCGGCTCCGCTGCGGGCGGCTGCTCGACCGCTTCAACGCCACCACGACCGACGAGGACGCTGAGCGCTTCGCCATCCTCACCGAGCTGCTGGGCGGCATCGGACCGGGAACCCGCGTGCTGACGCGGTTCCTGTGCAGCTACGGCCACCTGACCACGATCGGCGCGAACAGCTTCGTCAACAACGACGCCATCTTCATGGACGACGCGCGCATCACCATCGGCGACGACGTGCGGATCGGGCCGCGCGCCCAGCTGCTGACCGCGCTGCACCCGTTGGAGGACCACGACAAGCGCCGTGAGGGCTGGGAGAAACCGTTGCCCATCACCATCGGGGACAACGCCTGGCTCGGCGGCGGCGTGATCGTCTGCCCCGGCGTCACCATCGGCGCCGACTCCGTCGTCGGCGCGGGCTCGGTGGTGCTGCGCGAGGTCCCGGCACGCACCTTCGTCGCGGGCAACCCCGCCCGAGTCATCCGCGAGCTGTGAAACCACCCGTCGCTAGACGAACTCGTAGTCGACCGACACCCGGGTGGGCCTGGAGTCACCGGAGTTGACGTAGGTCTGGAGGTCGATCCGCAGGCTCTTGTGCTGGCACTGCTTCTTCCCGCTCGTGCAGGCGTCCGCGCTGGCCGCGTCGAAGACGAGGTCGACGACGACCGGCTTCTCCTGCGTGACGGTGAAACCCTTGGCGCCCTTGGTGGTGCAGTTCCAGAAGGGCAGCTCGGCCGGGTCCTTCTCGTCGGGGTTGGTGTGCGCGCACTCCGACGTCGCCTTGGCCCCGCCCTTCTGCACGTAGTGCGCCCCCGCCAGGGTGATGCCGGTGGGCACGGTGAGCCCGAGGTCGTGGTTGAGGTAGAAGCTCTTGTCGGCAGGCGGCTCGAAGAGGAAGGTGAGCACCTTCTTCCCGGCCTCCGCCGCGCCGAAGACCACGGCCTTGTCGCCGCCCGTCTCCCACTGCACGCCGATCTTCTCCAGGTTGACCTTGTTGAACTGCGAGGCGGTCATCGGGACGAGCTTCACCTTGTACCTGTCCCGCTCGTCGCAGGAGGACAGCCACTGGAACAGCGCCTTGCCGACGGAGTAGACCGCGAGCGCGGCGGTGATGGCCGTGCCCAGCGGCGGGCAGGCGATGGTGATCACCGCGGCGGCCAGGCCGATCGTGCCGGTGACGATGCCCTCGACGTCGCTGGGGTCCTTGATCGTGGTGTGGATGAGCGAGGCGAGCTGGCCGACCACCGGGATGATCCCGACCGCGGCGACCGCCTTGTCCGAGGCCGAGGAGCTGCCGTCGAGGAAGGTGGCGACGGTGGTCGCGGCCCACAGCGCGGTGCCCGCCTTGGACGGCTGCGCGTTCTTGAGGTACTTGCCCGCCTTGGTGTTGGCGAAGGACTTCGACTTCAGCGCCTTCTCCACGAGCGGGTCGGTGACCTTCTTGACCTTGTCGACCGGGGGCGCGACCCCGACCTTGGCCGCCTTCTTGGCGTCCTTGATCGCATCGGCCATGTCGGAGTCGGCGACGAGGCTGGTGGCGACGGTCTTGCTGTTCTCGAACAGCTGCTTGACCGCGGAGACGGCCTGCGCGTCGGTCTTGCCCTTCACCAGCGAGCACAGCCCGAGCGCGGAGTTGCGGACGCAGTCGGCCTTCTGCCGGAAGGCCAGCACCTTGGCGACGTTGTCGTTGAGCACCTTGTCATCGGCGGCCCTCGGCAACCCGAGCGACCTCGGGACGCTCGCGGAGGCCAGGCCCGAGCCCACCCCCAGTGCCAGGGCCAGAACGGCCACCAGGGACACGCACAATCTCAGCCAGCGCGATGACGCCATGACCGCACATCCGTTCCTCGCAGCGGTGGTCGGCCCCGGATGCTCCTGCCGGGCACCACCGCCGACAACCTGAGGCCGGACGCGCGCACAGTGACCGCATTCCCCCGGAAAGCCCTCCTCTCCGGCCTGAGCCCACCGACCGGGGCGGCTCTTCTCCGGCTTCGGTGAGCCGCCGCGCCCCGTCTCAGTGATCAGCACCGCGAGCGCCGGGTGATCATCGGCGTCCGGCATCGAAGGCGGCCCTAGGCAGACGCCTGCAACCTTTCGCCCGACCGAGGAGTCCTAGTAGCGATCGCACGTCCTGGGGAGCCGCCATGCCGAACTGGAACCGCGTCGCACTGGCAGTGGGAGCCGGAGTCGCCCTGATCGCGGGAACCCTGCTGCTGCGAAGCGATCCGGAGCCCGAGCTGGACCAAGGACTGGTCCGCGAGGTCAGCCCGGCGGTGCACGAGGCGCTGCTCAGCGACAAGAAGCTGACGTGGCAGGCGAGGGGCGGCGGGCGGTGGTTCTGCGCGGAGCGCCCGGTGGAGACGCGGCGCGACGGCGACACGGTGCGCGTCGGCGTGCTCGCGACCTGCATGAACTACGCGCGGGGCGAGGAGTGCCTCGCGAGCAGCGCGGGCAGCAGCAGCGCGGTCGTGGTCACGCTCAGGGGAACCCAGGTGCTGAACGTCGAGGTCCCGCCGGACGGGGCCGGGAACGACGAGACACTGAGGCGGATGTTCAGCGGAGCCGGGTACGCGGAGGTACGGCGTTCCATCGGCCGGGACACCCCGGACCCGGCGCCCGAAGCACGAGCGGCGTTCGGCCTGCCCGCGGAGGCCCCAATCTGCCGGTTCTAGCTTCCCGCGGTAGGTCCCCGCTCCTCGAATCAGCAGTACAGCAGTTGAAAGCTCTCCACGTCGTCGTTGGCGATGTCCCCGTCCATCGTCTTGAGGCTCTTCAGGTCCGGGACGGACTGGTTCTTGTAGACCCACCAGTAGGGCCAGCTGTAGTCGTCGTCGCTGTGGAGGCGGGCGGTGCACTGGGACCGGTTGATCACCGAGCTGATCTCGTTGTCCCCGTCCCACCCGTCGATATCGTGGAAACCCTTCACGCCGGGCACGGCCACGTAGCGCGTGCCCCTGTAGCCCGCGTCCTCCCACATGCACACGTAATTGGTGGGACAGAAGGCGCTGGCGGCCTCGACGGGCGTGATCACGCCAGCCATCAGGACCGCGCTGAGCCCCAGAATCTGAATCGTTTTGCGCATTGGAAATGTCACTCCATCTACGAGCGGGCAACCCGGGCGGCGGCAGGTTATGCCGCTCGGCGGTCCCCGACAATCGCGGTCGTAGCTCGAAAATGGGACAGCCACGCTGCCGCCCAACGGTTTCCCGGAGCAGCGGATGACCGGGCCGATCTCCGGTTTCAGCCGCAAGTGCGTTTCCTTGCGGGAAAGTGTCCGGCGTGTCTACGGTCGCACGGACGGACCAGGATCACGATGGGGGACGGTCAGATGGAACAGCAGGGCTTCGCGTTGGACCAGGACACGACCGAGAAGTTCTGGGCCATGCTCGACGAGGAGGGCACGACCCGCGCCGGGTTCATCCTGCACTTGGACATCGGCGGCGCGGAGTAGCGACGGGGACCTCATGCACCGCTTGACGTCGAGCCTGCGCTCGGTGCCGCTGGCGGATACGGCGGCGCGGGCTGAGGCGGTCGCGGCGGGACTGGGTATCACCAGGGTCACGGACACAACGTGGCTGGACAGCGTCGGCATTCCGGTCTTCGCGAGCGTCCGGCCCTCGGCGGCACCCGGCTCGCTGTGCGTGAACGCGGGCAAGGGCGTGCGACCGGAGGAAGCCAGGGTCGGCGCGCTCATGGAGGCGATCGAGTTCGCGCGGGCGGAGTACGGCGCACGCACGGTCGAGGTCTTCGACTCGACGCCGCACGAGGTCGCGAGCCAACCGGGCGCGGAGTTCGACTTCGTGGACCTGTGCCCGTTGCTGGGCAGGCAGGTCGACCCGCACGGGCGCCTGGTGTGCGTGATGGCGGAGGACATCGTCGACGGCACCAGGATCGCCCTGCCCGCGGAGCTGGTGTTCTCGCCGTACAAGGAGAACCCGGGTCAGCGGATCTTCGGCACCAGCACCAACGGCCTCAGCTCGGGCAACACCGTCGAAGAGGCGACGCTGCACGGGCTCGCCGAGGTCATCGAGCGCGATGTCAACGCGTTCAACCACATCGCGGACCGCTCGCGACTGGTGAAGCTGGACAATCCGCCGCCGGAGATCGCCGAACTCGTCGCCAAGGTCGAAGCGGCGGGCTTGCGGGCGGTGTTGCGGTACACGCCGAACGAGTTCGGGCTGCCGTACGTGGCGGGCTTCATCCTGGAGCCGGGGGACGACGTACCGATTGCCATCGCACACGGTGCCGGTTTGCACCCAGTTCGCGATATCGCAGCCGTGCGCGGGCTGTGTGAGGCGGCGCAGTCCCGGCTAACCGGCATCCACGGCGGACGTGACGACTTGCTCGCGGGAGGCCGGTACACCCCGCGCGCCGGTGATGTCGCGGCGTTGCGGGCCCGGGTCACCGACGCGACGGACGCGGTGCGGTACTCGGAGATCCCGACGCATCCCGTGACGAGCATCGATTCGGCACTGCAACTCCTCCTAGACCGGTTGCAGCGCAAGGTGTATCGGGTTATTCTGTCCACAATGGACTCGCTGGCCGCTGTCCGTGTCATCGTGCCCGGCCTGGAATCGCTGACCCACGGCCTGAACCGCGTCGGCCCGCGCTTGGCGGCTCGCGCGTGACCACGTACGCCTTCGTCGGGCCGACCGCGTTCGGGTTGCCCCCGATGTTCCCGGCCGATGTCGAAGTCCGCCCGCCAGTGCGCCGCGGCGATGTCGAAACCCTTGTCTCGACAGAGAAGCCCGGCACGCTGCTCATCGTCGACGGAACGTTCCACAGCTATCCCGCGGTCGGGCACGCGGAACTGCGCGCAGCGCTGCAACGTGGTTGGCACATATGGGGATTGTCGTCGATGGGCGCGATTCGGGCCGCTGAGATGGAGTCGCTGGGCATGCGCGGCTACGGCGCCGTCTACCAGCGATTCGCGAGCGACCCGTCGTTCTCCGACGACGAAGTCGCCTTGCTGCATTCCGCCGAACCGCCTTACCGGCCGATGTCCGAGCCGATGGTGCACATCCGATGCTTCCTGGACTCACTTGTGGTGGAAGGGAAACTGTCGGTTTCCGCAGCGGAGGAGGTGGCCACGGCGCTCAAGAACCGCTGGTACGGCTACCGAACTCACCGTGCGTTGTCAGAGCTGCTCCCGGTCGACGACGTACTTCGCGCCGAGCACCGCCTCAAGACCACCGACCTGCTGCGCTTCACCGAAGAGCAGCCGTGGCGGTGATCCCGGCGCACGCGAGCGAACTGCTCGGCACCGCGCGAGAGCACTGGAGCCGCCCGGGCGCGACTTCCTTGTCCGGCAAGCCAATACGCACGCTCGAAGCCAGCCCGCAGCTCACGGTCAATCCGTACTGGGACCTCGCGCTCACGCTTCCCCTGCACGAACGGCGCCTTCCCGTTCCCGGCTCTGGAATGCTCGTCGAGGCCCTGCCTCCGCCGCACGGCCCGTTCGGTTGGTGGGTGTTGCAACGCCGCTTCGCGTGGGCGCTGCCGAGTCCCGGCGACCTCTCCTGGCTGCTGGAGCAGCTCGCGGGGCGACCGGTGCTCGACGTGGGGGCCGGGCTCGGTTACTGGGCCTGGCAGCTCTCGCAGCTCGGTGTGGACGTGCTCGCGACCGACATCGCGCCGAGCGATGCCTGGCTGGACGAGGTCGAGCCGTTCCACCCCGTCGATCACAGCCCCGCCGATCCCGCTGGCCACCCGGAGCGCGCGCTGCTGCTCTCCTGGCCGCCGCCGGGGGCTCTGGCGGGCGAGGTCCTGCGCGCCTACACCGGGGACACGGTCATCTACCTGGGCGAACTGAACCCGGAGGTCTGCGCCGGAGCCGACTTCTTCGCCGAGCTGGCGGAGCACTGGACCCTGCTCGGTCACAGTCCTCATCACGTCAACCTCTACGGGTGCCGTGGCGTCCTGCGCGCGTACCGGCGCCCATACGCCTGATTGTGGCGAGCGGGTACCGGCACGTACCGTCAGTTCGTTGGACAACTTCATACGTGCTCTGTCCCAGGGGAAGCCGGTCGAATCCCGGCGCTGTCCCGCAACCGTAGGTGGTGGCCTCGTCACCACGAGCCGGAATGCCTGGTGGAGCACGAGCGGCTTCACCTGTCGAGGAATGCAGAGCGGAGCCGGGTCGGCCCCTGCGCCGTGCCCGGAGCTTCGCACCCGCTCCGGAAGGGCACACTGGGGATGTCTGGGTTATCGCGCCGCGCGCTGGCGCTGCTGACGTGTTGTCTTCTCATCTGCGGGTTCACGCTGCCCGCCGCCTCCGCGCAGCCGAAAGGCACCGAGGGGCACTGTCCCGACGGCAACGGCGTGACCGTTGTCGTGGACTTCCAGGAACTGGGCGGGGACACCCTCGTCCGCTGCGCGCCCGGCGACCAGGCCAGCGGGCTGACCGCGCTGGAGAACGCCGGGTTCGAGGTGACCGGGACCACTCGCTGGGGCAAGGCTTTCATCTGCCGCCTCAACGGAAAGCCCGGCGCGGACACCGAGCCGTGCGTGAACACGCCACCAGCTTCGGCCTATTGGGGGTACTGGCACGCGCCGAACGGCGGAACGTGGACCTACAGCCAACACGGTGCCACGAACCGGAAACCTCCGTTGGGCAGCTACGAGGGCTGGTCGTTCTCCAAGGACCGCAGCGCCTCCGACAACCCACCGCCGCGCGTCGCGCCGACGCGTCCCGCGCCGAAGCCCCGCTTCACCGCCCAGCCCGCGACGCGCTTCCCAAAGCCGAGCGCGCCAGCCCCTGGAACAGTTGAGGGCACGCGCTGGCTGGTCAGCGAACTGCGAGACGGAGCGCTGCCGGGCTTCAACGGGCCTGACTGGGGCCTGACGATCGACGCGCTCTTCGTGCTGTCAGCGACGAGAACCGATGCCGCGGCGCTGAACCAGGTCGCGACCAAGGTGGCGCACAACGTTCGCGCCTACAACAGCTATGACCTGTGGGGGCAGCCGGGCGTGCGGTTGGCCGACGAGACCGGCAAGCTGCTCGCCGCGGCGGTCGCGGCCGACGTCGACCCCACCTCCTTCGGCGGGATCAACCTGCGTCAGGAGATGTTGGAGCTGATCGCCGGTCCTGGAGCCAACCACGGGCAGATCCGGGACAAGGGGATCACCAGCGACACCAACACCTTCGGCCAGTCGCTCGCGGTGATCGGCCTCGCGCGCAGCGGCGGCGTGCCCACCGAGGTGGTGGACTTCCTGATCAAGCAGCAGTGCGCGGCCGGCGGGTTCCGGCTCTCCACCACGCTCGGCGGCACCCCGTCGATCACCTGCGACGAGTTCCCCAACGCGGTGCTCGACCCGGACTCCACGGCGATGGCGGTCCAGGCCCTGCTGGCCGCGAACACCCCTGCCGCAACGGCTTCGGCGAACAAGGGCGCCGACTGGTTGCAGCGCACGCAGCGCACTGACGGCTCCTTCGGCGGCTCCGGCCCGACCGAGGCGTCCAACACCAACAGCACCGGCCTCGCGGCGCAGGCGCTCGCAGCGGCCGGGCGGACCGAGCCCGCGCGCAAGGCCGCCGACTACGTGGCCCAGCGCCAGCTCACCACGGCGAACGGCGGCGAGGCCAAGGCGTTCGCGGGCGCGGTCGCCTACAACGACGCCGCGTTCCAGGAGGCGATCGCCAACGGCATCCCCGAGATGGCGCGCGATCAGTGGCGGCGGGCCAGCGCGCAGGCGTTGCTCGGCCTGGCCCAGGTGCCGCTCGGCAAGCTCGGCGCGCTGAAGCCGACCCGCACCGTGGCTCCCCCTGCGACCACGGTGAACCCCACCACGACAACGGATTCCGGCACCACCACGACCACTGATCAGGTCACGGAGACGACCACCCCGACGGTCACGAACACCACCGATCAGAGCACCACTGCGCCGCCGGTCTTCGACCAGCCGACGACGCCGCTCGCGCAGACCGGCGCCGAGCCCGCGCTGCCGCTGCTGGCCGGGCTCGTGCTGGTGACCGCCGGGTTGCTGGTGACGGTGGTCGCGCGCAGGCGGTCGGTGTGAGGCGTTGGGCAGCCGTCGCGGCGGCCGCGGGCTTCCTGCTGACCGCCGCGACTCCACCGATCTCCGCTCAGGGCAAGGGAACTCCGGGTCACTGCCCTGACGGCAACGGCGTCACCGTTGTGATCGACTTTCAAGATCTCGGCGGCTCGACGATCGTCCGCTGCGCGCGGGGCGACCAGGCCACCGGGCACGCCGCGCTGCGCAACGCGGGCATCTCGATCACCGGGACCAACCGGTGGGGCGAGGGTTTCATCTGCCGCATCGAGGGAAAGCCCGCCCCGTCCGCTGAGCCGTGCATCGACACGCCTCCGGCGACGGCGTACTGGTCGTACTGGCACGCCCCCAACGGCGGCGCGTGGAAGTACAGCGATTTCGGTGTCATGAACCGGAAACCGCCGCTCGGCAGCTACGAGGGGTGGTCGTTCTCCAAGAACCGCACCGCGACGACGAACCCGCAACCCCGGGTCAAGCCGCAGCGTCCGGTCGCGGCACCACCGCCCCCGCCGCCTCCACCACCGCCGAAACCGCAACCACAGCCGCAGCCCCAACCGGGACCCGGTGCGCCGCCGCCTCCCCCGCCTCCGGTGACCACGGCGCCGCCGTCGAGCACGACGACCGAGGTCCCGCCCTCGACGACCGTTGCTCCGCCTGCGGCGACCACATCGGAAACTCCGGCGTGGACCGGCGTCACACCGACGAGTTCGGCTTCGGAGTCGAGTTCCGCGACGGGCACGATCATCGGCATCGGCGCGGTGCTCGCGGTCGTCGTCGGTGCGATCGTCGCGACGGCTCGGCGACGCAGGGCCGGTGACTCCAGCTGAGCACGGTGCCGAGGACGCTGCACCCGGGCGCATGGTGGTTGTGGGCGCTCGGGTTGGCCACGGCGGCGAGCCGGACCACGAACCCGTTGCTGCTGGCGCTGATCCTCGCCGTGGCCGGGTTCGTGGTCGCCAACCGCAGGGGCGACGCGCCGTGGGCGCTGGCGTTCCGGATGTACGTGCTGCTCGGCGCGGTGATCGTGTTCTCGCGGGTGGTGTTCCGGATCATCTTCGGCGGCGGGCAGGGCGAGATCGTGCTGTTCACGCTGCCGCAGATCCCGTTGCCGGAGTGGGCGGCGGGCATCCGGCTGTTCGGCCCGGTCGCTGCCGAGCAGCTGCTGGGCGGCTTCTACGACGGGCTGCGGCTGGCGACGATGGTGGTCTGCCTCGGCGCCGCGAACGCGCTGGCCAACCCCAAGCGCATGCTCAAGGCCGTGCCGTCCGCGCTCTACGAGATCGGCGCGGCGGTCGTCGTCGCGCTGTCCGTCGCCCCGCAGCTCATCGAGAGCGTGCTGCGCGTGCGGCGGGCGCGGCGACTGCGCGGCGGAGCGCAGAAGGGCATGAAAGCCTTGCGCGCCATCGTGATCCCCGTGCTCACCGACGCGCTCGACCGCTCGCTCGCGCTGGCGGCGGCGATGGATTCTCGCGGCTACGGCAGAACGGGGACGCGGCAGCGCGGTCCTCGGCTGCTCACCGGCTTCCTCGTGATCGGCGGGCTGGCCGGGATCTGCGTCGGCGTGTACGGGCTGCTGGACGGCACCGCGCCGCGCTACCTCGGCGGGCCGGTGCTCGCGGGCGGGCTCGCGCTGGCGATCGCCGGGTTCGTGCTCGGCGGGCGTCGCGTGCCGCGCACCGTGTACCGGCCGGACCGCTGGCGGGCACCGGAACTGCTCGTCGCCGCGTGCGGGATCGGCACCGCCGCCGTGCTGTTCATCACCAGCCAGGTCGACGCCGCGAACCTCTACCCGTCGCTGAACCCGTTGGCGTGGCCGGAGTTCGCCGCGCTGCCCGCGCTCGGCGTGCTGCTCGGCGCCGCCCCTGCCGTCCTCGCCCCGCCGCCACCGGAGACCACGTGATCACCTTCACCGACGTGACGATCAGCTACGCGGGCGCGGCGACGCCGACACTGTCCAATGTGGACATCGAAGTGCCGGAGGGCGAGCTGTGCCTGGTGGTCGGGCTGACCGGGGCGGGCAAGTCCACCCTGCTCGGCGCGATCAACGGGCTCGTCCCGCACTTCACCGGCGGGACGCTCAGCGGGCGGGTCAGCGTCGCGGGCATGGACACCCGCACGCACCGCCCGCGCGAGTTCGCCGATGTCGTCGGTGTCGTCGGCCAGGACCCGCTGGCGGGCTTCGTGACCGACACGGTCGAGGAGGAGCTGGCCTACACCATGGAGCAGCTCGGCGTTCGCGGCGAGGTGATGCGCAAGCGCGTCGAGGAAACCCTTGACCTGCTTGGCATCGCCGAGCTCCGCAATCGTCCACTGAGGACTCTTTCGGGCGGCCAGCAACAGCGCGTCGCGATCGGCTCCGTGCTGACCGCGCACCCCAAGGTGCTCGTGCTCGACGAACCGACATCCGCGCTCGACCCGACCGCTGCCGAGGACGTGCTCGCCGCGATCACCCGCCTCGTGCACGACCTCGGTGTGACCGTCGTGGTCGCCGAGCACCGCATGGAGCGCGTTGTGCAGTACGCCGACCGCCTGCTCTTCCTTCCTGGCGACGGAAGTGTGCTCAGCGGCGCTCCGGCCGACGTCCTTCGCGAATGCCCCGTCGCCCCGCCCGTTGTGGAGCTCGGCCGCCTCGCCGGGTGGGACCCGCTGCCGCTGTCCGTCCGCGACGCCCGCCGACAAGCCGCTCCGCTTCGCGACAGGCTCCCCGAAAAACCTTCTGCTTCAACGAAACGCGGCGATGTGTCGTTGAGCGCGCGCAAGGTGGTCGTGCGCTACGGAGCCGTCATCGCGGTGCGCGAGGTCGACATCGATCTCCACTCCGGCGAAGTGCTGGCGTTGATGGGCCGCAACGGTTCCGGGAAGTCCTCGTTGCTGTGGGCGCTCCAGGGCTCTGGGCCGCGCCAGGCGGGTACCGTTCGGGTCGGTGACCAGGACCCGAAGGCACTCAGTCCCGGGAAGGCGCGCAAGCTGGTCGGCCTCGTCCCGCAAACACCTTCGGACCTGCTCTACCTCGAAACCGTGGCCGCCGAGTGCGCGCAGGCCGACGCCGAATCCGAGGCATCGCCGGGTGCGTGCCGGTCGTTGCTGGACCGCCTCGCGCCCGGGATCGCCGACGACAAGCACCCCCGCGACCTGTCCGAGGGTCAGCGGCTCGCGCTCGTGCTCGCCGTGCAGCTCGTCGCCGCGCCCGGCATCGTGCTGCTCGACGAACCGACCAGGGGCCTCGACTACCAAGCGAAACGGCGGTTCGGCTCGCTCGTGCGCGGGCTCGCGGCTGAGGGCAGGGCGATCGTGATCTCCACCCACGACGTCGAGTTCGTCGCCGCCGTCGCCGACCGCGTCGTCGTCCTCGCCGAGGGCGAGGTGGTCGCCGACGGTCCCACCGCCGACGTCGTCGTCGCCTCCCCCGCGTTCGCCCCGCAGGTCGCCAAGATCCTCGCGCCGCTGCCCTACCTCACCGTTGACGCGGTCGCGGAGGCCCTGCGGTGAAGGGGAACCCGTTGCGCATCGCGCCGAGGGCCGCCGTGGTGCTCGGGCTGGCCTCCGCCGCCGGGCTGGTGATGTTCCTGTGGCCGCTGTTCACCACGCCCGCCCCCGAGGCGATCGCGCACACCTCCGACGCCCCGCTGATCTTCGTGGTCATCCTGCCCGTGCTGATCGCGATCGTGCTCGCCGAGCTGTCCTCCGGCGGCATCGACGCCAAGACCCTGGCCATGCTCGGCGTGCTCTCCGCGATCAACGCGGCCCTGCGCCCCCTCGGCGCGGGCACCGCTGGCATCGAGACCGTCTTCTTCCTGCTCGTGCTCGCCGGGCGGGTGTTCGGGCCGGGGTTCGGATTCGTACTCGGTTCCACGTCGTTGTTCGCCTCGGCGCTGCTCACTGCCGGGGTCGGTCCGTGGCTGCCGTTCCAGATGGTGGCCTCGTCGTGGGTCGGCCTCGGCGCGGGCCTGCTTCCCCGTCGCGTCAAGGGAAAGGCGGAGATCGCGATGCTCGCCGCCTACGGGGTGATCGCGGCCTACGGCTTCGGCTTCGTGATGAACATGTGGTTCTGGCCGTTCACCACGGGCATCCAGACCGACCTGTCCTTCGTCCCCGGTGCCCCGCTGGCGGAGAACCTGCACCGCTTCTTCATCTTCACCCTCGTCACGTCCACCTTCGGCTGGGACACCGGGCGCGCGCTCACCAACCTCATCGCCATCCTGCTCGCCGGTCCCGCCGTGCTCGCCGTCCTCCGTCGAGCCGCCCGCCGCGCCGCCTTCGACACCCTCCCCTGAGCGCTGGTCAGCGGCCCGGTACGGGCACACGTCCGCATCGCGCGGCTCCGGGGCGCTCGGCGCGAACGCAGCCAGCTCGCCGCCCGCCTCCAGCGCCTGTCGCGCGCTCATCGCGACACGGGCCAGGAGACATGATCATGACGCCGTGACGGGGTCAGCGCACTGGCGCGTCGGCCTGCCGGGGGCGGGGCAGGCGCTGCTGGTGGTGCCGGGTGCTCTCGGTGCCGTTGAGGATGCGGTCGATCAGCGCGAGCACGAGCGCGGAGAGCACGAACGCGAGGTGCATGACGGTCTGCCAGAGCATCTGGGTCGCGGTGGCGGTCTGGGCGTCGATGAAGGTCTTGAGCAGGTGGATCGAGGAGATGCCGATGATCGCGGTGGCCAGCTTGACCTTGAGGACGTTGGCGTTGACGTGGGTCAGCCACTCGGGCTGGTCGGGGTGCTCCTCCAGGTGCAGGCGGGAGACGAAGGTCTCGTAGCCGCCGACGATCACCATCACCAGCAGGTTCGCGATCATGACGACGTCGACGAGGCCGAGCACCACCAGCATCACCTTGGTCTCGGTGAAGGCGGCGTCCCCGGACCACACCCCCTGCACCAGGTGGGTCAGCTCGACCACGAAGTGCCACACGTACACGCACTGGGCCACGATCAGCCCGAGGTAGAGCGGGATCTGCAACCAGCGGCTGAAGAACATCAGGAATCCGACGGAGCGGGCGAGCCGACGGTGGTCAACAGGCATGCGCCCACACCTACCAAGATCCACTCCGTCGGCCGAACCGCGTCATCCCACTCCGGAGTGACGCCACCCGGCAGGGTGCTCCGGGGACGGTCGGTGAGACCCGCGGTTGGCAGGCACGTGCCGGTGGCCCACACTCACCGGGTGACGAGCACGATGGCACTGGCCGTCCGGGAACGCGCCGACTTCGCCGACCTCCTGGCCGGGCTCTCCCCCGAGCAGTGGGACGCGCCGACCCTGTGCGCGGGCTGGACCGTCCGCCAGGTCGCCGCCCACGTGATCAGCTATGACGCCCTCTCGTGGCGCGCGACGTTCTCACTGCTCGCACGCAGCCGGTTCAACCTGAACCGGGCCAACGCGTTGTGCGTCGCGGAGAACTCCTCCGCCGACCTCGTCGCCCTGTTCCGCGCCCACGCCCGGCCGCGCGGTGTGACCACGGTGTTCGGCGGCATGATCCCGTTGCTGGACGGGCTGATCCACCAGCAGGACGTCCGCCGACCGCTGGGCCTGCGCCGCGAGATCCCGCACGACCGGCTGAGCGCCGCGCTCCGCTTCGCGTTCCGGGCTCCGCCGATCGAGGCGCGCAAGCGCACTCGCGGCCTCACCGTGACCGCCACCGACGTGGACTTCTCGCACGGCTCCGGCCCGGAGGTGCGCGGTCCCGGCGAGGCGCTGCTGATGGCCATCGCCGGGCGCACGTCGGCACTCGCGGAGTTGACCGGTCCCGGCCTCGCGGCGCTTTCCTCTCGCTAGGGCTTCTCCCAGACCGACACGTGGGCTTCGCTGTCGTCGGTGAAGGGTTCGCGCGTCCAGTCCTGCCACCGCTCGCGCAGCCGCAGCCCGGCCAGCCGCGCCATCAGGTCCAGCTCCGACGGCCACACGTAGCGAAACGGGATGGAGCGGAAGTCCTTGCCCTGCTGGACGTAGTTGGAGCTCATCGCCTGCGTGGCGAACTCGTACACGTCGTAGGCCCACCGCGTGAGGCTGACGTGGAACGGCAGGACGTTCTGCCCCGGCGGGAGCTTGCGCAGCTCGGGAACGCCGACCTCGACCACGAAGCACCCGCCGGGTTCGAGGTGTGCCGCCACCGTGCGGAAGCACTCCACCTGCGCGTCCTGCGTCGTCAGGTTCATGATCGTGTTGAAGACGAGGTAGGCGAGCGAGAAGCTCCCGTCCACGCGCGTCGCCGAGAAGTCGCCGATCGTCACACCGAGCGCGTCACCGCCGGGTTTGGCGCGCAGCCGCTCGACCATCGCTCGTGACAGCTCGATGCCGTGGACGTCGATTCCGCGCTGTGCCAACGGAAGCGCGATGCGCCCGGTACCGATGCCCAGCTCCAGCGCGCGTCCGCCACCCGCGAGCTCTGCCAGGAAGTCGACCGCTGGCTCCACCACGCGCGGCGCGAACATCTCCGCCGAGGACTCGTCGTAGTTCGCCGCCACAGATCCACCGAAGTAGCCGTCATCCACTACCCGACCGTAGCGCCACGCTTTCGGCCCCCGCACGCGGTTTTCTAGGCCCTGTCGGGGATTTCGGGGCGGTCGAAGCGGTAGACGTAGTGCATCGGCTCGTCGACCGGATTGTCGGGCTCCATGTCGGCTTCGGCGATCCGCGTGGCGCCAGCCTTCTCCAACGCGCGCCACGAGGCAATGTTGGCCGCCACCACCGGAATGATGATCGCGGTCGCCTTCGGGTGGTCCTCCCACGTGCGGTCCACGGCCCAGCGGATCATCCGCGAGCCGAGCCCGCGACCGACCTGGCCCATGTCGCCGATGAAGTAGTCAAGCGTGACGGCGTGGTCGGGAACTTCCACCGCCGCCGACAGCTCTTCGAGGTCTTCGTCGTAGTCGACGATCCGCGAACGCTGCATCAGTCCCACGGGTTCCCCGTCCACGGAGATCAGCCAGTCCTCGCCGGGTTCTTCGCCGCGCGCCGAGGCCCCGAAGTCCCGTTCGACGGCCTCAGCGGTGAACTCGTGGTGCCACCACCGGTGCACGTGCGAGGCCGAGAGCCACTGCGCCACCAACGGAAAGTCGTCGGCCGCGACCCTGCGCCACGTGATCATGCCTGCTCCTCGTTCTGTCGTCGGTAATAGCGCGCCTGCCGGGTGCGCCCGCTGCACGTCGGGTGGCAGAAACGTCGACGTGCGTGCTGAGCCACGAACATCAACCCGCAGTCCGGCGCTCCGCACCGCCGTGGCACAACGCCGTCGACGAGCAGTTCGATCGCGCACGTGGCGATCCGCCCCAGCACCGAGTCCGTCGTGCTGACCCACCGCGCTTTCCGGTCACCTTCCAGCCGCAACACGCTCGGCGCTTCGGCCGCGAACGCGTTGAGCACGTCAACCGCCCCCGCGTCCCCCTCTTCGCTGAGCAGCTGCCGAACCGCATCCCTCAGCTCCCGCGCGCGCCCCGCGTCGGCCACCTCCAGCCCCATCTCGGCGAACCACCCCGCCGCCAGCGCGGGCGTGCCGAGGCAGTCGAAGTCGCCGTAGAGCGTGTTGGCGAACTCGACCGGCAGGGGCTCCGTGCCCAGGATGGGATACTCCACGGACTGACGGTATCAGACACCGTTTACCGTCAGCATGGATTTAGAAGGGTGCGGGTTCGGCGATGGGTTCGGGCTTGGTTTCGTAGGTGTGGCCCCTCGGGGTGGTCCAGGTGTGGACGCCGTCCTCGCCGTTGGCGCACTGCCAGTTGGTGTGGGTCTTCATGCGGTGGTGACGCCTGCATTTGGGTCGCAGGTTCGTGATCGTGGTGTTCGACCCGTTGTACGGGCGGCAATGGTCCAAGTCGCAGCGGTGAGCGGGCTGCCTGCATCCAATGGCCGTGCAGGTCGGGTAGCGGGCGGCGATGAGTTCGCGTTGTTTGGCGTTGGGGCGGTAGACGTCGCTGATTTCTTCAGCCATGCCGGTGACCGGGTCGGTGAGGATGCGCTTCCAGACGCCGCCCGCTGCGATGTCCCTCGCCAAGGGTGCGGGGATCGGGCCGTAGCCGGTGAGCATTCCGGGATCGTCAGTCAAGCCGAGGGCTGAGGTGACCGGCATGGTCAGGTAGACCACGGTTCGGCCTTGCGGCGCTGGGGTTTCCTTGCCGTGCAAGAGGTCGCGGGCTACGTCGGAGCGCTTCTGATCCAGGGTGCGGTGATCCTTCGGGAGAGCTTTGGCGATGCGATCGACACGGTCGTAGGACAGGGCGGCGTCGTGGGCGGTCATCGTCAGACGCAGGGAGGACATGCCGTCTTCGAGGTTGAACTTCTCCACGAGGCGGGCTTTGTGCTTCTCCGCGTGACGACGCTCAGCCGCTTTCGGGTCCATGCGGTGGATGAACCGCACACCGTACTGACGGGTCGCGGAGTAGGTGTTGGTCGCCGCATGCGTCACGAGGGCTTCCTCCACGATCGCCGCCTGGGTTGCGGGGAGGGTACGCAACAGGTCGAGGATCATGAGTGACTTGCCCTGGTCAATTCGGCCTTCGGCCATCGCCTTGAAGACCACACGGTGCTCCACCAACTCCACCGCACTGTCGATCAACCGACCCGCTTTGATGGGCGACACCTTCAGCACCGGGGCGATGAAGTTATCGGCGAACTCACGATCACGCGAATCCAGCTCGGCCAGGTAATCGACCAGCGTTGCGGAGAACGTCGCGACAGCTTCAGCAATGGCCGCGTACGCCGCTTTTACGTCAGCTTCGTCCATACCTTCTATTCTACGCCGATTAAATAGTCGATCATGGCCCTAAAGGATGAAATCCCAGGCGCCCAAAACGCCGAAAGTCCACGCTGGAACGCAAGGCGCACAACCCAACCGAGGCTTTACCTGGGGTGCGCGTGCCATACGCTCGCGCGAGGGCCGGGTGTTCTATCCCGTGCCCCTGTAAGGCCCAGGGGCACGCGCAAGGGGCCCCAGGTCAAGCCGACCCCACGCTGGCACCGGCGCAAGCTGGAAGCCCAGCCGTACCCCAGAAAAAACCTCAAGAAACAAAAACAACCGACGTTGTCAACGACGCCAACAAACCAGCATCCGGCACGACACCCAACCCCGCCCCCTCCGGCACACGAACACTCCCCTCCTCCACGACGAACGGCCCAGCGACATCCTCCGCGAAATACCGATCAGAAGCCGAAACATCCCCGGGCAACACAAACCCGGGCAAAGCGGCCAATGCCACGTTGGCCGCCCGTCCGATCCCGGTCTCCAACATCCCTCCGCACCACACCGGAACCCCGTGAGCCGAGCACACGTCGTGCACCCGCCGAGCCTCCAGGTACCCGCCGACCCGCCCGGCCTTGATGTTCACCACCTGGCAGGCCCCCGCCGAGATCGCCTCGGCGGCCACCCGAGCGGACGTGATCGACTCATCGAGGCAGATCGGCGTCCGGAGCTGCCGGGCCAGCGAAACGTGATCATGAAGCGAGTCCAGCGGCTCCTCGATCAGCAGCAGGTCGAAGTCGTCCAGGCGCGCCAGGTGCCGGGCATCGGACAGCGAGTAGGCGGCGTTGGCGTCCACTTGGAGCGGAACCGAGTCCCCGAAGGCACCGCGTACGGCCCGAACGGGCTCGACGTCCCACCCGGGCTCGATCTTGAGCTTGATCCGGACGTAGCCCTCGGCGAGGAAACCCTCCACAGTGGACAGAAGCGACGGGATGTCGGACGCGATACCAACAGAAACCCCGGCCGGTACCGTGGGCCGGACCGCGCCGAGGAACGTGCCGAAGGACATCCCGGAGGCTCGCAGCTGCGCGTCCAGCAACGCCATCTCCACGGCGGCCTTGGCCATCGGGTGTCCCTTGAAGCGCGCCATCGCGACCGAGGCCTGAGCGACCGACGTCGCGCCGGACACCGCCGGAACCAGGAAGCGCGAGATCACCTCCGCGGCGCCGTCCACGTGCTCGGAGGAGTACAGCGGCTCGGACATGGCGACGCACTCGCCCCACCCCTCCGCCTCCGTCGTGACCGCGCGCAGCAACAGCACGTCGCGCTCGTGCTCGGTGCCGAAGGACGTCCGGAACGGGGTGCGCAGGGGCATTCGAATCCTGCGCAGCTCAACGCCTTCGAGCTTCACGAACCCTCCTTGGTCAGCACGTACGAGTCGCCGGGGATCATCCCCGTCACGGAGTAGCCCGCCGCGAACGCCAACTCCAACGCCTCGCGCACGGCGAGGCGCCAACGGTCCGCCAGCGCGGGATCGGAGAGCCGCAACGCCTCGATGTCCGGTGGCACCGCGACGGTCACCGAAGGCGACATCGGCGGGTCCGACAGGACGAGTGACGCGTCGAGCAAGGGCTGGACAGCTCCCAGCAGGGCCGGGGCGGGCGCGGCGGTCAGCGGCCACTCGACCAGGAACCGGTCGCTCTCACCGTCCGCCAGCGGACCGTAGAAGTTCGGCAGGTACCGCACCGGCCGCGCGCCGAGCTTCACGAGGTTGAAGTGGGCGTTGCGCCGCACCAACGGATCGAAGGTCCAGTGGATGGCCTTGACACCCCGTTCCAGTGCCCAATCCCGTTGGTGGAGCTTGAGAGCGAGCCCGACGCCGCGCCCCTGCCACGACGCCCGGACACCCGCCACGTGCGAGTGCAACCCACCGGAGGAGTCGAAGAATCCGACGGCGGCACCCACCAGCTCCCCGCCGAAATAGGCTCCCGCGACGTAGTTCCCGGTGAGCTGGAACGCGCACATGAGCTCGGCCGGTACCGGGGACTCCGCGACGTCGGCGGCCCAGATCTCGCCGAACAGCTCGGCAACCTCGTCGTACTGCGCGACTTCGGTCAGCTCGGCGATCACGTGACGTGCTCCTCCACCCAGTCCACGAGCCTGCGGTTGTAGTCAGAACGGTGTGACGGCCTGCCGTTGAGCAGGAACAGGTGGCTCGCGCCCGGGTACCGGACGAGCCGCGTGGGAACTCCGCGCACGCGCAGCGCGGTGAACCACTGCTCCGCCTGGCCGATCGGGCAGCGGTCGTCGTTCTCCCCGTGCAGCAACAAGGTCGGAGCTTGGACGCGGTGCACGGAGCGGATCGGGTCCTGTGCGGCGAGGGCGTCCGGGTCGGCGTGCGGCAGCGCGCGGAACTCCCGCGAGCCGAGGAAGTGCCCGGCGTCCGAGGTGCCGTACATGCTGGTCAGATCGGCGACACAGCCACCGGCGACCGCGGCCGTGAACAGGTCGGTGTGGCTCGTCAGCCAGCAGGTCGCGAAACCGCCGTAGCTGTAGCCGCACACCGCGGCCGAGGACGCGATCCCGGACGACATCAAGTACCGCACCGGCTCGACGAAGTCCCGCTGGTCCGCGACACCCCACCCGCCGAGCGCGGCGGTGAAGAACTCGGTTCCGTAGCCGTCGCTCGCGCGCGGGTTGAGCAGCAGCACCGACCACCCCTTGGCGACGAGAACCTGGTGGTAGAAGTGCTTTCCGTCGAACACCGGGGACCACGCGTTGTGCGGCCCGCCGTGGATGTCGAGCAGCAACGGCCCCGGCTCGGTCAGCGCCGGATCACGCAACAGCCATCCGTGGATCTCAGTCCCATCTGAGACCGTGAACGTCATGGGCTCCGGTTCCACCAGCGAGACGTCCGGCAGCGCGTAGTCGGTCAGCCTGCGCGGAGCGCCGTCCACCGTGGTCACGAAGACGTCGCCAGCGCAGGAAGGGCTCGACTCGACATAGCAGACCAGACTGCCCACAACGGACACGCCGGAGACGACGGTGTCCGGAGCACCGACAACCTTGCACGGAGTTCCACCTGAAACCGGGACCGAGTACACGTGGGTGCAGCCCCGGTCCCGCGCGGTGAAGATCAGCGAAGGACCCGAGACCTGCGGCGCGGCTCCGGGGTACCCAGGCCCACCTGACATCACGTTCCGGTCGAACCCTGGCGTGAGTTCCACCAGGGACTCCCGCACGAGCCGAACGTGCCCGGCGCCTTTCCCGTCCGTCACCGTCAACAGCAGTTCGTCAGGCGTCCACTGCGTGCCGACGACGAGTTGATCACCAGTCGGGAAGGCTCGATCGCCGATGTGCACCGTCGAACTCGGCGTGACGTCACCATCGGTCACCACATAGGTCAGTTCTCCGTCCGGCGACCACGACGGGCCCGACACGTGGAAGTCGCCGGAGGTGACCTGCTGTGGCGTCGCCCCGTCGACGAAGTCCATGACGAACAGGTGGTTCCGCAACTGCCGCACGAGGCCGGTGCCGTCCGCCTTGTAGTCGATCCGATCGGTGACGACCGGTTCCGTGCGGCGTTTCTCCTGGTCGGCGTCCTCGCCGCCGAGGTCGACCGGAGCGCAGAAAGCGAACTGCTTCCCGTCCGGGTGCCACAACGCTGGACCCGCGCCGAGCTCTCGCGACGTCAGCTGCCGCGCCTCACCGCCGTCCACCGGCAGCAACCACAGCTGCTGCTTGCGCAGGAACACCACCGAGCCGCCGTCCGGCGACCAGCGCGGTGCGGAGTCGTCGTCGCCGAGGGTGAGCTGCCAGGGCTGGCCGCCTTCGACGTCGACGAGCCACAGCGCGCTGCGCACCTCGTCGGCGTCCTCGTCGTCGTGGTGCAGCACGTAGACGACAGTGCGCCCGTCCGGCGACAACCGCGGATCGGCCGGGACACGCAGGTGGTACTGGTCGGTCCACTCGAGCCGTCGCCGGGTCATGTCCGAACGCTACAAACCTTCACGCTTCAGCGCCTGCTCCTTGAGGACCAAATCCTCGGGCGCCAAGCGGCTGATGATCCCCTCGACCCCGTCGCGCACCAGGTCGGGCTGTTGGGTGTCGAGCCCGTGTGTGACCTCGTACCACGGCCCGAGCCGGTGCCACTGGAGCGCGCGGTACCGGAGTTCATCTGGAACTCCGTATGTTTCCGCCAGGGCGTCGGCGAACTCGCGCGGGGTGCCGAACAGCGTCCACGCGAGGTCGATCGCGGCGTCCCCGCGGTGCGCGTCCGTCCAGTCGATCACTCCGCTGACCGCGCCGTCGCGGCACAGCAGGTGCTCCGGGCCGAGGTCGCCGTGCACGACCGTCTCCGTCCGCACCACCCGGAAGTCGTCCAACAGCGCGAGCGCGCGGGACTGGTCGGGCAGCATCGGGACCACTTCCGCGCGGAATCGCTCGACCTCGGTGAGGCAGCCCTCGACCAGCCCGTGCCGGACGGCCTCCTCGGGATCGGCGTCGTGCAGCGCGCGCAGGAAAGCACCGACCACGCGCCCGTCCGCGCCGGTCAACGCCTCCGCGGGCTCGCCGGGGACCAGCTCGTGCCGCAGCACCAGCGGATGCTCGCTGACTACGACCGGGCGCGGCACGGGCAGGGGCAGCCGCGGGGCCAGCCACGACAGCACGCGCGCCTCCGCAAGCAGCCGGGGCGCCACCTCGGGACGGCGGGGCCTGCGCTCGACCCAGCGGCCGTCGACGAGGGTGGCGGCGCTGTCCCATCCAGAACTGAATTCCACGATCGTCATCAGACTCCCGGCGAGCCGCGCGCGCACCCTGTTTTCCGCGCTCCGCAGAGCGCAAGAAAAAACTTGCAAAAATATCCCTAGATGCCTTCTTGAGGCAGCTTCACATCCCCATCGCTTCGGGTAACACCCGACAACGCCAGCCAAATGGGTGAATTCACTTCAGCTCCCCGATCGGAACCGACCGCTGGTCCAGGACACCCGCTTTCCCGCCACCGCGGTGTTGTAGCTTGCGCGCACCCCAGACCTGTCCGCCCCAGCCCTCGGAGCCGCATCGGTGAGCAGCACCGCCCCGCCGTCAGCCGACCGCCCGCCAGCCGAACCGCTCGCGGTGCTCGGCATCGGCTGCCGCCTGCCGGGCGGGGCCGACTCGCCCTCGGCCTACTGGCGGCTGCTGCTGGAGGGACACGACGCGGTCACCGAGATCCCGGCCGACCGCTGGGACTCCGACGCGCTCTTCGACCCCGAGCCCCAGGTGCCCGGCAGGACCGCGTCCTCGTGGGGCGGGTTCCTGCGCGACGCGCACGCCTTCGACACGGCGTTCTTCGGCCCCACCACCGATTTCGACCAGCGCGAGCGGCTGTTGGCCCAGGTCGCGGTCGAGGCGCTGGAGCACGCCGGGCTGCCCAGCACCGACGCGGGCCTGTTCACCGCCGGGCTGCCCGAGGGCGCTGGGCGGGTCGCCGACCTGCTCGGGCTGACCGGGCCGAGCGTCGCCGTGGCGGCGGGCGACTCCTCCGCGCTGGCGGCGCTGCACGTCGCCTCGGCCAGCCTGCGCGCCCGCGAGTGCGATGTGGCGCTGGTCGGCGCCGCCACGCTCGTCGTCGACCCGGCGGAGTCACTTTCCTTGTCCGCCAAGGGTTTCCTGTCCACGTCCGGGCGATGCCGGGCGTTCGAGGCGCGCTCCGACGGCTTCGTGCTCAGCGACGGGTGCGGCGTCGTCGTGCTCAAGCGGCTCGCCGATGCCCTGTACGACAACGATCGTGTGCTAGCGGTGATCCGCTCCTCCGCGGTCAGCCGCAGCGACATGGGCACCGTCGTCGGCAACGCGCTCGCCGCCGCCGAGGCCAACGCGGAGGACGTCGGTTTCGTCGAGACGCACGGCAGCGGCGTGCTGGCCGAGGACGCCGTCGAGTTCACCGCGCTCAGCAAGGTCTACCGGTGCGCGCTCGGCGCGGTGAAGTCCAACCTCGGGCACACCGGCCCCGCGTCCGGGATGGCGGGATTGATCAAGGCGGTGCTCGCGGTGCGCGCTGGGATCATCCCGCCGACGCCGCACTTCGCCGAGTGGCATCCCTCGTTGCCCGCCTCCGACCTTACGGTTCCCACCGCGCCGACCGAGTGGCCGGACTCCGCGCGGCTGGCCGCCGTCTCGACGATGGATGAGCTCGGCGGCAACGCCCACATGCTCCTGGAACCGGCTCCGCCCCGCACCCCAGCTCCGCGCAAACCATTGCCCGGCCGCCTCGGCGTGCCCCTGTCGGCGAGCACGGCGCTCGCGCTCGCCGAGACCGCGATGCGCTTGGCCGACTGGTTGGAGGGCGATGGCGCTGACAGCAGCCTCCAGGACGTCGCTTACACCCTCGCCCGCCGCCGGCCGCGCGCCGTGCAGGCCGTCGTGACCGCCTCCGACATCGGCGAACTCGTCGACGCGCTGCGCGAGTGCCCGAAGATGACCGGTATCGACACCGTGATCACCCACGGCGAGCTGCTCGACCTGCCGCCGACCGCGTGGGACCGCACCGTGTTCCCGCCCGATCGGCCGCTGCCCGAGCCGCACCCGCTGCTCGGCACGCGCGTCGAGGTGCCCGCGACCCGTCGCCGCGTCTGGCAGGCCGAGATCGGCACCGCGCGCTTACCGTGGCTCGCCGAGCACCGCATCGACGGCGTGCCCGTGCTGACCAGCGCCGCGTACTTCGAGATCGTTCTCGCTTCGGCCGCCGAGCACTTCGACTGCCCGCCGCACGCCGTCGACGTGCGCGGCGTGGAACTGCACCACCGCGCCGAACTGGGGCGCGGCGCGACGATCTCCACCCAGCTCACCCCGGTGGACGAGGAGCGCGCGAAGATCGAGGTCTTCGGCCGCGCGGGCGAGGACTGGACCCGCCTGGCCACCGCGACCGTCCGCCACTACATCGAGTTCCGCCAGGAACCCCGGGTCGAGGTCGACGGCGTGCCCGCCGATCCGGCTGAGCTGTACGCGACCTCGCGCGGCCACGGCATCCACCACGGCCCCGCGTTCACCGCCGTCACCGGCCTGCTGGGACCCGGTCTCGCGCGGGTCCGCGTTCCGAAGTCGGTGCGCGGCGCGTCGACCCGCTTCGTCGTGCACCCCGTGCTGCTCGACGCGGCCTTCCAGGTGCTCGGTGCCGGTCTGCTGCCGGTGTCCGTCGGTTCGCTGCGCGTGCACGGTGATCTCCGCAGGGCCGCGTACTGCCGCGCGGAGCTGACCGAGCTGTCCGGCACGGTCACCGTCACCGACCGCGAGGGCACCGTGTTGCTGGTGGCCAAGGAGATCCAGCTGTCCGGCCGGGAGAGGGCCGCTCGCGGAGTGCACCACCCCGTGCTCACGCGCGCCGAGGTCGAGGCCGATCTGATCCGCCACCTCCGCACCGTGCTCGACCTCCCGGAGAGCACCGTGATCGACTCCGCCACCCCGCTGCTGGAGCTCGGCGTCGACGAGGCCGCGGCCGCGGAACTGCGCCTGCGCGTGGAGCGGGGTCTCGGCCTGCTCGTCCCCGAGCATCCACTGTGGACGAACGGCTCGCCGGGCGCGCTGTCCGCCTACCTGGCGAACCGCTTCGGCATCGCGGGCGGCTGACTGGACGCGTGCCGGGCGGCGTGATTGTGTTCTGATCCGTGACCGCGAGCCAGACCTTCGACCGGTGCCGTCCGCTGACCTCCCTGCGGCTGTCCGTCGAGGTGGCCGCGCTGGTCGCCGTGCTCGCCGCGTGCTCGGCCTTCCTGCCGTGGGCCCAGGCCCGCCCCGGCGCGCGGCTGAGCGATCCGCTGCTGGAGCTGCTGCCCTCGGCCGACCTGTCCGAGCCGATCTTCGTGCTCACCTACGGCTCGCTCGCCGTCGTCCTGGTCGTCCTGCTCCGCTCCAACCGGGAGCGCCTGGTCACCGCGTTGCGCGCGTACTCGCTGATGGTGCTGCTGCGCATGCTCACCATCGCGCTGATCCCCTTGGAGCCGCCCGAGGGCATCATCCCGCTGCGCGATCCGATCTTCATGCTCGGCGGCCCCGGCCAGTACATCGACCACGACCTGTTCTTCTCCGGCCACACCGCCACCGCCGTGCTCCTGCTGCTCGCCGCCGACCGCCCGTGGCTGCGCCGCCTGGGCACCGCCACCGTCGCCGCGATGATCCCCGCCCTGCTCGTCCAGCACTGCCACTACACCCTCGACATCGCCGCCGCGATCCCCGCCGCCCTCCTGGCGTGGCGCGCCGCCGTCACCACCCGCGCCTGCGCTTCCGGCCCCGCCTGCACCTGCGCCCTCGGCATCCCCCGCTGACCCCCGTTCGGCGGCCGGTTTTCGGCGCTCCGTACCGAACTTCGGCACACCGAACGCCGTCCGCGCACCCCCGAGCGGAGCTGCGCGGCACAGTGATGATCATGTTGAAAGCCGCCTACCTGGCCGGAGTCGTCACCGCGCACGCCGCTGCCCGCCTCGCCGACGGTGAGGTGCTGCCGCCGCTCATGGGCTACGAGCACTTGAGCGGCCGGAGCTACCTGTCCGAGATCGGCTCCGACGGCACCACCACTCCGGAGATGACGGCCCGCGAGGGCTTGGAGGGCAACGAACACGGTGCCGTTCGCGGGGTGCTCGTCGTCGACGGTCGCATCGAGTTCCTCCCCGAAGTCGACTTCGCGCTGCTGATCGACATCGTCGAGTACGGTCCGGTCCGGCAGACCATGCAGTTGCTGCTCCCCTACCGCCACGCCCGCTCTCCGCGCGGCTTCGCCCTCCACGAGCTGAGCGTCGTCAACTTCGACAACATCGCCGACGCCGACGAGGCTCCGATCCTCGCCCGGATCTTCGACGGGGTGTACTCGCTCCCCGCACACGTGGAGCTGTGGGACAAGCACTTCGAGAAGACGTAGTTCAGCGTCGGCAGCTCAACCGTTTACGGGACGGGCCTTAGAACGGTGCCGGGTCCGCAATGGGCTCCAGTTCCGTTTCGTGGACCCTGCCGCTCGGCGTGATCCACACATGACTGCCGTCCTCACGGTTCTCACACCGCCAGTTCGAGTGCGTCTTCATGTTGTGGTGATGTCGGCACTTCGGCCGCAGATTCTTGATCGTCGTGTTGCTGCCGTCGTACGGCCGACAATGATCCACATCGCAGCGCTGAGCAGGTTGCTGACACCCGATCGCCGTGCAGCGGGGGTAGCGGGCGTTGATCAACTCCCGCTGTTTCGCTGACGGTCGGTAGGTGTCGCTGACCTCTTCTGCCATGCCGGTGGCAGGGTCGGTCAAGATCCGCTTCCAGATACCGCCCGCCGCGATGTCTTGGGCGACGCTGGTGGGGATGGGGCCGTATCCGGCGAGCATCCCCGGGTCATCGGTGAGACCGAGGAGGGCGGTCACCGGCATCGTCAGGTAGACCATCGTCTGGCCCTGCGGGGCCGGGGTGTCCAGCCCTAGCAGCAGATCCCGGGCGACGTCGGCGCGCTTCTGGTCCAGGGTGCGGTCATCCTTGGGCAGGGACTTGGCGATCCGGTCGATGTGGTCGAAGGCCATCGCGGTGTCGTGGGCGGTCATGCCCAGGCGAAGTTCTGCCATGCCGTCATCGAGGTTGGTCTTCCACACCAACCTGTCTTTGCGCTTCTCCTCATGACGGCGCTCGGCGGCCTTGGGGTCGAGTTTGTGGATCAGCGTCTGGGCACGGCGACGGACCGAGGTGTGGGTACGGGTCGGGGCGTAGTCCAGGAGATCCGCCTCGGCGATGGAGGCTTGGGGTTCTTTGAGGATGCTGACTTGGTCGACGATGAGGCGGGCTTTGCCCTCATCGATCAACCCGGCCGACAGGGCCGCGAGCACCAACGGGCGTTCGGTGAGCTCTAGGGAGTTGGAGAGGATGTGG
>NZ_MUMH01000091.1 GCF_002155965.1 Allokutzneria sp. NRRL B-24872
CCGTGCTACCACCCCGAAACCCCCGATTCCCGCCGCGCCCGACCCCTAGGTGCCCCTCCTCCTTCCGGCCGCGTCGCCGAAGTTCGGACTGGGAGCGTCGCGAGCCAATACGCTGGGGGTGTGGAACACGGCTCAGCCCCGCGAAGGCGCGCTCCGGCGAAGCGAACCGGCTTTCTGATCGGTTACAGCCTCGCGCTGGCGCTGTACCTGCTCATGGTCGCGACGGGGGAGCTGTGGGACCCGGCGAAGAGCACGACCGTGCAGATCCTCACCCTGCTCACCGCCCCTGCCGTGGCCGGTGGCCTGCCCGGGTTCCTGGTCGGTGTGGTCATCGACCTGGTGCGGGGGCACAGAACCCCTGCGCCGCAACGACTTCCTCCGGCGACGGCGGAGTTGGAGCCGAGGCCGGAGCGGGATGCCTGGGACCGCCTGCTGGCGGAGTGCGAGGAGCCGGTGCGCCGGGCCGGGATCGTCACCGCCGCGCTGTCGGAGTCCCCGGCCCGCGAGTGGTTGGAGCAGATCACCGAGGCCATGCGCGCCGAGCTCCCCGCCGCGCGCTCCCTCGCCGAGACCGGCAAGCGGCTGCACCCGCCCGGCACGCCGTCGATCACCACGCAGCCGGTGTACCTGCGGCTCAAGGCCGCCGCCGAGGAGTTCGCCGCCGCCGAGCGCAAGATCGTCGACGTCGCCGGTGAGCTGGCCGCCAAGCCCGACCTCGGCCGGGTCGACGACCAGCTGAAGCTGCTGGAGGAGAACCTCCCGCACCTGCGCTCGCCGGAGATTTAGCCGGAGCTGAATTCATGGTGGGTGGCGGCCGCTGGCGCGACGGTGGGCCGCGTGATGACCAACTCCAGCCCCACCTTCCTCCTCGGCGGCGAGCTTCCCGTGCGACGACTGGGATTCGGCGCCATGCGGCTCACCGGCTGGCGGCCGGAGACTGACCGCGCCGGTCCGATCTCCGTCGCGCGCCGGGCCGTCGAGCTCGGCGTGACCTTCATCGACACCGCCGACTCCTACGGTCTGGGCGCCAACGAGGAGCTGCTGGCCGAGGCGCTGCACCCCTACGCGGACGGCCTGGTCATCGCCACCAAGGCGGGCCAGTCCCGGCCGGGCAGGGGCAAGTGGGTGCCGCTCGGACGGCCGGAATACCTCGTGCAGCAGGCGGAGCTGAGCCTGCGCAGGCTGCGCGTCGAGCGCGTCGACCTCTTCCAGCTGCACCGCGTCGACCCGAAGGTGCCCGAGGACGAGCAGTACGACGCGCTGGCCCAGCTGCGCGCGGACGGCACCGTGCGGCACGTCGGGCTCTCCGAGGTCGGGGTCGAGCAGATCGAGCGCGCCCGCCGCTTCGTCGACGTCGCCAGCGTGCAGAACCTCTACAACGTCGGGGATCGGCGGCACGAGGAGGTGCTGGAGCACTGCGAGCGCGAAGGCATCGCGTTCGTGCCGTGGCTGCCGATCGCCAACGGCTCGGCCGACGCGGACGTCACTGCCGCGCTCGCCGCCGTCGCTGAGGAGATTTCCCTTGCCACGGAAGGCAAACCCGTGACATCGACGCAGGTGGCGCTGGCCTGGCTGCTCGCCCGCTCGCCGGTCGTGGTGCCGATCCCGGGGACCTCCTCCGCGGCTCACCTGGAGGAGAACGTGGCGGCCGCCGACCTGCGCCTCGGTCCCGAGCAGTTCGCCAGGTTGTCGGCCCTGCGCCCGGCCCCTGTGTAATTCACCGCCGACCGGAGGGGCGCGCGCGGGTCGCGATATCCCGGTTATGCGCCCTCTCACGTGAGCCGCTCACTGGTTCACTCGAACGGCTCAGCTCAGTCTCGTGCATTCATTTCGGTCGCTCTCGGTACCCGCGCACGGCGCTCGCGTTGATGCCGCCGTGCGCGGGTACGTGCGTTTCGGCGACGACGAACGGTGGTCCATCTGAAGCGTGTTCGGATTACCGCTGGATGCTTTCTTCCCCTTGTGATTGACCGCGCTATTACCACTGCGCGCCCCGTCGCATTCACCCGGCCCCCGCCCGGCCGCCCGCCTGCCCCCTGACGGCCGCCCGCCGTCCCGGCGGGGCCCGGCCCGGTGGGCCCCGCGGCCGCCTGGGACGACGTTTCCGGAAGACGATGTAGTCCAAGTGGCGTAATAGTGCGATGAAATGCCCCCTGGCCCGGTGACGCGCTGGTGGTGGCCCGGCACCGTCCGCAGTGAAATCGTGTCCGTGTCGTGTCTTGCGGACCCTTCCCGCCTAGGGAAACCACTATAGAAGCATCCCTTTATATAGAAAACACTGAACCTGCACTGTGACAGTTGTCATGGGTGAGGCAGGCTGTTGGTTGGCTTTTGGAGAGCATCAGTCGCAATGGTCCTGCGCTCCCCCTCCAGTACAGGGCCAGATACGTCGCCGTGCACCTAGTGGAAATGCTTCCCCGTGCGTCATCCAGGCGTTACACAAGGTTTGTCCGTGGATAGATTGATAGTCCCTAGTGCACTAGTTGACGATCACGTAACCTCGCGGTGTCTCCGCTCGGTGGAACATATTGTCAGCCTTCGACGAGCATCACGTAGGGCGCGTGGTGGGAGTGGCTGGGGGAGGTGGAGTACGTGTTACTTGTGGAGCGGGATCAGGAGCTGGGCACCCTGAAAGACCTGTTCGTGGACACGATGCGCGGCAATGGGCGAGTCGCGGTCGTGAGCGGCGGTGTCGCCAGCGGTAAGACCGAACTACTCCGCAGCATGGTGGAGCACTCGACGACGTCGGGCGCTCTGCATCTCAACGCAAATGGCTCCCCGATGGAACGGGCGATTCCGCTCGGGGTGCTTCACCAACTATTGTCGCGGGCTCCACTGAATGCAGAGCACGCGCCACTCGTCAAAAATATCCTTGCCAGTTCGAGAAGCGTCGGCGGAACTGCCGGTGCCCATTCTGGGGGAATGGGCAAAGGTATTGACCACCTGCCGCTGAACCTGGTTCGGGATGTGACCGAAGCACTCATCGAACTCGCGCGGACCGCGCCGGTTCTGATGACCGTCGACGACATCCAGTACGCGGATTTCGCGTCGCTGAACTGCCTGCGGCACCTGGTGGACCACCTCCAGGGTTCGCGGATCATGATGGTGCTCACGGAGTCCACGCACTCCGCCCCCGTGCACCCGGTGTTCCACACGGAGACCCTGCGCTCCAGGATCTGCAGCCGGGTCCGCCTCGGCACCCTCTCGAAGAGCGCGGTGCGCGCCGTCACCGCCGAGCACCTCGGCACCGACGCGGCCGATCGGCTCGCCGACGACTACTTCCGTTGCACGGGCGGTAATCCATTGCTCGTGCGGGCGCTCATCGACGACGCGCAGACGGCGGTCGTGGCCACCACGACGGCGGGCGTGACGCTGGAGTGCGCGCCGGGGCACGGGTTCCGCCAGGCGGTGCTCGCGTGCCTGGAGCGCAGCGAGGAGCAGACGCTGGACGTGGCGAGGGCGGCCGCGGTCCTGGAGACCTCCGGAACGCTCGCGGCCTCCTCGGTCGCGGACGCGAAGGTGTTGCTGCGCAGGGTTCTCGACACCGACCCGGAGACGGTGGACACCGCGCTCGGCGTGCTCGACGCGATGGGCGTGCTGGACGGATCGCTGGCCTTCCGGCACACGGCGGGGCGCGCCGCGGTGCTGGACGACCTCGACCGCGAGCACCGGTCGCAGCTGCACTTCCGCGCTGCTCAACTGCTCCACCTGGAGGGCGCTCCGGCCGGGCGCATCGCGGCGCACCTCGTCGCGATCGGCCAGGCGGGCTCCAGCTGGGAGTCCGAGGTGCTGTTGGAGGCGGCCGAGCGGGCGCTGGCCGAGGACGACACCGAGAGCGCGTCGCGCTGCCTGGAACTGGCCGAGGCCGGGTGCACCGACGACGAGCAGCTCGCCAGGATCAGGGCCGCGCTGTCCAGGGTGGAGTGGCGGCTCAACCCGGGGACCGCGCTGCGTTACCTGACGCCGCTGTTCGAGGCGTTCACCCGCAACCAGCTCGGCGACGGCGACGCCAGCACGCTGCTGCGCTACCTGCTGTGGCACGGCCGCGTCGACCGGGCCGCCGAGGCGATCGAGCGCACGGCGCACGCCGACCGCTCGCGGGTCGGGCTGCAGTTCGGCTCCGCGTGCCAGCTGCTGGTCAACTCCTACCCGCCGCTGCGGCCGGTGGTGGCGCGGGCGCAACAGCTCCCGGTCATCGAGCCGTACGCGTCGGCGAACGTCAGCCGGTGCGCTCAGGCGGCGAACGCGTTGCACAGCGCGCTCACCGACGGCCCCGGCAACCGGGTCACCGAGAGCGCGTTGCAGTTCCTCCAGCGCACCAAGCTCTCCGACAACACCATCGAGGCGGTCGAGTCGGCGCTGCTGGCCCTGGTCTACGGGGAGCGCACGGACAAGGCCGGGCCGCTGTGCGACGAACTGCTGGAGGAGGCCACCTCGCGCGGCGTCCGCACCTGGCAGGCCGTGCTCAGCGGTGTTCGCGCGGACATCGCGCTGCGGCAAGGAGATCTGCCCGCGGCGCGGCAGTTCGCCGAGCGCGCGCTCGCCAGCATCCCCCGGCAGAGCTGGGGAGTGGCCGCCGCCGGGCCGTTGGCGACCCTCGCGCTGGCCACCCTGGCCATGGGCGAGATCGACAAGGCGGCCGAGCAGCTGGAGTTCCAGGTGCCGGACTCGGTGTTCCAGAGCCGTTTCGGGCTCCAGTACCTCCAGGCGCGCGGGCACTACTACCTGGCGACCGACCAGCTCCAGGCGGCGCTGGCGGACTTCCAGTTCTGCGGCGCGCTGATGCGGGAGTGGGGCATGGACTCGCCGAGCTTCCTGCCGTGGCGCTCCGACGCCGCGCAGGTGCACCTGCGGCTCGGCGAGGCGGCCAAGGCGCAGGAGCTGCTGACCGAGCAGCTCGACCTGACCTGCGCCGCCAGCCACCGCGCGCGCGGCACCTCGCTGTTCCTGCTCGCCAGGACCAAGGAGGTCGGCAAGCGGGTCGCGGTGTTCCGGCAGGCCATCGACTCGCTGTACGCGGCGGGCGACCGGTTCATGCTCAGCAAGGCCATGCACGGCCTGGGACAGACCTACCACTCGCTGAACGAGCCCGGGAAGGCGCGGATGTTCAAGCACCGCGCCGAACAGCTCGCGATGCAGCTGCGCCCCGCGGCAGGGGACGCGGAGCGGGAGGAGCCTCAGGCGCGCCCCACCGTCGGCGCCGAGCGGGTCGAGGAGCGGGCGCACGAGCCGCAGGCCCGGGTGTCCAGCCTGACCAGCTCGGAGCGCAGGGTGGCCGAGCTGGCCGCGCACGGCTACACCAACCGGGAGATCTCCCGGCACCTCTACATCACGGTGAGCACGGTGGAGCAGCACCTCACGCGGGTCTACCGCAAGCTCAACGTCGGCAGCCGCGCGGCGCTGCCGAGGGAGCTCCAGCTGGACATGAAGACGGCCGGGACCGCGGCCAGCTAGCGGGTTCAAACCATCGTGGGACCCCCTGTCGTGCGACGGGGGGTCCCACGCTGTTTGTACCCGCCCTGACCTGCGAAAAGGGATTCATGCACGAGCATGACAACTGTCACCGGGAGCTCGTGACGGGCGGCCTACGCGGACTGTCGGTGGCTTGCGCATAGTTAGTCGCATGGAAGAGGTTCTGGCTTCGGAGAGCACCGACCGGCGTGCCGCCGGCGGCAACGGTGCGGCGATCCACATCAGCGGGCTGAAGAAGCACTACGGCGCGGTCCGCGCGGTCGACGGCATCGATCTGTCGATCGCCCCGGGCGAGGTCGTCGCGCTGCTCGGCCCCAACGGGGCGGGCAAGTCGACCGCCGTCGACATGATCCTCGGGCTCACCAAGCCGGACCACGGCGAGGTGACCATCTTCGGCAAGTCGCCGAAGGAGGCCGTCTCCCACGGCACCATCGGCGCGATGCTGCAGAGCGGCGCGCTGCTGGACGACGCCACGGTCGGCGAGATGGTCGGCATGGTGGCCTCGTTGCACCGCAAGCCGATGCCGGTCAAGGAAGCGCTGCGCCGCGCGGGCATCGCCGATCTGGTCAAGCGCCGCTCCACTCGCCTCTCCGGCGGCCAGAAGCAGCGCGTGCGCTACGCCGTCGCCCTGGTCAGCGATCCCGACCTGCTGATCCTCGACGAGCCGACCGCCGCGATGGACGTGGGCACCCGGCGCGAGTTCTGGCACTCCATGCAGGAGTTCACCGCCGCCGGTCGCACCGTGGTCTTCGCGACGCACTACCTGGAGGAGGCGGAGGAGTTCGCCGACCGGGTCATCTTCATGAAGGCGGGCAAGATCGTCGCCGACGGCTCCGTGGCCGAGGTGCAGGCGCTGGCCGCCGGTCGCACCCTGCACGCCAAGATCCCCGGCGCCACCCAGGCCGAGATCGAGGCGCTGCCCGGTGTCGCCGACGTGGACGTCCGGCACGACAAGGTGGTGATCGTCAGCTCCAGCTCCGACACCACGCTGCGCGCGCTGCTGGCCCGGTTCCCCAACGCGCGGGACATCGAGATCGCGGGTGTCAGCCTCGACGAGGCTTTCATCACGCTCACCAGCAACCTCAACAACAGCTGAGCGGGAGTAGAGACAGCCATGAACCTCGGATACCTCGGTCTGGAGATCCGGCGTGCGCTGCGCGCTCCAGGCACGCTGCTGTTCACCATCGGCTTCCCGGCGATGTTCTACCTGCTGGAGATGATGCTCTTCAAGGACGTCGCCGGAGCGGGCGCCGAAGGCGGTGCGGGCACCGCCGCCGCGCAGTACCCGGTGACGATCATGGTCGGCCTGTGCGCGTGGGGCGTGATGACCGCCGGTCTGCTCATCGGCACCCGCGTGGTGCACGAGCGCACGGCGGGCTGGCAGCGCCAGCTGCGGCTGACCCCCTTGTCCGGCGCGGGATTCCTGGTCGGCAAGGTCACCGTCGGCATGGCCGTCGCCCTGCCGACCGCGATCGTCGTCCCGGTGGTCGCGGTGCTGGTGGAGAACGTCCAGCTGACCCCGGTCGGCTGGCTGCACGCCACGCTGTTCGTCTGGCTCGGCTCGCTGCCGTTCGCGATCATGGGTCTGCTGATCGGCCAGCTGTCCAACAAGGACAACGTGCAGAACTTCGTCATCGTCGGCATGCTCCTGCTGGCCATGTTCGGCGGGTTGTTCATGCCGCTGGACATGCTGCCGCCGTGGTGGAACGACCTGGCGCAGTTCGTGCCCAGCTACTGGCTCGCCGAGATCGGCCGGGTCGGCGTGCTGCCGAACTACGGCACGCTGCTGACGCCCACGCTGGTCCTGCTCGGCTGGTCGGTCGTGCTCGCCGCCGGTGTGATGTGGCGCTACCAGCGCGACAGCGCGCGCACCTGATCTAGTGTCGCCGTCATGATGCGCAAGCTGCTGGACTGGGGTGGTGGACCGGGGTTGCGGTCCACCACCCCGGATTCGGACGAGGGGTCGAAGGCCGCACCGGCGTTGGCGGTGCTCTTCAGCGTGATGATGATCCCCGCCTGGATCGACGCGCTCGGCCAGGTCCGCGAGGCCAGCCCGCAGCTGTGGGCGCTCGCGGCCTTCGTCGGCGTCTCCTACAGCATCGCCTGCATCCTCGCGGTTCCCTTGGCGCGCAAGGTTTCCTGGTCCTCCCAGGTGCTGGTCTGCCTGGCGCTGCTCGCGATGGGCATCGCCTTCGTGGTGCTGACCGGCCTGGAGAACTCCTGGGTGCTGATCTGCGCGCTGGGCATCGTGGCCGCGCTGATGCCGCCCGTGGTGACCGGCGTGGTCACCCTGGTGACGCTGGTCGGCCTGTCGGCCAGCGCGATCTACCAGCAGGAGTTCGAGGCGCAGCTGCCCAACTTCGTGCTGCTGTTCTCGGTGACCTCGGCCGCCGCGCTGATGGTGGGGCTGGCAAACGCCTACGTCGAGCTGAAGCAGGCGCGGGATCAGATCGCGATGTTCGCCGTCGCCAAGGAGCGCGCCCGCTTCGCCAGGGACCTGCACGACATCCTCGGGCACAGCCTGACCACGATCACCCTCAAGGCCGGGCTCGCCCGCCGCGTGCTGGAGATGGACGACCTCGAGCGCGCGATGACGGAGATCCGCGACGTGGAAAGGCTTGGCAGGCAAGCACTCGCCGACGTGCGGGCGACCGTGTCGGAGTACCGCGTCATCACCCTCTCCGGCGAGCTGGCCGGGGCCAACGAGACGCTGCGCGCCGCGGGCATCGAGGCCGACCTGCCGCGCGCCGTCGACGACGTGGCGCCCGAGCTCCAGCAGGTTTTCGGTTACGTGCTCAGGGAAGCGGTGACGAACGTGGTCCGGCACTCGGGCGCGCAGAAGATGAGCGTGCGGCTGGGCAGCGACTGGATCACCGTCACCGACGACGGGGTCGGCGCCCCGGCCGACGCGGTCGGCAACGGGCTGCGCGGACTGCGCGAGCGGATGGAGGCGGTCGGCGGCACCCTGGAGGCCGGGGCCGTGCCGAGGGGTGGCTTCCAGCTCCGGGCCAGCGCGCCCGTCCCCGAACACCCCCAGAACCCCCCGGCGCCCGCCGAGGCGGAGAATGCCGTTGAGAGCACGGGAGGACACGCGTGATTCGGGTTCTTGTCGCCGACGACCAGGCGCTGGTGCGCGGCGCCCTGGCGACGATGCTGGACCTGGAGCCGGACATCACGGTCGTGGCCCAGGTCGGCTCCGGTGACGACGTGCTGCCCGCCGCACGGCGGTCCGCGCCCGACGTGGTGCTGCTGGACGTGCACATGCCGGGCAAGGACGGCCTGGCCGCGGCGAAGGAGCTGCACGCCGAGCTGCCCGACTGCAAGATCCTCATCTGCACCACCTTCGGCAGGCCGGGCTACCTGGTGCGCGCCATGGCCGCCGGGGCTTCCGGCTTCATCGTCAAGGACGCCCCGCCGGAGCAGTTGGTCGACGCGGTGCGCCGGGTGTACAACGGCCTGCGCGTCGTCGACCCGGTGCTCGCGGCCGAGTCGCTGGCCACCGGGCCGAACCCGCTGACCGTGCGCGAGCGCGAGGTGCTGGGCGCGGTCGCCGACGGCAGCACGGTGGCGAAGGTGGCCAAGGCGCTGCACCTGACCGAGGGCACGGTGCGCAACCACCTGTCCTCGGCGATCGGCAAGACCGGCGCCCGGACCAGGGGCGAGGCCTACCGGATCTCGGAGGAACGCGGCTGGTTGTAGACGGCCACTCCGCAAGGACGCCCCTTCGCGGGGCCCGGCGCGGGACGGCGACGCCCGGGGGGACACGCCCCCCTAATCTCCCGGGCCGACTCGTCCCGCGTCGTTCTTTTTGTCCGTTTCTCCTGCGGTGCCCGCAGTGAGGGGTTGCGGAACTGACCGGTGGCGGATAAGGGGAAAATGTGTAGGAGAACCCCCTTTTGTTAGGGGCGAAGTCCCGTGTTCTAGGGGTGACGTCCGTGCCGGGCCGGTGGCTACTGTCGATGAGGCAGGCGCGTGTATGCGTATGCATGAAACTGGGGGCATCAGCGCGGTCAAAGCCTGACCTGCGGTTACGTCGCGCCGACGCACCCTCCGACAGCCCGGAGGAACCGTCGTGCAGGAGATCGTCGACGCGGTCCTCTCCGAGGACGCAGACGCCGCGGACTTCGCCGCGGTGTCGATCCCGGAGAGCTATCTCGGCGCGGTGGTGCTCGCCGAGGAGTCCGAGATGTTCGCCGGCATGGACACCCGGGACAAGGACCCGGTGAAGTCCCTGCACGTGCAGCCCGTGCCGACCCCGCAGATCGGCCCGGACGAGGTGCTGGTGGCGGTGATGGCCAGCGCCATCAACTACAACACCGTCTGGACCTCGATCTTCGAGCCGCTGCCCACCTTCGGCTTCCTCAAGCGCTACGCGCGCGCCGTCCCCGGGGCCGAGCACCACGACCAGCCCTTCCACGTGGTCGGCTCCGACCTGTCCGGGATCGTGCTGCGCACCGGCTCGGCCGTGCGCGGGTGGCAGCCCGGTTCGCGGGTGGTCGCGCACTGCCTCGACGTGCAGCTGAACTCCCCGGACGGCCACGACGACTCCATGCTCGACCCGGAGCAGCGGATCTGGGGCTTCGAGACCAACTACGGCGGGCTCGCACAGCTCACCGTGGTGAAGGCCAACCAGTTGATGCCCAAGCCCGCGCACCTCACGTGGGAGGAGGCGGCCGCGTCCGGGCTGGTGAACTCCACCGCCTATCGCCAGCTCGTCTCCGCCAACGGCGCGCGGATGAAGCAGGGCGACGTGGTGCTGATCTGGGGCGCCGCGGGCGGTCTGGGTTCCTACGCCACGCAGATCGTGCTCAACGGCGGCGGCATCCCGGTGTGCGTGGTGTCCAGCCCGGAGAAGGCCGACCTGGTGCGCTCCATGGGCGCGGAGCTGGTGATCGACCGCTCCGCCGAGGGCTACAAGTTCTGGAAGAACGAGCGCGAGCAGGACCCGCGCGAGTGGAAGCGCTTCGGCGCCAAGATCCGCGAGCTGACCGGGGGCGAGGACCCCGACGTCGTCTACGAGCACCCGGGCCGGGAAACCTTCGGCGCCAGCGTGTTCGTCACGCGGCGCGGCGGGACCGTGGTCACCTGCGCGTCCACGTCGGGCTTCGAGCACAGCTACGACAACCGCTACCTGTGGATGCACCTGAAGAAGATCGTCGGCTCGCACTTCGCGAACTACCGCGAGGCGTGGGAGGCGAACCGCTTGATCGCCAAGGGAATGATCCACCCGACACTGTCCACTGTGTACCCGTTGGCGGAGACGGGGCGGGCCACCAGCGAGGTCCACGCGAACCAGCACAGCGGCAAGGTCGGCGTGCTCGGCCTCGCGCCGTCGCCCGGTCTCGGCGTCACCGACCAGGAGCTGCGCGCGCGGCACGTCTCGCAGATCACCCGATTCCAGCAGCAGCCCAGCCACTGAGAGGCATCGGCGCCATGACAGCTCAGCACGCCAGTTTCGGCCCGGTCGGCGTCGTCGGCCTCGGCTCGGTCGGCCAGTCCCTCGTCGAACTGCTCAGCGGAGCGGGCATCGACGTCCTCGGCGTGGACTGCGACCCCGGCGCGGTGGCCCGCGCTCGCGGCCGCGCACCCGGATCTGTGTTGCTGGGCAACGACTTCTCCGCGCTGAGCGCGGCCGAGGTGGTGATCGAGGCGGTTCCGGAGCACTACGAGAGCAAGGCGCTGGTGCTGCGCACGATCGCCGAGACCTGCCAGCCCGGCACCGTTCTGGTCAGCACCACCGCCTCGCTGTCGCTGGCCTCGCTCGCGGTCGCCTCCGGCCAGCCCGGGCAGGTCGTCGGCCTCGCGTTCCTGGCCCCGCCCGCCGAGCGCACCGGCGTCGAACTGGTCGTCACGGCCATGTCCAGCGCGGACGCGGCGGCCAAGGCCAAGGAACTGCTCGAACTGCTGCCGATCGCGCAGAAGGACCTCGGCGCCGCGCGCGGGCACGCCTGGGACCTCGTGCTGGCCTACCTGAACCGCTCGGTCGCCCTGTACGAGGTCGGCTACGCCACGCGGGAGGACATCGACACCGCGATGCGGCTCGGCTGCGGTCTGCCGACCGGACCGCTCGCGCTGCTCGACCGCATCGGGCTCGACGTGGCGCAGCGCGCGCTCACCGACCTGCACGAGCGCACCGGCATCGCCACGCACGCGCCGACCGGGTTGCTGAACCGGATGGTCGAGGGCGGGCTGCTCGGGCGCAAGGCCGGGCAGGGCTTCTACACCTACTCCCCGGCCGGGGAGATCGACTCGGAGCCCGAGCGCTCCGACCGCGGCGGCGCCGCGCGGGCGCGGGAGATCAACCGCGTCGGCGTTGTCGGCTCCGGCACGATGGCGCGCGGCATCGCCCAGGTGATCACCCAGGCCGGACTGGAAACGGTGCTGGTGGCCAGGGACGAGCACAAGGCCGACGCCGCCGTGCGGGCTGTCGACGAATCGCTGGTGCGCGCGGTCCGGCGTGGTCGGGTCACGCCGGACCAGCGCCGCGCGGCGCTGTCGCTGCTGATCCCCAGTGCCTCGCGGGCCGCGGTCGCCGACTGCGACCTGGTCATCGAGGCCACCGCGGAAGAGATCGAGATCAAGGCCGAGGTCTTCGCCGAGCTGGACGGGATCTGCAAGAAGGGCGCGATCCTGGCGACCACCACCTCCAGCCTGTCGGTGACCGCGTGCGCGGAGGCCACCAAGCGGCGCGGCGACGTGGTGGGCATGCACTTCTTCAACCCGGCGCCCGCGATGAAGCTGGTCGAGGTCTCGCGCACCGAGTTCACCGACGACGACGTGCTGACCTCGGTGCACGCCTTGGCATCCCGGCTGCGCAAGACCACAGTGGACTGTTCCGACCGCGCCGGGTTCATCGTCAACTACCTGCTGTTCCCCTACCTCAACGACGCCATCAGGCTCGTCGAGTCGGGTGCGGCGACGGTACCGGGGCTGGACGCCGCGATCGAGAGCGGATTCGGCTATCCGATGGGCCCCTTCACCTTGCTGGACACCATCGGGCTGGACATCTCCGAGGCGATCCAGTGGCGCCTGCACGAAATCAACTACGACCCCGACGTGAAGCCCGCGACCCTGCTGACCAGGCTCGTCGAGCTGGGCAGGCTCGGCCGCAAGACCGGTGCGGGTTTCTGGGGTGCCTAGGGGTTGTTGTCACCACGTCGCTGAGATTGGCTGACCGGACGGCGGCGGTCGCTGGCTTGGAGGTTCTGCGTACCCATGGTTACTCGTGTCTGGGACTACATGCTCGAATACGAGCAGGAGCGCGAAGACATCCACGACGCGGTGGAGACGGTCTTCCGGTCCGGGCAGCTCGTGCTGGGCAACAGCGTGCGCGGCTTCGAGGAGGAGTACTCGGCCTACCACGGCGTCGACCACACCATCAGCGTGGACAACGGCACCAACGCCATCGTGCTCGGCCTGCGGGCCCTGGGCGTCGGCCCGGGTGACGAGGTCATCACGGTGTCCAACACCGCCGCGCCCACCGTCATCGCGATCGACCAGATCGGCGCGATCCCGGTGTTCGTGGACGTCCACGAGGACGACTACCTGATGGACGTCGGTCAGGTGGAAGCCAAGATCACGCCTCGCACCAAGGCGTTGCTGCCGGTGCACCTGTACGGCCAGTGCGTGGACATGGCGCCGTTGCAGGAGATCGCCGACAAGCACGGCATCCCGATCCTGGAGGACTGCGCCCAGTCCCACGCCGCCCGCCACCACGGCAAGATCGCGGGCACGATGGGCAAGGCGGCCGCGTTCTCCTTCTACCCCACCAAGGTTCTCGGCGCCTACGGCGACGGCGGCGCCACGATCACCTCCGACGAGGAGATCGCCGGGAACCTGCGGCGGCTGCGCTACTACGGCATGGAGACGACCTACTTCGTGGTCTCCACGCCCGGGCACAACGCGCGCCTGGACGAGCTGCACGCGGAGATCCTGCGCCGCAAGCTCACCCGCCTCGACCAGTACGCGCAGGGCCGCCGCGACGTGGCTCAGCGCTACCTCGAAGGGCTCGGCGACACCGATCTGGTGCTGCCCAAGGTGAACCCGGGCAACGAGCACGTCTACTACGTCTACGTGGTCCGCCACCCCAAGCGGGACGCGATCATCGAGGCGCTGAAGGCCTACGACATCCACCTCAACATCAGCTACCCCTGGCCGGTGCACCGGCAGACCGGCTTCCACAAGCTGGGCTACGAGGAGGGGTCGCTCCCGGTGACCGAGAAGCTCGCCAAGGAGATCTTCTCGCTCCCCATGTACCCGACGCTGCCGATCGGCACGCAGGAGAAGGTCATCGCCGCGGTGCGGGAAGTTCTCGCCACCGTCTGAGCAGTGGGAGAAGTCCAGTCATGCGCGTACTGTTCGCGACCGTCTCGGAGAAGTCGCACGTCCTGACCATGGCGCCGCTGGCGTGGGCGCTGACCAACGCCGGCCACGAGGTGCGCGTGGCCAGCGCCCCCGGGGTGACCGACACGATCACCAACGCGGGGCTGTCGGCGGTGCCGATCGGTACCGAGCACACCGTGCACGACATGCTCGCCGAGCAGGAGACGATCGAGAACGAGTTCTCCGACTGGAGCGAACCGTTCCTGGACAAGCAGCAGTGGGAGACCCTGCTGCTGCGCTACCAGATCGCGGTCGAGTACGCGTTCATGCCGTACAACGACACCCTGCTCGATGACCTCGTCGAGTTCTCGCGGTTCTGGAAGCCAGACCTGGTGCTGTGGGACCCGATCACCTTCGCCGGCGGAGTCGCGGCGCGGGTGGTCGGGGCCGCGCACGCACGGCTCAACTGGGCCGTGGACGTCTACGGCGCCATGCGCGAGGTCTTCCTGCAGCTCAAGGACCAGCAGCCGCTTGAGGCGCAGACCGACCCCATGGCCGACTGGCTCGGCGGGCACCTTTCCCGCTTCGGCTCGGACTTCCACGAGGACGTCGTGAGCGGTCAGTTCACCGTCGACCAGGTGCCGACCAGCATCCAGATCCCCTTGAACGTCAACAGGGTCGCGATGCGGTACACGCCCTACAACGGCCGCTCGGTGATCCCCTCGTGGCTCAACGAGCCCCAGGAGCGGCGGCGCGTCCTGCTCACCCCCGGCATGTCCTTCGCCAAGGCCCTCGGTGGCACCTTCGTGCCCTTGAAGGAGTCCTTCGAAGCCCTCGCCGACCTCGATGTCGAGATCGTCGCGACGCTCAGCGATCAGGAGCGCTCGCTTGTCGGCACGCTCCCGCCCAACGCGCGCGTCGTCGACTTCGTCCCCATGCACGCCGTGCTGCCGACGTGCTCCGCGGCCGTGCACCACGGTGGTTTCGGCACGTGGTCGACTGCCGCGCTCTACGGGGTGCCGCAGTTCATCCTGCCCATCCGCATGGCTGACATGTGGATCAAGGCCAAGCTCACCGAGAAGGCCGGAGCGGGCCTCTACTCGCACCCCACGCAGACCACCGCGGAGAGCCTCCGCGAAGGCGTGCGGCGGCTGACCGAGGAATCCACCTTCGCCGAGGGCGCCAAGCACCTCCGCCAGGGCATCCTCGAAACCCCCACCCCCAACGACATCGTCTCCACCCTGGAAACCCTCACCACCACCCACCGCACCTAGCCCGCGCCGCCGTACCTCGCGTTTTGGCAACTCCTTGCGATTCGGGAGCGCTCCACTTCGCATCACGTTGCCAAAACGCGACGGACGCGGCGGGATTCGATTAGCGCTTTCTGCACGGCGGCGACTACCCCCTCGGGGTTGGAGTACAGGGCGGACGCGGTGACCGAGACGACGCGCCATCCGTTTTCCTGCAACAGGTTGAGGCGTTGGCGGTCGCGGCCGAGCTGGTTGGGTTCGGCGTGCCACGCGCCGTCGTACTCCACCGCTACGCGCTCCTCCTCGAAGCCCAGGTCGACGCGCGCGATGAAGTGCGATCCGTTGCGGACGACGAGCTGCGGCACGGGGGAGAGCCCGGCCAACGCCAACAGGACGCGCAACTCGGACTCCGGTATGGACTCCGCTCTGGGGTCGACGAGCTGCATTGCCGCGCGGCCGAGCCGGACGCCGTGGTCGTGCCGATCTTCGACGAGCTGGCTCAGCTCTTCCACGTCCGCGTTGCCCGCGCGCAGCCACGCGTCGGTGTAGGCGACGCGTTTCTCCAACGGCAGCAACCCGATCAGCAGGTCATAGGCGATGCGCACCGAGCTGGCGATCCGGATGCCCTCCCACGGTTCGCTCTCGTCCTCGCTGACGTCGACGCGTCGTATGCGCAGTCCGGGTCGCCACCTCGCGCGATCGACGAAGGTCGAGTTCATCTCGACCGGATCGTCGGCTGCCGCGAGCGGAACCCCGCGCACTGTCGCCGCGGACCGGCCAGTCAGCACGCATCCCTCCGGAACGATCAGTGCGGCGGCCCGGCACCTGAGCTCGTGCGTGATCGGGGTGCCGCGAACGACGTAGGCGTTGCGGTACAAGCGGATGAACCGCGGCGTTCGCAGCTCGGCGGCAGTGAGCACGCCTGCGGAGACCGCGTCACTGCCGCGGAACAGGGCCACTTCGAGTTTCGGTCTGACAAGTCGCATGTCCTCACTGTCACCCACACTCCCGCGATCCCCGTTCCCTCCATCCACAGCCCGCCGATCCATCCACAGATCTCAACTCCCCCTTGACAAGCGTTGTGTCAACTTCTTGCGAACGTGAGCGTTCCCAAATCGCATCAAGTAGCCAAAACGCGCGAAATCGGCGAGTTCTCTAGGTGAGGGCGCGTGGGGGTGGGTTGCGCGGATCGGGGAGTGTTGGCGGGAATTCGGGTGATGATCATCCGGTGGTGGCGGGTTGGGGCCTAGCGTCGATGGCGGCCAACGCACGCCCAGCAGTAGGAGAACCCATGGTCGCCGACATCCTGGCGCGGAAGTACAAGAAGATCTTCGGCCTGTACGACAACAACCGCAACGGCTTCGTCGAGAAGGCCGACGTGCAGCGGATGAAGCGGCAGTACCTCAGCGCCTTCGAGGTCGACCCCGCCTCGGCGAAGGGGGTGGCGGTGAGCGAGTGCTGGGACTCCTTCTGGAGGGCGCTCACCAGCTCGCTCGACCACGACGAGGACGGCCAGGTCAGCAGGGAGGAGTTCCTGAGCGGCTTCGAGGCGCTCGCCCTCGGCGACCCGGCGACCTTCGACAAGGTGCTCCGCCCGCTCGTCCAGACGGCGTTCACCCTCATGGACACCGACGGCAGCGACGCGGTCAGCGCCAAGGAGTTCCGCCGCTTCCAGGCTTCGGTCGGCAACGGCGACCAGGCCGACGCCGTGCTCGCCAAGATCGACCAGGACGGCGACGGCCTCATCTCGATGGACGAACTCGTCGCGGACGCGCGCGAGTTCCTCACCAGCTCCGACCCCACCAACTCCACCAACTGGCTGCTCGGTCCCATCTAGGCCTCGCCACCACGCCCAGCGAACCCGCACCCAACCCGCAGACCCACGCCACCCCAAGCGCCGCGCCCGATTTTTCGGCGTTTTGGCAACGCGTTGCGAATGAGAGCGCTCCCAAATCGCAACAAGTAGCCAAAACGCGAAAAGGAGGGCCTGCGGGGGTGAGGGGTTTGAGGGGGTGGATGGGTAGTTGTGCTCATTCAGGGCGGCGCGGGAGGTGTGAGGGTTCTGGCGGTCAGGCGTGCCGGTGATGCGGTACGCACACTCCGGAACTGGGTAGGAACCTCGCGTGAAGCGTGAACCCCTCGTCCTGCTGGGCGTCGTCCTCGTCGCGGTCGCCGTGTCGGCGATCAACCCGCGCTCCTGGGGCACGTGGGCCCTCGAAGTGCTGCCGATCGGGATCGCGCTGGTCCCGCTGGCGGTGAGCTACAAACGCTTCCGGCTCACTCCGCTGACCTACCGGTTGATCGCGGTGCACGCGCTGATCCTCACGCTGGGCGCGCACTACACCTACGCCGAGGTGCCGCTCGGCGCGTGGATGCAGGACTGGTTCGGCTTCGAGCGCAACCACTACGACCGGATCGGGCACTTCGCGCAGGGCTTCGTCCCGGCCGTGGTGGTGCGCGAGCTGCTGCTGCGCCGCACTCCCCTGGTCCCGGGCCGCTGGCTGGTGACGTTGATCATCTTCGTCTGCCTTGGCGTCAGCGGCGGGTTCGAGGTGTTCGAGGGCTTCGTCGGCATGCTGGGCGGGGACGGCGCCGCCGACTACCTGGGCACTCAGGGCGATCAGTGGGACACCCAGTGGGACATGACGATGGCCCTGCTCGGAGCGTGCTCGGCGCTGCTTCTGTTCTCCCGGGTGCAGGACCGCGAGATCAAACTGGTAGAGGTAGCCCATGAAGGTGAACAGGGTGGTCGCTGATCTGCCGACCACGAGCATGGCCGCGGCCGTGAGGTTCTACACCACCGTCGTCGGGATGCGCGTGGTGATGAACCAGGGGTGGATCGTCACCCTCGCGGACCCGCAGCACCCTGAGGTGCAGCTCAGCCTGATGACGCACGACGCGACAGCGCCCGTGGTGCCGGTGGCCTCGATCCAGGTCGAGGACGTGGACGCCAGCTACCAGGCGGCGCTGGACTCCGATGCGGAGATCATCTACGAGCTGACCGACGAGCCGTGGGGGGTGCGCCGGTTCTTCGTGGAGGACCCGGACGGCAACGTGGTCAACATCCTGTCCCACATCAGGTGAAGTACGGGGAGGTGGGGTCGGCCAGGCCCCGCTCGATCCGCAGCCGGATCGAGGGGTGGACGTCCAGGGACCGCAGGTCCTCGCGCGCCACCCACCTCACCTCCTTCGACTCGCTGCTGGCGCGCGGGTGCCCGCCGGTGGGCACCGCGCGGAAGCAGATCGAGAACTCCTGGCGGACCTCGCCGTCGGAGAAGGCCACCACGTGCGCGGGGTTGGAGAAGACGCCGACCAGGCTGACCACCTCCACCACGACACCGGTCTCCTCCTCGACCTCGCGGACCACCGCCTGGGCCACGGTCTCGCCGCACTCCTGCGCGCCGCCGGGGATCGCGTAGCGGTCGTTGTCGGTGCGCCTGATCATCAGCAACCGGCCCTCGGCGTCGAGCACGACCGCGCTCACGGCGGGTTTGAGGCTGTTGGCCCTGGGCGCGGCCGGGTCGTTGAAGTGGTCGATGCGCGCCATGCCTATAACCTCGCCCGCTCAGCTCCCGCCCACACGCTCGCGAAGCTCGCCGCGTAGGTCTCGAACATGTGGCTGGAGGAGAGCCTGCGCAGGTGCATCGCGGGCGCGTGACCGCCAGGGACGCCGAAGACGTGGGTGTTGACGACCATCTCGTCGTCGAAGCGGAACACGGAGTTGTAGAGGGTCCGCTTGTGCAGCCGGATCTCGATGCCCTCCACATCGGCCAGCGGCCGGACGAACGCGAGCGCGTTGCGGATGCGCGCGGCCACGGTGCCTCTGCCGAGCTGTTCCTCCTCGCTGCGCTTGGCCGCCTCGCGGGCAGCGGGGTCACCGAAGAGCAGCTGGACCTTGGTGCCCTCAGCGGCCTTGGCGCGCAGCTTCCGGGCGAAGTCCGGGCGCTCGACCAGGAACAACGCCGCCAGGGAGAGGACTTCGACGCGCTCGGTGGCGGTGTCGAGCAGCCGGTCCCAGAGGTCGGTCGGCACGTCGCTGCGCCTCGGGTAGAGCTTCACCAGCTCGGACTCGGCCAGCTCCGGGCTGACCGAGTCCGGCCACAGGTAGTCCTCGGCCTCGCGGACCAGGGTGGCGATCGTGCGCCGGTGCCGGGGGTAGGGAACCCGTCCCTGGGTGATCCACCGTTCGACGGTCTTGCGGTCGACGCCGGTCGCCCCCGCGGCGTGTTCGAGGCCGAAGCCGTTGCGCTGCAACGCTTCCTTGAGTCGTTCGTTGGCCACACAAGCTCCTTCGCACCGCTGGGGACGCGCGCAACCTAGCAAGGACGTCCTCAGATGTCCCGCCATGCGGTGCGCGCGTCCCGGTATTGCGCCGAAAGCCTCCCTGGCCGAGAACGATCAAGGAGGCTTCCGGGGTGCGACACAGGGACGGCTGGGCGGTGGCGATGCGGTCACGGACGTTGCGGGAGGCGCGCGAGACCTTGCTCAGGTTGCGCCCGGCCCCGCACGCCCGCCCCTCGGAGTGGCACACCTACCACCGGCAGACGGTGGAGGTGTACGCCCAGGTCGCGGAGGTCGACACCGACCACCGGCACGAGGCGCTGTACTGGGTCAGCCACGTCCGGCAGAAGCTAGCCGACGTCGAGCGGTCGCTCCCCCGGCAACGGCGCTGATCCACTTCTCGATCTCCAGCGCCGTGCCCCACGCGTAGCGCTCCATCATCGAGAAGTGATCGCCCGCCACGTCGATCACGTCGTGCGGGTGCTCCCACGCCGGGCGCCAGTCCTCACCGGTGTCCTGCGGCGGGCGCTGACCCATCGGCTCGGTCGCCCGGACCAGCAGCGTGCGCGCCCTGATGGCCGAGGGCTCCCAGGAGCCGAAGAGCGTGAGGTACCAGCCCATCGCGGTCAGCCTGGCCTCGTCCATCGTGACGAACACGCCTTCGCGCTGCGACATCGCGTCCATCAGCGGCAGCCCGAAGTGCTTGAGCACGTTGCTCTGCGGCGTGTAGGTGTCGACGAGCACGACGCCCGCGACCTCCTCGCCCATGCTCTCCAGGTGCGCCGCCGCCGCGTGGGCGAACCAGCCGCCCGCCGACGCGCCGAGCAGCACGACGGGCGCTCCGTCCGCGTCGCGCCGCACGGCTTCGGCCTGCGCCTCGATCACGGCGGCCATGCTGCTCGGCACGCGTTCACCGTTCTCGAAGCCCGGCAGCGCGAGCGCGGAGACGTCGCGGAGTCCACGGAAGTTCGTCGCGAAGCGCGCGCACTGGTGGATTCCGGCCGTGGCGATGCAGGAGGAGAAGCAGTAGAGCTTCGGCGCCTGCGGTCCCCGCGCCAGGAGCACGGGCATGGGCAGCTCGCCCAGGTCGGCCGCGCCGTCGAAACGCGGACGCAGGGCTCCGGTGGCGCGGAGGAAGTCGAAGGCCTCGGTGAACCGCCCCGCGCCCAGACTCTCGTTGTACAGCGCCGTGATCGTGTTGCCGGACGCGACGGGCGCCGCGACGACTTCCACCGGGGCCGCCGTCCCCAGCTCGCCAAGCAGGTGCTGGGCGAGTGACACCGGGTCGGCGTGGTCGAAGACCAGTGTCGCGGGCAGTCGGAGCCCGGTCGCCGTGGCCAGCCGGTTGCGCAGTTCAACGGCGCTGAGCGAGTCGAACCCGGAGTCGACGAAGGAGTGGTCAGCACTGACCGCGCTCGCGTGCCCGAGGACGGTGGCCACGTGCTCGCGCACGAGGTCGGTCACCGTGGCCAGCCGCTGTTCTTCGCTCAACGAAGCCAACTTCTGCCTCAGGTCACCGGTGTTGACGGCCGTCTTGGCCGCCGCGCGCCTCGCAGGGGCCTTCACCATGCCGCGCAGGAGCGCCGGTGATCCAATGGCGTCACGGAGGGCGGTCTTGTTGATGCGCATCGGGACGAGCAGCGCGTCGTCCATGCCGAGCGCGGCGTCGAAGAGCGCCATTCCCTGTTCGAAGGTCAGGGGCACGATGCCGGAGCGCGTCTCGTCGCTGACGTTGTCCCACAGCCCCCAGGCCAGGGACGTCGCCCGGTGCCCCTGCTCGCGCAGGTGCTGGGCGAAGGCGTCGAGGAAGGTGTTCGCGGCGGCGTAGTTGCCCTGCCCCGCGCCACCGAGCACTCCGGCTGCTGAGGAGAACAGGACGAACGCGGCGAGGTCGTGGTCCTTGGTCAGCTCGTGCAGGTTGTGCACCGCGTCGACCTTCGGGCGGAGCACCGTGTCCAGGCGTTCCGGCGTCAGCGAGCCGATGGTGCCATCGTCGAGCACTCCGGCGGTGTGCACGACCGCGCACAGTGGACGGTCGCTCGGGATGGCCGCGATCACCTTGGCCAGCGCGTCGAAGTCCGTGGTGTCGCAAGCGCTCACGGTGACCGATGCACCCAGTTCGATCAGCTCGTTGCGCAGCTCGCGGGCTCCTTCCGCTTTCACGCCGCTGCGGCTGGTCAGGACGAGGTTCCGCACGCCGTGGTTGGTGACCAGGTGCCGCGCGAGCGCTCCGCCCAGCGAGCCCGTGCCGCCGGTCACCAGCACCGTGCCGCCCGCAGGCAGCGTCCCCGGGCGCTGTTCCTTCGCTGCGACGAGCTTCGGTGTGAGCGCTTTTCCTTCCCGCACAAGCACCTGCGGCTCTGCGCTCAGCAGGAGCGCGGGCAGGGCCGAGACGTCGTCGGTGTCGATGAGCCGCACGCGCTCCGGCTCCTCCGACTGCGCGGTCCTGACCAGTCCCCACAGCGCCGACGCCGCCACGTCGGTGATTCCGCTGCCCACGGCGCCCTTTGTGACGAACACGAGCCGCGAGTCCGCGAAGCGCTGGTCCCCCAACCACTTCTGCAACAACTCCAGCGCGCGGTGCGTGACCTCGCGCGCGGTGCCGCCGCTCACGGGTGCCACGACCACGTCCAGAACCGGCATGCCCGCGAGGTCCACATAGGACTCAACGCGGAGGCCAGCCGATTGCAGCTCGTCAGCGATGCCGAGTCCGTCGTCACCGACCACCGCAACGCGCTGCGGCATTTCACCACTGGTCCGCGCCACCTGCCAGTCCACGGTGAACAGCGAATCGTGACGCTTGACTGGCGTCTCCAGCGCGCGGGTTTGCCGAAGCACCAACGCTTCCACGTCGGCGACCGGGTTGCCCACGCCGTCGGCGATCGTCAGCGCGACCGCGTCGGAGCCCGCGCTGGAGAGCTTCACGCGCAGCTCTTCAGCCCCGGAGGCGTGCAGTGACACGCCGGTCCACGCGAACGGCAGCCAGCTGTGCTCGCCGGGCTCCAACAGCTTCGTGCTCAGCGCGATCGGGTGCAGTGCGGCGTCCAGCAGTGCCGGGTGCAGGCCGTAGTTCTCCGCGTCGGCTCGCTGGCGTGGCGGCAGTGCGACCTCGGCGTACACGTCGTCACCGCTGGCCCAAGCGGCGCGGACGCCTTGGAACGCGGGGCCGTAGGCGAAACCGTTCTCCGCGAAGCGCTGGTAGAGCTGGTCAACCTCGATCTCCTCAGCCCCGGCGGGCGGCCACGCGGACAGAGTCGTCGCGCCAGGCTCGGCCAGATCGGCGGAGAGCATGCCGGTGGCGTGGCAGACGAACTCCTCGTCCTGCCGCGAGTAGATGTTCAGCTCGCGCGCGCCCGTGGCGTCCGGGCCACCAACGCTGATCCTGAGCTGCACTCCGTCCTTTGTGGACAGCGTGAGCGGCGCTTGGAGCGTCAGGTCCTCGACCTTGGAGCAGCCGACCTCGTCACCGACGCGGATCGCCAGCTCCAGGAAACCCGTCCCCGGGAACAGCACCGTCTCGCCGAGCGCGTGGTCGGCCAGCCACGGCTGCGTCTTCGTGGACAGCAGCCCGGAGAACAGCACGCCCGTGCCGTCCGGCAGTTCCATGATCGCGCCGAGCAACGGGTGCTCCGCGCCGCGCAGTCCGGCTCCGGCGACGTCACCGGTCGACTCGACGGACTCCAGCCAGAACTTCTGCCGCTGGAAGGCGTACGTCGGCAGGTCGACCGCGTACGCGCCGTCGAACACCGGCGTCCAGTCCACCGTCGCGCCGATGACGTGCGCTTCGGCGGCTGCGCGCAGGAACTGGTCGAGCCCGCCCTCGTCGCGCTTCAAGGTCCCGACGACCACCGCGTCCACCCCGACGTCGTCCACAGTGGACTGAACGGCCATCGCCAAGACGGTGTGCGGGCTGACCTCGATGAACGTGCGGTGCCCGCGCTGCAAGGCGGTTCGCGTGGCCGCGTCCATGAGCACGGTGTCGCGCAGGTTGGATACCCAGTACTCCGCGTTCAGCTTCGCCGTGTCCAGCACGTCACCGGTCACCGTCGAGATGAACGGCGTGTTCGTGGCCATCGGCCGCACCGACGCCAGATCGGCCAGCACCCCGGCCTTCAGCGGGTCCATGTGCGCCGAGTGGCCCGCGCAGTCCACAGCGACCTTCCGCGCGCGCACGCCCCGCTCCTCGGCGAGCACCCTGATCTGCTCCAGAGCCTCCAGGTCCCCAGAGATGATCACCGCCTGTGGGCCGTTCACCACCGCGACCGAGACCGCGCTCCCCCACGGGGCGATCAGGCCTTCGACAGCGTCGCGCGGCATGGTGAGCGCGAGCATCCCGCCCTGGCCGGTCACGGTCAGGATCGCCTTGCTGCGCAAAGCACAGATCCTCGCCGCGTCGGCGAGCGAGAGCGCTCCGCAGACCACGGCCGCCGCGACCTCACCCTGGGAGTGCCCGATCACCGCCGCCGGGGTGACGCCGAAGGAGCGCCACAGCTCCGCCAGCGAGACCATGATCGACCACAGCACCGGCTGGAGCACGTCCATGCGCTCCAGTGGCGGCGCACCGGGCACCCCGCGCAACACGTCGAGCACGGAGAAGTCCACGTGCTCCGAGAGCGCCGCCGCGCACTCCGCCATGCGCTCGGCGAACACCGGCGAGCCGTCCAGCAGCTCCGCCGCCATCCCCACCCACTGCGAGCCCTGGCCAGGGAAGACAAACACCGGACGGCGCGCGTCACCCCTGACCTGGCCGAAGACCGCCAGCTCGCGCAGCTGTGCCACCAGGTCCGCGCGGTCAGCTCCGACCACCACCGCCCGGTGCTCGAAGGCCGAGCGCGTCGCGGACAACGAGTACGCGATGTCCACAATGGACTCTTCTGAGGACTCCACGAAGTCCGCGATCCGCTCGGCCTGCGCGCGCAGTGCTTCTGGTGTCCGCCCAGACACCACCAGTGGCACCGCGCCGGCGTTCTCGCGCCGCTCCACGGGCACGCCTTCCGGCGCTTCTTCGAGGATGACGTGCGCGTTGGTGCCGGAGAACCCGAACGAGGAGACACCGGCTCGGCGCGGGTGCTCCGCGCGCGTCCACTCCCGGGCCTCGGTCAAGATCGAGACCTCACCGGCGGTCCAGTCGACGCTCTCCGACGGGTTCTCGGCGTGCAACGTCTTCGGCATCAGCTTGTGCCGCAGCGCCATCACCATCTTGATCACACCACCGACCCCGGCGGCGGCCTGGGTGTGGCCGATGTTGGACTTGAGCGAGCCCAGGTACAGCGGCACACCCGCCTCGCGCTGCCCATAGGTCGCCAGCAACGCTTGGGCTTCGATCGGATCGCCCAGCGCCGTGCCGGTCCCGTGCCCCTCCACGAGATCGACCTCCGCCGCGGAGATCCCCGCGTCCGCCAGCGCGGCCTCGATCACACGGCGCTGCGACGGCCCGTTCGGTGCGGTCAGGCCGCTGGAGGCACCGTCCTGGTTGAGCGCGGAGCCCTTCACCACAGCCAGCACCGGGTGCCCGTTGCGGCGCGCGTCCGAGAGGCGCTCGACCGCGAGCATGCCGACGCCCTCGCCCCACCCGGTGCCGTCAGCCTCGTCGGAGTACGCCTTGCAGCGCCCGTCCCGCGCGAGCCCGCGCTGCCGGGACAGGTCGACGAAGGCCACGGGCGTCGACATCACCATCGAGCCGCCGACCAGCGCCAGGTCGCACTCGCCGTTGCGGATCGCCTTCACCGCCATGTGCAGCGCCACCAAGGAGGACGAGCACGCCGTGTCCACGCTGACCGCCGGGCCTTCCAGCCCGAGCACGTAGGAGATGCGCCCCGACGCGACACTGCCCGAACCGCCCGCGCCCAGCGAGCCCTCCAAGTCCTTTGTGGACAGACCTGGCCGGGCCGTGTAGTCCTGGTACATCACCCCCGCGAACACCCCGGTGCGGCTGCCCTTGAGCGTGGTCGGGTCGATGCCCGCGCGTTCAAGCGCCTCCCACGCGGTCTCCAGCAGCAATCGCTGCTGCGGGTCCATCGCGATCGCCTCACGCGGGGCGATGCCGAAGAACGCGGCGTCGAAGTGGTCCACCCCGGTCACGAAGCCGCCTTCGCGGGCGTAGGTCGTCCCGGGTGTGTCCGGGTCCGGGTCGTAGAGGGCGTCGAGGTCCCAGCCGCGGTCGGCCGGGAAGCCCTCGACCGCGTCCGTGCCGGAGGCGACCAGCTCCCAGAGCTGCTCCGGGGTGCTCACCCCGCCCGGGTAGCGGCAGGCCATGCCGACGATCGCGACCGGTTCCTCCAGCGCGCCCAGCCGCTGGCGCACCCGGTGCAGGTCGGCTGTCACCCGCTTGAGGTAGTCCCTCAGTTTTTGCTCAGTACCGTTGCCATCGCTCATGTGCGCGTCTCCCTCATGAGAGCGGGGTCCGGCGCTGCGCGCGCACCGGGCCACGTCCAGTTCTCTCACCAGCGCGAACCATAGGTGAACTTTTAACAATGCACCTGCATGGCATCGCTGGGAGCTGAACTAAACCCCGGCCGGGGCGGCTAGGGGGAACCCCTAACGCCCCCTACTTGTCAACCGGGAGGATGACGGGGTGGTGGACCGAGAGATCACCGTCGACGGCGATCGAGTGCTGCGCCCGGCCGCGTGGTGGACCCCAACTGTGCACACGCTGCTGGAGCACTTGCATTCAGTCGGCTTCGACCGGGTGCCGCGACCGCTCGGCATCGAGGGTGGATGCGAAATCGTGACGATGCTGCCTGGTGACGCCGGGCGGGACGCGTGGGCGAAAGCCACTCCGGAGCACGGGCTGCGCGCCTTCGCGACGTTCCTCCGCGAGTACCACGAGGCCGTGCGCGGATTCGTCGCTCCGCCCGGCGCGGAGTGGGCGCTGCGAACCGGCGGCGCGGGACCGGGCGAGGTGATCTGCCACGGCGACTTCGGGCCGTGGAACGTGGTGTGGGAGGACTCGGCACCGGTCGGCCTGATCGACTTCGACATGGCCGGTCCCGGCGATCCGCTCAACGACGTCGCCCACGCGCTGGAGCACAGCGCGCCGTTCCGCGACGACGCGACGGCTCTCCGGTTGCAGGACTTCACCGAGCCGCCGGACCGGGCTCGCCGCATCGAGATCTTCGCCGACGCCTACGGCCTCACCAGCGCAGAAGGCTTGGTGGACAAGGTGATCGCGCGCCAGGAGGCGGCTGCGGTCAAGGTGGTGACGCTGGCCGATCGCGGTCTGCAGCCGCAGCGCACCTGGATCAAGGTCGGTGTGCTCGACGAGCTGGCGCAGCGCGTGCGGTGGACGCGGGAGAACCGCTGCCTGTTAGAGCGCTGACCGGCTTTTCCCTTGCACAACAGAAGGGGGCCGTGCCAGGCTGGCCGCGTGATCTGATGACGCGACCAGCCCGGCCCGCCCGCTCAGTCGGCCAGTTCGGCCAGCAACGAGGCGCGCTGCCGCTCCCCGAGCCCGCCGACGCGGCGGTTCTCCGGGATACCAGCGGCTTCCAGCGCCCGCGCGGCGCGCACGGCACCGATCCCCGGCAGCGCCTTGACCAGCGCCAGCACCTTGGTCTTGCGCACGACGTCGTCGGAGTCCGCCTTGGCGAGCACCTGAGGCAGCGTGAGCGAACCCTCCTTGAGCTCCTTGGTGAGGGCGCTGCGCGCCGCGCGGGCCTGCTGCGCCTTGGCGAGGGCCTGGGCCTGCTGCTCGGGGGTCATCGTCGGGAGAGGCACTGCTGACGTCCTTCCTGCCAGGAAACCCGCGCCCACCGGACGCGGATGACCGCAGCATCATCACCGCGCCCAGCCGCACCAGCACTCCGGAAGCCCGGAAACGGGCTTCCTGTCACCTAAAGGCGTGCACTTCGGCGTGGCACGCTCGACCAAGCCATTGGAGACCCCCTTGCGAAAGCTCACCTACTTCGTCGCCACCACCCTGGACGGCTTCATCAGCGGCCCGGACCACGAAATGGACTTCTTCCCGATGCAGGGCGAGCACATCACCGCCCTCGCCGAGGAGTACCCCGAAGCCGTGCCCACGCACATCCGGGGCCTGCTCGGCGTCCCCGCCGACGCGCCGAACCGGCACTTCGACACCGTCCTCATGGGACGCGGCACCTACGAACCCGGGCTCGCGCAGGGCGTCACCAGCCCGTACTCGCACCTGCGCCAGATCGTCCTCTCCACCAGCCTGTCCCCCGTGCCCGGCGTGGAAGTCCTCGCATCGGACCCCGTCGCCGTCGTCCGCGAGCTCAAGGCCGAGCCCGGCCTGGACATCTGGCTGTGCGGCGGCGGTCAGCTCGCGGGCGCGTTGCGCTCGGAGATCGACGAACTGGTGCTCAAGGTGAACCCCGTCGCGTGCGGCTCCGGCACTCCGGTGTTCGCGGCTGACTTCCGTCCGGAATCCTTTGCCCTGCAATCTGTTCGCCACTTCCCCACCGGCGTCGTCTGGCTCCACTACACCCGCTGAGGTCAGCGTTCGCCGGGCACCGGTCCGGGCGGTGGCTGCGGCGGCTTGACGATGGAGGTGGGCTCGGGGGCTCGGGCGGGGGTGGTGTTCGCCGGGCCACCGCCCGGACCGGTGCCCGGCGAACGCTGACCTCAGCGGGTGTAGTGG
>NZ_MUMH01000092.1 GCF_002155965.1 Allokutzneria sp. NRRL B-24872
CACCGGGACCGGTCCCGGTGAGGACTGGTTGCGTGTCGCGCGTGAAGAAGCTCCTCTGCTCCGGCTTCGTCCTCGTGCTCGCCGGGTGCGGCAGCCCGACTCCGCCCGCCGAGCCGCCACCGACCACGACCCAGGCCCCGACGACGACGCCCGCGCCGACCACCACGACCACCCCGCCGCCGCCTCCCACCCTGTCCGTGGCCGCGGACGGCTCCGACTACAAGGTGTGCGCCAGCCGCAGCTGCGAGATCGCGCTGACGAAGCCGGGCACCATCCGCTTCGGCGGCTCCGCCCCCGGCAAGATCGTCATCAAGTCCGTCGCGCCCGACAGCGCCGAGTTCGAGCTGACGGTGAACAGCGGCGGTGGCGGTTCGGGCACGCTCAAGCCCGGTTGCTCCTCGTTCTCCTTCGGCGGCGGCCGCACCTCCGGCAGCCTCGGCGGTCCGACCACGGGCTGCGCGAGCGCTCCGCCCGACGCCAAGCCCGGAGCGGTGACGCTGCAAATGCCCGGCGTGCAGAACGGCGCGCCCATCCTGCGCGTCGTGACGGCGTGAGGAGGCTCGCGTGAGAGTCCGCTACAACCCTTTCCTGGGCACGGTCCTGGTGGTGCTGGGGGTGTTGTGCGTCTTCCTCGGCGGATGGCTCACCCTGCTCGGCGAGTTCACCCCGACGCTCGTCGTGGGCGCGGTGACGACCTTCGTCGGCGTGCTCCAGCTGACCCGGCCGTACTTCGTGGTCACCCCGGCCTCGGTCGTGGTGCCGTCGCTGATCGGCCCGCTGAAGCGCGAGATCCCCTACGCGCGACTGGTCTTCGAGGACGGCAAGCTGTTCGCGCTCGGCGAGGACGGGGTCGGCAAACGACTCCCCGTCTCACGGCTGCTCGCGAACTCCCGCGACTGGGAAAGCGTTGTGCCGCACTGAGAACTAAGTGGTGCGGAAGCGCTTGCGGTAGTCCGTCGGCGTCATGCCCAGCTGGCGGCGGAACGCGCGGATGAGCGTGTCCACGGTGGTGAAGCCGCACGTGGACGCGACGCGCTCGAGGCCGTCGTCGGTGGATTCGAGCCGATTGCGCGCGGCCTCCACGCGAGCGGACTCCAAGTAGGCGGCGGGCGTCGTTCCCAGTTCTGCCTTGAAGATCCGGGTCAGCTGCCGTTCGCTGACGTGGGCGTGCGCGGCGAGGTCGGCGACGGTCAGCGGCTCGGTGATGTTCCTGGTGATGTGGTGGCGGAGGTCGTCGACGCGCCGCGTGGTGGAGACGGGTTCGAGCGGGATGCTGAACTGACTCTGCCCGCTGGGCCGCTTCAGGTACATCACCAGCTGCCGCGCGACGCTGAGCGCGGCGGCCTCGCCGAAGTCGTCGGCCACCAGCGCCAGCGACAGGTCGAGGCACGCGCTGATCCCCGCGCCGGTCCACACGTGGCCGTCGCGGATGAAGATCGGGTCGGGGTCGACCTCGACGGCGGGGTGCTCGGCGGCGAGCTGCCGCGCGGTGGACCAGTGGGTGGTGGCGCGTTTGCCGTCGAGCAGCCCGGCGGCGGCGAGCACGTGCGCGCCGACGCACACCGAAGCGACTCGCCGAGCCCGCGCCGCGAGCGCACGAACTCGTTGCACCACAACGGGATCGGTGACGGCCCGCACGCGGAGCCGGTCGTCGACGTCGACCGCGCCGGGGACGATGAGCGTGTCGATCTTGCGCCGGGCGAGCTGGTCGAAGGTCGCGTCGGGCAGGACGCGGACCCCGGCGGCGGTGGTCACGGGCTCCAGCGTCTCGGCCGCGAGCACGACGCGGTAGGTCGTGGCGTCGCCCAGTTCCCTGCGCAGCAAGGAGAACACCTCGGGCGGGCCGGTGACGTCGAGCAGGTCGACGCCGTCGAAGAGCACGAGGACGACGAGGCGGCGCATGAGGGCTCCCGATGTCCGGATCTGCAAGTTGGACGTCATTGCCGACATCCCGGACCGATCGTAGCGTCGAACTCGACACCGATTCCCGCGATGAGAGGGCACTCATGCCTACGACGACACTGCGCGAGCTGAACGGCCTCGACCAGACCCCGGCGGCCCTGGCGACGGCGACCCTCGTGCTCGTCGACTACCAGAACACCTACACGCGCGGCGTGATGGAGCTGGAGGGGTGGCAGCCCGCGCTGGAGGAGGCCGCCGCCGTGCTGGAGGCCGCGCGCAAGGCGGGCGCGACGGTCATCCACGTCATCCACGACACCGGCGAGGGCACCGCGTACGACATCAAGGCCGACATCGGCCGGATTCACCCGCGCGTCGCTCCGATCGACGGTGAAAATGTTGTGGTCAAAGCGTTTCCGAACTCCTTCACCGACACCGCGCTGGGCGAGCTCGTCGACGCCGCCGGCAACTCCGACGTGGTCGTGATCGGCTTCATGACCCACATGTGCGTCGCCGCGACCACCGCGGGCGCGTTCCTGCGCGGCAACCGCCCCACGGTCGTCGCCAACGCCTGCGCGAGCCGCCCCCTGCGCACCGCCGTGGCCGACGTGCCCGCCGAGCACGTCCACCACGGCGCACTGGCGATGATCACCGACCTCTACGGCGTCGTCGTCCCCACCCACGCCGACCTGGCCTGACGCGCCCCCGAACACCCTCCGAGCCCCATCCCCCGCGCGCGCCAAAAACCCGTTTCGTACTCAACCCGGGAAAGAGAGCGCTCCCAATTCCCGCTATGAGTACGAAACGGGAAGGCCTAGACCACTCCGGCGCGCGTTGGGGCGAGCGGGAGGGTGGGGTGCATGAGCACAGTTTACCTGGTGGAAGCCCTGTGTGGGTGAGGATGGGGTGTGGACACGGTGAGCGCGGTGGCGGGGCGGCGCGTGGTGGTGCTCGACGGCGGGCTGTCGAACCAGCTCGCCGCGGCCGGGCACGACCTGGCGGACGCGTTGTGGTCGGCGCGGTTGCTGCACGACGACCCGGGCGCGATCACCGCCGCGCACCTCGCGTACTTCCGCGCGGGTGCGGAGGTCGCGATCACCTCCAGCTACCAGGCCACGTTCGAGGGTTTCGCCGCGCGCGGGCACGCCGAGGCCGACGCGGCGGTCCTGCTCCGGCGGAGCGTGGCCCTCGCGCGCGCGGCGGCCTCCGAAGTGGACGGTCAGCGGTGGGTGGCGGCCTCGGTCGGCCCGTACGGGGCGATGCTCGCGGACGGGTCGGAGTACCGGGGCCGCTACGGGCTCGGCGTCGCCGAGTTGGAGCGCTTCCACCGCCCCAGGATGGAGGTCCTGGCGGCGGCGGGCCCGGACGCCTTCGCGCTGGAGACGATCCCGGACGTCGACGAGGCCGAAGCCCTGCTGAGGATCGCCGACGACATCGGCATCCCGGCGTGGTTGTCCTTCAGCACCAAGGGAAACTTCACCAACGCTGGGCAGTCGCTCGACGAGGCGTTCGCGCTCGCGGCGGACTCGGCCGCGCTCTTCGCGGCCGGCGTCAACTGCTGCGCCCCCGCCGATGTCCTGCCCGCGGTGGAGATCGCCGCGCGGCGCACCGGCAAGCCGGTCGTGGTGTACCCCAACGGCGGCGGTGAGTGGGACGGCGCGCGGAACACCTGGCGCGGAAGCCCTGGCTTCGACACGGCGCTGCTCGCCGACTGGATCGCGGCAGGGGCGAGGCTGATCGGCGGTTGTTGCCGGGTCGGTCCCACCGAGATCGCCCAGCTCGCGAGCTCAGTGCGCGGACTGGACCAGCAGTAGCACGCCGATCAGCACCATCGCCGCGCCGGAGATCCGGCTGACCACGCGCGCGGCTGCCGGTCTCGCCCGCAGCACGACGCGCGCCAGCAGCCCGACGCACAGGTAGACCGCCGCGCAGGTCAAGGTGTGCACCACGCCCAACGCGCCGATCTGCGCGGCGAGCGGCCACGAGCCCGAGGGATTGGTGAACTGCGGCAGCAGTGCGAGGAAGAGCAGCAGCGCCTTGGGGTTCAGGCCGCTGATGCCCGCGCCCTTGAGCACCCGCGCGAGCCGTGGCGTCTGCCCGGGGGAGTCCACCGACGCCCCGGGAACGGCGGGGCGGGCGAGCGTCGTCGCGCCGATCCACACCAGGTACAGCGCGCCCACCGCCGTCAGCGCGGTGAGCACGAACGGCGTGCTGGCCACCACGGCCGCGACACCGGCGGCGACCACGGCGGTGAGCCCGACGTAGCCGAGCAGCAGGCCGCTCACGGCGGGCAGTACCGACCGGTCCTGGAGCCCGGCGGAGATCGTGTACGCCCAGTCAGCCCCCGGCACGAGGATGAGCAGCACGGACACCGCCCAGAACGCGGCGATGGAGCTGACGGCCATGGTGTGGGTTCCCCTCTCGAACGGTCTCGAAGAGGAGATTAGGTCGGCTCAGCCCAAAGGTGTTTCCAACTGTTGTCGCTGATCACCGCGTTTGTGGAAGAATCTGCCCCATGGACGAGGTTGACAGGAAGATCCTTGCGGAGCTCCAGGACAATGGGCGGCTGACGGTCACCGAGCTGGCGGCGCGCGTGCGGCTCAGCCTGTCGCCGTGCCATCGCCGGCTCCGCGAGCTGGAGCGCGGCGGGGCGATCCTCGGGTACCGCGCGGTACTGGATGCCGGAGTGGTCGGGCTGGCGTTCCAGGCACTGGTCTTCGTCACCATGCGGCAGGAGGACCGCGACACCGTGGCCGCGTTCGAGCAGGCGCTGGTGGACATCCCGCACGTGCTCCAGGCGCAGCGGCTCTTCGGCGATCCCGACTACCTGCTGCGCATCGCCACCGCGGACCTCCAGTCCTTCCAGCGGCTCTACGACGAGAAGCTCGCGACGCTGCCCGGCGTGCAGCGGCTCAGCTCCACCCTGGTGATGAAGCACGTCGTGCACGAACGCGCGCTCCCGTTGGGGCACCGCTGAGTCGAAGATCCCTCGCGGCGCCCTTCCCGTCGTCCTTGTTCGTGGTGAAGTCGTTGCGCCCAGCCGAGCCAGCTCGCAGCGGAGCAGGGGAAGTGCGGGTTCGTCGTCTCGGACGGAACGCTGTTCGCCCGCGCCTCCTACAACCAGCTCTGCTGATCCGTGCTGTCGGGCGGTTCTAAAGGACGCGGGCCCACGCGCTGAGCAACCGTCGGGCCGAGCCGCCGACCGGCCCGACGGCATCGGCCAGCGTCTCCGGGTCGGGCAGGCGCGCGCCGCTGACGGCGCCCACGGCCTGCTCGGCGCTGGAGATCGTCGACGAGCACACGGCGCGCAGGTACTCCGGCACGGTGAGCGCGGGATCGGTGCAGCCGACGAGGGGCGTGCCCACGGCCGCGATCAGCGGGAACACGGTGCCGGGGATGCCGATCGCCGCTTCCGCGCGCGCCGAGGCCACGAGCGAGCTGGCGGAGCTGATCTCGAACCTCTCCCACAGGGCTCGGTTCTCGCGCGGGTGCAGGCCGACGAGGACGCGCTTGCCCGCGGCGGCCAGGCGCTCCGCCGAATCGAGCAGGAGCTGGGTTCCCGGCGCGGAGGTGCCCGTGCCGTCGGGGTGCGTGACGCTGGTGAGGACCAGCACGAGGTTCTTCTCCGGAGCGCGCGGAGGAAGGTCGTCGGACTGCGGCGAGCCAACGACCTCGATGCGCCTGCGCGTGCCGAAGTACGCGCCGAAGGACCGCGCGTCGGCGGCCGAGGACGCGGTGATCAGCCGCAGACGAGGCCGGAGCTCCTTGGCGCGCAACGCTTCCACGGGCACCTGGTAGGCGAGGGCGCTCGCGGCCAACGGCGTCCGGCGCAGCGTCGCGGCGCAGTCGGCTGGCCAATCCCCGGCTCCGGTCACCACGAGCAGATCGGCCTTCGGCGCCTTCGCGAGGGTCGCGACGGGCACGGGATCGCCGGGCGTGGTCTTGGAGTGGTCGGGCACCAGTTGGGTCAGCCGCCACCCGCGCCGCGCGGCCTCGGCCAACAGGGGCTTGACGTGGTAGGTCGCCCACGGCTCGTTCGTCGCGACGAGGACGTCACGCCCGCGTCCGCTCCCGGTGCCGAGTGCCAAGGTGAGCGCTCCGCCGAGGAGCGTGCGACGGGACAGCGGCTTCTGCACACCGCGCACCCTAGAGGCCGTTCAGTTGAGCACGACCACCGCGAGGTTGAGCGCCGACGTGTAGACGATCCATAGCAGGTAGGGGAGCTGGAGCAGCGCGGCGGTCTTCGAGCGGCGGTGGAACAGCCAGATGGTGGCCAGCACGACGAGGTCCAGCGCCAGGATGTCCAGGAACGCCACGAACGCCATGTCCGCGCCGAAGAACAGTGGCACCCACACCGCGTTGAGCGCGAGGCCGAGCCCGTACACGCCGACCCCCGACGCCCGGCCGCCCGCGCGCCAGTAGTACCAGCCGGACAGCGCCATCAGCACGTACACGGTCGTCCACGCGGGACCGAACACCCAGGACGGCGGCGCCCACTCCGGCAGCCGCAACGCCGCGTAGGTCTCCTTCGCGCCCCCGCCGAAGGAGGCGCCGATGACCGCGACGACCGCGACGGCGCTGCTGAACCCGGCCAGCGCGAAGGGAAGGGACGGGGCTCGGATCGGGGTCGCCATGCTCGCCTTCGTTCGCTCGGGGCGGCTCCGCGCCAGCTGGGATCACCCACCCGGCGGCGGAGTCGATCTCCCGGAGGATGGTAGAGCCTCCGGTGCGCCCCGTCCTGCCTGGAGAAGGTGGGTTCCGGAGCAGCGGCTCGCGCTCAGGCGCCTGCCTGAGGTCCCTGTGGCTTTCACTGCTGCAAAAGGCCGTTGGCACGGCCGTTCTCGCGACATACGGTCACCGGAGCCGGGTTGGACTGGGGAAAGGACTTCACCATGGCCGTGCGCCGCCGTGACCTCCTCGCGGGTGCCGCCGCGTTGGCCGGGATCGCCACCGTGGGGCTGGTCCCCGGAGCCGCCGCCGCGGCTTCTCGGCAGCGCCCGGGAGCCCTCCAAGCGCCGTCGCTGGCGCTCGGGGACCGCGCGATCGTCGGCAGGGCGAGCGCCCGCAAGGCCATGGAGCACCTCGAAGTGCTCAGCAACCAGATCGGCCCGCGCGTCGGCGGCACCTCGGCCGAGAAGCGCGCGGCGGACTACATCGCCTCCGTGCTGCGCAAGCACCGCTACACCGTGACGTTGCAGCCCTTCCCCGTCGCCGACAAGTACCTCGCGGAGATCACCGTCGTCGGCGACCGCGGGCGGAAGTGGCAGACCGGCGCCTCGCCGCAGGGCAAGCTCGACGTGACCGTCTCCGGCGCTGTCGTCGACATCGGCAGGGCCACCCCGGCGGAGCTGGCGCACGTGCGCGGGCAGATCGCCTTCGTGCCGGACTCGCAGGTCGCCAGCGACGCGTCCCGGCTCGCGGTGGAGGCGGGCGCCATCGCGGTGCTGCTCTCCCGCCCGGGCAGCCCCGATCGCAAGCTCGGCACGTTCACCCCTTCGCTGCCCTCGGCGCTTCCCGTTCCCGTGCTCGGCCTCGCGCAGGTCCAGGGGGAGCGGTTGCGGCAGCGGCTCGCGGCGGGTCCGGTCCGGCTCAGCCTGACCGTGACCCACCACAAGAACCTGACCTCCTACAACGTGCTCGCCGAGCGCGCCGCGACGTTGCCGAACCCCGACGGCAAGGTCGTGATGATCAGCGCCCACTACGACAGCGTCCCCGGCTCGCCCGGTGCCAACGACGACGGCAGCGGCACCGCGCTCTGCCTGGAGCTGGCCAGGGTGCTGCGCTACCTGCCGACGCAGAAAGCCGTCCGCTTCGCGCTGTGGGGCTCGGAGGAGCAGGGCCTGATCGGCTCGCGCCACTACGTCAAGCAGCTGTCCGACTCTGACGCCGGGCGCATCGCGGGCTGTTTCCAGAACGACATGGTCGCGACCAGCTGGGACCCGGCGATCGTGTACTGGCTCCTTTCGGTCGACGGCGGCGAGAACGCCACCACCAGCACGCTCGGCCGCGCCGCGCGTCGGCTGGGCTACCAGCCCCGGACCAAGGGCCCGGTGGCGCGCGGCTCCAGCGACCACGTGCCCTTCCACGAGCGCGGCATCGCCTCGGCGAACTTCAGCTGGCGCGGCGAGAGCGGCCCCGCGCTGCTGGAGCCGACCTACCACACGCCGGAGGACACCATCGCCGACAACGTCAGCAGCGAGCGCCTCCAGGTGTCGCTGGAGCTGATCGGCTGCGCCGCCTACGAACTGGCCAGTCAGCGCGATTAGCCACCCGGCCGCGTTCCGCGCGGCTACCGTCGCCGCGTGGAGCACGCGCAGGTGACAGGGACGCTGTTGGCGATGATCGGCCTTGCCGTCGTGGGCGGTGCCTGGTGGGCCTCGCGCGTCAGCACGACCCGTCGCAGCAAACGGTTCCAGGTGGTGGTGAAGAGCTCCGACAACTACCTCGATGAGTGCGTCCTGGTGCCGCTCATCCCTCGACCGGGCGGGGTCCTGGCGCTCCGGCTGACCGAGGACCGGGAGATGGCCGCGGTGACCGTGGGGGACGTGTTGTGGGTGTACCCCGATCCGGACATGCCCTCCCGCGTCCGGCTGGACCGCCCCGTGCTGACGAGGTTCTGGACGGCGCTGATGGCGACCGGTGCCGTGCTGGCGGCCACGGGCGTGGTGGTGCTGCTCCGCGGCGACGTCGGAATGCCGGTCCTCCCCGCGGACGGCGCGGTCGGGGGCGCGTTCTTCGTCAGCGGCCTGGTGTGCTCCGGCACGGTGGCCTTGGTCGGCCTCGCTGAACTCGTCCTCAACTGGAAGGGCTCGCGCCGGGTCAGCGGTCCTGTGGTCGCCGTCGAGGAGTTCTACGGGCAGCGCAAGAACAGCTACCAGCCGCTGGTGGAGTACTCCGACGAGGACGGCACCGTGCGCAGGGTGTGGGGTATGAAGCGCGGGTTCCGGCCGCGACTCGGACGTCGGATCACTGTTCGCGTTGCCGGGCGGCCGCCGCACGAAGCCATGCACACCACGCCGCTGTTCCTGGTGATGCTGTTGGTGTTACTGCTGTTCGGCCTGCTCGGCTGGAGCGGGTTGGCCGTGATGTTCGGAGTCGTGCGCTAGCCGTGCAGGGCTCGGTAGACGGCGGCGGCGCCCGGGTGCAACGGGATGCCCGCCGTCCCGATCAGCGCGCGCACGTCGAGGAACTGCGCGCCAAGAGCCTCTTGCGGCACAAGGCGATCCGCGCGTTCGGCGAGCACGGTGGTGACCTCGGCGGCGATGTCGTCCGGCAGGTCCGGCAGGCACACGACGAGGTTCGCCACGCCGACCGTGGGCAGCGACCGCACCTGGCGGTAGCCACCGGCGGGCACGGAGACCTGCTCGTAGACCGGGCCGTGCGCGGCGCGCAGCTTCGGGTACACGTCGTCCAGCGGCAGCAGGCGCACGCCCACCCGCTCGTCCAGCTCGGCGATCGCGGGCGTCGGCACCCCGCCTGACCAGACGAGCGCGTCGACTTCGCGCCGCTCCAAGGCGGTCACCGCGTCGGCGAGCCGGAGCTGGCGCGTGCGCAGGTCGGTCAGCTCCGCCACGGCGGCCAGCCTGGTCGCGAGCAGTGCCGCGCCGGAACCCGGGGCGCCCATGGACACGCTGCGCCCCTTGAGGTCCGCGACCCGCTGCACGGGGGAGTCGGCGCGCACCACGACCTGGAGGTAGTTCTCGTAGATCCGGCCGAGCGCGCGCAGTTGGGTCGCGAAGCTGAACGGCGTCCGCCCCGTCGTGGCCGCTTCGGCGGCGTCAGCGTGCGTCAGCGCGAGATCGGTGCCGCGCGCGGCGAGCAGCGCCAAGTTCGCCACGCTGGCCTGGGTGGTCAGCGCCGTGGCTCGCAGGAGTGGCTGCGCTTGGCGGATCTGCTCGGCCAGACGTTCGGCGAACGCGAGGTACGGTCCGCCGGGCTCACCCGCCGCGATCTTCAGCTCCCGCGCCGCGCCCCGGTATCCAGGGGCAGTGCACGCCACGCCGAACGCGCCGACCAGCGCCCCGAGCACGAGCCCCCGCCTGCTCACCCGCGTCACGCCGCCACCCCCGGGAGCTCCAGCCGGACGCTGAGCCCGGTCAGCGTCGCCTTGGAGACCGTCAACGTGCCGTGCCGAGCGCGCGCGAGCTGGTCGGCGATCGCCAGCCCCAGCCCCGTTCCCCGGCTGCTCTGGTGCTGGGTCGAGCGCCAGAACCGTTCCGTGGCAAGGGAAAGCTCATCTTCGCTGAGGCCGGGGCCGTCATCGGTGACGTCGAGGTCGACGAACTCGCCGGACCGGGCGTGCGACACGCGCACGGTGCTGCCCGCACCCGCGTACTTGATCGCGTTGTCCAACAGCACGTCCAGCACCTGGGCCAGCTCGCCCTCCTCGCACTCGGCGAGCAGCGGGTGCTCCAACGGCTGCGGTGCCAGCAGGCCGACCCCGGCGTGCTCGGCGGCGGCGTGCCAGGCGTCGAGCCGGTCCGCGACGACGAGGGCCACATCGCAGACCGGAGTGTCCTCTGTGGACAGAGCGATGGTCGCGGCCTTGTTCTCTGCGCCCGCCAACGCGAGCAGACTGTCCAAAAGGGACTCCAAGCGCTCGACCTCGCCGACGACCGACTGGTAGGAGCGCTCCGCGCCCGCGTTCAGCGCGCCTTCGAGGCCGTCCACCCGCAGGCGCAGTGCCGCCATCGGATTGCGCAGCTGGTGGGACGCCTCGGCGACCAGTCTCCGTTGCCGCTCAAGGGAATCGGTCACCGCGTCGGACATCAGGTTGAACGAGCCCGCCAGGGACCGCAGCTCCGTGGGCCCGCGCACCTCCACGTGCGCCCTGGGCTCACCCGAGGCGACCGCGTGCACACCGCGCTCCAACTCCCGCAACGGCCGCAGCACCCACCGCGCCAACCCCGACGCCAGCGCGGCGAAAACCACCGCGGCCGCGACAGCTCCGGCGAGGATGATCGCCCAGCGCTGGGCGACGTCAGCGGCGGCCGAAGTGACCGATGCGCGCAGCACCACCGCTCCGGACACCCGCGTTCCCGTGCCAGCGGGACGGGCGAGCAGCAGCGGCTCACTCGACCACGGCCGCAGATCAGGGGTTCCGCGCCACCGCTGATTGCGCAGCGCGCCGTCCACCAGCGCCCGCACTCCGCTGTCCTGATCGGAGATCCCCGCCTGCACGACGAGGCGCCCTCTGCCGTCCACGACGAGCAGGCCCTCGCCGTACAGCTCGGTGTAGCGCCCCGCCTCAGCGAGCAGCTGACCGGTGTCACCGGAGGTGTCGGCCTGCTCGGTCAGCGTGGCGAAGCGGTCGAGATCGGCGGTGCGGTCGATCACCAGCCGCTGCGTGCGCTCCGCCGAAGTGCTGAGCAGCAACGGCACCGCGAAGGCCGCGACGGCGGCGAGCGAGAAACCCAGCAGCACCAGCAGGAGGCGGGCGCGCACGGCCTACACCTCCAGCCGGTAGCCGAACCCGCGGATGGTGGTGAGCAGGCCCGGCCTGCCGAGCTTGGCGCGCAACTGCGTCATGTGCACGTCCAGCGACCGCGACACCGCGACGAACGCGTCGCCCCAGACCTCGTCCATCAGCTGCTGGCGGCTGACCGCCGTGCCCGCGCGGGCGGCGAGCACCGCGAGCAGGTCGAACTCCTTGGCGGTCAACGAGACCGGCTCCCCGCCTACGGTCACCGAGCGCGCCCGCACATCAATGTCCACATCGGACACCCGGACGACCTCGTCGGCGCTGGAGCCGCGCGCGGCGGCCCTGCGGGTCACCACGTCCATCCTGGCCAGCAGCTCCGCCAGCCGCACCGGCTTGACCAGGTAGTCGTCCGCGCCGAGCCGCAGCCCCCTGACCACCGAGCGCTCGTCACCGCGCGCGGTGAGCACGACGACCGGGGTGTCGGCGACCTGGCGCAGCTTGCGCAGCACCTCCATGCCGTCCCCGTCGGGCAGGCCGAGGTCCAGCAGCACCACGTCGGCGCTCCGGTGCGCGATCAACGCGTCAGAGCCCCTGGCCACCCGGATGGGGGTGTGGCCGTGCGCGCTGAGGACCTCCAACAGGGCCTGCGCGACCCCGTCGTCGTCCTCCACCAGCAGCACGCGCACGGCCGTCCGCCCCTGCTTCTTACTTGGGCTGTCCCACGACGTACTCGCCCTTGTCGTTCTCCACCTTGATGACGGAGACCTTCTCCTTGCCGTCGATGGTCACCTTGCACTGGAAGGACGAGCCCGCGGCGATCTTGTTCTTGCTGCCGCAGTTGACCGCGCCGACCTTGGACTCGGCGACACCGAAGCTCTTGACGATGGTGTCCTTCACGCCCGTCCTCAGCGCGTTGTCGTCGAAGACGGTGGTGCTGAAGAAACCCATGAAGTACAGCGCCGCCGCCGCGCCGCCCGCCACCACGAGCAGACCGAGCGTGATGAACAGGCCCTTCTTGCTCTTCTTCTCCTTGGCGGGGGAGGGGATCGGCGCCTGGCTCGCGCCCCAGCCGCCCTGCTGCTGGCCCGGGTGCTGCTGGAACTGGCCCTGCTGCTGGGGGTGCTGCTGCGGGTGCTGCTGGGGATGACCGCCGAAGCCCGGCTGCGGGCCGGTCGGCGGGCCCTGGCGCGGGAACTGGCCGGGCTGCTGGGGCGGGTACGGGCCCTGGGGAGTGCTCATCGCTTCGCTACCTCGTTGGCTCGGTTCTGGCCTGGACGGTGCCGCTCATCACGCTGCGGTGGTGTAGCGCGCCGCAGTGCTTTATCGCGCAGCGACCTTGTCCAGGAACTCCTTGCGCGCGGCCTCGGTACCGAGCGCGGTGACGTCGAAGTCGGAGATCGGCGGCGGGAAGTCCTTGGCCGCGCTCTTGCCCGTGACCTCGTAGGCGATGGCGATCTCCAGCTTCTTGCCCTCCTTCTCCAGGGCGGCGTTCATCGTGATCGACTTCAGGTCCCCGCCCGGCGCGACGGTGATCTTGGTCGGGATGAAGGAGTCCATCATCGACTGCGGGAACTGCTTGCGCAGGTCCTCGGGGAAGAACAGGACGCGGCCCTCGACGAACGCCTTCAGCGTCACGCCGGTCTCCAGCACCGTGCTGCCGTCGGCCTGCTCCTTGTAGCGCTTGAAAACGTTCTGCGCGTTCTTCTGCGTCAGCTTGATCGCGTCCTGCATCGCGCACACCGTCTGGATGCCCGCGATCGCGCAGACGTTGAAGCCCTTCTTCGGCGCGAACGTCGGGTAGGACACCCACGGCGTCGGCGCGAGGTCCTTGAACCGCGCGCCCAGCAGCGCGTAGTCCCGCTCGGAGCCGCTGGGGTGGTAGACGTCGTAGTTGTCGTTGGTCTCCTTGGTCGTCCTGGACTTGGTGAAGATCGCGGGCGGTTCCGGCTTACCCTTGTCCGCCGCCTGGTACCAGACGATGTCGATCTCCTTGAGCGCCTTCTTGCCCGCGAAGGCGCCCAGCGTGGAGATCGTGGACTTCTGGTCCCTCGGCTTGGTGAACTGCTCGTCCAGCTTCGCGTAGGCCTCGTCGAAGCGGCCCGCGTTGAACGCCGCGACCTCCGCGTCGTCGGCGCGCGCGGACGGGGTGATCTTCTGCCCGCAGCCCGCGAGCAGCAGCGCGGTCGCGGCCAGCGCCACCAGTGCGGTCAGTCGGTTAGTGCGCATCGGTCATGCCCCCGAGTCGGCGCTCTTGTAGAGGTTGTAGGCGATCTTGCCCATCACCGCGCCCCACGCGGTGACGTCGTTGCCCGTGGAGTGGCTGGAGATCATGTACCCCGCGCCCGTGCTGTCGTTGAAGCGCGTGAACCACCCACCGCCGGAGCAGCCACCGGTCATGACGCAGGGGATCGAGAGCGTGTTGTTGCGCGCCCGGTTCTCGGTGTAGGTCGGCGCGGAGCACGTGCGCATCGTGTTGCCGTCGAAGGGCGGCCCCGCCGGGTAGCCGAGCGTGCGAATGCTCTCGGCCTTCGTGTCGAAGGCGATGCCCTGCCCGCCGACCGCGTCCTCGATGTTCTTGCCGCCGAGCGGGCGCATCCGCAGGAACGCGTAGTCGTAGGACCAGCCGGTGCCCTGCGCTCCCCGCGCTCCGTCCGTGGCGTCCCTGCGGAACTCGATCGGCGCGTAGATCGACTCCACGGCCCACTTGCCGTACGGGGAGGAGCGGTTGGTGTCACCGGGGACGAACATGACGTTGCTCGCCCACTCCCGGCCCTCGTGGGTGTCCCAGATGCAGTGCGCGGCGGTGGCCACGATGGTCCCGGACTCGGAGTTCACCACCTGGCCCGAGCAGACGTAGTTCTGGTTGCCGTAGCTCATGTACAAGCGGCCGTTGGCGCTCCCGCTCAGCCCGGCCTTCGACCACATGCCACCGCTGTTGTCGGCGGGCTGCGGCTTGGACGGCGGGACCGGCCCGGTGGTCGGGTGGATCACCACGCCGACCGGCTCGTCCTTGGGCACGTCGGTGGTCTGGCCCGGCTGCGGCTGACGCGGCTTCGCGCTCTTCATCCGGTCGCTGTTCCAGTAGTCGTTGACCTGCTGCGGGGTGCTGGTGAACACCTTGCGGAGGTCGCTGGACTTGGTACCGGCCAGCTCTTCCTCGATGTTGCGCGTCGACGGTCCGGCCTTCGGTGTTCCGGGCAGGGCCGTCGTGCACGCGGCCAGCGCGGTGATCGCGGCGAGTACCGCGAGCGCGGTACGCAGGTGTCGCATCAATCCCCCAGATCGACTCAAGTCTTTCGCACTGCGATGAGGCAGGTTAGCGCCCAGTCCGCACAGCTCACCCGGCGTGTCCCCGCGGGCAGGCTAGTACCGCGTTCACCCGGACGGCGCACCGAGGCTCCAACCTCACCCGAGAAGGGCACCGGGTTCGACGTCGCGGGCGGCCCCGCGGTTTCGGACCGCATTGTCGAGGTGCGCGCGCCGGGGCTCTCGGCGCTTCGGTGTCACCGTGACCAAGTCGTTGCCGTCGGAGCTACCCTCGGCCCGTGAGTGCCGTGTGGACGATCAGGTACGCCACGGTCGCCCCCGGCGACCCGTACCACGCGCGCCTGATCGACATGCCCCGGCACCGGGTCGAGCGGCACACCCACCACGACTTCGTCGAGCTGATGTACGTGCTGGAGGACGGCGGCGTGCACGTGCTCGACGAGCAGCCGGAGCGCATGGTCCGCGACACCCTCTACCTGCTGCACCCCGGCGAGGCCCACTCCGTGCACACCGACGACGAGCTGAGCTACGTCAACGTCGCCGTCCCCGTCGCCACGTGGGGTTCGCTGCTGGACGTCTCCGGCATGTCCGGCTCCGTCGGCGGGAAGGTCCACGTGCGCGCGCCCGGGGTCGCTGAGGCGTTCACCGACCTCGTCCGCTCCGGCGAGCGCGATCCCGCCGGGCTCGACCTGCTGAGCTTCGCCTCGGTGGTGCTGCCGCTGTTCGCCGGGCACGCCGCGACGGCCACGCTGCCGGACTGGCTGCGCGAGGCGTGCGCCGGTTTCGACCGCGAGCGGGACCGGTGGAGCGAGGGCGTCTCGCTGCTGCTCGCCCTCGCCGCGGTCAGCCACGGCCACCTCGACCGGAGCATGCGCAGGTTCCTCGGGCTCACCCCGTCGCAGTGGGTCGAGAGACGTCGCATGCGGCTGGCGCGCCAACTGCTGGTCGGCACCAGCGATTCGATCTCCACGGTCGCCCTGAGGTGCGGCTACGGCAACGTCACGTACTTCTCGCGCCGCTTCGCGATGATGCACGGCGTCCCGCCGAGGGACTACCGCGACAGGTCAAGAAAAGTCGGATTCTCGCGCAGCAGGTGACACACGCCCGCGCCCACCTGCGTCAGCATGGGCCCCATGAGCCACGCCGCCGAAGTGCTGTCCTATGAGGACAGAGGCTACGCGGTCTTCCGCGAGGTCCTCGATCCTTCACTCATGGCTGAAGTCGGTGAGCACGTCGACTGGCTGCACCGCGAGCACCCCGACCGGCGCGGCGAGCAGCTCTCCCACGAGCTCGTGGCCAGGGACCCGTTCTGGGTCAGGTTGATCAGCGACGAGCGCCTGCTCGACATCGCCTCGGCGTTCCTCGGCGAGGACCTCGCGCTGTTCGCCTCGCACTACATCAGCAAGCCCCCGTACTCCGGCCAGGCCGTGCTCTGGCACCAGGACGGCGCCTTCTGGCCGCTCGACCCGATGCGCGTGATCACGCTCTGGCTCGCCGTCGACGAGTCCACCCCCGACAACGGCTGCCTGCGGGTGATCCCCGGCTCGCACCGCACCGCCATCGGCGCCACCCGCGAGCGCACCGACGTCGACAACGTCCTCGGCGCCGAGACCACCGTCGCCGTCGACGAGTCCCGTGCCGTCGACCTCGTGCTCAGCCCCGGGGACGTCGAGGCGCACCACCCCAACATCGTCCACGGCAGCAACGCCAACACCTCACCGAAGCGGAGATGCGGTTTGACGATCCGGTACATCCCCACGTCCACGCGGATCACCAGCGCGGAGCAGCCGTTCCCGAGTGCACTGCACCTTCGCGGCGAGGTGGGGGTGAACGTGTACCAGCCACGTCCGGTCATGCCGGCGCGGTGGGCCTGGGAAGGCGCCGCGTAACCCTTTTCGGGGACACCAGGCCCCTGCCCTCCTGGGGTTCGTCCGTCTTCAGACCCCCTAACCCCCGCCATATCCGCGAGGTAGGGGAGTCGAGGCGAACGGTATTGGACGGCGCGCCAGCGACCGGGGAGGGTTGGGGCGTGCGAGAGAGCGGGCTGGCCGAAGCGGTCGCGGAACTGGTGCGGGACGGGGATTCGGTCGCGCTGGAAGGGTTCACCCATCTCATCCCGGTGGCGGCGGCGCACGAGATCGTGCGGCAGCGCAGGCGGGAACTGACGCTGATCAGGATGACGCCGGACCTCGTCTACGACCAGCTGATCGGAGCGGGGTGCGCGCGCAAGCTCATCTTCTCCTGGGGCGGCAATCCCGGAGTGGGGTCGTTGCACCGGTTCCGGGACGCGATCGAGAACGGGTACCCGCACCGCCTGGAGATCGAAGAGCACAGTCACGCGGGGATGGCGAACCGGTACGTCGCGGGAGCCTCGGGGTTGCCGTTCGCGGTGCTGCGCGGCTACATCGGCACAGATCTGCCAGCCGTGACGCCGACGATCGCGACGGTGCGGTGCCCGTTCACGGGGGAAGAACTCGCGGCGGTGCCAGCGCTCAACCCGGACGTGGCGATCGTGCACGCGCAGCAGGCGGATCGGCGCGGGAACGTGGCGTTCTGGGGGATCACGGGAGTGCAGAAGGAAGTCGTGCTCGCCTCGAAGAGAGCCCTGGTGACGGTCGAAGAGATCGTCGACGAGATCGAGCCGCACCACGGGCAAGTGGTGCTGCCGGCGATAGCGGTGGACGCGGTCGTGAAGGTCGAGCGCGGCGCCTACCCCTCCTATGCGCACGGGTACTACGAGCGGGACAACGACTTCTACCGGAAGTGGGACGCGATCAGCCGCGACCGGGACGCGTTCGCGGCGTGGATGCGGGAGCACGTGGGATGACGGCGACGACGGACGAGATCATGACGGTGGCCGCCGCACGAGAGCTGCGCGACGGAGTCCTGTGCTTCGTCGGCATCGGACTGCCGAGCGCGGCGGCGAACCTGGCCAGGGCCACGCACGCGCCGAACTGCGTGTTGATCTACGAGTCCGGGACGATCGGCGCGAAACCGACGCGGCTTCCACTGTCCATCGGGGACGGTGAACTCGCGGACACCGCCGACGCGCTGGTGTCGGTGCCGGAGATCTTCAACTACTGGTTGCAGGCCGGGCGCGTGGACGTGGGATTCCTCGGCGCGGCGCAGATCGACCGGTTCGGCAGGCTCAACACCACGGTGGTCGGCGACTACGCCGAGCCGCGAGTCCGCCTGCCAGGAGCCGGAGGAGCACCGGAGATCGCCGCATCGGCCAAGGAAGTGATCATGGTGTTGCGGCACAACACGCGGGCCTTCGTGGAGGAGCTGTCCTTCGTCACCTCGGTGGTCAAGGGGCCGCGAGTGGTGTTGACGGATCTTGGCGTGCTGCGCTCGGACGACACCGGAGAGCTGGTTCTCGTCGCGGTGCACCCGAATGTCACCGTGGAGCAGGTCAAAGCCGCGACGGGGTGGGACCTCCGGGTGGCCGACACCGTCGCCGTGACGGAGCCACCGACGGAGCGCGAGCTGGCCGTGCTGCGGGCGCTGCATCAGGCGTCCTGAACGGTGCCGTCCTCGTTGACGATCAAGCGGCGGTCGAAGTCGGCGGCGAACCACCGGTCGTGCGTCACGGCGATCACGTTGCCCTCGAAGGACTCCAAACCGTCCTGGAGGGCCTGAGCGCTGGCCAGATCGAGGTTGTCCGTGGGCTCGTCGAGCAACAACAACGTGGCACCGGACAACTCCAGCAGCAGGATCTGCAACCGAGCCTGCTGGCCACCGGACAACGTCTCGAAGCGCTGCGCACCCGCCGGGGCGAGCTCGTAGCGGGCGAGCGCGGCCATGGCATCGTTGCGGGGCAACGCGAACTCCGACATGACGATGTCAGCGGGACAGCGACCGTGCAGATCAGGACGAGTGTGCGTCTGCACGAACAAGCCCGGTCGAACACGCGCTCCGAGCTGCACGGTTCCCTTGTGCGGCAAAGGTTCTCCGGCGAGCAGGCGCAGGAAGTGGGACTTCCCGGTGCCATTGGCGCCGAGCACCGCGACGCGCTCACCGAACCACATCTCGAAGTCGAAGGGCCTGAGCAGGCCGGGAAACTCCAGGCCGGAGCACGTCACCGCGCGCTTGCCCGTTCTGCCGCCGCGCAAGCGCATCCGGACGTTCTGTTCGCGCGGAGCGCGCTGGGGTGGCCCGGCGGACTCGAAGCGGGCGAGCTTGGTCTGAGCGGAGCGGTACGCGGGAGCCACGGAATCGTTGTTGACGGCGCGCTGCCGCAACAGGTGCACTGCCTGGCGGAGCCGCGCGTGCTCCTCCTCCCACCGGCGCTTCAACTCGTCGAGCCGGTCAGTACGGTCGCGGCGAGCCTGCGCGTAGGAGGCGAAACCGCCGCCGTGCACCCAGACCGTCCGAGACTCGACGGTGACGATGCGATCGGCGGAATTGGCGAGCAGCTGGCGGTCGTGCGAGACCAGCAGCACGGTCTTCGTAGTGGCGCGCAACTGCTCCTCCAACCACACCTTGCCCGCGACATCGAGGTAGTTGTCAGGCTCGTCGAGCAGCAGCACGCGATCAGGGCCGCGTAGCAAAGCCTCCAGCACCAAGCGTTTCTGCTCGCCACCGGACAACGTGGACACCGGCCGGCCTTGAACGTCCGAATAGGACAGTCCTAAAGAGGCGGTCGCGCACGCGTCCCACACGACCTCAATGTCGAAGCCGCCCGCGTCGACGTGATCGCTCAGCGCCTGCGCGTAGGCGAGCTGACCCGCCTCGGAGTCCAGCTGAGCCTCACATCGAGCGACGGCGGCCGCGGTCGCCCTGATCGTGGGCGGCGCGACGCCGAGCAGGAGTTCGCGCACGGTGGAGCCGGAGATGAACTGCCGCATCACGCCGAGCCCGCCGGAACTGGTGACGGTGCCGGAAGCGGGCCGGAGTTCGCCCGCGATCAGGCGCAGCAGCGTGGTCTTGCCCGCGCCGTTCGGACCGACGAGTGCGGCCTTGACGCCCTCGCCGACGCGGAAGGACACCTCGTCCAGCAGCGGTCGCCCGTCAGGCAGGACGTGGGTGAGGTGATCGACCTCGACGTGTCCCAAACGATCTCCTAGATCAGTGTTCGAGCACTAGTCCAACGTTCTAGTGCTCGTGCACTGTACTAGTGTCTGCCGGGTGAAGGACAAGCCGGTTTGGCTGCGCTCGCGCCGCGCTGCCCGCGAAGAACCACCCCTGACCAGGGAAAAGATCGTCGCAGAGGCGGTCGCGCTGCTCGACGAGGAGGGCGCGGCGAAGCTGACCATGCGCCGGCTGGCGCAGCGCCTGGACGCGGGCTCGACCACGCTCTACTGGCACGTGGACACCAAGGACGACGTGCTCGACCTCGCGCTGGACACGGTGTTCGGCGAGGTCGCGCTGCCGGAGCCGAGCGGGGACTGGCGGGCCGACGTGCGCGCGCTGGTCACTGGCTGGCGCGGGGCGATGCTGCGGCACCCGTGGTCGGCAGCGCTGGTCGGGCGGCCGATGATCGGGCCGAACGTGTTGGCGCGCACGGAGTTCCTGTACGCGGCCCTGCTGCGCGGCGGCTTCAGCGGGAGCGCGCTGGCCACCGCCGCGCACGGGCTGGCGAACTACGTCACGGGCTCAGCGCTCACGCTGACCGTCGCGAACGGCGACGACGGACCGCTGCCCGAGGGCTACCTCGACGGCTACCCGATCCTCAGGGACAACGGCCACCTGCGCGCCGAGGACTGGAACGAGATCTTCGCGCAGGGGCTGGAGTCCTTTATGGACGGACTGGCGTCACTGCGCGCGTGAGGCCGCGAGCGTGTCGTAGTCCGGGAACAGCGAGGCGATCGGGCTGCCGGTGAAGTTGCCGACCCACCCATCGTCGTCGTGGAAGAACCGCACCGACACGTAGTCCGGCCGCGTGCCCATGTCGAACCAGTGCGTGGTGTTCGCGGGCACGCTCAGCAGATCGCCCGCCTCGCAGAACACCGCGTACACATGATCGCCGATGTGCAGGTAGAACACGCCCGAGCCGCGCGCGAAGAAGCGGTCCTCGTCATCGTCGTGCGTGTGCTCGGCGAGGAACTTCTTCCTTGCCGCGGCGGCGTTCTCCCGCCACGCCGGGTCGTCGGAGGGCGTCATGTGCATGGCGTCGACCAGCACGTAACCCTCGGCCTCGACCACGCGGTCCACGTTCTCCCGGTAGGCGGCCAGCACCTCCTCGGAGGTCGGCGTCGGGGGCAGGCCGGGCACCACGTCCCACCGCTCGAACCGCACGCCGAGCCGCTTCAGCTCGGACTGGATCTCCGCGCCGTCCTCGGTGCGCAGCACCACCGTGCCGGGGTCGTTGTCCGGCCAGACCGTCAGCAGCGTCATCGCTCACTCTCCACCTTGAAGCGCAGCAACCATTCCAGGCACTCCGCGCGGTGCCGGGCCTGGAGCAGGTCCGCACCCCACACGTACAGCCCGTGCCGCGCGACGACCAGCGCGGGGGTGTCGGCGCGGAAGGACTTCTCGAAGGCATCGCCCAGCACCCGCATGTCCTGCCCGTTGGGCACCACGGGAATCGTCACCAGGTCATCGTGCGCCGCGCGGCCGAAGCCCTTCAACATCTCCAGGTCGATCAGCTCGATCCCGTCCGGCCAGCGCTCCGCCGCCAGCACCGGCGCCATGACGTGCACGTGCACCACGGCCCCGGCCCCGGACACCGCCGCGATCCGGCCGTGCAGACCGGCTTCGGCCGAAGGCACCTTCTCCGGGTGCGGCTGGTCGGCGACCGCGCGGCCGTCCGCGTCGACCACCACGACGTCGTCCTCGGTCAGCTCGCCCTTGTCCAGGCCGCTGGTGGTGACCGCCAACCGCAAGGGACTCCGACCCAACCGCACGGAGAGGTTGCCGGAGGTGCCGCGCATCCAGCCGAGCGCGGTGTAGCGCGCGGACTCCGCCGCCAGCGCCCGCCCGGCCTCGCGCAGCCCCTCCATCAGGAGATCTCCACGTCTTCGAGGGAAGCCAGCGCCGGGTGCTGGGCGAAGTCCGCGTCGGCGAACGGCTCGCCGGGACGCGCCAGGCCGACCGTCTGCCAGCCCGCCTCGGCCGCCGCGTGCAGCTCGGCCGGGACGTCGGAGAGGAACACGGTTTCAGAGGGAACCGCGTCCAGTGCCGCAGCGATCGCCTTGTACGAGGAGGCTTCCTTCTTCGGGCCCGCGTTCACCGTGTCGAAGTGGGCCGCGAACAGCTCGCGCAGGTCGCCGTCGGTGGTGCGGGAGAAGAACGCGATCTGACCCGGCACCGAGCCGGAGGAGAACACCGCCAGCGTCAGGCCCGCCGCCTTCCACCCGCGCAGCCGCTTCGCCACGTCCGGGAAGAACTCGGCGGTCAGCTCGCCGATGGCGTACCCGCGCTGCCAGATCAGGCCCTGCAAGGTCTTCAGCGGCGCGATCTTCTGGTCGGCGTCCATCCAGCCGTGCAGCACCGCGACCAGCTCGTCGGTCGTCGCAGTGGCGGAAAGCCCGCTCAGTGAACGGATCTGCGCCACCGCGTCGGCCACAACCGGGTCGTCGCCGTGCTCGTCGATCCACGGGCCGAGCCGGGGCCGCGCGTAGTCGTAGAGGGTCACGTGCACCTGGCTGGTGGGCGTCAGCGTGCCCTCGATGTCCACGACGACCCACCGGGCGGTCAGCGAGATCACTGGTTCTGTTCTCCTTCTTCGTAGTACGAGTGGACATCGGCCGGGGCGAACGCGCCCCGATCGGTCACGATCGTGGTGACCAGGCGCGGGGGAGTGATGTCGAAGGCGGGGTAGAGACCGCGCACTCCGGAGACCTTGTAAGACAGCACATCGTCGCCCGAGCGGTACTCGATCGGCACCGAGTTGGAACTCGGTACCTCCTGGTCCGGAGCCTGCACGAGCGCGTGGAACGGCACCTCGAACGCGTGCGCGGTCGCGGCGAGGCCGAGCGTGCCGACCTTGTTGACCACGTGGCCGTCCATGGTGACCCGATCGGCCGCGGTCACCAGAGCGTCCACGCGGCCGTCCCCGATGAGCGCCGCGCCCATGCCGTCGGTGACGAGCGTGGTGTCCACGCCCATCTCCGCGAGCGTCGGCGCGGTCAGCCGCGCGCCCTGGAGGTACGGCCGGGTTTCCGTGCAGGTGAAGCTGAAGTCCTTGCCCGCCTTGCGAAGCGCGACCACCAGCTCGATGAGGTAGATGTCCGCCCAGCAGTGCGTGAGCACCCGCGCGCCGTCCGGAAGCAGCGCCGCCGCCGCTTCGGCCAGGGACCGGCTCCGCGAGCGGTACAGCTCGTCACCGGCCTCGGCCGCCGCGAGCACCCCGGCAACCGATCTGTCCGAAGTGGACAGTACACAGTGGACTGCTTTGCGGAGGTGGTTGTTGGTGCGCCTGGTGTTCACCAGCAACTGCCCGGCGGCTTCGAGGTCTTCCCCGGCGCGCGCCGCGAGCACCATGCCGTACAACGCGGCGAAGTACGGGCCGGAGGACTGCGTGACCATGTCCTCGATCGCCCGGGCGACCTCGGCGACGGTCTCGCAGCGCACCCACTCGCGCTCCAACGGGAGCTTGCGGCGATCCAGGATGAGCACAGCGTCCGCGGTGAGGCGAACGCTGTGCGCAATCTCGGGAAGCATCAGCTGTAGCCCGTGATCGGCGGCAGCTCGCCGGTCAACAGGTGCGCGCCCAGCTCGCGGGCCTTGTAGCTCACCGGGTCGTGCAACGTGATCGTGCGGGCGTTGCGCCAGAACCGGTCGAAGCCGTACTTCGACGAGGTCGCCCGCGCGCCGACGAACTCGAAGATCTTCGACGTGACCTCGTTGACCACCCGCGTCGAGACGACCTTCGCAGAGGAGATCGTCAGCGCCGCCGCCGCGCGCAGCTCCGGGGTCAGCTCGGGCTCGGCCGCCGCCGCGTGCAGCATCGCGCTGGCGTGGTCGGCGAGCAGTCCGGCCGCCTCCGTGGACGCGACCAGCTCGCCGTAGCCGACCAGCACGTACAGGTCGTCGCTCGCCTTCTCGGCGCCGGAGAGGAACCACGGCCGCGACATCGTCCGCGTGTACTCGGCGGCCTGCTCCAGCGCGCCCTCCGCGATGCCGACGTGCAGCTGCGACAGCACGGCCTGGAACGCGATCTGCGCCAGCGACAGCCGCAGCGCCTCCGGCGAGTCCTCTTCCTCGGACGTCGGGTGCACGCCCAGCACGTCGTCGGCCGCGACCGGCGAGTCGGTGAACACCACACCGCCGCTCTCGGTGAGCCGCTGGCCGATGTTGTCCCAGTCGCCCAGGTACTTCACGCCGCTCGCGCGCGCGTCCATCGTGAAGGTCAGCTTCTCGCCGGTGTCGGTCCTCGTCCCGCTCACCACGAGCCGGTCGGCGACGCTCGCCCCGGACGCGAAGGTCTTGCGGCCGTTGAGCAGGAAGCCGTCGTCGGTCGGCGTCAGCTCCAGCGCCGCGTCCAGCGGGTTGGCCACACCGCCCCAGAACCACTGGTTCGCCGCGGTCTCCCGGCGCAGGCGGGTAGCCCGATCGGCGTCGGGGAAGAGCTCGGAGCGCCAAATGTGCAGGTAGTGGTAACCGAGCAGGTGGCCGAGGGACGCGTCGGCCGCGGTGATGACCCGCGTGACGGCGTCGGCGGTCGCGGGGTCGCCGTCACCGCCGCCCAGCTCCTCCGGGATGAACGCGCTGAGCAGCCCGGAGGCCCGCAGCAGCTCGATCTCCGCATCGGGCGCGGCGCCACCGCGATCCCGCTGGGCGGCGTCCTCGCGGAGCTTGGCCGCGACCTCCTCGGCGACGGTTGTCCACACAGCACTCATACGGCGTACTTTGCCAGCTTCAGCGCCGCGCGATGGGCGCTGTGATCCACTCCATGGGAACGCCGAACGCTTCGACCAGCTCAGCGGCGCGCGGGCGCAGTTCGGCGCACACCGAGTTGACCTCGCTGGTGATCGACTTCGCCTTCGCGGTGGTGAGCCTGCCGTGCCCGAGGAACCACGCCAGGTCCTCCTCGACGTTGGCCAGCACGTGCAGGTCGCAGACGCGGTCCAGCAGCTCGGCGGTGGCGCTGTCCGGGCAGCGGTCGATCGCCGCGACGAACGCCTCCAGCACGATCCGGTCCACGTGCGTCCGCGCCGCGCGCAGCACGTGGTCCTGCGCGTTGTTGAACACCTCGAACGCGTTGTCCTCGCCCGCGTTGCGCAGCCGTCGCACCAGGCCGTCGAGCACGTGCTCCTCGCGGTCGGTGAACAGCTTCAGCTGCCAGGCGCGGTCGCGCACGTCGCCGCCGAGCAGCGCTCGCACGGGAGTCCGTTCGATCACCGCGCCGACGAGCTGCGTCGCCACGAAGCGCGCCATGCCGAGCGTGTCGAGGTCGCCGACGTGGTCCCGGTAGCCGGTGAGCAGGCCCTTCGCCACGAGCTGGAGCAGCACCGTGTTGTCGCCCTCGAACGTGGTGAACACGTCGGTGTCGGCCTTGAGCTGCGGCAACTGGTTCTCGGCCAGGTAGCCCGCCCCGCCGCACGCCTCCCGGCAGGTCTGGATCGTCCGCGTGGCGTGCCAGGTGGACATCGCTTTCAGCCCGGCCGCCTGTGACTCCAGTTCACGCTGCCTCTGGTCGTCGCTCGCGTCACCACCGAACACCGCGTGGAGCTCGCTGACCAGCTCTTCCTGCGCGAAGTTCAGCGCGTAGGTCGTCGCGAGCGCGGGCAGCAGTCGGCGTTGGTGGGCGAGGTAGTCCAGGACCGGGACCTCGGTGCCGTCGGGCTTGGTGAACTGCTTGCGCGTGTCGCCGTGGCGGACCGCGATCGTCAGCGCCTTCTTCGTCGCGCTCAGCGCGCCGCCCGCGACGCTGACCCGACCGCGCACGAGCGTGCCCAGCATCGTGAAGAACCGCTTGCCGGTGCCGTCGATCGGACTGGAGTAGGTGCCGTCCTCGGCAACGCGGCCGTAGCGGTCCAGCAGCGCCTCGCGCGGCACGCGCACGTTGTCGAAGCTCAGCCGCCCGTTGTCCACGCCGTTGAGCCCGGCCTTCTCGCCGCAGTCCTCGATCGTCACGCCCGCGCGCGCCGACCCGTTCGGCTCGCGGATCGGCACGAGCAGCGCGTGCACGCCGTGCCCCTCGCCGCCCGTGATCAACTGCGCGAACACCACGGCGACCTGGCCGTCACGCGCCGCGTTGCCGATGTAGTCCTTGCGCGCGTGCACGTTCGGCGTGTGCACCACGAACTCGCCGGTGTCCGCGTCGTAGGTGGCGGTCGTGGTGAGGTGCTGGACGTCGGAGCCGTGGCCGGACTCGGTCATCGCGAAGCAGCCCAGCAGGTCCAGCTCGACGATCTCGCGCAGGTACCGCTCGTGGTGCGCCTCGGTGCCCAGGGCCTGCACCGCGCCGCCGAACAGGCCCCACTGCACGCCCGCCTTGACCATCAGGGAGAGGTCGCCGAAGCCCAGCATCTCGAAGGCCACCACCGAGCCGCCGAAGTCGCCGTCACCGCCGTGGCGCACGGGAAAACCGACGCTGGAGTGCCCGGAGGAGGCCAGGACCCGCAGCTGGCGCAGCACGTGCTCGCGGTGCTCCTCGCGGCTCAGCCCGGGTGCGGGCGCCTCCAGGACGCCGAGCCGCTTGCGGGTGCGCTCGCGCAGATCCACCCACCTGCCGTCGAGCAGTGTCCGGAGCGTGTCGTTGCCCGTGCTGTCGCTCATGGTGCGGAAGCTTGCCCCGAGACCGGCCGATCCGCAGCCTAGCGCCGCACCCCTTTCATTTGGTTATCGCTTCCGAAACTGATGACAAGTGTCATGGTGATATCGGCCCGAAAATACGAGTTGATAACTTTTCGCCCCGTTCACCGCGTCGGCAGCCGGCGCACGAGGCAAGGAGAAGGCTGTGCCTCAGGAGGGCAACGAGATCACGCGCACGGCCCTGGCGCTGTTCGCCGGAGCGGCCTCGGTCTGGATCGTGGAACGACTGCTGCGCATTCACCGGCAGCGAGTGGCCGTGCGCGCTGAGTACGACAGGGTCCGCGAGCGCTCCGCCGAGCGCGGACACGCCCTGCGCGCCGAGCTGACGCAGGTGAACCGCACGGTGACCGAGATCCAACGGCTGCTGGAACAACCGGTGTGACGCACGCGGATCGGCCGAGCCCGTTGGGCCGAAAGGTCGCAGGATATCGGAGAATTCAATATCTGGTTTTCTGTCCGGAACTGTGCTCGCGGCAGATCTCGGTACCGTTGTGATCGCGAGGTAGGGCCAGCTCGGAATGTGTGTAACCGTTACCAGAACAGGTTCCGGAACGCGGTTGCAGAACCCCTATTTCGGACAACCCGAACATGGTTCACTGCATGCGCACACATCAGGTTTCCCGAGAACTGGGGGTTCAATGGGCGACCGCTTGGAATTCACCGTGCTCGGACCGCTCGAAGTGCGGTCGGAGGCCGGTCCCGTTCCGATCAGCGGCCAGCGGCAACGCACCGTGCTGGCCATGCTGCTGCTCAGTCCGGGCCGGGTCGTCTCCGTGGACAGCCTCGTCGAGGCGGTCTGGGACGACCGTCCGCCCGCGACCGGGCGGACGCAGATCGCCATCTGCGTCGCCGGGCTGCGCAAGACCTTCAAGGCGGCCGGCTGCGCCGATGACGTCATCCTGACCAGGGCGCCCGGTTACCTGCTGCTGCCGCAGGCGCACGACATCGACGCCCGCGAGTTCGAGCGGCAGCTCGACCAGGCGCAGCGCCTGGAGCAGGAAGGCCAGTACGCCGAGTCCGTGCGCGCCTTCGCCGCCGCGCTCGCTCGCTGGCGCGGGCCCGCGCTCTCGGGGGTGAGCGGGCGCTTCGCCGAGTCGGCCGCGGCGCGGCTGGAGGAACTGCGGCTGACCGCCTACGAGCAGAGCGCGGCGCTGCGCCTGGCCGAGGGCGAGCACCGCGAGCTGATCGGCGAGCTGACCGGGCTGCTGCGGCAGCACCCGCTGCGCGAACAGGTCCGGGCGCACCTGATGCTGGCGCAGTACCGCTCCGGCAGGCGCGCCGAGGCGCTGGAGAGCTTCCGCGAGGGGCGCTCGCTGCTGATCGACGAGCTGGGCCTGGAGCCCGGCAAGGTGCTCAGGGAGCTGCACGAGGCGATCCTGGCCGACGACCCGGTGCTCACCCCGGTCCCCGTCGCGAAGCCGGCGGTGCGGGCCGAGGCGCGGGTGGTGCCGGCCCAGTTGCCGCCGAGCACCGCGCGCTTCACCGGCCGAACCGCCGAACTGTCCACTCTGGATGGTCTGGTCCCCTGGAGCGGCAAGGGTTCCGTGCTCCCGGTGGGCTACCTGACCGGGATGCCCGGCGTCGGCAAGACCGAGCTGGCGCTGCACTGGGCACACCGCGTCGCCGAGCGCTTCCCGCACGGCCAGCTCTTCGTCGACCTGTGCGGCCACGACCGCGACCGGGCGCCGCTGTCGTCCTCGGAAGTGCTCGCCGGATTCCTGCGCGCGCTCGGTGTCGCGGACGCGGAGCTGCCCGTCGAGCTGGGCGAGCGCGCCGCGCTCTACCGCAGCCTCCTCGCGGGCAAACGTGTGCTCGTGGTGCTCGACAACGCCGCCTCCTACGCGCAGGTCCGGCCCCTGCTGCCGGGCACTCGCGAGTGCTGCGTCGTGGTGACCGGCCGGGACCAGCTGCCCGAACTGGTCGGCGGCGCGAGCTCCGTGCGCGTGCGGCTGAAACCGTTCAGCACCGAGGAGTCCGTGGATTTCGTGCGCCGCGCCCTCCCGGTGCTCGCGCCGGAGAACGCCGCCGAGCTGGCTGAGCTGTGCGACGGCCTCCCGCTGGCGCTGAGCGTGGCGACCACGCGACTGCTGGCCAAACCGCACTGGAGCGTCGAGCGCCTGGTGCGGATGCTGACCGACGAGCGGCGCAGGCTGGACGAGCTGAGCTGCGACGAGCGCGGCGGTCTGCGCGCGGCCTTCGAGTCCAGCTACCAGCGGCTCTCCCCGGAAGCCGCGCGGCTCTACCGAGGGCTCGGAACCCTTGACGTGCCGCACTTCGCCGCGTGGGTGGGCGCCGCGCTGCTGGACTGCCAGGTTCCCGAGGCCGAGGCGTGGCTGGAAGAACTGCTCGAAGCCAACGTGCTCGACGTCGAACGGTCCACAGTGGACGATTCGGTGCGCTACCGGCTCGCCCGGCTGCCGCGCGTGTTCGCCCGCGAGCGCGCGCTGGTGCAGGAGGCCCCGCTGGAGCGCACGGCCGCGTGCGAGCGCGCCTTCGCCGCGTGGCTGGAACTGGCCGGTGCCGCCGCCGAACTGGCTGAGGGCGCCGCGACCGTGGCCACCGACCAGCTCGGCAGGTGGCTCTCGCAGGAGGAGATCGCCGCGCTCGCCGAGAACCCGTTGCGGTGGCTGGAGATCGAGCACGAGGCGCTGCACGCGGTCGTGCACCAGTCCACGGGGATGGGACTGGTGCTCTACGCGTGGAACCTGGCCACGTGCGCGCAGAAGCTCGATGGCGCGCTGGCTTCCTGAGCACCGCTTAGCGCGGCGATAACGGGAAGAAACCGGCCTTCGCCAGGGTGGATCGGCGACGACCACCCTGGCGAACGGACTCAAGATGACGCTGGAAGCGGGCAAGAAGGCACGACGGCACGCTGTCCCGCTCGGCGCGGTCGGCAGCCTCATCGCGCTCGGCCTGGTGCTGGCCGTGTGGGGGCCCGAGCTGTTCAGCGGCGAGACCGGCCCGCACGGCGGCTTCGACCCGATCGCCCGCTTCCTGCTCGCGGTCGCGGTGATCGTGCTGGTCTGCCACCTGATCGCCGCGCTGCTGGGCAAGTTCGGCCAGCCCCCGGTCGTCGGCGAGATCCTCGGTGGGCTCCTGCTCGGCCCCTCGGTGTTCGGCGCGCTCTGGCCGTCCGGGCGCACCTGGCTGTTCCCGGCCGAAGTGCTCTCCACGCTCCAGGTCACCGCGCAGCTCGGCCTGGTGACGTTCATGTTCCTGCTCGGCTGCGAACTGCGGCTGGACGAGGTGCGCAGGCACCAGAAGACCGTGTGGATCACCGTGGCCGGCAGCATGGGCCTGCCGTTCGTCGCGGGCGTCGGCGTGGCGATCGCCGCCGAGGGCATGCTCTCCGGGCGGTTCGGCAGCTCCGGCGCCTACGTGCTGTTCTTCGGGCTGGCCATGGCCATCACCGCCCTGCCCGTCCTCGCGCGCATCCTCGTCGACCTGCGCTTGGACGACACCGTGATCGGCAGGCTCGCGCTGACCTGCGCGGCCGTCGGTGACGGGTTGGCGTGGGCGGCGCTGACCGTGCTGCTGGCGCTGACCGGGCTCAGCGGCAGCGGTTCGGTGGAGGCCGTCGTCGGCATGGCCGTCGCGTTCATCCTCGTCACCGTGCTCTGCGTGCGCCCCGCGCTGGCCGCCGTGGTGCGCCGCTGCGAACGGACCCCGGCGGGGGAGCAGCTGCTGCTGCCCGTGCTCGCGGCGGGTGCCATCGGCTTCGCCTCGCTGAGTCAGGTCATCGGCCTGCACCCGGTGATCGGCGCGTTCCTGTTCGGCGTCGTCGTGCCCCGCGACTCCGCCGCCGTGGAGCGGATCAGCAAGCAGCTCCAGGGCTTCGCGGTCACCATCCTGCTGCCGCTGTTCTTCGCCGGGGTCGGCCTCAGCACCTCGCTCGGCCTGCTCAGCGGCGCCGGGCCGTGGCTGCTGTTCCTCGGCCTGCTGCTGGTCGCCTCGGTCGCCAAGTTCGTCGGCGCCGGTGGCGGGGCGAAGCTGGCCGGGATGCCGACCAAGGACGCGCTCACGATCGGCACGCTGATGAACTGCCGGGGCGTCACCGAGCTCGTGGTCGCCACCATCGGTCTTCAGTACCAGCTCGTCAACGAACTCGGCTTCACGATCCTGGTGCTGATCGCGCTGATCACGACCGCCGCGACCGGTCCGCTGATGCAGCTGCTCAACCGCGGTGAACGTCCCCGTTGATCGTGCCCGCCTGGATCACCGTTCCCGTGACGTCTCCGGTGACCGTGTTCCGCACACTCGGCTGGTGCTTTTCTGTTGACGCTGGCGTGGTCGACGGTCGTGTCGTCCACACCGCGATCCCGGCGGCGGCGAGCGTCAGCACCGCGACCGCGACCCAGGCCCACACGTTCGACCCGAGGTCCGTCGCGACGTTCACCGCGATCCCCACCCCGGTCGTGACCACCGCGACCGCCAAGGCCGCCAACCACCGCCGCATACCCCGATCCTACGTCCGCGGCCCCCACGCCCACGCCCGCCAACGCCGCCCGCCACCCCAACTCCCTGAACGGCCCTTTCAGATACCTCAACTCCCTGAACGGCCCTTTCAGGTACTTGAACTCCCCGAACGGCCCGTTGAGGTACTTCATACGCACTGAACGGGCCGTTCGGGGCACGCCAGCGCACTGAACGGGTCGTTCAGGTACTCCGCCAGGGCGCGAACGGCTCGTTCAGGTACTCCGCGATGTCCTGAACGGGTCCTTCGGGGAGTTGGGCGCACCGAACGGGCCGTTCAGGTACTTCGGACGCCACCTCAATGACTCGTTCATGTGGTTGAACGGACTGAACGAGTCATTGAGGTGGTTGAACGTGCTGAACGAGTCATTCAGCACGCTCAACGGACTGAACGAGTCATTCAGCACGTTCGAGGGCGCTGAGCACGCGGTGGGCGCGGTCGCGGGCGGTGTCCTCGAGGTCGCCGTTGGGCAGCGCGTACAGCTCGTCGTTCTCGACGGCGCGCAGGATGCGCTCGACGGCGGTCGGCGCGGAGATGGCGGTGGACACCAGAGCGCTCATCTGCTCGAGGAACTCCTCGACGGAGCGCCCGGCGGGCAGACCGCGCGCGAGCGATTCGTAGGCCTGGGAGCCGGGCTCGGCCTTCGGAGCGGCGAGCAGGTCGGCGACCAGCGGTGTGTCCACGAAACCGGGGCAGGCCACGGTGACCCCCACGGCCGCGCCGACCTGGTCGAGCTCTCCGGCGAGGATCTCGGAGACGGCGACCACGGCGTGCTTGCTCGCGGCGTAGGCGCTCTGCCTCGGCGCGCCCGACAACCCGGCCAGCGAAGCCACGTTCACCACGTGCCCGCGACCGGCCTCGATCAGGTGCGGGACGAACGCGCGGATGCCGTTGACCACGCCGAGCAGGTTCACCCCGAGCACGCGGTCCCACTGCTCGGCGGGCATCTCCCAGACCGGCTCGCCGGAGCCCCTGATCCCGGCGTTGTTGATCACCAGGTCGACCCGGCCGAAGCGGTCGAGCGTCTGCTTCGCCAGATCGGCAAGCACCTCGGGCTCGCTCACGTCACCGGCCACCGCGACGGCGCGTTCGCCCAGCTCAGCGGCTGTCCGCTCGACGGATTCCCGGACCAGGTCCAACAGGACCACGGAGAGCCCGCGTGCGGTGAGCTCCGCGGCGAACGCGGCTCCGATGCCCTGCGCGGCTCCGGTGATGACGGCTACCTGACCCGACTCGATACGCACCCCCGAAGTGAAACACGAACGAGGTACGTAGGGTTGTGCGGTGGTCGCCCCCGCCGTGACGCCCGAGCCTGAGCACGCAGCCCCCGAGCCCGCCCGGCGGAGATCTCCGCGATCCGTCCTGCTCCGCGCCGCGGGCTCGGTCCTTGCGGGCGGACTGCTCTACGCCAGTTCGCCGCCGCGCGACCTGTGGTGGCTCGCCCCGATCGCCTTCGCGCTGCTCGCCGCCGTCCTGTGGGGGCGCCGCGCGCGGGCCGGATTCGGCTACGGCCTCCTCTTCGGTCTCGCCTACCTGCTGCCGCTGCTGTTCTGGCTGGAGCACTTCCTGGGCTCGGCGTTCGGCCCGTGGCCCTGGCTGACGCTGAGCCTGATCGAGGCCCTGCTGATCGCGGTCGCCGCGACCGGCATGGCGGTGGTCAGCAAGCTGCCCGGAGCCCCGGTGTGGATGGCCGCGGTCTACGTCTCCGGCGACCTGCTGCGCGCGTCGTTCCCGCTCAACGGCTTCCCGTGGGGCCGCGCGGCGTTCACCCAGCCGGAAGGCCCCTACCTGGCGCTCGCCTCGATCGGCGGCTCAGCGCTGGTGGGCTTCGCCGTCGTGCTCACCGGCTGCGCGCTCGCCGCCGTGGCCCGCGCGCGGCTCCCCTGGATCGCGCTGGTGGTGTTCCCGCTGGTGGCGGGCCTGATCACCTGGCCGTCCGTCGGAGTCCTCGCGCAGAACGGCACGATCACCGTGGCCATGGTGCAGGGCAACGCGCCGGACGCGGGGCTCGCGTTGATGGAGCAGATTGGCGACATCCGCGCCAACCACCTCGCCCGCACCCGGCAGCTCGTCGAGGACATCCGCGAGCAGCGCGTGCCCCGGCCCGACCTGGTGGTCTGGCCGGAGACGGCCACCGACCTCGGGCGCTCGGCCGCCCAGGACGCTGAGCTGGACGAGGTGCTGCGCTCGCTCGGCGTGCCCGCGCTGATCGGAGCCCGGCTGAGCAACCCCGACGGCACCACCAGCAACGTCACGGTGGTGTGGTCGCCGACCACCGGGCGCGGTCAGACCTACGCCAAGCAGGAGCTGGTCCCGTTCTCCGAGTACGTGCCGCTGCGCGCGGCGGCCCGGTTCTTCACGCCCTTCGTCGACGGCTTCCGCGACATGACCCCGGGCACCGGAACCAGCTTCCAGCAGGTCGGGAAGGTGCCGGTGGGGGTGGGCATCTGCTACGAGGTGGCCTACGACGGCGTGCTCGGCGAGGCCGCGAGGGCCGGCGCTCAGCTGCTGGTCGTGCCCACGAACAACGCCTGGTTCGGCCGCACGGAGATGACCGAGCAGCAGCTGGCGATGTCCCGCATGCGCGCCGTCGAGCACGGCCGCGCGGTGCTGGTGACCGCCACCAGCGGGGTCAGCGCGGTGGTCATGCCGGACGGCTCCGTCACCCGCAGGGCTGAGCTGTTCACCTCGGACGTCCTAGTGGCGGCGGTCCCGCTGAGGTCGACGACTACGCTGGCCACTCGGCTCGGTGGCTGGCCGCAGGGGACCGCGGTGGCCATCGCTCTGGCGGCGCTGCTGTTGAGCGCGGCGGTGGCGCTGCGGCGCCGTCGCGCCACGCGGACCGGGTCGGACGGCTAGTGGAGCACGACAGGGAAACGCCGGGGTCCCCGGCGGGGAGGAAGCGGATGTCGGACCAGCGCGACAGCGTCGACGGAGATCTCGGCCGGGTGCTGGTGGTGATCCCCACGTACAACGAGCGGGAGAACATCGGTCGCATCATCGAGCGGCTGCACAAGGCGCTCCCCGAGACCCACGCGCTGGTGGTGGACGACGGCAGCCCCGACGGCACCGGCGAGTTCGTCGACAAGCTCGCCGCCGAGGACGAGCGCGTGCACGTGATGCACCGCACCGAGAAGGCCGGGCTCGGCGCCGCCTACATCGCGGGCTTCGGCTGGGGCCTCGAACGCGACTACGGCGTGATCGTGGAGATGGACGCCGACGGCTCGCACGCGCCGGAGGACCTGCCCCGCCTGCTGGAGGCGCTCAGCGACGCCGACCTGGTGATCGGCTCCCGCTACATCCCCGGCGGCAAGGTGGTGAACTGGCCGAAGCGGCGCTGGGTGCTGTCGAAGGTGGCAAACACCTACGCCAAGGTCGCGCTCGGCGCGCGGATCAACGACATCACGGCTGGCTTCCGGGCCTACCGCCGCGAGGCGCTGGAGAAGATCACCCAGACCGACGTGGACTCGCTGGGCTACTGCTTCCAGATCGACCTGGCCTGGCGCACCGTGCTCGCGGGCTTCCGGGTGGCCGAGGTGCCGATCACCTTCGTGGAGCGCGAGATCGGCGTCTCCAAGATGGGCGGCGGCATCATCGGCGAGGCGCTCTTCCGCGTCGCGCAGTGGGGCATCAAGCACCGCGCCTCCCAGGTGAAGCGGTTGTTCACCAGGTCCTGAGAGTTCTTCCAGGCACGCGAAAGGGCCGTCCGGGCGGGAGATCCGGACGGCCCTTCTTACGTGCGCGCTGACGGTGTCAGGCGCTGGAACGCGTGCGCCTGCCGCGCAGCTGCTCGAGCCGCTCGGAGAGCAGCTCCTCCAGCTCGGCGATGGAACGCCGCTCCAGCAGCATGTCCCAGTGCGTGCGCGGCGGCTTGCTCTTCTTCTGCTCGGGCTCCTTGCCGTCGATCAGCTTGGACTCCAGCCCGTGCAGACGGCACTCCCAGATGGGTGGGAGCTCGGCGTCGTCGGCGAAGGGCACGTCGAAGTCGTGTCCCTTCGGGCAGGCGTACCTGATGGTGCGGCGTGGTGCGAGGTCGTGGTCCCGATCGGTCTCGTAGCTGACCGCCCCGAGCCGGCTGCCCCGCAGTACGCGGTCGGCCATGACGGTGTCCTTTCGCTCGGCTCAAGGCCGCCCGCCTTGAGTGTCGTGCTTACTGAGTGCAACGACGGAGGGAGCTCTGTCGTTCCCGTGCTGGTCAATCGGTCGCCCTCAGTGATGTAGTTCACCGGTCAACGAGGGCCACACATGTAGGGATGTCATCGCGCGGCAGGTGTGACGCGTTATCCGCCCCTTCAGCTACGGGTCCACCCAAACGGGGGAACCCTACTGTAAAAGGTGCGAGCTGGGTGAGGTGTAGTTCGCCAAACTGGACTGCTCGCGCCGGGTCGCCCTTAGTTCATTCGGGCTACAACCTTTGATTTTCATCACACAGCGTAGTGGCACGCTTGCCGACTGCCCTTCTACGCTCCGTGTCATCGGCAGCGGGTACCTCGCCGCCGCGCTCCGTTAACCGGCCCGGCCGCTCCCGCACCCGATCGTCGGTGCCGGTCCCGCCGTCCGTCGTCCATCGCCGCGTCCCCCGGGGTCGTCCGGTCCCAGCCCTTCCGCCGTCTGCCGCGGGCGTCTCGCGGATTGTGCCCCTGAACACCCATCGGCGTGGCCGCGCCGAAACCGGATGGGCACGCGTGGTGACCTTCACGTGACCGGACCGCAACACCGTCCACTGTGGTCAGACGTCGCCGTGGCCCTGTGCTGCCGTGGCCCGGTGTCGCCGTGTTCGGGTGTCGCTGTGGTCGGACGCCGCGCCCGGCCCACGCGAGGCCGGTCACACCGATGCTAACCACGCGCGCACCGGATTTGTTCCCGGAGTGGAGAACCGCCCGGACCCCTTGTCCGCCTTGTGGATTCCCGACCATCCGCGACATCGTTGACAGTGGGGGTTCCCCAGGCGTGCGAAAGCCACCCTCGCACGCGCGCGGCGACGCTCAACCGTCCTCTGTGGACACTCGGCGGCGCGGCGCACCCGTATCGGTTCAGGCGCGCGCCGCGCCGAAGTGTGCCGTAACGGCCGACCGCGTAGCGATCCTGAGGACGGAGATCTCCTTCGCTGGCCGCGTGAACCGCGTCCGCGCACTCCACCCGCCCGCGCACCTGATCGCGAGTAGGGGCCGCCGAAGTACCCGTTTCGTACTCATAGCGGGAGAAAACGCTCTTGAAGACCGTTATGAGTACGAAACGGGGAGCTGCCCAACGGCGCTCGGCGCGTTCACCGGTCCTCAAGCACGCCCAACCCCCGCTGTCCACCGCGAAGGGCCCCGGGGGGCGCGTCCGGGGCCCTTCGCGGCCGGCCTCAGTGGGCCGCGACGTGTCGCCGGGCAGGGCGACGAGGGCGCATCGCGTCCTTCGGACCGACCGAGACGAGCTCGAAGGTCTTCTTCAACGTGCCGAGGCGGTGGATCAGCAGGTCCGGGCCCGCGATGCAGAGCCGGGTGACGCCCTGCTCCACGAGGGTCCGCGTGATGTGGCCCCAGTGCACCTGGTTCACCACGGAGTCGACGAGCAGGTTCCGCACGTCGGTCCCGGTGGTCACCAGTGAGCCGTCCTGGTCGGAGATCACCGGCACCGCGGGCGGGGTGAAGGAGAAGCGCGGGAACACCTCGTCCTGCATGCGCTTGCGCAGCGGTTGCAGGACCTGGGCGTGCGCGGGCGGGCTCATCGTGGTGAGCGAGTAGCCGCCCAGCTCGCGGACGTGCCGCTTGAAGCCGTCCAGGTGCTGCTCGGCCATGGTGACCAGGTGGACGTCCTCGTCGAAGTACGCGGAGACCTCGTGCCACTCGCCGCGCTCGGTCATCCCGGCGAGCACCTCGCGCAGTCCCGCGAGCGGCGTGCGCACGATGAACTGGCTGACGAGATCGGAGTGCTCGGTGCGGTAGTACTCCAGCTCGCACGCGGCCAGTTCGGCGGTCAGGCGCACGAGCTCGGCGAAGGGCAGGGCGCCGGAGTAGGTCGCAGCGGCGCGCTCGCCGAAGCTGGGGCCGACGCACAGCTCCGGCCGCTCGCCGAGGACGTCCTCGGCCCAGTCCGCCATGGCCAGCGAGTTGACCACGAAGGCGACCTGCGAGGCGGCCGTGTAGCCGTCACCGGAGTCGCGCAGCGCCTCCAGCACGGAGAAGCCGAGCGCGGCGTCCGCGTCGGCGAGCCTGCGCCTGGCGTACGGGCTGACCATCATGAACCGGCCGACCTCGGAGAAGCGCGAGGGACCCATCCCGGGGAAGACGATCGCGGTGCTCATGCCGACCCCCTCAGGCCGCTTCGGCGACGGCGAGCGCTTCGAGCTGCTTGCGGTCGAACTTGCCGTTGCGGTTGAGCGGGAAGCGCTCCAGCACGCTCACCCGGTTCGGCTGCTCGTAGGGCGGCAGCACCGAGCAGATCAGCTCGCGCCAGTACCCGCTGTCGCGGCCGTGCTCGTCCTGGACGAAGAAGGTCAGGCTGGAGCCCCTGCGCTCGCACGGGGTCGCCACGATCTTGGCGACGCAGCCCTTGGCGGCGAGGCCGTGCTCGATGATCTCCGGGTGCAGCGTGTGCCCGTTGCGGTGCACGGCCATCTTGCGCCCGGCGATGAACAGGTTGCCGTGCTCGTCGAGGTAGCCGAAGTCGTTGGTCTTGTACCAGTCGCGGCCGACCGGCTCGATCGCGCCGTCGGCGTTGAGGTAGCCCTCCATCAGGTCCGGGTCGAGCACCTCGATCTCGCCGATCTCCCCGGCGGGCAGCACGGCGCCGTCCTCGGCGGTGATCCGCATCTGGAGTCCGGCGACGGCCTGGCCGGCGCCGACGGGGTTGTCGACGGTGGCGAAGGCGACGTTGCCCATCTCGGTGCTGCCGTAGCTGTCCAGCAGCGGCATCCCGAAGGTCTCGACCGCGCGCTCGACCAGGCCCGGCTCCAGCGGGGCGGCGCCGCTGCACAGCATGCGGACGTTGCTGAACTCGCCGACCGCGCTCGGGCGCTTGCCGACGATGTTGAGGATGCTGCGGTAGGTCGACGGCGCGGCGTCCACCACGGTCGCGCCGGTCATCCCGGCGATGCGCAGCGCGCGGTCGAGCCTGCGGTACGGCGCGATCACCAGCGAGCAGCCGACCAGCCGCGAGATCAACACCATGGACAGGCCGTACTGGTGGTTGAACGGCAGCAGCGGCAGCAGCACGTCGCCGGAGTTGTGCCCGACCAGGTCGGCGTTGCGCTGGAGGTTCTTGAGGAAGCGCCCGCCGTTCTTCACCACGCCCTTGGGCACGCCGGTGGAACCGGAGGACCACATGATCAGCGCGTCCGGCAGCTTCTCCCACGCGCTGAAGTCCAGCCGCTCATCGATCGGCTCGCGGCCGGCTGCGGAAACGGCGAGCTCGTAGGTGTAGACGACCTGCTCGCCGACCGCGATCGGGGCGTCCTCGTCGACGATGACCAGCTTGACCCCGGACTGGCGCGAGGTGCGCTGCGTCTGGTCGGGCTTCTCCTGGTGGTCCACGAGCACCACCGAGGTGCCCAGGTGCATCAGGGCGAACAGGGTCGAGAGGTAGGCGACGGAGTTGTCCGCCTTGAGCAGCACGCGGTCGCCGTAACCGATGCCGCGGTCGCGCAGCGCGTCGGCCACCCGCAGCGCCGACCGCTCGAACTCGGCCACCGTCAGCACCGCGTCGGGCGCGAAGATCTTCGCGGACTTCCCTGGAGACATCACTATCGAACTCCTTTCCTGGTCCTGATCGAGGCGGATACCCCTCGGAAGAAGAATCAGGTGATCCGTCGTTCGACGTCGACGCCTTGACCCATGTCCGGTCAAGTATCGCCAAATCCGAGGTTATGCCCGTGCCGGGAAGCGCTGAAGGGGTGGCGTTCCACCCGGCGCCCATCGTGAAGTAACTCGCAGGGTGCTGCTGATAGTGTTCGCCGTGGAATTCGCCGCGAAGGGAACGCACTCGATGAGGATCGCCTGCTGGCAGGCCACCGCCCGCCGAACCGACGTGCCCACGACGCTTCTCGCGCTCGCTGAGCGTGCCCGCGAGGCGGCGGATTCCGGGGCGTCGTTGCTGGTCACGCCGGAAATGTCGCTGACCGGCTACCACCTCGGCGCGCGCAGGCTGCGCCAGCTGGCCGAACCGGTCGACGGCGCCATGTGCGAGGCGGTCAGCGAGATCGCGGCGAGCGCGGGCATCGCGATCGTGCACGGGTGGCCGGAGCTTTCCGGGGAACAGGTGTACAACTCCGCGCGTTTGGTCGATTCCTCGGGATCGGAGCTGGCGACTTACCGCAAGGCGCACCTTTTCGGCGATATCGACCGGAATGCGTTCAGTGCCGGTAACACCGGTGTGGTGCGCGCCGAACTCGACGGCGTCCCGGTCGGAATCGTCATCTGCTACGACGTGGAATTCCCCGAATCGGTGCGCGCGCACGCGCTCGCGGGCACACGGCTGCTGCTGGTGCCGACCGCGCTGATGTCGCCGTGGGACTTCGTCGCGCAGACGCTCGTGCCCGCGCGCGCGTTCGAGAGCCAGCTCTTCCTCGCCTACACCAATTGGGTCGGCAGCGAGCGCGAACTGAGCTACTGCGGCCGCACCCGCGTCGTCGGCCCGGACGGGATCGTCGTCGCCGGGCTCGACTCCGGCGAAGGGCTCGTGCTCGCCGACCTCGACCTGTCGCTGGTGGACAAGGCGCGCGCGGAGACCACCTACCTCACCGACCGGCGCCCGGGGCTCTACTCCTGACCCCCTGAACTCCTGACCCACTGGGCGGTAATCAGCGCGGGGGAACCCGAGTGGGCACCCGCGCGGTTCGCCTCCGGTGCCGCACCGTTCTCGCTTTTGTCCGGTTCCGCCGCCTAGCTTTCGAGCAGGGACAAACTCGATTGCTGGGAGCGTGCACATGCGTCGGACGTTCACCGACTTCACCGTTGAGGTCGACATGAAGCGCCCGGATTTCCTGCGGGCGAAGGGAAACGGTCAGCGCAACCTGCTGCTCGGCCGAGCGGTCGCGGAGTTCGCGGCGGACCTCCGTCATTTGGATGCGATTCAGCAGGTGTTCGTAGATGGTGCCTCGCGACCGCTGATCAGGAGTGACTGGTCGTCGAGCGGGGCGGATTACAGCGATTCCTCGCAGCTGCTGATCGAGGGGCAGCAGGTGATGCAGGACTGGGAGCACCCGCTGATGCACAAGCTCGCGGTGAACGCGTGCGAGAGCAAGGGCGACATTCTCGAAGTCGGCTTCGGAATGGGGATCTCGGCCGGGTACGTGCAGGAGTGCGGAGTTCGGTCGCACACCATCATCGAGATCAACGAGGGTGTGGCGGAGCGGTTCGCCGCGTGGCGCGCTTCGCGGGCTGGTTCTGATATTCGGTTGGCATTTGGTGCTTGGCAGGATGTCATCGGTGGGTTGGGGCAGTTCGACGGCATCCTGTACGACACGTACCCGACGAACGAGGACGAGTTCGTGAAGACGTTGGGGCCGAAGGAGGTGACGCTGGCGGCGAACTTCTTCCCGGCCGCGGCGGCGCACCTGAAGCCTGGGGGGATCTTCTCTTACTACACGAACGAGATCGACTCGTTGAGCCGGGCGCATCAGCGGTTGCTGCTGGAGCACTTCTCGTCGTTCAAGGTGGAGTTGGTGACGGGGTTGCAGCCGCCTGCGGACTGCACTTATTGGTGGGCGGATCGGATGGCCGCTGTTACCGCGTACAAGTGATCTTGGTTCTCTTGTTTCTTTGGTTCGCTGGTTCCAGCGGTGGGGTCGGCTTGACCTGGGGCCCCTTGCGCGTGCCCTCATTGACCGGGCGGGCACGGGATGAATCCCGGCCCACGCGAACAAGCGTATGGCACGCGCACCCCAGGTAAAGCCGACCGTTTCGTGTGCGCCTTGCGTTAGGTGGGGGTTGCTTTTTTCGGCGTGGCGGGCGCCTGGGAATTCATCCTTTAGAGCCATGATCGCCTATTTTATCGGCGTAGAATAGGGGCATGGACCCTGATGTTGTTCTCAAAACAGCGTTCACGGACATAGGCAAGGCCGTAGCTGATTTCTCCGTGACTCTGCTCGACTACATTTCTGACCTTGATCCACGCGACCAGGAATTTTCCGAGGAGATCCTGATGCGTGAACTCCGGGTATCGCGGGTCAAGGCAGCCCGGTTGATCGACCGGGCGACGGACTTGACCTCTCGTCCGGGAGTGTTGCGGGCGTTGGCCGAAGGTCGAGTCGATGAGGGCAAAGCGCTCATGATCATCGACCTGCTCCGAGTCCTCTCGGTGGTGCATGCGGCGATCGCCGAGGAGGCGTTGTTGGCGCATGCGGAGAAGAACCCGTACTCCACGACCCGTCAGTACGCGGTCCGGTTCATCCACCGACTCGACCCGACCGCTGCTGAGCGCCGCTTCCAGGAGAAGCGCAAGACCCGGTTGGTGGAGAAGATCAACCAGGACGACGGCATGGCCCTGCTGCGTGTGTTGATGACGGCTCATGATGCGGCGATGGTCTATGACCACATCAACCGCATCGCCCGCTCCCTCCCGAAAGATGACCGCACCCTGGACCAGAAGCGCTCCGACATCGCACGGGATCTGTTGCTGGGCAACGACACTCCTGCTCCGCAAGGTCAGACGATGGTCTACCTGACGATGCCGATCACCTCAGCCCTCGGCCTCACCCAGGACCCCGCCATCCTCGGCGGCTACGGCCCCATCCCCGCACCCATCGCCCGCGAAATCGCAGCAGGCGGAGTCTGGAAACGCATCCTCACCGACCCCGCCACCGGCGCCGCTGAAGAGATCAGCAACGCCTACCGGCCCACCGCCAAACAACGCGAGTTGATCGCCGCCAGGTACCCGACCTGCATGGCCATCGGTTGCAACCAACCCGCACACCGCTGCGACCTGGACCATTGCCGCCGCTACAACGGCACCAACACCACACTCGACAACCTCCGGCCGAAGTGCCGTCGGCATCACCGCATGAAGACCCACTCCAACTGGACCTGCACCAACCAAGACGACGGGACGCACACCTGGACCACTCCGAGCGGGAAGACCGAAGACGTCCACCCCACGCCCATTGCCGAACCGGCGCCGTTCTGAGGCCTGCGGGGGTCGCCGCGCAAGTGCTAGTCTGAATCAGGACTAGTACTGAATGGTGATTACTCTGGAGAGGGAACAGTGGCGGACGCGGCGGTGGGATGGCTGCGCGGGACCCTGGAGCTGGTGCTCGCGGCGGTGCTCGCGGAAGGCGACCGGCACGGGTACGCGCTGATCCAGCGGATCTCCGAACTGGGACTGGGCACCATCAGGGGCGGAGCCCTCTACCCGGTGCTCGGGCGGATGGAAACCGCTGGCCTCGTCGAGGCGGAGTGGGTCGCCGGGCAGGGCGGGCCGGGGCGCAAGGTCTACCGGCTGACCCCGGTCGGGCACGAGCGGCTGCTGGCGGAAACCGAGCGCTGGCAGGACTTCTCCGTCGCGATGGATCGCCTCGTGGGGAAGGATCGGGCATGAGCGAGTGGGACGATCGCGCGCGACTGGCGCTGGCCAGGAACGGGGTGGGGCGCGAGCTGGCCGACACGGTGCTGGACGAGGTGGAACAACACTGCTCCGAGAGCGGCGAGGAGCCCGAAACGGCGTTCGGGACGCCGGAGGAGTTCGCCGTTTCTGTTGCCGTGGAACGGGTTCCGGCCGCTGAGCGGGCCGAGCGCGACCGGGACGGGATGACCGCGCGGAGTCGGCGACGAGTGTTGATCATCCTGCTCGGGGTACAGGTTCTGGTGCTCTGCCTGGTGTTGTGGCTGGAGGTGGGCCTCATGGTGCCGCTGACCCTGGCGGGGTCGGTGGGCGCGGTGCTGGGGATCGCGGCGGCGGCCGGGGCGATGGTCACGGGGTTCGAGCTGCGGCCCAGCGGGCGGCCACGGGCGGTGGTGTGGGCCTTCGCGGGCGTCGGGGTGCTCGTCGTGCTCGCGGCGCTGGCCTTCACGACGCTGCCGAAGACACCGATCGGGAGCCTGCCGGTGCCGGTCGTCGCGGCGCTCGGGATTCTGGTGGTGTGGTGGGGTTCGCGGTACGAACCCCGCGCGCTGAACACCGGGGCGAGCGACTGGGAGAAGCGCCTGGCGGGGCTCCTCGAAGGACGGCACGACATTCCTCGCAGGCGGGCGGCGGAACTGGCCGCGGAGGCGGGGCAGCACCTCGCGGCCAGCGGGAACACGGCCGAGGAGGAGTTCGGTCCTGCCGAGGAGTACGCGGCGGAACTGGCCGGGCACGAACCGGCTCGGCCGCCGTGGTGGCGTTCCGGGCGGGCCCAGAACGCCCTGATGGCGGCGCTCCTGCTCAGCGCTGTCGTGTTCGACGTGGCCGATGAGGACACCACCTGGATGTGTCTGGCGTTGTCCCTGCTCTTCGCCATCGCGGCGCTGCCACCACGGGTCAGATCCTGAGCGGGGCCAGCTCGTCGAAGAGGTCGCCGGGGCCGGGGTTGTCGGGGTGGGTCGCGCCGCCGAGGTGCTTGAGCACGCCCCACACCGCGTTCAGCGCGGTGGTCACGGCGTTCTCGGCGAAGCCGGCCACCCAGGAGACGTCGTCACCGGCCATGAAGAAGCCCTGGTGCTGCTCGGCGAAATCGGCCTGCATGAAGTGGGTGAACAGCTCCCGCTGGTAGCGGTAGTGGCCGGGCAGGCTCGACTTGAACGCGCCCATGAAGTGCGGCTCGGTCTCCCAGGTGATGGTGACCGGCGGCGCGATGATGTGCGAGCGGATGTCGACATCGGGGTAGATGTGGCGCAGCGAAGCCAAGATCACGTCGAGGCGCTCGTCCGCCGTGAGCGTGGCGACCTTGAGGGAATCGTCGTTCCACGTGTAGGACAAGCACATCACGCCGGGCTTGTCGGGTCCGTCGTCGAAGAGGTAGACCCCGCGCGGCAACCGGTCGGTGAGCGTCATGCTCATGACGTCGCGGCCGGTCTCGGGGTCGATGTCCCGCCAGAACGGGCGATCGGTCAGCACGAACAGCTTCGACGAACCCATGTAATGCGTGCGCTCCACGGCGGTCCACAGTGACTGCGGCAGCAGCGCGGGATCGCTCTTGATGCGGGACAACAGGTTCCAGCTCTGCGCGGTGTACACGGCGACAGCGAACTCACGGACCGCACCGCTGGTGTCCTCGACGACGTAGCCGGAAGGCGTGCGGTCGATGCTGACCACGGCGGGGCGAGGGGAGCCGCCGTGCAGCGACGCCAGTGACGTGCCGGCGGGCCAGTGCGCGAGCGAATCCGGTTGGTACTCCCAGAGTCCGACCGGAACCTGTTGGCAGCCACCGATGATCCGGTGGTGGCGGTCACTGGCCTCGGTGTAGACCACGCGCAGGATGTCGAGCATCGAGTTGGTGAAGTCGGTGTCCCAGCCGCCGCAGCCGAAGCCGACCTGGCCGAAGATCTCGCGGTGCTCGAAGGAGGAGAACGCCGCCGAGGACGCCAGGAAACCGTAGAAGGACTGGTTGTCCAGCTCGGGAACCATGTGGTTCCACAGCGCCTTGATGGTGGCCACGTCGCGGCGCGCGATCGCGTCCTCCATCAGCGACATGTCGGCCTTCTCCTGCAATGCCTTCGCCCACGCGTCGGAGACCTGCTGGTAGACCTCGGGAAGATCCTCCTGCGTGCGCGCCCAGTGCGACTCGCCGCGCAGGTTCACGACGGTGCTCGGTGTCGCGGGTGAAAGTGGGTTCGGGAACGGCTTGGTCCTCAGTCCCAGTTTGTTGACGTAGTGGAACAGCGTCGCCGATGGGGGGAAGCGCATCGCGCCCATCTCGGCCTTGGCATCGGGATGGCCCTCGAAACCGACCGAGCGCATCCGGCCGCCGAGCTGCTCGGCCTCGTAGACGACGGGGCGCAGCCCGAGCTTCATCAGCTCGTGGGCGGTCACCAGGCCGGAGATCCCGCCGCCGATGACCGCGACCTCGCTGCCGAGCGCGTGCGCGGGCAGCTCGCCGAGTCCGGCGGGATGGCGGACCCAGTCGTCGTAGGCGAACGGGAAGTCGGGGCACAGCACCGTGGTCGGCGTCGGCTGGTCGTCCTCGTCGGCGTGCGTCGAGACCATCGGGGTACCTCCTCCGAACTGGAAAAACGACCTGACAAAGGTGAGGCGGCGATTCCCAACGTAAAACTCAGGCCGCGTGAATGTGTAGGACCGGTGTTCCGCGCCTCGCCCATCAACGGGAAACTCGGCCCAGGTGATGCCCGGATCAGTAGGCGTATGACCAGTGCTCTTCGTGGGGGGCATCGCTTAGACTGCACTCGTTGACCTGCGCTGATGGGGTCCGAATTACCGAGGAATGGGTCGGCGGTGGAGCGACGACCCCTCGGTTGTGTTCGTTGCCCGAAGGTAGGTTGAGAACGCATTCCGCACTTGTCATACATAAGAGCGTGCGGTTTCCGCTAAACACTGGCCCGCCGATGTAGTTGTGGAGTGCGCTGATGAGCGAGTTCGACGATCTGGTCCGGACGGTCACGACCGGGGTCCTGCGCGACATGCTTCCGCACGCGCCGGGCTTCGACGCACGGCTGACCTTCCTCGAACTCGGCTTCGACTCCCTGGCGGTGGTCGAGCTGCACGCGCGCCTGGTCGCGGCGACCGGGCTGGACCTGCCGGTGACCGTCGTCTACGACCACCCCACCCCCGCCGCGCTGGCCAGGCGTCTGGGTTCGGGTGACGAGCCGGAGGAGGTCGCGCCGCCGAGGGCCGTCGCACCGGGCGAGGACATCGCGATCGTCGGTGTCGGGTGCCGTTTCCCCGGTGGGGCGGAGTCCCCGGAGGAACTGTGGCGCGTGGTGGCCGAGGGCGTCGACGCGATCACCGGCTTCCCGACCGATCGCGGGTGGGACGTGGACGGGCTCTACGACCCGGACCCGGACAAGCCCGGCAAGACCTACGCGCGCGAGGGCGGATTCCTGCACAGCGCGGGCGAGTTCGACGCCGAGTTCTTCGGGATCTCGCCGCGTGAAGCCACCGCGATGGACCCGCAGCAGCGCCTGGTGCTCGAAGCGTCCTGGGAAGCCCTTGAGCGCGCGGGCATCGACCCGAACACCTTGCGCGGCAGTCGGTCCGGCGTGTTCGTCGGCGTTGAGCCGCAGGAGTACGGGCCCCGGTTGTTCGAAGCTCCCGAAGGCTTCGAAGGCCACCTGATGACCGGCAACGCGCCGAGCGTGGTGTCGGGGCGCATCGCCTACCTGTTCGGCCTGGAAGGTCCGACGTTCACCGTGGACACCGCGTGCTCCGGCTCGCTGGTCGCACTGCACGTGGCGGCTCAGTCGCTGCGGTCGGGGGAGTGCGACCTCGCGCTGGCGGGTGGCGTCGCGGTGATGGGCAGCCCTGGCACGTTCACCGCGTTCTCGCGCCAGCGGGGCCTGGCGCAGGACGGGCGCTGCAAGTCCTTCGCCGCCTCGGCAGACGGCACCGGGTGGGGCGAGGGCGTCGGAATCCTTGTGGTGGAACGGCTTTCCGATGCTGTCCGCAACGGGCACCAGGTGCTCGCGATCGTGCGGGGCTCGGCGATCAACTCCGACGGCGCGTCGAACGGGCTGACCGCGCCGAACGGGCTCGCGCAGCAGCGGGTCATCCGCGACGCGCTCGCCAGCGGTGGACTGTCCACATCGGACGTCGACGCCGTTGAGGCGCACGGCACCGGGACGCGGCTCGGCGATCCCATCGAGGCGCAGGCGCTGCTCGCGACCTACGGCAGGGATCGTGACGAACCGCTGTACCTGGGGTCGATCAAGTCCAACATCGGGCACGCGCAGGCCGCCGCGGGTGCCGCGGGCGTGATCAAGATGATCATGGCGATCCGGCACGGGGTGCTGCCGAAGTCGCTCAACATCGACTCGCCGACGCCGCAGGTGGACTGGTCGACGGGGTCGGTCTCCCTCTTGACGGAAGCCGTCACGTGGCCCGCGGTACAGCGTCCGCGCCGGGCCGCGGTGTCGTCGTTCGGCATCTCCGGCACCAACGCGCACGTGATCATCGAGCAGCCTCCGGCGGTCCACGAGGTTGCCGAGCCGGAGGGCGCGCTGCGTGCGCGGCTCACTCCGACCGCGTGGGTGATCTCGGGCAAGACCGCCGAGGCGCTCGACGCGCAGGCGGAGCGGCTTCAGTCCTTTGTGGACGAGAACATCCAGCTCCGGCCATCCGACGTCGGGTTGTCGCTGGCCACCACTCGCGCGGCACTCGACCACCGTGCCGTGGTGATCGGTTCTGGGCGGGACGAGCTGCTGGCCGGGCTCGCCGAGCCGACCGTGCGGGGCGTGGTCTCGCCGGGCAAGCTCGCGTTCCTGTTCACCGGGCAGGGTTCGCAGCGCTGGGCGATGGGCTTGGACCTGTACGAGCGGTTCCCGGTGTTCGCCGACGCCATCGACGAGGCGTGCGGCTACCTCGACATTCAGCTCGATCTTCCGCTGCTCGACGTGATGTTCGCCGAAGAAGGTGACTCCGAGGCCGAACTGCTGAACCAGACGGCTTTTGCGCAGCCCGCGTTGTTCGCGCTTGAGGTGGCGTTGTACCGGCTGCTGGAGTCGTGGGGTGTGCGGCCGGACTTCGTGGCCGGGCACTCCATCGGCGAGATCGCGGCCGCGCACATCGCCGGCGTGCTGAACCTGGAGGACGCCGCGACGCTCGTCGCCGCGCGCGGGCGGCTGATGCAGGCCCTGCCCGCCGGTGGGGCGATGGTGTCGTTGCGGGCCACGGAGGAAGAGGCTCGCGAACTCCTCGCCGGGCACGAGCTCGCGGGGATCGCGGCGGTCAACGGGCCGACGTCCGTTGTGATCTCCGGTGCCGAGGACGTGGTCGTCGGGATCGGCGAGGCGTGGAAGGGGAAGTCGAAGCGGCTCACCGTCAGCCACGCCTTCCACTCGCCGCTGATGGAGCCGATGCTGCGCGAGTTCGGCGAACTGGCCGCGCTGCTGAAGTACTCCGAGCCGACGATCCCGTTCGTCTCGACCGTGACCGGGCAGCTGGTCGGCGCGGAACTGAGTTCCCCGGAGTACTGGGTCCAGCACGTCAGCGCCGCTGTGCGCTTCCACGACGGCGTGCAGACCCTGGAATCAGCTGGGGTCACGACCTGTCTGGAACTCGGCCCCGACGGCGTGCTCACCGCGATGGCCCAGGAGAGCGTGTCGGGCTCGGACGTCGTGTTCCGCTCGGCGCTGCGCAGGGACCGGCCGGAGGAGCCGGAGGTGCTGGCCGCGCTCGCGCAGCTGCACGTCCGGGGCGTTGACGTCGACTGGGCGGCGTTCTTCCCGGCCGACGCGCGCAAGGTCGATCTGCCGACCTACGCCTTCCAGCACCAGCACTTCTGGCTCAAGGGCTCGGCCGTGACCGGTGACCTCGCGTCGCTCGGGCTCGGCGCCGCTGATCACCCGATGCTCGGCGCGGCGGTTCCGCTGGTCGACGTGGACGGATACGCGCTCACGGGCCGGCTCTCGCTGGCGACGCACCCCTGGCTGGCGGACCACGTGGTACTGGACCGCGTCGTGGTACCCGGTACCGCTCTGGTCGAGCTGGCCGTGCGCGCGGCCGACGAGGCCGGGTGCGCGCAGGTGGAGGAGCTGACGCTCCAGGCGCCACTGACCCTGCCGGAATCCGGTTCCGTGCAGGTGCAGGTGTGGGTGGGGCCGCCGGACTCGACCGGTCGGCGCGCGCTCAGCATCCACTCGCGGCACGAGGACTGGGTTCAGCACGCGTCGGGAACCCTTGCCGTGCAAGCGGGAGAGCCCTCGTTCGCGCCGTCGCAGTGGCCGCCCGCCGGTGCCAAGGCCGTGTCGTTGGACGGCGTGTACGAGGAGCTGGCCGCCACCGGACTGACCTACGGGCCGCTGTTCCAGGGACTGCGTTCCGTGTGGGCTCAGGGCAACGACGTGTACGCCGAGGTCGCTGTGGAAGGCGATTCGGAGTTCGGGCTGCACCCGGCATTGTTGGACTCCGCGCTGCACGCGATGGGGCTCGGCGGGGTCGGCGAGGACAACGGTCAGGCGCGGCTGCCGTTCGCGTGGTCCGGAGTGACGCTGCACGCGACTGGGGCGACCGCCCTGCGCGTGAAGCTGACGTCGGACGGCGCCGACGAGGTCTCGCTGCACGCGGTTGACGCGAGCGGCGCGCCGGTGATCACCGTGGAGTCGTTGGTGTCGCGGGCGGTCACCGCCGAGCAGCTTCGGGCGAGCGATCCGTTGTACGGCGTGGACTGGGTTCCGGTCGCGGCTCCGGGCGAGGCCGTGGAGTGGACCGCGCTCGACTCGGTCGGCGACTCGGCGCTTGCGGTCGTGGTGTTGCAGAGTGACGACGTCAACCACGTTCTGCTTGCTGTGCAAAAGTTCCTGGCTGACTCGAAGTTCGCGGAATCGAAGCTCGTCGTGGTTGCCGAGAGCGCTGACCTCGGCGGCGCGGCGGTGTGGGGCCTGATCCGTTCGGCGCAGTCGGAGAACCCGGACCGATTCGTGCTCGTCGACGGTCCGCTGGAGGACATCGGCCGCGCGGTCGGGACCGGTGAGCCTCAGGTCGTCGTGCGCGACGGCTCGCTGTTCGCGCCCCGGTTGGTGAAGGTCGTGGCGCGGGGCGAGCAGCCGGTGCTCGACGGCACGGTGCTGATCACCGGTGGCACGGGCGGCCTGGGAGGCTTGCTGGCCAAGCACTTGGTGGTCAAGCACGGCGTGACCAACCTGGTGCTGACGAGCCGTCGCGGTGGTGCGGCGCCGGGTGCGGCGGATCTCAAGGCTTCGCTTGCCGCGCTCGGGGCTGACGTCACGATCGCCGCGTGCGACGCGGCTGACCGCGGCGCGCTGGAGTCCGTGGTGGACGCGATCCCGGCGGACAAGCCGCTCGTCGGTGTCGTGCACGCCGCCGGTGTTCTTGACGACGGCCTGATCACCTCGCTGACCGCTGAGCAGGTTGAGAAGGTGATGCGCGCCAAGGCGGACGCCGCGTGGCACCTGCACGAGCTGACGCGTGAACTCGATCTTTCGATGTTCGTGCTGTTCTCCTCGACGGCTGGCCTGTTCGAGGGCGCTGGGCAGGGGAACTACGCCGCTGCCAACGCCTACCTCGACGCGCTCGCCGTTCAGCGGCGCGGCGAGGGGCTGCCCGCGCACTCCCTCGTGTGGGGCCTGTGGGCCTCCGGCATGGGCGGCCAGCTCGCTCAGTCCGATGTGGACCGTGCGGCGCGCCAGGGCTTCGGCGCACTGTCCGAAGAGGACGGTCTCGCCCTGTTCGACGCGGCTGTTGCTGGTGATCGCGCCGTCACGGTCACGATGAAGCTCGACACCGCCGCGTTGCAGGCGCACGCGCGGCACGGCTCGGTGCCTTCGTTGCTGCGCGGCCTGGTCCGGACTTCGACGCGGAGGGTCGCGCAGGGTGACAGCGGTGATTCCCCGTTGGCGCAGCGGCTCGCTGGCCTGTCGACGGCCGACCAGGATCGTGCGCTGCTCGACCTCGTGCGGACTCAGGTCGCTTCGGTACTGGGGCACGCGACGACCGAGGCCATCGAGCCGGAGCGGGCGTTCACCGACCTCGGCTTCGACTCGCTGACCGCCGTTGAGCTGCGCAACCGGCTCAACAGCGCGACCGGGCTGCGGCTTCCGGCGACGCTGGTCTTCGACTACCCGGCGCCCGCGACGCTCGCCGCGTTCATCCGTTCCGAGCTGGTGGGGGACACGGCGGTCGCGGAGACGGTCACGGCGGCTGTCGGGCTGGACGAGCCGATCGCGATCGTGGGCATGGCGTGCCGGTACCCGGGCGGCGTGAACTCGCCGGAGGACCTGTGGAACCTCGTCGCGAACAGCACTGACGGCATTTCCGGCTTCCCGACCAATCGCGGATGGGATCTGGGAACGCTGTTCCACCCGGACCCGGACCACCGTGGTACCTCGTACGCCGACCAGGGCGGGTTCCTGCACGACGCCGATGCCTTCGACGCGGAGTTCTTCGGGATCTCACCGCGCGAGGCGATCGCGATGGACTCGCAGCAGCGCCTGTTGCTGGAGGTGTCGTGGGAGTCGTTGGAGCGCGCGGGGATCGACCCGATGTCGCTCAAGGGCAGCAGCACCGGAGTCTTCGCCGGGATCATGTACTACGACTACGCGCACGGCCTCAGCTCGATCCCCGAAGAGGTGGAGGGCTACGTCGGCACGGGCACCTCGGCGAGCGTGCTCTCCGGTCGCGTCGCGTACAGCTTCGGGCTCGAAGGACCGGCGGTCACCGTGGACACCGCTTGCTCGTCTTCCTTGGTAGCCATGCACATCGCGTCGCAGGCGCTGCGGTCGGGAGAGTGCTCGCTGGCGCTGGCCGGTGGGGTGACGGTGATGTCCACGCCGGAGACCTTCGTGGACTTCTCCCGCCAGCGCGGGCTCGCCGCTGACGGGCGGAGCAAGTCCTTCGCCGCGGCGGCAGACGGGACCAGCTGGTCCGAGGGCGTTGGCATGGTGGTGCTGGAGCGCCTGTCGGACGCTGTCCGAAATGGACACCAGGTGCTGGCGGTGGTGCGGGGTTCGGCGATCAACCAGGACGGTGCGTCGAACGGTCTGACCGCGCCGAACGGTCCTTCGCAGCAGCGGGTGATCCGCCAGGCCCTGGCCAACGCCGGGTTGGGACCGTCCGATGTGGACGCTGTGGAGGCGCACGGCACCGGGACCCGGCTGGGCGATCCGATCGAGGCGCAGGCACTGCTCGCGACCTACGGCCAGGACCGCTTCGAGGACAAGCCGTTGTGGCTCGGCTCGATCAAGTCCAACATCGGCCACACGCAGGCCGCCGCCGGTGTCGCGGGCGTGATCAAGATGGTGCACGCGATGCGCAACGGCCTGCTCCCGCAGAGCCTGCACGTGGACGCGCCGACCCCGCACGTCGACTGGTCAGCGGGCGCGGTCTCCCTCTTGACGGAAGCCGTCGAGTGGCCCGCGGTACAGCGTCCGCGCCGGGCCGCGGTGTCGTCGTTCGGCATCTCCGGTACCAACGCGCACCTCATTCTGGAGCAGGGTCCTTCCGTCCCGCCGGTGGAGACGCCGGTCCCGGCCGTCACGCCGTGGGTGCTCTCCGGCAAGACCGAGGAGGCCGTGCAAGCTCAGGCCCGGAGGCTCCGGGAGGCTTCGGGCAACCTCGCCGACATCGGCTTTTCGCTGGCCACGGCACGGGCAGCGCTGGACGTGCGCGCCGGGGTCGTGGGCTCTACCCGCGAGGAACTGCTTGCGGCGCTCGACGTTCTGGCGTCTGGCGGGTCTGCGCCGAATGTTGTGCGCGGGTCTGCGGTGACGGGGCGGCTGGCGCTGCTGTTCACCGGTCAGGGCTCTCAGCGGCTCGGCATGGGAGACCAGCTGTACGCGGCCTTCCCGGTGTTCGCTGCCGCGTATGACGAGGTGCGGTCGCTGCTGCCCCCGGCCTCCGGGGATGTGGACCAGACCGGGAACGCGCAGCCTGCGATCTTCGCGCTTGAGGTGGCTCTGTACCGGTTGGTGGAGTCGTGGGGTGTGCGGCCGGACTACCTGGTCGGGCATTCGATCGGTGAGTTGGCCGCCGCGCACGTGGCCGGGGTGTTCTCGTTGGCGGACGCGGCGCGGTTGGTGTCCGCTCGTGGTCGGTTGATGCAGGCCTTGCCCAGCGGTGGAGCCATGATCGCGATCCAGGCGACCGAGGACGAGGTTCGCGCCGCACTGGTCGACGGTGTGGACATCGCCGCGATCAACGGGCCGACGTCCGTGGTGATCTCGGGTGTCGAAGAGGCCGCGCTGGTGGTCGAGGCGCAGTTCCACGACCGCAAGACGAAGCAGCTGGTCGTGTCGCACGCCTTCCACTCGTCGCTGATGGACGACATGCTCGCGGACTTCCGCGCGGTGGCCGAGTCGATCTCGTACGGCGAGCCCACGATTCCCTTGGTGTCCAACGTGACCGGTGCGCTCGGGGAGCCGGTGTCGAATCCGGAGTACTGGGTGCGGCACGTGCGGGACGCGGTGCGTTTCGCCGACAGCATCGCGACCCTGGCCGCCGAAGGCGTCACGAAGTTCGTGGAGATCGGCCCGGACGGCGTCCTCTCCGCGATGGGCGCGGAATGCGCTGACGGCCTCTTCGTGCCGGTGCTGCGCCGCAACCGCGATGAGGAGATCACCGCGACGGCCGCGCTGGCGCAGCTGCACGCGGCGGGAGTCGGTATCAACTGGAACGCGGTGTTCCCCGGAGCGCAGCGTGTCGACCTGCCTACTTACGCCTTCCAGCACGGGCGCTACTGGCTCCGCGCGGCTGGCCCCGGCGGGGACGCGACGGGCCTCGGGCTCGCGTCGGCCGATCACCCGCTGCTCGGCGCGGCGGTCGCTCTCGCGGACTCGGACGCGTTCGTGTTCACCGGGCGGTTGTCCCTGTCCACCCACGGCTGGCTCGCGGATCACGCTGTCATGGGCCAGGTGCTCGTGCCCGGCGCTGGACTGATCGAGCTCGCGGTGCGCGCGGCGGACGAGGCGGGGTGCGGGACCGTTGAGGAGCTGATGCTCCAGGCGCCGCTCGTCCTGCCGGAATCCGGTGCCATTCAGGTCCAGGTGCACATCGGGTCGGCGGACGACGACGGTCGGCGGAGCGTCAACGTTCACTCCCGCAAGCAGGACGGCGTTGGCTGGACGCTGCACGCCAAGGGAACGGTCGTGCCGGGCGGTGCCGCGCCGGAGTTCGACTTCGCGACATGGCCGCCCGCCGGCGCTGAGGCGATTGGCGTCGAGGACCAGTACGAAACGCTCGCCGAGACCGGGCTCGTGTACGGGCCGACGTTCCAGGGGCTGCGCGCGGCGTGGCGGCACGGTAAGGACGTGTACGCCGAGGTCGCGCTCGGTGAGGGCGACGGCTCGAAGTACGGGCTGCACCCCGCGTTGCTCGACGCGTCGTTGCACGCGATCGGGATCGGCGAGGACACGCCCGCGTCGCTGCCGTTCTCGTGGAGCGGGGTCACGCTGCACGCCTCCGGAGCGAGCGAGCTGCGCGTGCGGCTTTCCATGCGGGACAACGGTTCTGTGGCCATCGCGCTGGCCGACGGCACTGGCGCGCCGGTCATGACGGTCGATGAGCTGGCGTTGCGCGAGGTGTCGGCGGAGCAGCTGAAGACGGAGTCGGACCAGCTGTTCCGGCCGGAGTGGGTTCCGGTCGAGCTGGGCGAAGACGTCGAATGGGTTGCTCACGGCGAGGGCGAGGCGCCCTACGTGGTGCTCTCGATCGAGCAGGCGGACGGCGACGTGCCCTCGGCGGCCCGCACGGTGTCCCACCAGGTACTGGATGTCGTGCAGGGGTGGACCTCGGAGGATTCGAAGCTCGTGGTGCACACCAAGCCCGGTGATCTCGCGGCGTCGACCGCGTGGGGGCTCGTGCGCACCGCGCAGCAGGAGAACCCCGGTCGCTTCGTGCTGGTCGAGGGCGACAGCGAACTCCTGGGCAAGGCGCTCGGCACGGGTGAGTCGCAGATCGTGGTTCGGGACGGCACCGCGTACGGGTTGAGACTGGTGCCCGCGAAGGACGACCGCGTGCTGCCCCCGGTGGGGACCGAGGCGTGGCGCTTGGGCATCTCGGGCAAGGGAACTCTGGACCACTTGGTACTGGAGCCCAACCCCGGGGTACTGGAACCCCTCGCACCCGGCGATGTCCGGATCGGCGTCCGCGCGGCCGGGCTGAACTTCCGGGACGTGCTCACGGTCCTGGGCATGTACCCCGGTGACGCGGGGATCATCGGCAACGAGGCGGCGGGCGTGGTGCTGGACGTGGGCGCCGACGTCACCGACCTCAAGCCGGGTGATCGGGTGATGGGCCTGGTGATCGGCGGTATCGCACCGGTCGCGGACGCCGATCGCCGCCTGGTGACGCGGATTCCGCAGGGCTGGGGCTTCGAGGAGGCGTCAGCGGTCCCGCTGGTGTTCCTCACCGCCTACTACGGCCTGCGAGACCTCGGGCGGTTGCGGGCTGGGGAGTCGGTGCTGATCCACGCCGCGGCCGGTGGTGTGGGCATGGCGGCGACCCAGATCGCGCGGCACCTGGGAGCGACGGTGTTCGGCACCGCGAGCCCGGGCAAGTGGGATGTGTTGCGGGATCAGGGGATCGAGCACATCGCGTCGTCCAGGACCTTGGAGTTCGAGGACTCCTTCCGGGCCGCGACGGGTGGCAGTGGCGTTGACGTGGTGCTCGACGCGCTCGCGGGTGAGTTCGTGGACGCGTCGCTGCGGCTGGTCGCCGAGGGCGGCCGGTTCGTGGAGATGGGCAAGACCGATGTCCGCTCGGCGGACTCCGTACCCGGCGGTATCGAGTACCACGCGTTCGACCTGATCGACGCGGGCCCGGAGCGCATCGGCGAGATGTGGGCCGAGCTGGACGCGCTGTTCGCTCAGGGTGCGCTGAAGCCCCTGCCCACCAAGGCGTGGGACGTGCGGCAGGCGCCCGAGGCGTTCCGGTTCATCAGCCAGGCCAAGCACATCGGCAAGGTCGTGCTGACTCTGCCGCGCGCGGTCGACCCCGCGGACGCGGTCTTGATCACCGGCGGTACCGGCGGGCTCGGCGGAGTGCTTGCCCGGCATCTGGTGCAGCACGGCGCCCGAAACTTGGTGCTGACCAGCCGTCGCGGTCTGGAGGCCCCAGGCGCGGCCGCCTTGTCGGCGGAGTTGAGCGACATGGGCGCGCAGGTGCGGGTCGTGGCGTGCGACGTGGCCGACCGGGACGCTGTCGCGGATCTGCTCAGCGAGATTCCGCGACTGGGCTCGGTCATCCACACGGCGGGCGTGCTCGATGACGGGCTGTTGGCGTCGCTGAACCCGGAGCGCATGGACAAGGTACTGCGGCCCAAGGTGGACGCGGCGTGGCACCTGCACGAGCTGACCCGCGACCGCGACCTGGCGCAGTTCGTGCTGTTCTCCTCGATCACCGGGCTGATGGGCACGGCGGGCCAAGCGAACTACGGCGCGGCCAACGCCTTCCTGAACGCGCTCGCCGAACACCGCCGTGCGCAAGGGCTTTCCGCGCAGTCGCAGGCCTGGGGCCTGTGGGCGGGTGGCATGGGCGCCGGGCTGACCGACGCCGACCTGGCGCGGATGGCTCGCGAAGGCTTCGGCGCGCTGACCGAGGACGAGGGCATGGCGCTCTTCGACGCCGCCGTCGCCACCGGTGAAACCGTCGCGGCGCCGGTGAAGCTGGACCGAGCCGCGTTGCAGACCTACGCGCGGGACAACGACCTGGCGCAGATCCTGCACGGGCTCGTGCGGGCTCCGGCGCGGCGCGCGGCGAAGTCGGGGGAGGACAAGGCGTCCTCGCTCGCGCAGCGCCTGACCGGGCTCACTCCTGGTGAGCAGGAAGGGATTCTGCTCGACGTGGTGCGCTCGCACGCGGCGGCGGTGCTCGGGCACAGCGGTGCTTCGGCGATCGACGCCGAGCAGGCGTTCACCGAGCTGGGCTTCGACTCGCTGACCTCGGTGGAGCTGCGCAACCGGCTCACCAACGCGACCGGAGTGCGGCTGTCGGCGACGGCTGTCTTCGACTACCCGACGGCGACGACGCTCGCGGCGCACCTGCGGGAGACCGTGGCGCCCGCGGCGACGACCACGCTGTCGGCGGCTTCCGTGCTGGCCGAGCTGGATCGCTTGGAAGCCAGCCTGGACGCCGTCGGCGCGGACGGCCGGCTGTCGATCACGTTGCGGCTCGAGGAACTGGTGTCGAAGTTCTCCGGCACCGGCGAGCAGGAGGCGAGCGGACTTGAGGACGCCTCCGCCGACGAGGTCGTGGACTTCCTGGAACGAGAACTCGGCATTTCCTGACGAGTGTGGGGTTGTGAGATGGCGGATCAAGACAAGCTCCTCGGGCTGCTGAAGAAGGTGACGGCGGACCTCCAGCAGACGCGGGCGCGCCTGCGGGAGGCCGAGTCGGGCGAGAACGAGCCGATCGCGATCATCGGGATGGGCTGCCGGTTCCCCGGCGGCGTCGACTCGCCCGAGGACCTGTGGGACCTGGTCGACTCCGGTCGCGAGGGCATCACCGGGTTCCCGGACGACCGCGGCTGGGACCTCGACGGCCTGTTCCACCCCGACCCCGGCAACCCCGGAACCTCGTACGCGAGCACGGGCGGGTTCGTGCACACGGCCGCGCGGTTCGACCCGGAGTTCTTCGGGATCAGCCCGCGCGAAGCGCTGGCGATGGACCCGCAGCAGCGTCTGCTGCTGGAGGTCTCGTGGGAGGCCATGGAGCGCGCGGGCATCGACCCCTTGTCGCTCAAGGGTTCTGCCACGGGTGTCTACGCGGGCGTCGCTTCGCAGGAGTACGGTCCGCGCCTGCACGAGCCCGCCGAAGGCGTTGAGGGCTACCTGCTCACCGGCACCACGTGCTCCGTCCACTCTGGACGCGTCGCGTACTCGTTCGGTTTCGAGGGGCCCGCGGTTTCAGTTGACACCGCGTGCTCCTCGTCGCTCGTGGCACTGCACTGGGCCGTTCAGGCACTGCGTGCGGGCGAGTGCTCGATGGCGCTCGCGGGCGGTGCCAACATCATGGGCGCGCCGGGCATCTTCGTGGAGTTCTCGCGCCAGCGCGGGCTTTCCCCGGACGGCCGCTGCAAGTCCTTCGCGGCCTCCGCCGACGGCACCGGGTGGTCCGAGGGCGTCGGCATGATCCTCATCGAGAAGCTGTCCGACGCCGTCCGGAACGGACACGAGGTGCTTGCCGTCATCCGGGGCACCGCGATCAACCAGGACGGCGCCTCCAACGGCCTCACCGCGCCCAACGGCCCCTCACAGCAGCGGGTCATCCTCGCGGCTCTGGAGAACGCTCGACTGTCCACAAGGGACGTTGATGTCGTCGAGGCGCACGGCACCGGCACCGTGCTCGGCGACCCGATCGAGGCGCAGGCCCTGATCAACACCTACGGTCAGGACCGCTCGGAGCCGCTGTGGCTCGGCTCGTTGAAGTCCAACATCGGGCACGCCCAGGCCGCTGCCGGCATCGGTGGCGTGATCAAGATGGTGCAGGCGCTGCGCGTTGGTCGGCTGCCGAAGTCGCTGCACGTCACTGAGCCGACTCCACACGTGGACTGGAGCGCGGGCGCGGTCTCGCTGCTGACTGAGGCGCGCGACTGGCCTGAGGTTGATCGTCCGCGCCGGGCCGCCGTGTCGTCCTTCGGGATCTCCGGCACCAATGCGCACGTAGTCCTTGAACAGGCTCCGGCGGTGGAGGTGCAGGAGGCTCCGCGTGAGTTCACCTCGCCGATTCCGTGGCTGCTGTCCGCGAAGACCGAGGAGGCGTTGCAGGCTCAGGCTTCGCAGCTGCTGTCCGCTGTGTCCGCGCACCCGGTCGACGTCGGCGTGTCGCTCGCGGTCGGTCGCGCTGCGCTGGACGTTCGCGCTGCGATCGTCGGATCATCGCGGGAGGAGCTGCTGGCCGGGCTGACCTCGCTGGCTTCGCAGGTGTCCGGTCAGGGTCGCGCCACCAAGGGCAAGACGGCGTTCCTGTTCACGGGGCAGGGTGCTCAGCGGCTCGGGATGGGGCGCGAGTTGCACGCGGCGTTCCCCGTGTTCGCTGCCGCGTACGACGAAGTGCTTGCCTTGCTCCCTCCGCTTTCTGAGGATTTGGATCAGACGGGGAACGCTCAGCCCGCGATCTTCGCGTTCGAGGTCGCGCTGTACCGGCTCGTGGAGTCCTGGGGTGTGCGCCCGGACTTCCTCGCCGGGCATTCGATCGGTGAGCTGGCCGCCGCGCACGTCGCTGGTGTGTGGTCGCTGGAGGACGCGGCTCGGATCGTCGCCGCTCGTGGTCGTTTGATGCAGGCTTTGCCCAGTGGTGGCGCCATGATCGCGATTCAGGCCACTGAGGACGAGGTTCGGGCTGCCCTGGTCGATGGTGCCGATATCGCGGCGATCAACGGGCCGACGTCCGTGGTGATCTCCGGTGTCGAAGACGCAGTGCTGGCGGTTGCCGCTCAGTTCAAGGATCGCAAGACCAAAAGGCTCTCGGTATCGCACGCGTTCCACTCGGGCTTGATGGACGGGATGCTGGCTGAGTTCGGTGAGGTCGTCGCGTCGGCGGTTGCGTCAGCACCGTCCGTTCCGATCGTCTCGACGCTGACCGGCAAGACGGCCTCCGCCGCTGAACTGTCCTCTGTGGACTACTGGGTGCGGCATGTCCGCGAATCCGTTCGGTTCGCAGATGCGGTGCGGACGCTGCATTCCTTCGGGGTCAGCAAGTTCGTCGAAGTCGGTCCGGACGGCGTGCTCAGCGCGGCCGGAGCGGAGTGCGTGGACGAGGGCACCTTCGTCGCGCTGTCCCGCCGCGACCGCGACGAGGCGCACACGCTCGTCACGGCGATCTCGCGCTACCACGTGGCCGGCGGCAAGGTCGACTGGGCGAAGGTGTTCGAGCCGACCAATGCGCGGCGCGTCGACCTGCCGACTTACGCCTTCCAACACCAGCACTTCTGGCTCAACGGCCCGAGCGGCACCGCTGACGTGGCCGCCGCTGGCCTGACCGCCACCAAGCACCCGATGCTCGGCGCGACGATCTCCCTGGCGGACGGGGACGGCTTCCTGTTCACCGGGCGGTTGTCGCTCAGCTCGCACGCGTGGCTCGGCGATCACGTGGTGATGGACTCGGTGATCGTGCCGGGCACCGCGCTGGTGGAGCTGGCGATCCGCGCGGGTGATGAGGTCGGGTGCGGCGTCGTCGAAGAGCTGACGCTGCACGCTCCGCTGGTGCTCGCGACCGCGACGATGGTCCAGGTGGCGGTCGGTGGCGCTGACGGGTCCGGCCGGCGTTCGGTGTCGATCTACTCATCACGCTCCGAGGACCAGTGGGCACTGCATGCCTCCGGCGTGCTTGCCGTGCAAGGAACTCCGGCCGCGTTCGACTTCGCGATCTGGCCGCCTGCTGACGCTTCGGCTGTGTCGCTGGACGGCGCCTACGACCGCCTTGCCGAGGCCGGACTGCGCTATGGGCCGCTGTTCCAGGGGCTGCGCGCCGCGTGGACGCGTGGCGAGGAGGTCTTCGCCGAGGTCTCGTTGCCCGCGGAGGACGGCGACAAGTTCGGGATTCACCCGGCGTTGTTGGACGCCGCGCTGCACGCCACCGGCCTCGGTGAGAACGCGAGCGCGTCGCTGCCGTTCTCGTGGAGCGGCGTGACCCTGCACGCGGCGGGTGCCACCGCGCTGCGTGTGCACTTGGTACCAGTCGGGACTGAGGCCGTCTCCTTGACCGCCGTTGATCCGACCGGCGCTCCGGTGATCTCGGTGGACTCTCTCGCGTTGCGAGCGGTTTCCGCCGAGCAGGTGCAGGCCGCGGCGCTGGAGCAGGACTCGCTGTTCCGCTTGGACTGGGTCCCTGTTGGAACGCCGTCCCCCGTGGCTGGTTTCCAGGTGCACGAGGTCTCGCCCGGCTCGGGTGACGTCGTCGCCGACGCGCATGCGATCACCACAAGTGTGCTCGCTGCTGTGCAGGAGTTCCTTGCGGAGGAGACCGACGCCAAGCTCGTCGTGCTCACCGACGGAGCGGCTGGCCCGGATGTGCACGACCTTGCCGCCGCGGCTGTGTGGGGTCTGGTTCGTTCGGCGCAGTCGGAGAACCCGGGCCGCATCGTGCTGGTGGACGGGCCGCTCGCGGAAGTCGGCGCCGCCGTGGCAACGGGCGAGAGCCAGGTCGTCGTCTGCGACGGCAAGCTGTTCGTGCCGCGCTTGGTCCGTGGTGTCGCTGCCGCTCCGGCGGAGTGGGATGCCGAGGGCACGGTGCTGATCACCGGCGGCACTGGTGGGCTCGGTGCGCTGTTGGCTCGGCACCTGGTGGTCGAGCGCGGAGTGACGAGCTTGGTGCTGACCAGTCGTCGCGGTGCGGAGGCGCCTGGGGCTGCTTCGTTGATCGCGGAGTTGACCGAACTCGGTGCTTCAGTGCGGGCTGAAGCGTGCGATGTGTCGTCTCGCGACGCTGTCGCGGCTCTGTTGAGCGGAATTCCGAACCTGACGGGCGTGATCCACGCGGCCGGAGTGCTCGACGACGGCGTGGTGTCCGCGTTGACTCCGGAGCGCGTGGACGGGGTGTTCCGGCCAAAGGTCGACGCGGCATGGCACCTGCACTCGCTGACGGAGAACTTGCGGCACTTCGTGCTGTTCTCGTCGGCCGCCGGTGTGCTCGGCGCGCCTGGCCAGGGCAACTACGCTGCGGCGAACTCGTTCCTGGACGCCCTCGCGCGGCACCGCCGTTCTCAGGGCCTGGCCGCCAGTTCCGTTGCGTGGGGCCTGTGGCAGCAGGACAGCGGCATGAGCGGCGAGCTGTCGCAGGACGAACTCGCGCGCATGCGGCGGGATGGCTTCGGCGCGCTCACGCCAGAGGAAGGGCTGGAGCTCTTCGACATCGCGCTGGCCCAGGACGACGCGTTCCTCGCGGCGGTCAAGCTCGACATCCCGTCGCTGACGTCCTTTGCCCGCACGGGTTCCGTGCCGCAGGTGCTGCGCGGCCTCGTGCGGGTCCCCGTGCGCCGGACCGCGAACGCCGCCGAAGCCGCTGGGCTGCGCGAACGGCTGGTGTCGTTGTCCGCGGCCGAGCAGGACCGCGCGCTGGTGGAGCTGGTCCGCGGTCAGGTCGCTCAGGTGCTCGGGCACGCCGGTGGTGGGGCGATCGAGCCGGAGCGGGCGTTCACCGACCTCGGGTTCGACTCGCTGACCGCCGTGGAGCTGCGCAACGGGCTCACCGCCGCCAGCGGTCTGCGGCTGCCCGCGACGCTGATCTTCGACTACCCGACGCCGCTCGACCTGGCCCGGCACGTCCGCGCGGAACTGCTCGGCGAGCTGGCCGAGGTGACCGCGACCGCCGCCGTCGGCTCCGACGAGCCGATCGCGATCGTGGGCATGGGCTGCCGTTATCCCGGTGGCGTAAGCACTCCGGAACAGCTGTGGGAGCTGGTCGCCTCCGGTGGCGACGGCATCACCTTCTTCCCCGACAACCGCGGGTGGGACCTGGAAGGGCTCTACCACCCCGATCCCGAGCACTCCGGCACCTCCTACAGCCGTGAGGGCGGGTTCCTGCTCGACGCCGCCGAGTTCGACCCGGAGTTCTTCGGGATCTCGCCGCGCGAGGCCCTGGCCATGGACCCGCAGCAGCGGTTGCTGTTGGAGGTCTCGTGGGAAGCCGTTGAGCGCGCCGGGATCGACCCGGTCTCGTTGAAGGGCTCGGACACCGGGGTCTTCGCGGGTGTCATGTACTACGACTACGGGTCCCACGTGGACTCAGTTCCAGAAGAGCTTGAAGCCTTCATGGGCACGGGTACCTCGGGCAGCGTCACCTCGGGCCGGATCGCCTACACGTTCGGCTTCGAAGGGCCCGCGGTCTCAGTTGATACTGCGTGCTCCTCGTCGCTGGTGGCACTGCACTGGGCCGCCCAAGCTCTGCGCAGCGGTGAGTGCTCGCTGGCCCTTGCCGGTGGTGTGACCGTCATGCCGACCGCGGAGTCCTTCGTGGCCTTCTCGCGGCAGCGCGGGCTCGCGCCGGATGGGCGGTGCAAGCCGTTCTCCTCGTCGGCCGATGGCACCACGTGGTCGGAAGGCGTCGGCATGCTCGTGCTGGAGCGCCTGTCCGACGCTGTCCGAAACGGACACCAGGTGCACGCGGTCGTTCGTGGCTCGGCGATCAACCAGGATGGTGCCTCGAACGGCCTGACCGCGCCGAACGGTCCTTCGCAGCAGCGGGTGATCCGTCAGGCACTGGCCAACGCCGGTCTCGCTTCCGACGAGGTCGACGCGGTGGAGGCGCACGGCACCGGCACGGTGCTGGGCGATCCGATCGAGGCGCAGGCGCTCCTCAACACCTATGGCCAGGAGCGTTCGGAGCCGTTGTGGCTCGGCTCGCTGAAGTCCAACATCGGTCACGCGCAGGCGGCGGCCGGTGTCGGCGGGATCATCAAGATGGTGCAGGCGATGCGGCACGGCGTGCTGCCGAAGTCACTGCACATCGAGGAGCCGACCGCGCACGTGGACTGGTCGGCGGGCGCGGTGTCGCTGCTGACCGAGTCCATCGAGTGGCCCGTGGTATCGCGTCCGCGTCGGGCCGCGGTGTCATCTTTTGGGATCTCCGGTACCAACGCGCACGTGATCCTGGAGCAGGGGCCCGCACAGGAGACCTCGGAGGTCGACGGCGCGCCGCTGTGGGTGCTGTCGGGCAAGACACCGGACGCGCTGCGGGCTCAGGCCGGGCGGCTGCACGCCTGGGCTTCGGCGAATCCCGAGGTCGACCCGGCGTTCTCGCTCGCGACTGGGCGGGCGGCGCTGGAGCACCGGGCGGCAGTCGTGGCCACGGATCGCGCTGGTTTGCTCGCAGGGCTTGAAGAACTCGCGCTCACCGGGCAGACCAACGGCGGTAAGACGGCGTTCCTGTTCACCGGTGGTGGCGCGCAGTACCTCGGCATGGGCCGCGAGCTGTGCGAGCAGTACCCGGTGTTCGCCGCGGCTTTCGACGCGGTGACCCAGGAGTTCGACAAGCACCTCGCGGAGCCGTTGCGCGAGGTGATGTTCGGCGAGCCGGAGTTGTTGGACCGCATCGACTACATGCTGCCCGCGCTGTTCACCATCGAGGTGTCGCTGTTCCGGCTGCTCGAATCGTGGGGGATCACCCCGGACTTCGTCGCCGGGCACTCCATCGGCGAGTTCGGCGCGGCGCACGTCGCGGGACTGTGGTCCTTGGAGGACGCAGTTCGGGTTGTGTCGGTACGCGGTCGCTTGATGAACTCGATGCCACCGGGCGGGGCGATGGTCGCGATCCAAGCCTCCGAGGAGGAGGTGCTGCCGGAGCTCACCGGCACGGTCGGGATCGCGGCGCTCAACGGCCCCCTGTCGACGGTGATCTCCGGTGACGAGGAGACCGCGCTGCGCATCGCCGCCGGCTTCAAGGAGCGCGGTCGCAAGGCGAAGAAGCTCGTGGTCAGCCAGGCTTCGCACTCGGCGTTGATGGACGGCCTGCTCGGCGAGTTCGGCGAGGCCACCGCGAGCCTGACCTACAACGAGCCGCGCATCCCGATCGTCTCCACGCTCACCGGCAAGCCCGCGACGCTGGCCGACGTCGGCGACCCCGCGTACTGGGTGCGCCACATCCGGCAGCCAGTCCGGCTCTTCGACGCCGTGCGGGTGCTGGAGTCCGAGGGCGTGACGAAGTTCGTGGAGATCGGCCCGAACGCCGTGCTCACCGCCGCCGCCCAGGACTGCGTCGAGAACCCGGACAACGCGGTGTTCGTCCCCTTGGTGCGCAAGGACCAGGACGAGTCGCTGGCCGTGCTGCGCGCCCTCGCTCAGCTGCACGTCGTGGGGGCGAAGGTCGACTGGACGGCGTTCTTCCCGAAGGGCTCGCAGCTCGTCGACCTGCCGACGTACGCGTTCCAGAACCGCTCGTACTGGCTGATGCAGGGCACGGGCAGCGCGGACGTGACGGCTGCTGGCCTCATTTCCGCTGGTCACCCGCTCCTCGGCGCTTCCGTTCCGTTGGCCGACGGTGACGGTGTGCTGTTCACCGGCCGGATCTCCTTGGCCACGCAGCCGTGGCTGCTGGACCACTCGGTGATGGGCACGGTGCTCGTGCCCGGGGCCGGGCTGGTTGAGCTGGCCATCCGCGCGGGCGATGAGGTTGGCTGCGGCATGGTGGAGGATCTGACGCTTCAGGCTCCACTGGTTGTTCCTGAGACCGGATCTGTTGTGGTGCAGGTGGTCGTCGGTGCCGACTCCGATGGACGTCGGGCGGTGTCGATCTACTCGCGGCGCGCTGAGGAGCCGTGGACGGTCAACGCCATCGGCACGCTGTCGGCTGCGGAGTCCACTGTGGACGTTGAGCCGTGGCCGTCCGGCGAGTCGGTGAACGTCGAGACGCTGTACGAAGACCTCGTGGGCTCGGGCTTCGGGTACGGGCCGCTGTTCCAGGGGATTCAGTCCGCGTGGAAGCACGGCGACGACGTGTACACCGAGCTGGCGCTGCCCGCCGACACCGACACCGGCTCGTTCGGCATCCACCCGGCGCTGTTGGACTCCGCACTGCACGGGATGTTCCTGCGGGACGACAACCCGGCTGGTACCGCGTTGCCGTTCGCGTGGTCGGGTGTGACGCTGCACGCCACCGGGGCGAGCACGTTGCGCGTCAAGCTCACGCCGACCGGCCCGGACTCCGCGCGACTCGTCGGCGTGGACGGCGGCGGGAACCCGGTGATCACCGTCGAGTCGATCGCGGTGCGCACGGTCTCCGCCGACCAGCTGCGCTCCGACAGCGACGCGCTGTTCCAGGTGGACTGGGTTCCAGTTGAGTCTTCGGGCAGCGCCTCGGGGTACGAGGTGCTGACTCTGGAGTCCACAAAGGACGATGTGATCGGCGAGACCTATCGGCTGACCCACGAGGTTCTCGCGGCCGCGCAGAAGCAGCTGGCTGAGGACTTGACGCTGGTGATCCACGTCGAGGAGGCGAACCTCGCCACGGCCGCCGTGTGGGGCCTCATCCGTTCGGCGCAGTCGGAGAACCCCGGTCGATTCGTGCTCTTCGAGGGGCCTGCACCGGAGATCGGCGCGGCCGTTGCGACGGGTGAACCGCAGGTGCGCGCCAGCGAAGGCAAGCTTTACGCGCCACGGCTCGCCAAGCCGCAGCCCGCAGGCGATCCGGTCACCTGGAACGCCGAGGGCACGACGCTGATCAGTGGTGGTACTGGAGACCTCGGGGCACTCGCGGCCCGGCATCTCGTTACGCAGCACGGGGTCAAGCAGCTCGTGCTGACCAGCCGTCGCGGGATCGATGCGCCAGGCGCGGTGGAACTCCGCTCCGAACTGACGGAACTCGGTGCCACTGTGCGGATCGAAGCGTGCGACACGGCCGATCGGGGCGCGCTTGAGGCTCTGCTGAGCGGAATCGACGACCTGACCGCAGTGATCCACACGGCCGGTGTGCTGGACGACGGTGTGGTGTCCGCGTTGACGCCGGAACGGATCGATGGCGTGTTCCGGCCGAAGGTCGACGCGGCGTGGAACCTGCACGAGCTGACGGAGGGTTTGAGCCACTTCGTGATCTACTCCTCCGCTGCCGGTGTTCTCGGCGGCCCGGGGCAGGGCAATTACGCGGCGGCGAACTCGTTCCTCGACGCCCTGGTGCGGATGCGCCGGGACCAAGGGCTCGCAGGGCAGTCGCTGGCGTGGGGCCTGTGGGAGCAGGACGGTGGCATGGCCGGGGATCTGGGCAGCCACAACGTGGACAGGATGAGCCGCGACGGTTTCGGGGCGCTGAGCCACGCCGAGGGCATGGGCGTCTTCGACGCCGCCGTCGCGCTGGACCGGCCGCTGTTCGTGCCGATCAAGCTCGACCGCACGGCACTGCGCGCCGGTTCGGTGCCCGCGATCTTGCGCGGCCTGGTGCGTGCCCCGGCGCGCCGGGCCGCGCAGGCCGCCGTCGCCGAGACCGTCTCGCTGGCGCAGCGGCTCGCGTCGATGCCGGTGCTGGAGCGGGCCGAGGCGGTGCTGGACGTGGTCCGCGCCCAGGTCGCCGCGGTGCTCGGGCACGGCTCCGGCGCGGAGGTCGACCCCGACCGCCCGTTCACCGAGCTGGGCTTCGACTCGCTGACCTCGGTGGAACTGCGGAACCGGCTCAACACGGCCACATCGCTGCGCCTGGCGGCCACGGCGGTGTTCGACCACCCGACGCCGCAGGCCATGGCCGAGCACCTGAAGCCGTTGCTGCTGCCCGTTGAGCCGGAGCCGGTGGAGGTCGACGAGAAGGCCGTCCGCGCGGCGCTGGCGAAGGTCTCGATCGAGGACTTCCGCAAGGCCGGGGTGCTCGACGCCCTGGTGCGCCTCGCGGCTTCCGCGGGGCCGGAGAGCGCCGACGTGGAAGCCATCGACGAGATGGACGTCAGCGACCTCGTGCAGCGCGCCATGGCATCGGCGAAAAGCACCTGATACGCGGCAAAAGCCCAGTTCAGCAACTGTCTATGCGTTCTCCTACTAGTGCGTGCGACATCCGCTTCAATGGTTGACCGCACACCGCGACTGCCCATCCAATGGTTCTGGGACAAGAACTTTGGGTGGGCAGTTTCGCTGTTCAGGGCACATGTCTGGCTATTTGTACAGAAGCGGAGAGTGGCATGGCGAATTCCTCCGAGGAGCTCATCGCGGCACTGCGTGAGTCCCTGAAGGAAAACGCGCGGCTGGAGCGGCGGAATAGCGAGCTGGTGGCCGCCGCGACCGAGCCCGTCGCGATCGTCGGCATCGGTTGCCGCTTTCCCGGCGGGGTGCGCACGCCGGAGCAGCTGTGGGACCTGGTCGCCAGGGGCGGCGAGGGCGTCTCGGACTTCCCCGACGACCGCGGCTGGGACCTCGGCTCGCTGTTCCACCCCGATCCCGACCACCGCGGCACCTCCTACACCAGCCGCGGCAACTTCCTGCACGACGCCGCCGAGTTCGACCCGGAGCTGTTCGGGATCAGCCCGCGCGAGGCACTGGCCATGGACCCGCAGCAGCGGCTGCTGCTGGAGGTCGCGTGGGAGGCGTTCGAGCGCGCGGGCATCGACCCCGGCTCGGTGAAGGGCAGCCCGACCGGGGTGTTCGCGGGCCTGATGTACAACGACTACGGCCAGAACCTGGGCGAACTGCCCGAGGGCGTCGAGGGTTTCCTGGGCACCGGCACCACCGGCAGCGTGCTGTCCGGGCGGATCTCCTACACCTTCGGGCTCGAAGGCCCCGCCGTCACCGTGGACACCGCGTGCTCGTCCTCGCTGGTCGCGATGCACCTTGCGGCGCAAGCACTTCGCACGGGGGAGTGCTCGCTGGCCCTCGCGGGCGGCGTGACCGTCATGTCGGTCCCGGACACCTTCGTCGACTTCTCCCGCCAGCGCGGGCTCTCCGTCGACGGCCGTTGCAAGTCCTTCGCCGCCGCGGCCGACGGCACCGGGTGGTCCGAGGGCGCGGGAATCCTGTTGCTGGAGAAGCTTTCCGACGCCGAGCGCAACGGGCACCCGATCTTCGCCGTGCTGCGCGGCTCGGCCGTGAACCAGGACGGCGCGTCGAACGGGCTCACCGCGCCGAACGGTCCCTCGCAGCAGCGGGTGATCCGCCAGGCCCTGGCCAACGCCGGATTGGGACCGTCCGATGTGGACGCCGTGGAGGCACACGGAACGGGCACCGTGCTGGGCGATCCGATCGAGGCGCAGGCGCTCTTGGCTGTGTACGGCCAGAATCGTTCGGAGCCGTTGTGGCTCGGTTCTCTCAAGTCCAACATCGGCCACGCCCAGGCCGCCGCCGGGGTCGCCGGTGTGATCAAGACCGTGATGGCGCTGCGCCACGGTGTGCTGCCGAGGTCGCTGCACATCGACGAGCCCTCGCCGCACGTGGATTGGACCGCCGGAGCCGTGTCGCTGCTGACCTCCGAGCGCGAGTGGCCCGCGGTGGACCGTCCGCGCCGCGCGGCCGTGTCGTCGTTCGGGATCTCCGGAACGAACTCGCACGTGATCCTGGAGCAAGCGCCTGCCGAGTCTTCTTGGACGGTCGTGGCTCCTCCTGTTCTGCCGCTGGTGGTTTCGGGCAAGACTCCTGCGGCCCTGGAGGCTCAGACCTCGCAGCTGAAGTCCTTTGTGGACAGCAACGACTCCGTGTCCGATGTGGACATTGCCTTCTCCCTGGCCACCACGCGCGCGGCACTGGACGAGCGCGCGGTGTACCTCGGCGATCTCTCCGGCGAGCCCGTCGCGCGGGGCCGGGTGGTGAAGGGCAAGACGGCGTTCCTGTTCACCGGCCAGGGTTCTCAGCGTCGCGGGATGGGTGCGCAGCTGCACGCCGCCTATCCGGTGTTCGCCGCCGCGTACGACGAAGTGCTGGCTCTGCTGCCACCGCTCTCTGATGACTTGGACCAGACCGGGAACGCGCAGCCCGCGATCTTCGCGCTGGAGGTCGCGCTCTACCGGCTGGTGGAGTCGTGGGGCGTGAAGCCGGACTTCCTGGTCGGGCATTCGATCGGTGAGCTGGCCGCCGCCCACGTGGCCGGGGTGTTCTCGCTGGAGGACGCCGCGCGGCTGGTCACGGCCCGTGGTCAGCTGATGCAGGCTTTGCCCGGCGGTGGAGCCATGATCGCCATTCAGGCGACCGAGGACGAGGTCCGCGCGCACGACGTGGACATCGCGGCGATCAACGGGCCCCGCGCGGTGGTGATCTCCGGTCTTGAGGAGACCGTGCTCGCGGTCGCGGAGCAGTTCGCGGACCGCAGGACCAAACGGCTCTCGGTGTCGCACGCGTTCCACTCGTCGCTGATGGACGGCATGCTCGCGGACTTCGCCAAGGTCGCGATGTCCGTCAAGTACGCCGAGCCGACCGTGCAGATCGTGTCCAACGTGACCGGGACGGTCGCGAAGGCCAGCGAGCTGATGTCGGCCGAGTACTGGGTGCGGCACGTGCGCGGCGCGGTTCGCTTCGCGGACGGGATCGCGACCTGCGCGGAGAAGGGTGTCACGCGCTTTCTGGAACTCGGTCCCGACGGAACGCTGTCCGCGATGGGCGCGGACTGCGCGACGGGCACCTTCGCGCCGGTGCTGCGCAAGGACCGGCCCGAACCCGAAGCCCTGGTCGCCGGGGTGGGGCAGGTGTTCGCGGCCGGAGCGGCGGTGGACTGGAACTCGGTGTTCGCCGGTACTGGGGCCCGCCGGGTCGACCTGCCGACCTACGCGTTCCAGCACCAGCGCTTCTGGCTGAAGCCCGATCGGTTGGAACGCGGTTCCTGGCGGTACCGGGTTCGCTGGGACGCGATCAGTGTGCCGCGTTCGTCGCTGGGTGGCACGTGGGCGGTCCTCGGAGCCCCGGAACTCGAAGCCGCGTTGACCGCGAGGGGCGCGCGGATCTCGCAGGACCTCTCCGAAGCGGACGCGATCGTGTCCGTCGGAGCTGATCTGGCTGAGACGCTGGCGATCGTCCAGCAGGCGAAAGTCCCGGTCTGGAGCGTCACGGTCGGGCAGGCTCCCGAGCAGGCGCAGGTGTGGGGCCTCGGCCAGGTCGCCGCACTGGAGCATCCGGAGCGCTGGGGCGGCCTGGTCGCACTCCCGGCTACGCCGAGCGAGCAGGACTACGAACAGCTGGCCGACGTCCTCGGTGGTACCGAGACCCAGGTGGCCATCCGTGAGAACCAGGTGGTCGCGCGTCGCTTGGTGCACTCGGTTCCAGGTGCGGCGAAGCGCGAGTGGAAGCCGGGCGGCACCGTGCTGCTGACCGGCGGCACGGGCGCGCTGGGGTCGTTCACCGCTCGGTGGCTGGCCCGCAACGGTGCCGAGCACCTGGTGTTGTTGTCCCGCCGAGGAAACGACGCTCCCGGTGCGGCGGAGCTGAGCGCGGAGCTGGCTGAGCTGGGTTCGCGCGTGACCGTGGCCGCCTGCGACGCCGCCGACCGCGACGCGCTGGCCGAGCTGATCGACAAGCTGCAGGCGGACGGCGAGACCATCCGCTCCGTCATGCACATCGCGGGCGTTGTCGACGACGGGCCACTGGACGCGCTCGACGTCGCACGCCTCGAAAGCGTGCTCCGGCCGAAGGTCGTCGCCGCGCGGAACCTGCACGAACTGACGAAGTCCCTGGAGCTGGACGCGTTCGTGCTGTTCTCCTCGCTGGCCGGGGTCTGTGGCAACCCGGGGCAGGGCGCGTACGCGGCGGCCAACGCCCACCTCGACGCGCTCGCCGAGCAGCGGCACCTGGACGGCCTGCCAGCGACCTCGATCGCGTGGGGCGCCTGGGCCGAAGCCGGTATGGCCAGCTCCCTGGACGATGAGCTGCGGCGCTTCGGGATTCGGCCGATGAACCCCGAGAAGGCGTTGGCGGCACTGCAAACCGCGCTCGACCAGCAGGACGTCGCGGTCACCGTCGCGGACATCGACTGGAGCCTGTTCGCGCCCAACGTGCCCGGCACGCTCTTCGACGCGCTCCCGGAAGCCGCCAAGCCCGTGCTCACCGAGGACGAGTCGGCCGCGTTGCTGCGCAAGCTCGACGGCGCTCCCGAGGCCGAGCAGACCCGCGTTCTCGTCGAGCTGGTCCGGGCGCGGGTGTCCACTGTGCTCGGTCACGCCACGACGGCGGCTGTGCAGCCGGAGCGCGCGTTCTCCGAGCTGGGCTTCGATTCGCTGACCTCCGTGGAGTTCCGCAACCGGCTGAACGCGGCGACCGGCCTGGTGCTGCCTTCCTCGCTGGTGTTCGACTACCCGACACCCGTTGCCCTGGCTACGTTCCTGCGCGAGGAACTGACCGGAGTGGACAGTGACGGCGACCATCTTCTTGACCGGCTCGAGGACACGCTGTTGGCCCTGCCGCCCGGTGACGCGCTGCGCGAGCGGCTGATCGGGCGGCTCAAGGCCCTCGTGTCCTCCTCGTCGCCGAGGGAGGAGGAGACCGACCTGATCGACTCCTTGCGGTCCTCCTCCAACGACGAACTCTTCGACTTCATCGACAAGCAGCTCGGAAATTGAGTAGTGGGGATCTCTGATGTCTTCTGTAACTGGCGGGACACCCGCACCCGGTCGGCCCGCGCGTGCGGGAACAGAATCGCACGCCGGAGCCTCCACTGCTGACAACAACAAGCTCCGGGACTACCTCACCAGGGTCACGGGCGAGCTGCACACGGCCAAGCTGCGGTTGCGCGAGGCCGAGGAGAAGGACTTCGAGCCGGTCGCGATCGTCGGCATGGCCTGCCGCTTCCCCGGAGCGGACTCGCCGGAGTCGTTCTGGCGGATGATCGCCGACGGCGTCGACGGCGTCTCCGAGTTCCCCACCGACCGCGGCTGGGACCTGGATCGGCTCTACAACCCCGATCCCGACAACCTCGGCACCTCCTACGTGCGCAGCGGCGGATTCCTGACGGCGGCGGGGGAGTTCGACGCCGAGCTGTTCGGGATCTCCCCGCGCGAAGCCCTCGCGATGGACCCGCAGCAGCGCCTGCTGCTGGAGACCTCGTGGGAGGCCTTCGAGCGCGCGGGCATCGACCCGACCTCGCTCAAGGGCAGCCGGGCCGGGGTTTTCGCGGGCACCAACGGCCAGGACTACGGCCGGACGATCTCCGAGCCCATGGAGGGCATCGAGGGCTACCTGGGCACGGGAATCTCCGGCTCGGTCCTGTCCGGTCGACTGTCCTATGTGTTCGGTCTGGAAGGCCCTGCGGTCACCATCGACACGGCGTGCTCGTCCTCACTGGTGGCGATGCACCTTGCGGTGCAAGCACTTCGCTCTGGCGAGTGCTCGCTCGCGCTGGCCGGTGGTGTCAGCGTGATGTCCGGTCCGGACGCCTTCGTCGAGTTCTCCCGCCAGCGCGGCCTCGCCCGCGACGGCCGGGTCAAGGCGTTCTCCGCCTCCTCCGACGGCACCGGTTGGGGTGAGGGCGCGGGCATGCTGCTGTTGGAGAAGCTCTCCGACGCGCGCCGCAACGGACACCCCGTGCTGGCCATCCTGCGCGGCTCCGCGGTGAACCAGGACGGCGCCTCCAACGGCCTCACCGCGCCCAACGGTCCTTCGCAGCAGCGCGTGATCCGCCAGGCCCTCGCCAACGCGCGTCTGTCCACTAAGGACATCGACGCCGTTGACGCGCACGGCACCGGCACCACGCTCGGCGACCCCATCGAAGCCCAGGCACTGCTGGCCACCTACGGCCAGGGGCGCGCTGAGCCCCTGTGGGTCGGCTCGGTGAAGTCCAACATCGGTCACACGCAGGCCGCCGCCGGTGTGGCCAGCGTGATCAAGATGGTGATGGCCATCCGGCACGGCGTGCTGCCGCAGTCGCTGCACATCGACGCGCCGACGCCGCACGTCGACTGGACCGCTGGCGCCGTTTCCCTGCTCTCGTCCGCCCGCTCGTGGCCTGCGGTGGACCGTCCGCGTCGCGCGGGCGTTTCGTCTTTTGGCATCTCTGGCACCAACTCGCATGTGATCGTCGAGCAGGCGCCGGACTTCGTTGAAGATGATGAGCCGACCGTCTCGTTGCTCGGCCCGCACGTTCCGTGGATCGTCTCCGGCAAGACGCCTGAAGCCTTGCAGGCGCAGGCCGCTCGCCTTCTGTCCGTTGTGGACTCCTGCGATCCGGTTGATTTCGGGCGGGCGCTGGCGTCGACGCGGGCTCGGCTGGAGCACCGCGCGGTGGCCTTCGGCGTTGAGCAGTTGCGCGCTCTGGCGGCTGGTTCTTCGGGCGTGGTGACCGGGCAGGCCACGGGCGGTCAGCTCGCGGTCCTGTTCACCGGCCAAGGCTCGCAGCGCTTGGACATGGGGAAGGCGCTCTACGAGGCGTTCCCGGTGTTCGCCGCCGCGTACGACGAGGTCGCGGCCCTGTTGCCTCCGCTCACCGGCGACCTCGATCAGACCGGTAACGCGCAGCCGGCGATCTTCGCGCTGGAGGTCGCGCTCTACCGGCTGATCGAGTCCCTGGGCGTGCGCCCGGACTTCCTCGCCGGGCATTCGATCGGTGAGCTGGCTGCCGCGCACGTCGCGGGCGTCTGGTCGCTGGAGGACGCTGCGAAGATCGTGACCGCTCGTGGTCAGCTGATGCAGGCTCTGCCCAGAGGCGGAGCCATGATCGCGATCCAGGCCACTGAGGACGAGGTTCGGGCCGTTCTGGTCGAGGGCGTGGACATCGCGGCGATCAACGGGCCTCGCGCCGTGGTGATCTCCGGTGTCGAGGAAGCCGTGCTGGCGGTTGCCGCGCAGTTCAAGGAACGCAAGACCAAACGGCTCTCGGTGTCGCACGCGTTCCACTCGGGCCTGATGGACGGGATGCTGGCCGAGTTCGGCGAGGTCGTCGCCTCGGCGGTTGCGTCGGCGCCGACCATCCAGATCATCTCCACCCTCACCGGCCGTGCCGCGAGCACCGAGGAACTGTCCTCTGTGGACTATTGGGTGCGGCACGTGCGCGAGTCGGTGCGCTTCGCCGACGCCGTGGTCACACTCGGAGAAGCCGGGGTCACGAAGTTCCTGGAGCTCGGCCCGGACGGCGTGCTCTCGGCGGCGGGCGCGGACAGTGCGGACGGCACGTTCATCTCCGCGCTGCGCAAGGACCGCGACGAGCCGCAGACCTTCGTGACCGCGCTCGCTTCGCTGTTCGTCGACGGCGGCCACGTCGACTGGGCGGCGGCCTTCGAAGGTCCGGCCCGGCACGTCGATCTGCCGACCTGCGCGTTCCAGCGCCGCCACTACTGGTTGCCGATGCAGCGCGCCACCGGTGACGCGTCCGGCCTGGGCCTCGGTTCCCTCGATCACCCGCTGCTCGGCGCGTCGGTGTCGCTGGCCGACGCTGACGGGTTCCTCTTCACCGGGCGGCTTTCCACCTCCACGCACTCCTGGCTCGCTGATCACGTCGTCATGGGCGCGATCGTGGTACCGGGTACCGGGCTGGTGGAACTGGCCGTGCGCGCCGCAGACGAGGTGGGTTGCGGCGTCCTCGAAGAGCTGACGTTGCAGGCCCCGCTCGTGCTGCCCGAGGAGGGCGGTGTTCAGGTTCAGCTCGCCGTCGCGGTTCCTGATGAAGCTGGTCGGCGCGCGCTGACCCTGCACTCCCGTCGTGACGACGGCGAGTGGACCTTGCACGCCATCGGTTCTGTCGCTCCCGTCGCGGCTCCGGCGGACTTCGACTTGACGGAGTGGCCGCCTGCTGGCGTGACCGCCGCCTCCGTTGACTCGCTGTACGACGACTTCGACGCCACAGGTCTGAGCTATGGCCCGGCTTTCCGTGGTCTGACCGCCGCGTGGACCCGGGGCGAGGAGATCTTCGCCGAGGTCGAACTGCCCGAAGCCGTTCAGGGGGAAGCGGGCAAGTTCGGTCTGCACCCGGCGCTGCTGGACGCCGCCCTGCACTCGCTCGTCGTGGGCGAGTCCGCCGATGAGGGCGCGCGGCTGCCGTTCGCGTGGAGCGGTGTGTCGCTGCACGCCTCCGGAGCATCCGCGCTGCGCGTGCACGTGAAGATCACGGGCAAGGACGTTGTGTCCCTGCGGGTCGCGGACACCACGGGCACCCCGGTGGCCACTGTGGATTCTCTTGCGCTGCGCGCGGTGTCGGCTGAGCAGATTCAGGCTGCGGGTGCTGGAGAGCAGGATTCGCTCTATCGCGTTGACTGGACTCAGGTTCCGCTGGCACCAGGTTCCGTTCCGGCTTACCAAGTTCACCGCGTTGTCGGCGAGGACGGCGATGTCGTCAGCGCCACGCACACGGCGACGCACGACGTGCTCCGGGTGCTTCAGGATTTCCTTGCTGCTGAAGGGGATTCGAAGCTCGTCATCCACACCACGGGCGCGGTCATGGACGTCACCGACCTGCCCGCCGCGGCGGTGTGGGGCATGGTGCGCGTCGCGCAGGCCGAGAGCCCCGACCGCGTCGTGCTGATCGACGCCGAGGACTCCGCGAAGTTCGACGAGATCGTCGCCAGTGGCGAGGCCCAGGTCGCGGTGCGCGGCGCCGAGGTGTTCGTGCCGCGCCTGGCCACGATGGCGGGCAGCGGCGTGATCGTCCCGCCCGCCGAGAAGACCTGGCGCCTTGGCATGTCGGGCAAGGGCACCCTGGACCACCTGGTACTGGAGCCCATCGAGCAGCGGCCGCTGGAGCCGACGCACGTGCGCATCGGCGTCCGCGCGGCCGGGGTGAACTTCCGCGACGTGCTCAACGTCCTCGGCATGTACCCGGGCGACGCCGGCCTGCTCGGCAACGAGGTCGCCGGTGTCGTGCTTGAGGTCGGCTCCGACGTGACCGACCTCGCGCCCGGCGACAAGGTCATGGGCCTGGCGTTCGGCGGTATCGGGCCGATGGCGGTCACCGACCGGCCGATGCTGACCCGTGTGCCGAAGGGCTGGAGCTTCGAGGAGGCCGCCTCCGTTCCGCTGGTCTTCCTCACCGCCTACTACGGCCTGCGCGACCTCGGCGGGCTGAAGGCGGGCGAGTCCGTGCTGATCCACGCCGCCGCCGGTGGTGTGGGCATGGCCGCGACGCAGATCGCGAAGCACCTGGGCGCGACCGTCTACGGCACGGCGAGCAAGGGCAAGTGGCACGTCCTGCGCGAGCAGGGCATCGAGCACATCGCTTCCTCGCGCACAACGGACTTCGAGCAGGAGTTCCTGTCCACTTCGGACGGTCGCGGCGTCGACGTGGTGCTGGACGCGCTCGCGGGCGAGTTCGTGGACGCCTCGCTGCGGCTGATGCCGCGCGGCGGCCGGTTCCTGGAGATGGGCAAGACCGACATCCGCGAGCAGGAGGAGATCGACGAGCAGTACCCGGGTGTCCGGTACCAGGCGTTCGACCTGATCGAGGCCGAGGCGTCGCGCGTCGCGCAGATGTGGGCCGAGCTGATCGAGCTGTTCGACGCCGGCGTCCTGAAGCCGCTGCCGATCAAGACCTGGGACGTTCGCCGTGCCCCTGAGGCGTTCCGGTTCATCAGCCAGGCCAAGCACATCGGCAAGGTGGTCCTGACCGTCGAGCGCGGTCTCGACCCCGAGGGCGCCGTGCTGATCACCGGCGGCACCGGCGGGCTCGGGAAACTCTTCGCCCGTCACATGATCACCGAGCACGGCGTGCGGCACCTCGTGCTGACCAGCCGTCGCGGTGCAGACGCCCCTGGCGCTTCCGCGCTCGTCGAGGAGTTGTCCTCGCTCGGCGCCTCTGTGCGCGTCGCTGCCTGCGATGTCGCCAACCGGGACGCTGTGTCGGATCTGCTGGAGGGGATTCCGAACCTGACCGGCGTGATCCACACCGCCGGTGTGCTCGACGACGGCATGATCACCTCGCTCACCCCGGAGCGCGTGGACACGGTGTTCGGGCCGAAGGTCGACGCGGCGTGGCACCTGCACGAGCTGACCCGAGACCGCGACCTCGCGATGTTCGCGCTGTTCTCGTCGGCGGCCGGTCTGCTCGGCAACCCCGGCCAGGGCAACTACACGGCGGCCAACGGGTTCCTCGACGCGCTCGCTTCGCTCCGCCGTGACCAGGGGCTGCCCGCGCAGTCGCTGGCGTGGGGCCTGTGGGTCGGCGGTATGGCGGGCACGCTGTCCGAGGCCGAGCTGGCGCGGATGAAGGGCTCCGGCACCGGCGCGCTCACCCACGAGGAGGGCGTCGAGCTGTTCGACGCCGCGCACGCGACGGGGCTTGCCGTCGCGGCGCCGATGAAGCTCGACCTGCCGGAGCTGGAGGCGTTCGCGCGCACGGCTTCGCTGCCGCCGCTGCTGCGCGGCCTGGTGCGGGCGACGCGTCGTGCCGCGCAGTCGGGGGAGGCGCAGGGTTCGTCGCTGGCGAAGCGCCTCGCCGGGCTCACCGAGGCCGAGCAGGACCGCATGCTGCTCGACCTCGTGCGTACCCAGGTCGCGTTGGTACTGGGTCACGTCACGCCGGAGACCGTCGAGCCGGGCCGCGGCTTCATGGAGATCGGCTTCGACTCGCTGACCGCCGTTGAGCTGCGCAACCGCCTCGGCACCGCGACCGGGCTGCGCCTGCCGTCGACGCTGATCTTCGACTACCCGACGCCGGTCGCGCTGACCGGGTACGTGCGCTCCGAGCTGGTCGGCGCCACCGGACTGTCCACTGTGGTCACCTCGACGGTGGTGTCCGACGAGCCCATCGCCATCGTCAGCACCTCCCTGCGCTTCCCCGGCGGCATCGACACGCCGGATGCCTTGTGGCGCTTCGTCATGGGCGGCGAGCACGCGATCACCGACTTCCCTGCCGACCGTGGTTGGGACCTGGACGGCCTGTTCAGCACGGAGCCCGGCAGGCAGGGCACCTCCTACGCGAAGACCGGTGGCTTCCTGCACGAGGCCGCCGAGTTCGACCCGGAGTTCTTCGGGATCTCCCCGCGCGAGGCCCTGGCCATGGACCCGCAGCAGCGCCTCATGCTGGAGGTGTCGTGGGAGGCCATGGAGCGCGCGGGGATCGACCCGGCGACGCTGAAGGGCTCCGCGACCGGTGTCTTCGCGGGCGTGATCTACAACGACTACGCCTCGCGCCTGACCGCGGTACCAGAAGAGATCGAGGGCTTCTTGGGCACGGGTGCCTCGATGAGCATCCTGTCCGGTCGCGTCGCGTACACCTTCGGTTTCGAAGGGCCCGCGATCTCCATCGACACCGCGTGCTCGTCGTCGCTGGTCGCGATGCACCTCGCCGCGCAGGCGCTGCGCAGCGGGGAGTGCGACCTCGCGCTCGCGGGCGGTGTCACGGTGATGTCGGTGCCGGACCCGTTCATCGACTTCAGCAAGCAGAACGGCCTCGCGCCGAACGGGCACTGCAAGTCCTTCTCCTCCTCCGCCGACGGCACCGCGTGGTCGGAGGGCGCGGGCCTGGTGATGCTGGAGCGCCTCTCCGACGCACAGCGCAACGGCCGCCAGATCCTCGCCGTGCTGCGGAGTTCGGCCGTCAACCAGGACGGCGCGTCCAGCGGCCTGACCGCGCCGAACGGCCCCTCGCAGCAGCGGGTCATCCGCCAGGCGCTCGCCAACGGTGGACTGTCCACTTCGGACGTTGACGCGGTCGAGGCGCACGGAACCGGGACCAAGCTCGGCGATCCCATCGAGGCCCAGGCGATCCTCGCGACCTACGGCCAGGACCGCCCCTCGGACCGGCCGCTGTGGCTGGGCTCGATCAAGTCCAACCTCGGCCACACGCAGGGCGCCGCGGGCGTGATCAGCGTGATCAAGATGGTGGAGGCCATCCGGCGCGGGGTCCTGCCGCAGTCGCTGAGCATCGACGAGCCGACCCCTCAGGTGGAGTGGTCGACGGGTGCCGTCACCCTCTTGACGGAAGCCGTCAAGTGGCCCGAGGTCGACCGTCCGCGCCGCGCTGGCGTGTCGTCGTTCGGCATGAGCGGCACCAACGCGCACGTGATCATCGAGCAGGCTCCCACCGTGGTGGAGTCTTCGGCCCCGCGTGTTGCTCCTGCCGTGCTGACCTGGCCGTTGTCCGCGCGCACCGCCGACGCGCTCCCGGCGCAGGCCGCGAAGCTGCGCGATCACCTCGCGGACACCGACCTCGACCCGCTCGACATCGCGTTCTCGCTGGTCACCAAGCCGCGTCACGATCACCGCGCCGCCGTCGTCGGGGCTTCTCGCGATGAGTTGATGGCCGCTCTGTCGGCGCTCGCTGACGGGGACGTGGCGGTTCGCGGACGCGCGGGCAGTGGCCCGGTCGCGTTCCTGTTCACCGGCCAGGGTTCTCAGCGGGTCGGCATGGGCGAGGCGCTGTACGCCGCCCACCCGGTGTTCGCCGCCGCGTACGACGAGGTCGCGGCGCTGCTGCCGCCGCTATCGGGGGACCTCGATCAGACCGGGAACGCGCAGCCCGCGATCTTCGCGCTCGAGGTCGCCCTGTTCCGGCTGCTGGAGTCGTGGGGTGTGCGGCCGGACTACCTGGTCGGGCACTCGATCGGTGAGCTGGCCGCCGCGCACGTCGCCGGGGTCTGGTCGCTGGAGGACGCTGCTCGGGTGGTGGCCGCTCGCGGTCGCCTGATGCAGGCTTTGCCCAGCGGCGGAGCCATGATCTCGATCCAGGCCGCTGAGGACGAGGTGCGTGCACGGCTCGTCGAAGGCGTCGACATCGCGGCCGTCAACGGCCCGCGTTCCGTGGTGATCTCCGGAGACGGTTCGGCCGTTGAGGCCGTCGCCGGGCACTTCGAGAAGACCAAGCGGCTGGCGGTGTCGCACGCGTTCCACTCGGCGCACATGGACGGGATGCTGGAGGAGTTCCGCGCGGTACTGGATTCCGTGACGTACTCCGAACCGACGATTCCGCTGGTGTCCAATGTGACCGGCGCACTCGGCACGTCGGTGACGGAACCGGGGTACTGGGTTCGGCACGTTCGGGACGCGGTGCGTTTCGCGGACGGCATGGCCGCTCTTGAGGCGGCCGGAGTTCGGCGCTTCGTCGAACTGGGGCCGGACGGCACGCTCTCCGCGATGGGTGCGGGCTGCGTCACGGACGGGGTGTTCATCCCGGTGCTGCGCAAGGACCGCGACGACCTGGTCAGCGCGACGACCGCGCTCGCCGCGTTGGACGCCAATGGGATCTGCGTGGACTGGGCGGCCCTCTACTCCGAGACCGGCGCGCAGCGCGTCGACCTGCCGACGTATGCCTTCCAGCACAAGCGCTACTGGGTCAACTCGCCGTCGACTCCTGGCGACGCCACCGGTCTCGGTCTCGGCGCGGCGGCGCACCCGCTGCTCGGCGCACTGGTCACGCTGCCCGACAGCGACGGCCTCGTGCTGACCGGACGTCTTTCGCTGGACTCGCACCGCTGGCTCGCCGACCACGCCGTCATGGGCTCGGTCCTGTTGCCCGGCACGGCTTTCGTGGAGCTGGCCGTGCGCGCGGGCGACGAACTCGGGCTCGGCTCGGTCCGCGACCTGACGTTGCAGGCTCCGTTGGTGCTGCCGGAGAGCGGTGGCGTGCAGCTGCGGCTGACCCTCGACCCGGCGAATCGCTCCTTGTCGATCTACTCGCGTCTCCAGGACGCCGTTGGCGAGCCGTGGACGCTGCACGCCACCGGTGTGCTCGGCGACGCGGGCGCCGCCGACTTCGACCTGGCCGACTGGCCGCCCGCCGGGGTTTCGGCCATCGACGTCAGCGGTTTCTACGCGGACGCGGCGAGTACCGGCTTGAACTACGGCCCGGTCTTCCAGGGACTGAGTTCCGCTTGGCGGCTCGGCGACGAGATCTTCGCCGAGGTCGCACTGCCCGAGAACGTGTCGGCGGACGGTTTCGGCATGCACCCGGCACTTCTGGACGCGGCGCTGCACGCGATCGGGCTCGACGGCCAGGAGCAGGCGCGGCTGCCCTTCGCGTGGAGCGGCGTTTCGCTGTACGCCGAGGGAGCCACGGCGCTGCGCGTCCGCGTCACTCCGGCGGGCTCGGGCGTTCGGCTCCAGCTCGCGGACGGCACCGGCGCTCCGGTCGCATCGGTGGACACCCTTGCTCTGCGGGCGGTTTCGGCCGATCAGTTCCGGGCTCGGATCGATTCGCTGTACACGCTCGACTGGATTCCTGTTACGGCTTCCGGCGAGGTGTCCGCGCAGGTTCACTCCGCTTCGGATGTGCACGAAGTGCTTGGTGTGCTTCAGGAATGGCTCGCGGGAGACGAGTCGCCGCTTGTTGTTCGCACCGAGGGCTTCGCCACTGATCCGGACGTGGCGGCGGTGTGGGGCCTGGTTCGCTCCGCGCAGTCCGAGCACCCCGGGCGGTTCGTGCTGGTGGACGGCCCCTCGTCGGCGGTTGGCGCGGCGGTGTCCACCGGCGAGCCGCAGATCGTTGTCCGCGACGGAGAGCTGTTCGCTCCGCGCCTCGTGCGTGCCACGGTTCCGGAGAACACCGACTGGGCGGTGTCGGGGACGGCGCTGATCACGGGTGGCACCGGCGGACTCGGCGCCGTGGTGGCCAAGCACCTCGTGACCTCGCGTGGTGCCCGAGACCTGGTGCTGACCAGCCGTCGCGGTGCTGACGCGCCCGGCGTGTCGGCCTTGGTCGAGGAGCTGAGCGACCTCGGTGCCTCGGTTCGGGTCGAAGCCTGCGATGTGGCTGACCGGGACGCGCTTTCGGCTCTGTTGAGCGGAATTTCGAACCTCACCACCGTGGTGCACGCGGCGGGTGTGCTGGACGACGGCGTGATCACCGCGCTCACCCCCGCGCGGCTGGACACCGTGCTCGGACCGAAGGCGGTCGCCGCGCGGAACCTGCACGAGCTGACGGAGAACCTGGAGCAGTTCATCCTGTTCTCCTCGGTCTCCGGCGTGCTCGGTGGGCCCGGCCAGGGCAACTACGCCGCGGCCAACGCCTACCTGGACGCGCTCGCCTCGCTCCGTGCGCGGCAGGGGCTGCCCGCGACCTCGATCGCCTACGGCCTGTGGACCACGGGCATGGGCAGCTCGATCGACCTCGCCCACACCGGCTTCGCCGCACTGGAGCCCGCCGAGGCGCTGGCCCTGTTCGACGCCGCTTGCGCGGGTGGGGCCCCCTTGACGGTTCCCGTCAAGCTCAACCTGTCCGCGCTGCGCAACGGCGACGTGCCGCACGCGCTGCGCTCGCTGGTGCGCGTCAGCAACCGCCGCGCGGCGCAGGCTCCGGAAGCCGCCGGGCTGCGACAGCGCCTCGCGGGCCTGTCGGAGGCGGAGCAGGAGCGGGTGATCGTCGAGCTGATCCGCACCCAGGCCGCGCTGATCCTCGGCCACGACCCGGCCGCGATCGAGGCGGAGCGCGCGTTCAGTGACGTTGGCTTCGACTCGCTCACCGCCGTTGAGCTGCGCAATCGTGTCGGCGGCACAACAGGCCTGCCGCTGTCCGCCACGCTGATCTTCGACTACCCGACGCCGCTCGACCTCGCGCGCCACGTGCGCACCGAGTTGCTGGGCGAGATCGCCGAGGTCTCCGCCGTCGCGGCGGTCGGCTCGGACGAGCCCATCGCGATCGTCGGCATGGGCTGCCGCTACCCGGGTGGGGTCAGCACGCCGGAGGACCTGTGGCAGCTCGTGGCATCCGGTACCGACGGGGTCTCGATGTTCCCGACCGATCGCGGTTGGGACCTGGAGAACCTGTACCACCCGGACCCCGACCACCAGGGCACCTCGTACACCCGCGAAGGCGGTTTCCTGCACGAGGCCGCCGAGTTCGACCCGGAGTTCTTCGGGATCTCGCCGCGCGAGGCGTTGGCCATGGACCCGCAGCAGCGCCTGTTGCTGGAGGTGTCGTGGGAGGCCATGGAGCGCGCGGGCGTCGACCCCGCCTCGCTGAAGGGGTCTTCGACCGGTGTCTTCGCGGGTGTCATGTACTACGACTACGGCTCGCGGCTGACCACCGTTCCGGACGGTGTCGAAGGGTTCCTCGGCACGGGCACGTCGGGCAGCATCCTTTCCGGCCGCGTCGCGTACACCTTCGGTTTCGAGGGGCCCGCGGTTTCAGTTGATACCGCGTGCTCTTCGTCTCTCGTGGCTCTGCACTGGGCCGCACAGGCACTGCGTTCCGGCGAGTGCTCGATGGCGTTGGCCGGTGGCGTGACGGTCATGTCCACGCCGGACACCTTCATCGGGTTCTCGCGGCAGCGCGGCCTCGCCGCGGACGGCCGCTGCAAGTCCTTCGGGGCGGGCGCGGACGGCACCGGCTGGGCCGAGGGCGCGGGCATGCTCGTGCTGGAGAAGCTGTCTGACGCGGTCCGCAACGGACACCCCGTGCTCGCGGTGGTACGCGGCTCCGCGCTCAACCAGGACGGTGCCTCCAACGGTCTCACCGCGCCCAACGGTCCTTCGCAGCAGCGCGTGATCCGCCAGGCGCTGGCCAACGCGGGCATCACCGCCTCCGACGTGGACCTCATCGAGGCGCACGGCACCGGCACCGTCCTCGGCGACCCGATCGAGGCGCAGGCCGTGCTGTCCACCTACGGTCAGGACCGCGCCGCGCCGGTGTGGATGGGTTCCATCAAGTCCAACATCGGCCACACCCAGGCCGCGGCCGGGGTCGGCGGCATCATCAAGGTGGTCAAGGCCATCGAGCACGGCCTGATGCCGCAGACCCTGCACCTGTCCGAGCCGTCCCCGCACGTCGACTGGTCCTCCGGCGACGTCGCCCTGCTCACCACGGCCCAGGCGTGGCCAGAGGTCGACCGCCCCCGCCGCGCCGCCGTCTCCTCCTTCGGCATCTCCGGCACCAACGCCCACGTCATCATCGAACAACCGCCGACCGTCGCCGCTCCGTCCACTGTGGATGGTCCGGACGGCGCCGTGCTCCTGCTCTCCGGGCGGAGCGAGGAGGCGGTGCACGGGCAGGCGGCGAAGCTGAAGGGGTTCGTCGACGAGAATCCCGAGGCGAAGCTCAACGACGTGGCGGTGTCGTTGGCGGCCAAGCCGCAGCACGAGTTCCGCGCGGCGATCACCGGGCAGCGGGACGAGCTGATGGCGGGGCTCGCGGCGCTGGCGCAGGGTGAGCCCGCGGTGAACGTCGTTCGCGGCAGCGCGGCCGAGGGACGGCTCGCGATGCTGTTCACCGGCCAGGGCTCGCAGCGCGTCGGCATGGGCCGTCAGCTGTACGAAGCCTTCCCGGTGTTCGCCAAGGCCTATGACGAGGTGCGCGAGCACCTTCCCGCGATCGAAGACGGTGAGCTGGACCAGACGGGGAACGCGCAGCCTGCGTTGTTCGCGCTTGAGGTGGCGCTCTTCCGGCTTGTCGAGTCGTGGGGTGTCAGGCCGGACTTCCTCGTCGGGCATTCGATCGGTGAGCTGGCCGCCGCGCACGTCGCGGGCGTCTGGTCGCTCGAAGACGCGGCGAAGATCGTGGCGGCGCGGGGTCGGCTGATGCAGGCTTTGCCCAGCGGTGGAGCCATGATCTCGATCCGCGCTACCGAGGCGGACGTGCTGCCGCACCTGAACGACAAGGTCGGCATCGCGGCGATCAACGGGCCGGAGTCCGTGGTGATCTCCGGCGACGCCAAGGCCGCGAAGAAGATCGCGAAGAACTTCGAGAAGACCAAGCAGTTGACCGTGTCGCACGCGTTCCACTCGGCGCACATGGACGGCATGCTGACGGAGTTCCGGGCGGTACTGGAGTCCGTGACGTACGCCGAACCGACGATTCCGTTGGTGTCGAATGTGACCGGGTACCTGGCGGACCAGGTGACCGAGCCGGAGTACTGGGTGCGGCACGTCCGCGAGGCGGTGCGCTTCGCCGACGGCATGAGCTGGCTGGCCGCCGAGGGCGTGACGCGGTTCCTGGAGCTGGGGCCGGACGGCACGCTCTCCGGTATGGGCGCGACCTGCGTCGACGGGCTCTTCGTCCCGTTGCTGCGCAAGGACCGCGCGGAGGGCGCGTCGGCACGCACCGCCATCGCCGAGCTGCACAACCACGGCGTCAAGGTCGACTGGACGGCGCTGCTCCGTGGCGCGCGGATCGACCTGCCGACGTATGCCTTCCAGCGCAAGCACTACTGGCTGAACTCCGCCGACGCGGCGGCCGATGTGGCCTCCGCCGGACTGGAGTCGCCGGACCACCCGCTCCTGGGCGCGGCGGTCTCGCTCGCCGACGGCGACGGAATCCTGTTCACCGGGCGGATCTCGCTGGGCACCCATCCCTGGCTGGCCGACCACGCCGTCATGGGAACCGTTCTGGTACCCGGTACCGCGCTGGTCGAGCTGGCCGTGCGCGCCGGTGACGAAGCCGGTAGCGGAGTCCTGGAGGAACTGACCCTCCAGGCGCCGTTGGTGCTCGTGGACTCCGCGCCGGTGCTGCTCCAGGTCGCGGTCGGCGCACTCGACGCGTCGCAGCGCCGTTCCGTCGCGATCTTCTCCCGGCAGGGCGACGCGCCGTGGACCGAACACGCGGTCGGTGTGCTGGCTCCCACGGGGCCGACGCCTTCCTTCAGCCTGGCGCAGTGGCCGCCCGCCGGGGCCAGCGCCGTGGACCTCACCGACGTCTACGAGAAGCTGGCGACGAGCGGTCTGGAGTACGGGCCGCTGTTCCAGGGACTGACAGCGGCGTGGACCTCCGAGCAGGAGGTGTACGCGGAGGTCGCGCTGCCCGAGGACACCGACGTTCGCAGGTTCGGTGTCCACCCCGCGCTGCTGGACGCCGTGCTGCACGCGATCGGTTTCACCGAGACCGGACGTGAGGCTTCGGGGGCCATGCTTCCCTTCGCGTTCAACGGTGTCTCGCTGCACGCCACGGGCGCGACGACGGTCCGGGTGCGCATCACCCCCGCTGACGCGACCCCAGGAGGCTTCCGGCTGGAGATCGCCGATGGCGCGGGCGCTCCCGTCGCCGAGGTCGATTCCCTTGTCCTGCGACCGATCTCGCAGGACCAGCTCAAGGCCGCCGGTCCGTCCGAACAGGACTGGATGTTCCGCGTCGACTGGACGCCGCTCGCGATCGGCGAGCCCGTGGAGTGGGTTGCGCACACCGATCTCACCGATCTCATCGATCTCACCGACGAAACCGTGGTCTACACCGTCGCGCCGAGCACCGGTGACGTGGCCGCCGACGCGCGCGCCGTCTCGCACCAGGTGCTGGGCGTGGTGCAGGAGTGGCTCGCCGCCGACCACGACGCGACGCTGGTGATCCGCACGCGCGGAGCGGTCGCGGTCGACGCCGACGTCACCGACCTCGCCGCCTCAACGGTGTGGGGTCTCGTCCGCTCGGCGCAGTCGGAGAACCCGGGGCGCTTCGTCCTGGTCGACGCCGAGGACGACGCGCTCATCGGAGCGGCGGTCGCCACCGGCGAGCCCCAGGTGGCGATCCGCGACGGCGGGCTGTTCGGCTTCCGCATGGCCACCGTGGCCTCCGGCGGATCGCTGCTGCCCCCCGCCGGTGAAACCGCGTGGCGGGTGGATGTGCACACGAAGGGCGCGCTCGACAACCTCGCGCTGCTGCCCGCTCCGGAGATGCTGCGACCGCTCGCGGGTGACGAGGTGCGCATCGGGGTGCGCGCCGCCGGTGTGAACTTCCGCGACGCGCTCAACGTGCTCGGCATGATGGGCGAGGCCGGCATGCCCGGCTACGAGGCGGCGGGCGTTGTCGTCGAAGTCGGTGGCGAGGTGACCGATCTGGCCGTCGGCGACAAGGTGATGGGCATGCTCGACGGCGGGTTCGGCCCCGTCACGATCACCGAGCGCAGCAACCTCGCCCGCATCCCGGACGGCTGGTCCTTCGAGGAGGCGGCTTCGGTTCCGCTGGTGTTCCTCACCGCCTACTACGCGTTGCACGATCTCGCGGGTTTGCGTTCTGGTGAGCGGGTTCTCATTCACGCCGCTGCGGGCGGCGTCGGCATGGCCGCCACGCAGATCGCCAAGCACCGTGGCGCGGAGGTCTTCGGCACCGCGAGCACCGCGAAGCAGCATGTGTTGCGGGACAACGGGATTGAGCACGTCGCGTCGTCGCGGACGTTGGACTTCGAGCAGGAGTTCCTCGCTGCCACCGGCGGGGAGGGTGTCGACGTCGTTCTCGACGCGTTGGCGGGGGACTTCGTCGACGCGTCGTTGCGCCTGCTGCCGCGTGGCGGGCGCTTCGTGGAGATGGGCAAGACCGATGTTCGCGACAGCGCGGAGGTGGCTGCGAAGCACGAAGGCGTTCGCTACACGGCCTTCGAGGTGTTCGAGGCCGGCCCGCAGCGCATCGCGGCCATGTGGTCGGAGCTGCTGGAGCTGTTCGACCAGGGCGTGCTCAAGCCGCTGCCGATCCGCACATGGGACATTCGAGAGGCCCCCAAGGCGTTCCGTTTCATCAGCCAGGCCAAGCACATCGGCAAGCTCGTGCTCACCGTCCCGCGCGAGCTGGACCCGCAGGGCACCGTGCTCGTCACCGGCGGCACCGGTGGGCTCGGCAAGCTCGTGGCGAAGCGCCTGGTCACCGAGCACGGCGTGCGCGACCTCGTGCTGACCAGCCGTCGCGGTGCCGACGCGCCTGGCGCGGCCGAGCTGGTCGCCGAGCTCAGCGAGGCGGGAGCCCGGGTGGAGATCGCCGCGTGCGACGCGGCCGACCGCGACGCGCTCCGCGCGCTGCTGAGCGGTATCGGGAACCTGACCGGCGTGGTGCACACCGCCGGTGTGCTTGACGACGGTCTGGTCACAGCGCTCACCCCGGAGCGGGTGGACAGGGTGTTCGGCCCGAAGGTCGACGCCGCGTGGAACCTGCACGAGCTGACCGAGGACCGCGACCTCGCGATGTTCGTGGTGTTCTCCTCGGTCTCCGGCGTGCTCGGCGGGGCGGGCCAGGCGAACTACGCCGCCGCCAACACCTTCCTGGACTCCCTTGCGCAGCACCGCCGCGCCAAGGGGCTGGCCGCCACGTCCATCGCCTACGGACTGTGGGCGGACGGCATGGGCGGCGCGGAGGAGGCCGCCCGCATGGGCCGCGACGGCTTCGGCGCGCTGGTTCCTGACGAGGGGCTGGCGCTGTTCGACCTCGCTCTCGCCCACGGCGAAGCCGTCGCCGTCCCCGTCAAGGTCGACCTGCCGACGGTGCAGGCCAACGCGCGGACCCAGCCGGTGCCGCACGTGCTGCGCGGGCTGGTCCGCGTCTCGGCGAGGCGGGCCGCGCAGGCGGCCGACACCGCCGGTCTCCGGCAGCGCCTGCTCGCGCTGCCTCTGGCCGAGCAGCTGCGCACGTTGGTGGAGATGGTCCGCGGTCGGGCCGCGATGGTCCTGGGCCACGCCGGTTCGGACGTCGTCGATCAGGACCGGGCGTTCAACGACATGGGCTTCGACTCGCTCACCGCCGTCGAACTGCGCAACTCGATCGGCGCCACGACCGGTCTGCGCCTGCCCGCCACGGTGACCTTCGACTACCCGACCCCGCTGGCGCTCGCGGAGTACGTCCGCTCGGAGCTGCTGGGCTCGGAAACCGAGATCACCGAGGGCTCCGCGTTCACCCGGGACGCCGTGGACGAGCCGATCGCCGTCGTCGCGATGGGCTGCCGCTTCCCCGGTGGCGTCACCACCGCCGAGCAGCTGTGGGAGCTGCTGATGAGCGGTGAGGACGCGATGTCGGGGTTCCCGGACAACCGTGGCTGGGACGTCGAGGGCCTCTACCACCCGGACCCCGACCACCAGGGCACGACGTACTCCACCGAGGGCGGCTTCCTGCACGACGCGGCCGACTTCGACCCGGAGTTCTTCGGCATCAGCCCGCGCGAGGCGCTGGCCGTCGACCCGCAGCAGCGGTTGCTGCTGGAGGTCTCCTGGGAGGCCTTGGAGCGCGCGGGCATCGCCCCGGCTTCGCTCAAGGGCTCGGCGACCGGCGTGTTCGCCGGGGTCATGTACAACGACTACGCCGGGCGGATGAGCCAGATCCCGGACGGTTTCGAGGGCATTCTCGGCACCGGCAGCCTCGGCTCGGTCGCCTCCGGCCGGGTGGCCTACACCTTCGGTTTCGAGGGACCGGCCGTCTCCGTCGACACCGCGTGCTCCTCGTCGCTGGTGGCGGTGCACCTGGCGATGCAGGCGCTGCGCAACGGTGAGTGCGGTCTCGCGCTCGCCGGTGGTGTCACGGTGATGTCCTCGCCGTCGCCGTTCATCGAGTTCTCCCGCCAGCGCGGCCTGGCCTCCGACGGCCGGTGCAAGGCCTTCGCCAACGCCGCCGACGGTGTCGCCTGGGCCGAGGGGGCGGGCATGGTGCTGCTGGAGAAGCTCTCCGACGCCGAGCGCAACGGCCACCCGGTGCTCGCGGTGCTGCGCGGGTCGGCGGTGAACCAGGACGGTGCCTCCAACGGCCTTTCCGCGCCGAACGGCCCTTCGCAGCAACGGGTCATCCGCCAAGCGCTCGCCAACTCGCGCCTGTCCGCGTCGGAGGTGGACGCGGTCGAGGCGCACGGCACCGGCACCAGGCTCGGGGACCCGATCGAGGCGCAGGCGCTGATCAACACTTACGGCCAGGACCGGCCGGAGGACCGCCCGCTGCGCATCGGCTCGGTGAAGTCGCACATCGGCCACACCCAGGCCGCGGCCGGTGTCGCCGCGCTGATCAAGATGGTCAAGGCGCTGGAGCACGGCGTGCTGCCGCAGAGCATGCACATCGACGCTCCGTCCCCGCACGTGGACTGGTCGGAGGGCGCGGTCGAACTGCTGTCCGAAGCCGTTCCGTGGGTCGCCGCGCCGGACCGTCCGCGCCGCGCGGGGATCTCCTCCTTCGGCATCTCCGGCACCAACGCGCACGTGATCATCGAGCAGGCCCCTGCGGTGAAGCCGGTGCGCGCCGAGCGGACCGGCCGCGCTCCTTCTGTTCTGCCGTGGGTGCTCTCCGCTCGCTCGGACGGCGCGCTGCGCGAGCAGGCCGCCCGCCTGCTGTCCTTTGTGGACGGTGGAAACGACCTCGACGTCGCCTACTCGCTCGTGACGACGAGGGCGCGTCTGGACAGCCGTGCCGCGGTGATCGGCACGGACCACCACGAGCTGCTCGCAGGCCTGACCGCGCTGGCGGGCGGTGAGGTCGCGCCGAACGTGGTGCGCGGTAGCGCCTCCGGTGGGCGTCTCGCGATCCTGTTCTCCGGTCAGGGTTCGCAGCGCCTGGGCATGGGAAGCGGCCTGCACGCCGCGTTCCCGGTCTTCGCCGCCGCCTTCGACGAGGTGTGCGAGTTGCTGCCCGGCGTTCGCGAGGTGATCTCCGGCTCCGACGCCGAGGCGTTGGAGCAGACCGGGAACGCTCAGCCCGCGCTGTTCGCGATCGAGGTCGCGCTGTTCCGGCTCTTCGAGTCCTGGGGCGTGCGACCGGACTTCCTGGCGGGCCACTCCATCGGCGAGCTGGCCGCAGCACACGTGGCCGGGGTCTTCTCGCTGGAGGACGCGGCACGCTTGGTCGCCGCCCGCGGTCGCCTGATGCAGGCGCTTCCCCGTGGTGGAGCCATGATCGCGGTGCAGGCCACGGAGGAGGAGGTGCTGCCGCACCTGAACGATCGTGTCGGCATCGCCGCGATCAACGGCCCCACCGCCGTGGTGATCTCCGGTGACGAGGACGCGGTGCAGCAGATCGCCGAGGTGTTCGGCGGGCAGGGACGCAAGACCAAGCGGTTGGCCGTCTCGCACGCGTTCCACTCGGTGCTGATGGACGACATGCTTGAGGATTTCCGCCGCGTCGCGGAGTCGATCACCTATGCGGCACCGCGTATTCCCTTGGTGTCCAACGTGACCGGCGCCCTCGCAACGGACGAGCTGATCGCGAGCCCGGAGTACTGGGTGCGGCACGTTCGCGACGCCGTGCGCTTCGCCGACGGCATCGTGGCACTGGAGAACGCCGGTGTGGCGCGGTTCCTGGAACTGGGTCCGGACGGCACGCTCTCCGCGATGGGCGCTGCGGCTGCCTCGGAGAGGGCCAGCTTCGTGTCGGCGGCCCGCAAGGATCGCGACGAGGCCCGCACCGCCGTGAGCGCGCTGGCGCACGTGGACGCGCTCGGCATCGCGGTGGACTGGGAAGCCTTCTACGACGGCTCCGGTTCGCGGATCGACCTGCCGACCTACGCGTTCCAGCGCAAGACCTACTGGCTGGAGTCGAAGGAGGGCATCGCCGACGCGGCCGACCTCGGTCTGGTCGCGGCGGAGCACCCGCTGCTGGGAGCCTCGGTCGCGCTCGCCGAGGGCGACGGCACGGTCCTGACCGGCCGGATCTCGCTGGGGACGCACCCGTGGCTGGCCGATCACGCGATCATGGGCCGGGTTCTGGTGCCGGGAACGGCGTTGCTGGAGCTGGCGATCCGGGCCGCCGACGAGGTCGGTTGCGCGGCGGTCGAGGAGCTGATGCTCCAGTCCCCGCTGGTGCTGCCGAACTCCGGCGCGGTCGCGATCCAGGTCACCGTCGGCGAACTGGGCGGGGAGCACCGCGCGTTGTCGATCCACTCGCGCCAGCACGACGGCGACTGGACGCTGCACGCGAGCGGTTCCCTCGCGGTGCGGGAGAACTCCGCCGCCTTCACCCTCGCGCAGTGGCCTCCGGCGGGAGCGACCGCGCTCGACATCGATGGCGCGTACGAGGGCTTGGCCGAAGCGGGAATGCAGTACGGACCGCTGTTCCAGGGCCTCAAGGCGGCGTGGTCCCGCGACGGCGAGGTCTTCGCCGAGGTCGCGCTCCCCAGCGCCGACGTGAAGGGTTTCGGCCTGCACCCGGCGCTGCTGGACTCGGCCCTGCACGCGATCGGCTTCACCGGTGGTTCCTCTTCGGCCCGCCTGCCGTTCGCGTGGAACGGTGTCTCGTTGCACGCCACGGGCGCGAGTTCGCTGCGGGTCCGAATCTCACCGACCGGCGGTGACTCCGTCTCGCTGGAGATCGCTGACGGCGTCGGCAGTCCGGTCGCGTCGGTGGAGTCCTTGGCGCTGCGCGAGGTCACGGCCGCTCAGCTCGCCTCGGCCAACCGCGAGTCGCTCTTCCAGCTCGCGTGGCGGCCGGTGACGTCGGTCAACGAGGTGCCCTGGGTGTCCTACGAGGACCTTGACGGGGGAGAAGTCCCTCCGGTCGTGGTGTTCTCGGTGGACGGCAAGGGCGGGGACGTTGTCGCCGAGGCACACGCCTGCACCCGCCGTGCCCTGGAGCTCGCGCAGGAATGGATCGCCTCGGACAACGAATCGATCCTGGTGATCCGCACCGTCGGAGCGACCGGCGGCGGAGACGTCGCTGCGGCCACCGCGCTCGGCCTGCTGCGCTCGGCGCAGACGGAGAGCCCGGACCGGATCGTCCTGGTGGACACCGACACCGCCGCCGATGACCTGATCGGCGCGGCGGTCGGCACCGGGGAGAGCCAGATCGCGGTGCGCGACGGCGAGTTCCACGTGCCTCGCCTCGTCAAGGCGGCAGCGTCCGAGGAGGAGACCGCGGACTGGACCGGCACGGTCCTGATCACCGGCGGCACCGGCGGTCTCGGCGGGAAGCTGGCCGCGCACCTGGTGACCGTGCACGGCGTCCGCGAGCTGGTGCTCACCAGCCGTCGCGGCGAGAGCGCGCCCGGTGCGCTGGAACTCAGGACCACGCTGGAGGAACTCGGTGCCACCGTGACCGTCGCGGCGTGCGACGCGGCGGACCGGGATTCCCTCAGCGCGCTGCTGAGCACCATCCCGAACCTGACCGGCGTGATCCACGCTGCGGGTGTGCTGGACGACGGCGCGATCGGTTCGCTCACCCCGGAGCGGGTGGACGCGGTGCTGCGGGCCAAGGTCGACGCCGCGTGGAACCTGCACGAGCTGGCCGGGGACCTGGAGCACTTCGTGCTCTTCTCCAGCTTCGCCGGTGTGATCGGCGCGCCGGGACAGGGCAACTACGCGGCGGCCAACTCCTTCCTCGACGCACTCGCGACCAAGAGGCGCACTTCCGGCCTCGCGGCCACCTCGCTCGCGTGGGGCCTGTGGGCCGAGGGCATGGGCGGTGCGAAGGAAGCCGCCCGCATGGGCCGGGACGGGTTCGGCGCGCTCGGGATCGAGGAGGGCATGGCGCTCTTCGACGCCGCCGTCGCGCACGGCGACCCCGTCGTGGTGCCGGTCAAGCTCGACGTGAGCAAGCTCGGCGCGGTGCCGCCGCTGCTGCGGGAACTGGTCCGCGCTCCGGGCCGCAGGCTCGCGCAGGCCGCCGTCGAGGGACAGGCCGACGCGCTCAAGCAGCGGCTGGCCGGGCTCTCCGACGCCGAGGCGCTGGAGGTGCTCGTGGAGCTGGTGCGCACGCAGGTGGCTGCGGTGCTCGGCCACTCCTCGGCCGAGGAGATCGAGCCGGGGCGGGCGTTCAGCGACCTGGGCTTCGACTCGCTCACGGCGGTGGAGCTGCGCAACTCCCTCGGCGCGGCGACCGGTCTGCGGTTGCCGACGACCCTGGTGTTCGACTACCCGGCACCGGACGCGCTGGCCAAGCACCTCCAGGCCGAAGTGGTCCCGGCGGCGCCGAGCGGAGCGCCGGTGGTCTCGGAGATCGCGAAGCTGGAGGCGCTGCTCACCTCCGCCGACCCCGCGTCGACCGGCTCGGAGGACGTCGAGCACCGCCTGCGCGCCCTCGTCGCACTGTGGGAGGAGCGCACGCGCGCGGCACGGGGCACGGCTCACTCCGACGACAACGCCGACCTCGACTCGGTGAACAGCATGGACGACATCTTCCAGCTCCTCGACGACGAGCTCGGCGCATCCTGAAGGAGTCAGTTGTGAACGCAGACGACAAGAGCCTTGAGTACTTCAAGCGGATGACGGCCGAACTGCGCGACACCCGCAAGCGGCTGCGCGAGGCCCAGGCCAAGGACACCGAGCCGATCGCGATCGTCGGCATGGCCTGCCGCTACCCCGGCGACGTCAGCACGCCGGAACAGCTGTGGGAGCTGGTGGCGGGGGAGGTGGACGGGATGACGCCGTTCCCGACCGACCGCGGCTGGGACAACGAGGGGCTCTACCACCCCGATCCGGACAACCCCGGAACGACCTACGTGCGCGAGGGCGGGTTCCTGCACGACGCTTCGCTGTTCGACCCGGAGTTCTTCGGCATCAGCCCGCGCGAGGCCGTGGCGATGGACCCGCAGCAGCGGCTGCTGCTCCAGGTCACGTGGGAGGCGATCGAGCGGGCGGGGATCGATCCGAGCACGCTGAAGGGCAGCGACACCGCCGTCTACGCGGGCGTCATGCACCTTGACTACATCAGCAGCCTCGCGGGCGCGGTGCCGAGCGAGGTCGAGGGGTTCCTGGCGACGGGTGTCTCCGGCAGCGTCCTCTCCGGTCGCATCGCCTACACCCTCGGCCTGGAGGGGCCTGCCGTCTCCGTGGACACCGCCTGCTCCTCGGCGCTGGTCGCGGTGCACCTCGGTGTCCAGGCGCTGCGCAACCGCCAGACCTCCCTGGTGCTGGCGGGCGGTGTCGCGGTGATGGCTGGACCGCACGCCTTCGTCGAGTTCTCCCGCCAGCGCGGGCTCGCCGGCAACGGCCGCGTCAAGGCCTTCGCCGACGGCGCGGACGGCACGATGTGGTCGGAGGGCGCGGGAATGGTGTTGCTGGAGCGCCTTTCCGACGCCGAGCGCAACGGGCACAAGGTGCTCGGCGTCGTGCGCGGTAGCGCGGTCAACCAGGACGGCGCGTCCAACGGCCTGACCGCGCCGAACGGGCCGTCTCAGCAGCGCGTGATCAGGGCCGCGCTGGCCAACTCGCGCCTCGCCTCGCACGAGATCGACGTTGTCGAGGCGCACGGCACGGGCACCGCGCTCGGCGATCCCATTGAGGCACAAGCACTTCTGGCCACCTACGGCCGGGAGCGGGGTGAGAGCGCCCCGCTGTGGCTGGGCTCGGTGAAGTCCAACATCGGCCACACGCAGTCCGCCGCCGGTGTCGCGGCGATCATCAAGATGGTCAAGGCGATCGAGCACGGTGTCCTGCCGAAGTCGCTGCACATCGACAAGCCCTCCACCCAGGTCGACTGGTCCGAAGGCGAGGTCGCGCTGCTCACCGAGACTCAGCCGTGGCCGGAGACCGGCCGTCCGCGCCGCGCCGCCGTGTCGTCCTTCGGCATCTCCGGTACCAACGCGCACGTGGTGATCGAGCAGGCTCCCGCCGTCGAGCAGGAGGCGCCCGAGGTCGTGACCGAGCTGCCGGAGGTGCCGTGGGTGCTCTCCGCCACGACCTCCGAATCGCTGAGCCGCCAAGCGGAACGACTTCTGTCCCATGTGGACGCCAACCCCGACGTTTCCGCGCTGGACATCGCTTTCTCGCTGCTGACCACGCGCGCCGGCCACGAGCATCGCGCGGCCGTCGTCGGCGGGGACCGCCGTGCCGCGCTGCGTGCGCTCGCCGACGGGCTGTCCGCCTCCGACGTCGTGACCGGTGCGGCCGTCACGGGCAAGACCGCGTTCCTGTTCACCGGTGGCGGCTCGCAGTACCTGGGCATGGGGCGCGAGCTGCACGCCGCGTTCCCGGTGTTCGCCGAGGCCTTCGACGAGATCACGGCCGAGTTCGACAAGCACCTGTCGCAGTCGCTGCGCGAGGTGATGTTCGGCGAGTCCGAACTGCTCGACCGGATCGACTTCATGCTGCCCGGCCTGTTCACCATCGAGGTCGCGCTCTTCCGCCTGCTGGAGTCGTGGGGCGTGCACCCCGCGTTCGTCGCCGGCCACTCCATCGGCGAGTTCTCCGCCGCCCACGTTTCGGGCGTGTGGTCGCTGGAGGACGCGGTGCGCGTGGTCGCCCGGCGCGGCCAGCTGGTGAACAGCCTGCCCGAGGGCGGCGCGATGATCGCGATCCAGGCCACGGAGCAGGAGGTCCTCGAAGCCCTCGCCGGTGACCGCATCGGGATCGCGGCGATCAACGGCCCGAACTCCGTCGTGGTCTCCGGCGACCAGGAACAGGCCGCCGCGGTCGCCGAGGTCTTCCGCGAGCGGGGGCGCAAGGTGAAGCGGCTGGTGATCAGCCACGCTTCGCACTCCGCGCTGATGGACGGCATCCTCGAAGACTTCCGCGAGGTCACCGGGTCGCTTACCTACAACGAGCCCCGCGTGCCGATCGTCTCCACGTTGACCGGAGCCGTGGTGACCGGCGCGGAGCTGGCTGACCCGGACTACTGGGTGCGGCACATCCGCAACGCGGTCCGCTTCCTTGACGGCGTCCGGACGCTGGAGTCCAAGGGCGCGACGCGCTTCGTCGAGGTCGGCCCCGGTGGTGCGCTGTCGGCGCTGGGCGTGGACTGCGTCGAGGGGCCCGCGGTGTTCGTCCCGGTGCTGCGCAGGGACCGCACGGAGACGGCCGCCGTCGTCACCGCGCTCGCCGCCGCGCACTGCGCCGGTCACGAGCCGGACTGGACGGCCTTCTTCGCGGGGACGGGCGCCCGCCGCGTCGACCTGCCCACCTACGCCTTCGACTACCGCCACTTCTGGCTGGAGCGGGACGAGCAGGTGGCCGACGTCGAGCGCGCCGGTCTGCGGCCCGCCGGTCACCCGTTGCTGGGGGCGGCCCTGTCGCTCGCCGAGGGCGACGGGGTGGTCTTCACCGGCAGGATCTCGCTGGCAACGCAGCCGTGGCTGGCCGACCACGCCGTCGGCGACACCGTGCTGGTCCCCGGCGCCGCGCTGGTCGAGCTGGCCATCCGCGCCGGTGACGAACTTGGTTGCGCCACCGTCGATGAGCTGACGCTGTTCGCGCCGGTGGTCCTGCCCGCGACCGGCTCGATCGACGTCCAGGTCGTCCTCGGCGGCGTCGAGGACGACCTGCGCCCGGTCTCGATCTACTCGCGCGGGGACGGCAGTGCTCCGTGGACCCTCAACGGTCAGGGCAGCCTCGCCGAGTCCGGCTCGCCCGAGCCCGCCGGTCTGACGGAGTGGCCGCCCGCTGGCGCGCGGAGCATCGCGCTCGACGGTCTCTACACCGAGCTGGCCGACGGCGGTTTTGCTTACGGCCCGGCGTTCCAGGGCCTCAAAGGCGCGTGGCGCTCGGGGGAGGAGGTCTTCACCGAGGTCGAGCTGCCGGACGCGGCGAAGGCGAAGGGCGGCGAGTTCGGCATCCACCCAGCGCTGCTGGACGCCGCGCTGCACGGGATGTTCCTGCGCGAGGACGGGGGCGAAGGCGCGCTGCCGTTCGCGTGGCGCGGTGTCACGCTGCGCGCGACCGGCGCGAAGATCCTCCGTGTCCGCATCACCCCGACCGGCCCCGACTCGGCCACCGTCGTCGCGGTGGACTCCAGCGGCGCCCCCGTGATCACCGTGGATTCCCTTGCCGTGCGGGCGTTCTCCACCGACAAGCTCGTGCGCACGGCCGCCCCCGGCGCCGACTCGATGTTCAAGCTCGCCTGGTCCCCGGTTCCGGGCGCCGACCCGGTTTCCTTCAGCCGCTACGGCGAAGGCGAATCTGAGTCCGGCGCCGTCGTCCTCGCGCTGGACCCGAGCACCGACGCGGTGGTGGAGCGGACGCACAGCGAGGTTGTCCGCGTCCTGGACATCGCTCAGCGCTGGCTCGACGCCGACCATGACGCCACGCTCGTGGTGCTGACCAGGGGCGCGATGGTCCTGGACACCGGTCACGACGTCACCGACCTGCCGGGCTCGGCCGTGTGGGGCCTGATCCGCTCCGCGCAGTCGGAGAACCCCGAGCGCTTCGTGCTGGTGGACGTCGACCCGTCGCTCCCGGACGCCGAACTGTCCACTGTGGCCGGTTCGGCCATCGCGACCGGGGAGCCCCAGGTCCTGCACCGCGACGGCGAGTTCTTCGCGGCCCGCCTGGTGTCAGCCGCCGACGGGGGCACGATCGCGCCGCCGGAGGGCGAGACCGCGTGGCGCGCGGGCGTCAAGGTCAGGGGTTCGCTCAACGACCTGGAGCTGCTTCCGGCGCCGGACGCGCTGGAACCGTTGCAGCCCAACCAGGTTCGCCTCGACGTTCGCGCCACTGGCATGAACTTCCGCGACGCGCTCAATGTGCTCGGCATGCTCGGCGAGCACACCGGGCGCCCCGGTTACGAGGCCGCCGGTGTGGTCACCGAGGTCGGCTCCTCGGTCACCGACCTCGCCGTCGGCGACAAGGTGATGGGCTTGCTGGACGGTGGCTTCGGCCCCATCAGCGTCGTGAACCGCGCCTACGTGACGCACATCCCGGACGGTTGGTCGTTCGAGCAGGCGGCCTCCGTTCCGGTGGTGTACCTGACCGCCTACTACGGATTGCATGATCTTGCTGGTTTGCGTTCTGGGGAAAGGATTCTGATCCACGCCGCAGCGGGAGGGGTCGGCATGGCCGCGACGCAGATCGCCCAGCACTACGGCGCGGAGGTCTTCGGCACCGCGAGCGCTGCGAAGCAGCATGTGTTGCGGGAGAACGGTGTTGAGCACGTCGCGTCGTCGCGGACGTTGGACTTCGAGCAGGAGTTCATTGCTGCCACCGGTGGTGAGGGTGTTGACGTCGTTCTCGACGCGCTGACCGGAGAGTTCGTCGACGCGTCGTTGCGCCTGCTACCGCGTGGTGGGCGCTTCCTGGAGATGGGCAAGTCCGACATCCGGACCCAGGAGGAGGTCGCGCTCGCCCACCCGAACGTCACCTACGAGGCGTACGACCTCTACGAGGCGGGCGAGGACCGGACCGCCGAGATGTGGAGGGAGCTGATCGAGCTCTTCGACTCGGGCGCGCTCACCCCGCTGCCGATCAAGACCTGGGACGTGCGCGACGCGCCGAAGGCGTTCCGTTTCATCAGCCAGGCCAAGCACATCGGCAAGCTCGTGCTGACGATCCCGCAGCCGCTGCGGCCCGAGGGCACGGTCCTGATCACCGGTGGAACGGGCGGTCTCGGCGGCAGACTGGCCAAGCACCTGGTCACCGAGCACGGCGTGCGCAACCTCCTGCTCACCAGCCGTCGCGGCTCGTCCGCGCCGGGCGCCGCCGAACTCGCTGCGGAGCTCGAGCAGCTGGGCGCCTCGGTGACCGTCGCCGCCTGCGACGCGGCCGACCGCGACGCACTTTCGGCTCTGCTGGACGGGTTCGACCTCACCGGCGTGATCCACACGGCCGGTGTGCTCGACGACGGCCTGATCGGCCAGCTCACCCCGGAGCGCGTGCGCGAGGTGCTGCGCCCGAAGGTGGACGCGGCGTGGAACCTGCACGAGCTGACGCTGGAGCAGGACCTGGCGATGTTCGTGCTGTTCTCCTCGGCGGCCGGGGTCATGGGCACGCCGGGGCAGGCGAACTACGCGGCGGCCAACGCCTTCCTCAACTCCCTCGCCGAGCACCGCCGCGCCCGTGGCCTGGTCGCCCAGGCCCAGGCGTGGGGGCTGTGGGAGGACGGCATGACCGTCACGCTCGGCGACGGTGACGTGAACCGCATGACCCGCAACGGGTTCGGCGCGCTCAGCGGGCAGGAGGGCATGGCGCTGTTCGACGCCTCCGCCGCGCTCGGCCCCTCGGTCGTGGTGCCGATGAAGATCGACCTCCCGTTCCTGCGGGCGGGGGCGCGCTCCGACGTGGTCGTCCCCGCACTGCTGCGCGAGCTGGTGAAGGCCCCCGCGCGCCGGGTCGCCCGAGCCGATGTCGCGGGCCGGGCGGAGGAGCTCCGGCAGCGCCTCGCCGGGCTCTCGGAGGCCGAGCGCGAGCGCCACCTGCTGGAGCTGGTCCGCACGCAGGTGGCGATGGTGCTCGGCCACTCCTCCTCGGAGACCGTCGGCGCCAGCCGGGGTTTCCTGGAACTGGGCCTGGACTCCCTCACCGGCGTCGAACTGCGCAATTCCCTCGGCGCGGCAACGGGGTTGAAGCTGCCGACCACGTTGATCTTCGACTACCCCGCCCCGGACGCGCTGGCCAAGTACCTGCTCACCGAGGTCGTTCCGGACGAGGCCGCGACGGCGGTCCCGCTCACCGACGAGATCTCCCGCCTGGAGAACCTCATCGCCTCCGCCGACCCGTCGGAGGCCGAGGGCGCCGACATCGACGCCCGCCTCCGCAAGCTGCTGGCCACGTGGAACGCCAAGGGAGCGCGCAGGGACGAGGCCGACGTCGAGTCGGCGACGGCCGAGGACATCTTCGCGCTGATCGACAGCGAGCTCGGCTGACCCCGCACCCGCAGGGGGGTTCGTGCGTCTTCACGACCCACGAACCCCCTTCTCGATCATCGCCAACGACGGGTCTAGGCGATTGTGCACTGACAAGTGTCGCGCCGATGTGGTGGTCTTGATCAGGGGAAACCATGCGCGTGCGCCCCGGAACCGGGCTTCAAGGGAGTTGCGGCATACATGGCGACAGAAGAGCAGTACCTCGAATACCTGAAGCGGTTGACCACCGACCTCCGCGAGACCAAGAGGCGGCTGCACGAGGTCCAGGAGCGTGACTTCGAGCCGATCGCGATCGTCGGCATGAGCTGCCGCTTCCCGGGGGAGGTGCGCACGCCGGAGGACCTGTGGCGGCTGGTCGCCGACGGCACGGACGCGATCTCCGGCTTCCCGGTCGACCGCGACTGGAGCCCGGAGGTGTACAACCCCGATCCCGAGGTGGCGCACACCTCGTACAGCCGCGAGGGCGGCTTCCTGCACGACGCCGCCGAGTTTGACCCCGAGTTCTTCGGTATGTCCCCGCGCGAGGCGTTGGCCGCCGACCCGCAGCAGCGGCTGCTGCTGGAGGTCTCCTGGGAGGCCGTCGAGCGTGCGGGCATCGACCCGGCTTCGCTGAAAGGCAGTTCCACCGGGGTGTTCGCGGGCGTGATCTACAACGACTACGCGTCGCGGTTGCAGGTGCCACCGCCGGAGTTCGAGGGCTATCTCGGCACGGGCAGCCTGGGCAGCGTGGCGTCCGGACGCGTCGCCTACACCTTGGGTCTCGTCGGCCCCGCTGTGTCCATCGACACGGCGTGCTCCTCGTCCCTGGTCGCGGTTCACTTGGCCGCCAGCGCTTTGCGCGCGGGGGAGTGCTCGCTGGCGCTGGCCGGTGGGGTCACGCTGATGGCGACGCCGGGACCGTTCATCGAGTTCTCCCGCCAGCGCGGGCTGTCCCCCAGCGGCCGGTGCAAGGCGTTCTCCGACAGCGCCGACGGTACGGGCTGGGGCGAGGGCGTCGGCATGGTGCTGCTGGAGAAGCTCTCCGACGCGCAGCGCAACGGCCACAAGGTCCTCGCGGTGATCCGCGGCTCCGCCACCAACCAGGACGGCGCGTCCAGCGGCCTCACCGCGCCCAACGGCCCGGCGCAGCAGCGGGTCATCCGCGCGGCGCTGAGCAACGCCCGCCTCGCGCCCGGCGACATCGACGCCGTGGAGGCGCACGGAACCGGGACGCCGCTGGGCGATCCGATCGAGGCGCAGGCGCTGCTGGCCACCTACGGCAAGGGGCGTGAGGAAGACCGTCCGCTGTGGCTCGGCTCGCTGAAGTCGAACCTCGGTCACACCCAGGCCGCCGCCGGGGTCGCGGGCATCATCAAGATGGTCGAGGCGATCCGCAACGGCGTTCTCCCCAAGACTCTGCACGTCACTGAGCCTTCGTCCCAAGTGGATTGGAGTGCCGGTGCGGTCTCCCTGTTGACCGACGCACGTCCCTGGCCCGAGGTCGACCGCCCGCGCCGCGCCGCGATCTCGTCCTTCGGAGTATCCGGTACCAATGCGCACCTGATCCTTGAACAAGCTCCTGCCGCTGAAGAGGTTGAGCAGCAGGTCGTCAGCGAGCTTCCGGTGGTGCCGTGGGTGCTCTCCAGTCGCTCCGCTCGCGCGCTCAAAGCTCAGGCCCAGCAGCTGAAGTCCTTTGTGGACAGCAATGACTCGCTGTCCGATGTGGACATTGCTTTCTCCTTGGCCACGGGGCGCGCCGCGCTGGAGCACCGCGCCGCCGTGGTCGCCGCCGGGCGGGACGAACTGCTCGCCGCGCTGACCGCGTTGACCGAGGGCGCTGCCACCACCGACGTGGTGCAGGATCAGATCCGCGACGGCAAGACCGCGTTCCTGTTCACCGGCCAGGGTTCGCAGCGCGTGGGCATGGGACGCGGGCTGTACAAGGCTTTCCCGGTCTTCGCCAAGGCCTACGACGAGGTCTGCGCGCACCTTCCGGCGATCTCCGACGACGAGCTGCACCAGACGGGCAACGCCCAGCCCGCGCTGTTCGCGCTCGAAGTCGCGCTGTACCGGCTCGTCGAGTCCTGGGGCGTCAAGCCGGACTTCGTCGCGGGCCACTCCATCGGCGAGATCGCGGCGGCGCACGTCGCGGGCGTGCTCTCCTTGGAGGACGCGGCGCGCTTGGTCTCCGAGCGGGGCCGCCTCATGCAGGCGTTGCCCAGTGGTGGAGCCATGATCGCGATCCAGGCGACCGAGGCCGAGGTGCTGCCGCACCTGACCGACCGCGTGGGCATCGCCGCGATCAACGGCCCGACGTCCGTGGTGATCTCCGGCGACGAAGACCAGGCCGAAGCGATCGCGGCGGAGTTCAAGGACCGCAAGACCAAGAAGCTGAAGGTGTCGCACGCGTTCCACTCGGTACTGATGGACGGCATGCTGGCGGACTTCCGCAAGGTCGCCGAGTCGATCACGTACGCGAGCCCGACGATCGAGATGGTCGCCAGTGGCGACGTCACCACCGCCGACTACTGGGTCAACCACGTCCGCGACGCCGTGCGCTTCTCCGACAACATCAAGACCCTGGCCTCCCACGGCGTCAGCACCTACCTCGAAATCGGTCCGGACGGCGTCCTCGCCGCCATGGGTGCTGACAACGTCGATGCGACCTTTTTCTCCTTCCTGCGCAAAGACCGCGACGAGGCGCACACCGCGACACTCGCGGTAGCTCGCGCGCACGCCCGAGGAATCAAGGTCGACTGGCAGGCTTTCTTCGCGGGCGCCGGGGCGAAGCGCGTCGACCTGCCGACGTACGCCTTCCAGCGCAAGCGCTACTGGCTCTCCGCCGAGGCGGTGGAAGCTCCGTCGGCGAGCCCGGAGGAGAAGCGGTTCTGGGACGCCGTCGACAAGGGCGACCTGGAAACCCTCGCGGCGGAACTCGCGGTCGCCGACGCCAACGGGCAGGCGACGCTGAGCGCGGTCCTGCCGACGCTCGCGAACTGGCGCCGCGCGAAGCAACAACTGTCCGTTGTGGACACTTGGCGCTACCGCGTCACCTGGAAGCCGGTCAGCGGCAGCGGTTCCTCCGTCGCCGGACGCTGGTTGCTCGTCGTGCCCGCCACGCGCCAGGAGCACCCGTGGGTCGCCGGTGCCACTGAAGCCCTGACCGCCGCCGGAGCCACCGTCGAAGCCGTCACGGTCGACCAGGTCAGCGGCGAAGCGCGGGGCGTGCTTTCGCTGCTGGGGCTGGACGAAGAGACCGCCATCGCGAACACGATCAGCCTGCTGAGGCAGGACATCGAGGCGCCGATCTGGGCCGTCACGCAGGGCGCTGTCGCGGCGAGCGAGCACGACACCGTGACCGCTCCGGCGCAGTCGCAGCTGTGGGGCTTCGGCCGGGTCGCCGCGATCGAACAGCCGCTGCGTTGGGGCGGACTCATCGACCTGCCCGCTGAGGTCGGCGAGCGGGCCAAGCAGCTCCTCGCGACCGCGCTTGGCGGGGTGTCCATCGAAGAATCGCTTGCGGGGTCGAGCAGCGGCACAGAGGACCAGCTCGCGGTGCGGCCCTCCGGGTTGCTCGCGCGGCGCTTCAGCGAAGCCGGTACCGCGATCCCCAAGCGCGCGTGGCGTCCTGGCGGCACGGTCCTGATCACCGGTGGCACGGGTGGCATCGGCGGCAAGGTCGCCGTTCACCTGGCGCGCAACGGTGCCAAGCACATCGTGCTGACCTCGCGCAGCGGTGACACCGCGCCCGGAGCGCCTGAACTCGTCGCCGAGCTGACCGAGCTGGGCGCCCGCGTCACGGTGCGCGCCTGCGATGTGGCGGACCTGGACGCGCTGACCGCGCTCTTCGCGGAGCTGGACGAGCCGCCGACCTCGATCATCCACGCGGCCGGTGTGCTCAGGATGGAGCAGATCGACAAGGTCACCGGGGCCGAGTTCGCCGAGGTACTCCGTTCCAAGGTGGACGGGACGCTGAACCTGCACCGGCTCACCGAGGGCACCGAGCTGGACGCCTTCGTCATGTTCTCCTCGATCGGCGGCGTGCTCGGCAACGGCGGCCAGGCCGCCTACGGCGCCGCGAACACCTTCCTGGATGCCTTCGCCGAGCACCGCAGGGCGCAGGGGCTGACCGCGACCGCGGTGTCCTGGGGCCGGTGGGGCGAGGTCGGCATGAGCGTCGGCGAGGAGATCGACGCGTTCCTGACGGAACTGGGTGTCCCCGCGATGGCGCCGGAGCTGGCGGTCGCCGCCTTGCAACAGGCCATGGACGGCGACGAGACCACCGTCACCGTGACGGACATCGACTGGCGGGCCTTCGCGCTGACCTTCACCGCGATGCGCCCGGCCCCGCTCATCGCGGACCTGCCCGCCGTGCTGGCGATCGCCGAGGAGGAGGCCGCCCGCGCTCGCGAGAGCGCCGAGGCCGGGGTGTGGCGCGAGCGCTTGGCCGGGCTCTCCGAGGCCGAGCGCGACCGCGTGCTGCTGGAGCTGGTGCGCACGTGCTCCGCCCAGGTCCTCGGGCACGGCGGGATCGACGACATCCTGCCCGACGAGCCGTTCACCAAGCTCGGCTTCGACTCGCTGACGGCCGTGGAGCTGCGCGGACGGCTCAACGCCGAGACCGGTCTGGTCCTGCCGCCCACCTTGGTCTTCGACCACCCGACGCCGACGGCGCTCGCCGCGCACCTGCTCGCGTCGCTTTCCGGAGTGGAAAGTGGTGTTGTCCCGGTCGTCGCGACGCGGGTGAGCGATGACGAGCAGATCGCGATCACCGGCATCGCGTGCCGGTTCGCAGGCGGCAGCAACACCCCCGAGCAGTACTGGGACATGCTGGCCGAGGGCGGAGACGTCATCCGCGAGGTGCCCGCCGACCGGTGGGACGCCTCGAAGTTCTTCGACCCCGACCGCACCGCGCCGGGCAAGGCCTACACGCAGGCCGGTGGCTTCATCGACGACATCGCCGGGTGGGACGCGCCGTTCTTCGGCCTCTCCCCGCAGGAAGCTCGCCGCCTCGACCCGCAGTTCCGGCTGCTGATGGAACTGGTCTGGGAGGCCATCGAGGACGCGGGGATCACCGCGGAGGAGCTGCGCGGCAGCCGGACCGGCGTCTTCGCGGGCCTGATCGACTCGCTCCAGTACTCCTTCCGCCAGCTCGAAGTCGACGGTGAGGCGTGCTCCAACGACCCGTACTTCAGCCTCGGCAACTCGCTGAGCGCGGCGGCCGGGCGCATCGCCTACCACCTCGACCTGCACGGGCCGTGCCTCACCGTGGACACCGCGTGCTCGTCGTCGCTGGTGGCCATGCACCTGGCCGTGCAGAGCCTCCAGCGCGGTGAGTGCGACATCGCGATCGTCGGTGCCACGTCGGGGATTCTCACCCCGGAGACCTTCGTGCAGGCGTGCAAGATGAGCATGCTCGCCGAGGACGGCCGCACCAAGACCTTCGACGCCTCCGCCGACGGTTACGTGGTTGGGGAGGGCGGTGGCGCGGTCATCCTCCGCAGGGCTTCGTCGATCCGCGCCGGTGACCGCCCGCGCGCGCTGATCAGGGCCACGGCCACCAACCAGGACGGCCAGAGCAACGGACTCACCGCGCCGAACCGCGCCGCCCAGCTCGCGGTGATCAAGGCCGCGCACGCGGCAGCCGGTGTCACGCCGGATGAGATCTCGTTCGTCGAGGCACACGGTTCCGGAACACCGCTCGGCGACTCCATCGAGTTCGGCGTGCTGCGCGAGATCTTCGAGCAGCGCGCGGTGGACCACCCGCTCTACGTCGGCGCGGTGAAGTCCAACGTCGGCCACACCCTCGCGGCGGCGGGCATGGCGGGCTTGATCAAGACCGTGCTGGCGTTGCAGCACAACGAGATGCCCGGCAACCTCAACATGGTCCAGCCGAACGACGTCGTCACCGTCGACGGCACGGTCCGTCCCGTTCAGGGCCTCACGCCGTTCGCCGGAGACGGTCCCGTGCTCGCGGGCGTCAGTTCCTTCGGGTGGTCGGGTACCAACGCGCACTTCGTCCTGGAACAGGTTCCGGCCGACGAGGCCAAGCCGGTGTCCGAGAAGGCGCCCCAGCTGATCACGGTCTCCGCGAAGAGCCCGAGCGCGTTCACCGAGGCCGTCACCGCGCTCGCCGACCACCTCGAAGCCAATCCTGCGCTCGACCTCGCGGACGTCGCCTACACCACGCAGGCCCGGCGCACGAGCCACCCGCTGCGTGGATTCGTTGTGGCGCAGGACATCGCCGACGCCGTCGCCAAGCTCCGCGCGGGTGTCACGCCCGTGGACGCCCCCACCACGAGGACGCGCGCGGGCGGAGCCGTCAGCCCTGATCTCGCGGAGCGCCTGCGCGCCTGGGGCATCGAGCTTGTCGACGACGCGGACGTGACCGTCGACGAGAACGACGATCTCCTCGTGCTGCTGGGCACGTTGTGGCAGAGCGGGGTGAGGGTGGACTTCGCCGCCGGGCACTCGCCGGAGCGCACTCCGGTCGACCTGCCCAGCTACCGCTTCCAACGGATTCGCTACTGGCCGGAGTACGACACCAACCCGGCTCCGGCGCCCGAGCCGGCGGTCAAGGGCAAGCCGGGGATGTTCTCGCACACGCCGATCTGGCGCAGGCAGGACGCCAGGACCGCGCTCGCCGACGCCGCCCCGACCACGGTGATCGTCTTCGCCGACCGCACGCACATCGGCGACCACGTCGCTGACCTCGCCACGGCGGCTGGGCACGAAGTGCGGATCGTCGAGCCGGGGGAGGACGTCCGGGCCGCGCTCGACGGCGTCGCCGACCGTGCGGAGAACCCGCTGCGGATCGTCCACGCCTTCGGTGTCCACAAGGGACTCCCGGAGCCGGAAACCGCCGTGGAGAACGGCTTCTACAGCCTCATGGCGCTGGTCCAGGCCGTGGGCTCGGTGCTGCCGAACCGCGTGATCAGCCTGGTCGCGGCGGGCGTGGACACCTTCGACGTGCTCGGTGAAGACGCGGCCAACCCGTTGTCCGCCATGATGTTCGGCGCGGTTGGTGCGATCGACCACGAGTACCCGCTGGTGTACCCGCGCTACGTCGACGTGGAGTCGACCACGGAGCCCGCCACGATCGCCGCGCAGCTGCTGCGCGAGTCCGATCTGCTCGCGCCGGAGATCGCCGCGCAGGGCGCTGACGCGGGCACCGCGCACGCTCCGGTGGCCTGGCGGCGCGGACGCCGCTGGCTGCGCGACTTCGAGGTCACTCCACTGTCCGAAGTGGACGATGCGGTGGCGTGGCGCGAAGGCGGCACCTACCTGATCACCGGTGGTACCGGCGGACTCGGGCTGATGCTGGCGCGCAGGCTCGCGCGGCTCGGCACGAAGCTGGCCCTCGTCGGTCGGCGGACGCTGCCGGAGCGCGCGCAGTGGACCTCCTGGATCGAAGCGCACGGCCCGGACGACACGACCAGCAGGACCTTGCTGGACATGAAGGACCTCGTCGCGCTGGGCGCGGAGGTGCTGCCGATCAGCGCGGACGTCTCCGACCCCGCACAGGTCAAGGCCATGCTGCGCACGGCCCGCGAGCACTTCGGGGAACTCCACGGCGTCGTGCACGCGGCGGGCGTGGCCGGCAAGGGCCTGTTGCAGACCAAGAGCCGCGAGCAGGCAGCGGAAGTGTTGGCGCCCAAGGTGAACGGCACTCTGGCGCTGGCCGAGGAGCTGCGGGCCGACCCGGTCGAGCTGCTGGTGCTCTACTCCTCCGCCGTGACCGTGGTCGGCGCGGTCGGTGAGTACGACTACGCCGCGGCCAACGCGTTCCTGGACGCCTTCGCCGCCGCCGAGTCGGTCACCGGTAGCACAGCCAAGCACGTCGTGTCTGTGGCTTGGGGCGCCTGGCTGTACGACAACTGGTCAAACGACGCGCTTTCCGGCTCACCCGAGTTCCAGCAGGCCGTTCGCGACTACCGTGCCAAGTACGGCATCCGCGACGCCGACGGGGTCGACGAGCTGACCAGGATCGTGGCATCCGGCGCCCCCCAGGTGCTGGTGCTCACCCGGCCCCTTCCGGAAGCGGTCCGCACGTTCGCCGAGGTCAACTCGATGGACGCGGTCGCGGACGGCGTCGGTGTCGTGCCGGTCTCCGAGCGCTACCCGAGGCCGGACCTGCGCGTGGCCTACCTGGCCCCGCGCGACGACGTGGAACGCCGCGTGTCGGTGGTGTGGCAGGAATGCCTGGGTCTCGAACAGGTCGGCGTGCACGACCCGTTCTTCGAGCTGGGCGGGACCTCGCTGATCGGCCTGGTGGTGATCGCCAGGCTGGCCAAGGAGTTCTCCGTCGAGCTGGCCGCGGCGAGCCTGTTCGAGAAGCCGACCGTCGCCCAGTTCGCGGAGCTGGTGCGCGACGAGGCGGCTCCGGGCCAGGACAGTCCGGCCAAGGTGCTCAAGGGCAGCGCCGCACGCGGGGAACGCCGCCGCGCGGCGCGCGGCAGGAGGAGCGGGAAGCGATGAGCGACGAACAGGGCTTCGAGGGCGACATCGCCGTAGTGGGGCTCGCCGGACGGTTCCCAGGGGCCGACGACGCGGCCGGGTTCTGGGCGAACCTGGTGGCCGGTCGCTCCGGAATCGTCAAGCACAGCAAGCAAGAACTGGTCGCGGCCGGAGTTTCGGCCGAGCACGCGAACGACCCGCGCTACGTCCCGGTCTCGGCCGGAGTGTCCGGAATGGACGGTTTCGACGCGGGCTTCTTCGGGGTCGATCCCGAGGAAGCCGCGCTGATGGACCCGCAGCACCGGGTGTTCCTGGAGACTGTCTGGCACGCCCTTGAGGACGCCGCGATCAATCCGTCCACTGTGGACGGGACTGTGGCGGTCTACGCGGGTTGCGGGCCGTCGACCTACCTCATGGTCAACCTGATGGCGCACGAGGACCTGTTCGTCAAGGTCGGCCCCGAGCACCTGATCCTGTTGAACGACAAGGACACACTGGCCGGTCGGGTCTCGTACTCGCTGGACCTCACCGGCCCGGCCGTCACGGTCCAGGCGCACAGCGCGACCTCGCTCGTCGCGGTGTGCACCGCCTGCACGAGCCTGGCGGCGGGGGAGACCGACGTCGCGGTCGCGGGCGGCGTCTCGCTGCTCGTGCAGCCGCCCGGCTACTGGTACTCCGAGGCCAACCGGCTCAGCTCGGACGGCGTCGTGCGCCCCTTCGACGCCGACGCCAACGGCAAGATCACCGGAGACGGCGCGGGCGCGGTGGTGTTGCGCCGCCTGGAGGACGCGCTGGCGGACGGCGACCGGGTCTACGCGGTCATCCGGGGCTGGGCGGTCAACAACGACGGCGCCGACAAGGCCGGGTTCACCGCGCCGAGCGTGCAGGGCCAGGCCGCGGTGATGGCCGAAGCCCTCGGCGCGGCCGGAGTCGAGCCGGAGGAGGTGGACTTCGTCGAGACCAACGCCTCCGGCACGGTGTTCGGCGACGCGGCCGAGGTCGCCGCCATCCAGCAGGTCTTCGCCGAGTCCGCGCGGTTGAAGATCGGTTCGGCGAAGTCCGGCATCGGCCACCTCAACCAGGCCGCCGGCATCGCGTCGCTGATCAAGACCGTGCTCGCGCTGCACCACGAGGAGCTGCCGGGCACCCTGAACTTCACCGCGCCCAACAAGCAACTCGCGCGCACCGGGGACCGTATCCAGGTCCCCGTGGAACCCAGTACCTGGGCGCGTGGGGAACGGACTCGCTTCGCGGGCGTGAACTCCTTCGGTTTCGGTGGGACCAACGCCCACGTGGTACTGGAGGAGGCCCCAGAGCCCGAGGACGAGCCGAACCCGCGCGCGCACTCGCTGCTCGTCTGGTCCGGCACCTCCGCCGAGGCCGCAGACGCGCTGACCGAGCGGATCGCCGCCAGCACCGAGCCCGTCGAAGACCTCGCCTACACGCTCCAGATCGGCCGCAGAGCGTTCGGCCACCGCCGCGCGGCGGTCGTGAAGTCCACAGTGGACATTCACGAGGACGGCCGTACCCTGGCCGCCAGCAACGTGATCGAGGGCCGCGAGGTCGGATTCCTGATCGCGGGGGTCGGCGAGCAGTACAAGGGCATGGTCGGCGACCTCTACCGCGACGAACCCGTGTTCCGCGAGGCGATCGACGAGTGCTCGGCGATCTTCCGCGAACACCTCGGCACCGAGCCGATCGCGGACATGATCGCCGAGCGCGGAGCCGCCAGCAACGACCTCGCGCGCCTCCTCGGGCGCACCGAGGAGACCGAGACAGCAGCGACCGACGTCGTCCAGCCCGCGGTCTTCGCGGTGGAGTACGCGCTCGGGAAGTTGTTGCTGGACTGGGGGATCACGCCGAGCGTGCTCGCGGGCTACAGCGTCGGCGAGTTCGTCGCGGCCGCGCTCTCCGAGAGCCTGACCCTGACCGAGGCGGCGAGCCTGGTCGCGGTGCGCGCCAAGCTGATCGCGAAGCTCCCGCAGGGCGCGATGGTCGCCGTGCCGCTCTCCGTCGCCGACCTCACCGCGAAGGTCGGCCCGCTCGACGACATCGACGTCGCCGCCGTCAACGGCCCCGCGATGACCGTGCTCTCCGGCCCGGCCGAGAAACTCGGTGCCATCACGGACGCTGTTCCCGCCCGCTACCTGCGCACCACGCACGCGTTCCACTCGCGAGCGCTGCGCCCGGTCGCGGCCGAGCTGACCGCGTGGGCGCGGCAGAACCTCGACCCGCAGGCGCCGAAGATCCCGTACCTGTCCAACGTGACGGGCGCGCCGATCACCGAGCGCCAGCTCAAGGACCCCGGTTACTGGGCCGAGCACATGTGCCGCACGGTCCAGTTCGCCGACATGGTCGCGCACCTCGCCGCCGAGCACCCGGACGCCGCGCTGGTCGAGCTCGGCGCGGGCCAGTCACTCGGCGCGATGTTCCGCGGCCACCCCGACGTGCCGTCGAGCCGGTGGTCCCTGCTGGTGTCGACGCTGCCGGGGGACTCCGACCCGAATGAGACCCAGTTCGTGCTGACCGAAGCGCTCGGCAAGGTGTGGCTCACCGGGGCCGACGTCGACTGGGCCGCCTACCACCGTGGCCGGGGCGCGCGGAAGACCACCGCGCCCGTGCACGCCTTCGAGCGGCGGCGCCACTGGATTGACCCACAGGAACGAGGAGAGAACCGATGAGTCTTGTTGGAGTGGTCGGCGCGGGCGTGATGGGCTCGGGCGTCGCGCAGACCTTCGCCCAGGCCGGGCACGAGATCGTGCTGATCGACAACGATCCCGACGCGCTCGCCAAGGCTCTCAACGCGATCGAGCTGAACGCGCGGATGAGCCGGATGATGGGCGGCCCCGCCGTCGACCACGAGCAGGTGCTCTCGCTCATCACCACGGGCACCGACCTGAGCCTGCTGGCCGAGGCGCACATCGTGATCGAGAACGTCACGGAGAACTGGGAGACCAAGAAGGCGGTGTGGCAGGAGCTGGAGGCCACCTGCAAGGCGGAGACGATCTTCGTCGCCAACACCTCGGCCATCCCGATCACCAAGCTCGCCTCGCTGACCAAGCGGCCGACCCAGGTCGCCGGCGTGCACTTCATGAACCCGGTGCCGATGAAGCCCGCGGCCGAGCTGATCAAGGGGTACCACACGGCACCCGAGACCATCGAGACCGTGCGCGACCTGCTCAGCTCGGCGGGCAAGCGCGGCATCGACGTCAACGACGCCAGCGGTTTCGTGTCCAACCGCGTGCTCATGCTGACCGTGAACGAGGCCGCGTACCTGGTGTACGAGGGCGTCGCCAGCGCCGAGACCGTCGACGACGTGTTCCGCAGCTGCTTCGGCCACCCCATGGGACCGCTGGAGACCGCCGACCTGATCGGCGTCGACACGATCCTCTACAGCGTCGAGGTCCTCTACGAGCACTTCGCCGACAGCAAGTACCGCCCGTGCCCGTTGCTCAAGCAGATGACGGACGCGGGCCTGCACGGTCGCAAGTCCGGCAAGGGCTTCTACGCCTACTGAAACCCCGGACCCACTGACACCGAGGAGTGCACGTCATGTCCGACAACACCCGTGCCGAGCTGCGCCAGTTCATCGTCGGCAAGTTCCCGAAGATCGAGCTGACCGACGAGCAGGACATCTTCGCGCTCGGCTTCGTCAACTCGCTCTTCGCCATGGAGCTGGTGATGTTCATCGAGAAGGCGTTCTCGGTGCGCATCCCCAACGACGAGCTGAAGCTGGACAACTTCCGCAGCGTCGACGCGATGACCGAGCTGATCGCGCGCCAGCAGTCGGTGACGGCCTAGTCATGAGCCCGACGCCCGAGTTGACGAGGGAGTTCGTCGACGCCGAGGTCGCGCCGCACGCCGAGGAGTTCGACCGCACCGAGCGGCTGACCGAGTCGCTGCTCAAGCAGGTCGGCTCGCTCGGACTCTGGGCGCCGTTCCTGCCCGAAGCCGTTGGCGGCTCCGGTACCGACTACGTCACCGTCGGACGCCTGCACACCGAGATCGGCCGCGGCTGCTCAGGCCTGCGCAGCATGCTCACCGTGCACAGCATGGTGTCCTGGTCGGTCAACCGCTGGGGCACCGACGAGCAGAAGGCGCGGTGGCTGCCGGAATTGGCCGCTGGCAACACCTTCGGCGTGTTCTGCTTGTCCGAGCCCGACAGCAGCGGCAGCGACTCCAGGGCCGAGGGCACCACCGCCGAGCCGGACGGCGACGGCTGGGTGCTCAACGGCCGCAAGAAGTGGATCACCGGCGGCCAGGTCGCCGACCTGATGATGGTCTTCGCCAGGACCGGGCCCGGGATGAGCGCGTTCCTGGTGCCGCGCAACGCTGTCGGCGTCGAGGTCACGCCGCTGCCGAGGATGATGGGCACCGCGGCGAGCATGATCGCGGAGATCACCTTCACCGATGTGCGGCTCGGTGCCGACGCCCTGCTCGGCCCGCGCGGCTGGGCGGCGGGCACGGTGATGACCGGGGCGCTGGACATCGGCCGCTACAGCGTCGCCTGCGGATCGCTGGGCATCGTGCAGGCCGCGCTGGAGGCCAGCGCGCGCTACACCGCCGAGCGCTCGGCGGGCGGGATGCTGCTGCGCGAGCAGCCGCAGCTGCGCGCCAAGATCAGCGACATGGTGACCGCGCGCGACGCCGCGCGGCTGCTGTGCGAGCGGGCCGGCGCGCTCAAGGACGCCGACGACCCCGAGACGATCATGGCCACCTGGATCGCCAAGTACCACGCGTCCACGGCCGCCACCAAGGCCGCCAGCGACGCCGTGCAGATCCACGGCGCCAACGGGTGCAGCCCGGACCACCCCGTCGCGCGGCTGTACCGCGACTCCAAGGTCATGGAAATCATCGAAGGCAGCACGGAGCTCCAGCAGCTGACGATCGCCGACGTCGCTTACCGAGAGGTGGCACTGTGAAACTCGGGCGCATCAAGTGCGTGGTGTGGGACCTGGACAACACCGTCTGGGAGGGAATCCTGCTGGAGGACGGTGACGTCAAGCTCCGCGACGAGGTGGCCGAGGAGATCCGCCGCCTCGACGAGCTGGGCGTCCTGCACTCGGTGGCCAGCCGCAACGACCACGACGCCGCCATGGCCAAGCTGCGCGAGTTCGGGTTGGCGGAGTACTTCCTGTACCCGCAGATCAACTGGAACGCGAAGTCCGGTTCCATCGAGCAGATCGCCAAGTCGATCAACATCGGCCTCGACGCGATCGCCTTCGTCGACGACCAGCCCTTCGAGCGCGAGGAGGTCGCCCACGTCCTGCCCGCGGTGCTGACCGTGGACGCGCTCGGCGACCTGCCGGCGATCCTGGCGCAGGAGGACTTCCGGCCGAAGTTCGTCACCGACGAGTCCCGCATCCGCCGCGAGATGTACCAGGCGGCGGCGCAGCGCGACGTGATCGAGCAGGAGTACAGCGGTACCAGCGAGGAGTTCCTGGCCACGCTGGACATGAGGTTCACCATCACGCGGGCGCAGGAGGCCGACCTCCAGCGGGCCGAGGAGCTGACCGTCCGCACCAACCAGCTCAACTCCACCGGGCGCACCTACTCCTACGAGGAGCTGGACGCGCTGCGCACCTCGCCCGACCACCTGCTGCTGGTCGCGTCGCTGACCGACCGCTACGGCAGCTACGGCAAGATCGGCCTCGCCCTGGTCGAGCGCGGTCAGCCCGCGTGGCACCTGCGGATGATGCTGATGTCCTGCCGGGTCATGTCGCGCGGCGTCGGCACGGTGCTGCTCAACCACATCATGGGCTTGGCCAAGGCCGACGGCGCGAAGCTGCGCGCGGAGTTCGTCGAAACGGGCCGCAACCGAATGATGTACGTCACCTACGCCTTCGCCGGGTTCGCCGAGGTCGAGCGGGACGGTTCACATCTGGTGTTTGAATCAGACCTGGCCCAGATCCAGCCCCCACCTGCTTATCTTGTGGTGGAGACGGACTGATCTAGGGAGCAGGCATGACACGACCTAACGCGCCGCGGTGGCTGCCGCTCGGCGGCGGTGAGCCGGGCAAGCACAGGGTGTACTGCTTCCCGCACGCGGGCGCCAGCGCCGCCGTCTACGCACCGTGGCGGGCCCTGGCGGGCGACCGGCTGGCGATCTGCCCCGTGCAGCCGCCGGGCCGGGCGGAGCGCTTCCGCGAGAAGCCGTTCACCTCGGTGGACACCCTCGTCGAGGAGCTGGTGGCGGACATCGGTGACCAGTTCACCGGCACCTACGCGTTCTTCGGGCACTCCATGGGCGCGTTGCTGGCCTTCGAGGTGACCCGCAAGCTGCGCGCGCTCGGTGCTCAGCTGCCGAAGCACCTGTTCGTCTCCGGCCGCGCCGCCCCGCAGCTGCCCGACACCCGCAAGCAGCTGCGCGCCCTGCCGCAGCCGCAGTTGATCGCGGAGCTGAAGCAGCTCGGCGGCATGCCGGACGCGGTGCTCAACGAGCCGGAGCTGCTGGAGCTGTTCGTCCCGCTGTTCCGCGCCGACCTCACCGTGAACGAGGCGTACACCCACCGCGCGCAGGACCCGCTGCCGATCCCGCTGACCGCGTTCGGCGGCCACGGCGACCCGCGGGCCGACGACGACGAGCTGAAGGCGTGGGGCGAGCTGACCGCTGAGCGGTTCGCGCTGCACACCTACCCCGGCGGCCACTTCTACCTGGAGAAGAAGGCGGGCGAGCTGATCGACGTCTTCGCCGCCGAGCTCGCCGCTTGATGGACGTCTGGCTGGGCCCCGCGGGCGAGGCCAGGGCGATGCTGCACTCGGTCCTCGGGACCTCGGAGATCGTCCGCGAGGAGTCCGGCCGCCCCCGCGTGGTGGGCGGACCGGACTTCAACCTCTCGCACTCCGGCGAGATCGCGGTGCTCGCCGTGTCGTGGGAGCGCCGCGTCGGCGTCGACGTCGAGCGGCACCGCGAGCTGGACCACCTCGGCATGGCTGCGCGCGTGCTCCTCCCTCAAGAGCATGCGCGCATCGCCGCGTTGCCGCAGCGCGACCAGGCAGCGGAGTTCTTCCGCTACTGGACGGTCAAAGAGGCCTACGTGAAGGTGACCGGGCAGGGGCTCAGCGGCCTTCCCGGGCCCGAGTACTCCGCCGGAGCGCTGACCGTGCGCGGCGAGCGCTGGTCGGTGGCGGAACTCGTTCTCCCGCAAGGGTATTCCGGAGCCGTGGTGTCACAGGGCCCGCCGTTCGCCGTGCGTCAGCGGACCTGGTCGGACACCTGAGTCAGCACTCCCCGGGCTTGGCGTCGCGCAGGTACCACGCCTTGATGTACTGGAACCGGGGGCCGATCTCCGTCGTGCCCCTGCCGACGCACTTGTCGAAGTCCTGGTAGCCGCCCATGTCGACCTGGTCCACCCTGATCCAGATCTTCTCGGCCGGGCCGCAGTGGTTGTAGTAGAGGCTGAAAACACCGAAGCCGCCGCACGGGTCGGCCTTCGCGGACGCAGGTGCCGCCGCCACCGTCATGAGCCCGACCGCGAGTGCGGCAGCCCCGGTGAACGCCCCGATCTTCTTGAGCACACTGTCCCTTTCTGTCTGATTCGCCGCAATTGCGACAGAAGGGAACTTGGCGGCTGACCGAGAAGGTCACAAGAAGATTAAGGTGATCATGAAATGCGAATCCTGCTCCACTCCGGAACGGGCGCAATCGTGGTGACCTGCGCGAGCTGGCCGCCGAGTCCGGCCGCGACGTGCCGGTGGTGCAGCTCGCGCAGGTCCTCGCCGTGCTCAGCCGCCACGCCGTCCAGCCATGCCGCGGCGTTGCGGTGCTTCTCCGCCCGCGCGACGCGGGGGAGCTGCGCGTAGGCGGTGTCGCGCACGAGCGCCTGGCAGAACACGTAGCCCTGCTCGCCGCCGATCCCGCCGGTGCGAACCCTGCGCAGCACTTCGCGGCGCTCCAACTGCTCAAGGCACTGCACGACGCCGTCGATCTCGTCGTGCCCGCCAACGGCGGCCAGCGCGGAGGCGGTCACCGTGCCGCCGAAGACCGCCGCGTCCTGCACGACGGCCTTCTCCGCGACCGACAGCGTGTCCAGTCGCGCGGCGACGACGCTGCGCACCTGGTTCGGCGGCAACAGGTCCTCGCGCGAGCGACCGACGCGGATCATGCGCGCGTACTCGATCGCGAACAACGGGTTCCCGCCGACGCGCCCCACCAGCGCCCGCCGGTGCTGCGCCGACCAGCCACCGTGCGCGGTCCCGTCGTCCAGCATCGAGTCCAGCAGCTCGCCGATCGCGTTCTCCGACAACGGGTCCAGCGTCATCGTGGTGACGTTGCGCGCGCCGCCGTGCCAGCCCTGCCGCAGTTCCAGCAGCTCCGGCCGCGCGGTCGCCACGACCAGCAGCGGCACCGGCCCGACGCCGTCGGAGAGCCCCGCGACGAACTCCAGCAGCTCGTCGTCGGCGCGGTGCAGGTCCTCGATCACGGTCACCAGCGGCTCCTCCGCCGCCAGTTCCTCCAGCAGCCTGCGCAGCGCCGCGAACGTCTCCGCCGAGTCCACCAGGTGCCACGGCCGTGCGGGGAACCCGGTCAGCGGCAGCAGTCCCGCCACCGTCCGCTTCGCGGTCTCGTTCGGTCCAAAAAGCTTGTGCGCCAAGCGGTTCAGCTTCGTCTCGGCCACCGCCGCCGAGTCGCCGTGCTCGATGCCGACGCAGGTCCTGGTCAGCTCGGTCAGCGTCCGCGAGGTGATGTCCTCGCCGAAGTACGGCACCCGCGCGGAGATCACCTTCGCGCGGTCGGAGAACTCGGTCAGCAGCCGTGTCTTGCCGATCCCCGCTTCGCCGAGCACCGTCAGCAGCTGCGGCCGTTGCCTGCGCCGCACCTGGGCGAAGGTGGCGCGCAACAGCTCCAGGTCCCGCTCGCGGTCCAGGAACGGCACGCTCGTGTGCCTGCCGACGCCCACCACGGGTTTCTCCCGCACGGCCTCGGCCTTCCACACCGCGGGCACTTCGGAGGTCGTGGAGTAGACGATCAGCGGCGCGCTCGCCTGCCGCGTCGTGTCGCAGACCCACACCGGCCCGCAGCGCACCACCGTCGTCATCAGCACGCAGCTGTCCACCACCGCGCCCGCCACCATCGGAGCGGCTTCGCCCTGCCGGAACTTCGCCAGCACCTCGCCGGTCGCGATCGCGATGCGCAGGTCCGCCCCGTTCGGCGCGGCCGGGTCCTGGCCGACGAGCCGGTCCCGGATCGTCAGCGCCGTCCGCACCGCGCGCGCCGCGTCGTCCTCGTGCGTCCTCGGCACCCCGAACACCGCGAGCAGCACCGACCCCACCGCTCCGATCACCGTGCCGCCCGCGCGTTCGACCTCCGCCCGCACCGTCACGCTGATGTCCAGGAAGGTCTGGTCCACGTCCTCCGGGTCCTTGCCCGTCGGCTGCCTGGGCGCCACGGCCATCACGCTGACGAGCTTGCGCTCCGCGCACGGCTCCACGAACGGGCTGGTCGCGCTCGGTTCCGGCTCCTGCCGCAGGTTGACCACCGCTGCCAGTGCCCTCGGCTTGTCCGGGATCACCAGCGGTGTCACCGAAGCGGCCACCGGCGGCAGCTGCAACGCCGCGTCGTGGTCGAGGATCGCCCGCTCCAGCTCCTGGAGTTCGCGCCCCGGCTCCAAACCGAGCCCGTCCACCAGTGCCGTCCGCGTCCGCCGGTAGACCTGCAACGCGTCGACGTGCCGCCCGCACCGGTAGAGCGCCGTCATCAGCTGACGGCACAACCGTTCCCGGTGCGGCTCCGCCTCGAACAGCGGCTCCAGCTCGCCGAGCACGTCCGGGTGCCGCCCGCGCGCCAGCTCGACGTCGAAGTAGTCCTCCATCACCGAGACCCGCATGTCGCGCAGCTTCGCCAGTTCCGGCCAGTTGACGCCGGTCTCCACCAGGTCCGCCAGCACCGGCCCGCGCCACAGCGCCAAGGCTTCCCGCAACGCCTGCGCCGCCTGGTCGCCCCGGCCCTCGGTGAGCGCCACGCGACCCGCCTGCGCCAGGGATTCGAAGCGCGACAGGTCGATGCGCTCCGGCTCCACCCTCAGCACGTATCCCGGCGCGTGCGTCAGCAGCAGGGGGGTGTGCGTCCCGTCGGAGTTCGACGCGAGCACGGTCCGCAGTCCCGACACCGCGTTCTGCACCATCTTGCGCGCCGTCGAGGGCACGTCGTCCGGCCACAGCGCCCGGAGCAACCGGCTCGTCGCCACCACCTCGTTGGCGTGCAACAGGAGGTAGCCGAGGACCGCGCGTTGCTTGGTCCCCTTGAGGGGCGCCACCACTCCGCGGTCCACCACTTCGAGAGAACCCAGCACACTGAATTGCATACGACTACCCCAAGTTCGCGGCCCCAGGTCTTCCAGCCCATCCCAGAGTTGCCGGAAGGTCCTGGAGCCGCAATGGAACTAGGGGAATCTTGGATTTTGTACCTGAATCTCGCGCGATTACGTTCGGCACTTGACAAGCGCCGCGACTTACCGTCCAGTTCCCCGGCTCAGCACCACCACCGGGATCGTCCGCGAGGTCCGCTCCTGCCCGCTGCGCGCCCCCATCGTCGTCAGCAGCAACAACGGCGCTTCGGCGTAGTTCCCGCTCATCACGCCGCCGCGAGCCGGATGTTCCGAAGCCGCCCGCAGTGTGAGCCGGGAGCCGACGGCCTCCCGTAGAGTCCCGTGGAAACCGCGAGAGACATGGAGATCGCCCGCTATGACCGAGCTCGGGCCCGTCGCCTGGCCACCCGCTCCGATCAGGACCGAACGGCTTGTGCTCCGTGAGTCCCAGGCCCGCGACCGCGCGACGTTCGTCGAACTCTTCGCCTCGCCGGAGGTGGGCACCTACATCGGTGGTTCTCCGTCGCGCGAGGAAGTGGAGCGCACGGCGCCCGAGGTGCCCGGGCGGCGCCCCGGCTACTTCGTGGTCGAACTCGACGGGGAGATGATCGGCGTGGTCACCTTCGACCGGCGTGACCCACAGGACCCGAAGCACATCGGTCCGGGCGCCGGAGATGTCTGGCTCGGTTACCTGTTCCTGCCCCGGACGTGGGGGCACGGGTACGCGACCGAGGCGTGCGCGGCGGCGCTGGACTGGTTCGCCGGTGCGCTTCCCGGTGAACCAGTGGTGCTTGCCACGCAGACCGCCAACGACCGCTCGCTGCGGCTCGTGGCGAAGCTGGGATTCGTCGAAGTGGAGAGGTTCGAGGCATACGGAGCGGAGCAGTGGTTCGGCGTGCGGTCCTCGACCGCATCGTCCACCTGAGCGTCGCCCTATGCGGTTCCGGTGCCGCCGTCGATGGACAGGTGTGATCCCGTCAGGTAAGGGAAATCCCCAGAAGCCACGGCCAGCACGAACGCCGCGACCTCGTCCGGAGTGCCCATCCTCCGCAACCCCCGCACGTTCGACTTGGCCCACGTCGCCGCCATCGTGTCCCACACCGCGTCCGGCAACGCCATCGCACCCGCGACCCTGCGCGTGAACTCCGAGTTCACCGTCCCCGGCAACACGGTGTTGATCTGGATGCCCTGCATCGCGTAGTCCAGCGACGCCGACTGCACGAGCCCGACGAGGCCGCTCTTCGACGCCGCGTACGCGCTCCGATCGGTTCCGCTGACCTTCGCGTTGCCGGACGAGGTGATCACGATGGTGCCGCCGCCGCGCCGCAGCAGGTGCGGGATCTGGTACTTCATCGCGAGGAACACGCCGCGCAGGTTGGTGCCGACGACGTCGTCCCACTCGGCGGAAGTGAACTCGTGCAAGGGTTTCTGGTTGGTGATGCCCGCGTTGTTGAAGCACACGTCGAGCCCGCCGTAGGCCGAGGCGACGCTGTCGACGAAGCGTTGCACGTCGGACTCCACGCGGACGTCGGCGCGCACGTACATGGCTTCGCCGCCCGAGGCGCGGATCTCGCGCTCGATGTCGCGGCCGAGGTTCTCGCGCCTGCCGCAGAAGCCGACCTTGCCACCCTCCGCGGCGAAGCGCACGGCTGCGGCGCGGCCGATGCCGCTGGTGGCGCCGGTGATCACGACGACCTTGCCGGTGAAGCGCCGAGCGGCCGACGGCGTGATGGTGGGCGTCGGCGCTGTGCCGTGCACCAGGGCGACTCCGGCGGCGAGCCCGGCGACGGCTCCTGCGCCCGCGGCGACGCCGCCGGTGGTGATCACGCGGCGACGGCTGTAAGTCTTGTTCTCGTCCACGCGCTCAGCCTCGCGGTGCACCGGCGCGAGCGGCATCTGTCGATCTGACCGGTCATCACTACGCTGGCGTCGTGGTGCACGGCCGGGAGCGCGAGCAGCGGCGGATCAACGAGGTCGTCGAGCACGGGGGAGCCCTGGTGCTGCGCGGCCCGGCCGGGATCGGCAAGAGCACCTTGCTGGCCGAAGTGCCCGCGACCCTGCGCGCGTGCGGCGTCGAGGCCGAGGTCGAGCTGGCGTTCAGCGGCCTGCACCACCTCCTCGGCCCGCTGCGCGAACACTTCACCGAACTGCCCGAACCCCAGGCGGAAGCGCTGCGCGTGGCCCTCGGCGAGGCGGCAGGGAGACGACGGACCTGCTGGTGTTCGCGGCGGTGTGCACGCTGCTGCGAACGACCGCCGAGCCGCAGGTCGTGGTGGTCGACGACGCCCACAACCTCGACCGCGCGTCGATCCGGGCGCTGCTCTTCACCGCGCGCCGCCTCCACGGCAGCCGCACCGCGATGCTGTTCGGTGTCCGCGACGCCCTCCTGGACACCGCTGACCTGCCCGAACTCCGAATCGACGGGCTCGACGAGGAAGCCGCCGCGCGCCTGCTGCCCGACCTCGCGCCCGCCACTCGCGCGGTGCTCGTCCGCGCCACCGGGGGCAATCCGCTCGCGCTCCGGGAGCTGGAGCCGGACCGCGCGGTGCTCGACGCGCTGGCCACGGGCACGGTCCCGCTCGGCGAAGCCCTGCGCGCGGCCTTCGCCGAGCGCGTCGCGGCGCTCACCCAGCCCGAGCAGGACGCGCTGCTCGTCGCCGCGGCGAGCACCGGCCGACCCGAGACGATCTCAGCCGCGTGCGCCGAACTGGGCCTGCCAACAAAGAACATTCCCGGTTTCACGCATCCCCTCATGCGCTCCGCCGCGTACGGCACCGCGAGCCCCGAGCGTCGCCGAACAGTCCACAAAGCACTGTCCACAGTGGAGACTGGCGGGGCGGTGAGGCTGCACCGCGCGCTCGCGACCGAAGGTGCCGACGAAGCCCTTGCCGCGGAACTGGAAGCGGACGCCGCGGCCTGCACCGCGCGCGGCGGGCTCGCGGCGTCGATCTCCGTCCTGACCGAGGCGGCGAGACTCAGCGGAACCCAGCCGGCGAGGCAACGAAGGCGAGCCGCCGCCTCCTACGCCGCGTGGAAGTCGGGGCACCCCGAACTCGTCGAGCGCGAGCACGTGTCGACGCGGCTGCGCGGGTTGATGGAGCGCTACAGCGGCGATCAGGTCACCGCGTTCGAGTACCTGTCGCGAGCCTCGAAGTCCTTGTGGGACAACGATCCCCAGCAAGCCGCGGACCTGGCTTTCCTCGCGGGTGACGCGGCCGTGCAAGCCGGGCTGCTGGACGAGGCGACCGCCGCCGTGACCGAGGTCGCCGAGCGCGCGACCGACTCCGGCTACCGGGACTTCGGCCGCTGGCTCGCCGTGTGGGGAGCGGACGCGCCGCCGCCGTGGCAGGTCTTCGACGCGGCGCCCGAGGCGATCAAGCGCTCCGGCGCGCACAAGTGGCTCGTGCCGATGGCGATCAGCATGCGCGGCCCGTACCTGCGCCAAGCACGCGAGTTCGGCCTCGAAGCCGTCGCCGACCTGCGCGAGAACGGCATGCTGGCGATCAACGCCGTCCCGCTGGGCTGGCTGTCCGAGATGGAGTTCCGGCTCGGGCTCTGGGACGAGGGCGCGGCACACGCGCACGAGAGTCTGCACGCGGCAAAAGACGCTGGTCAACGACCCGGCGAAGCGAACGCGCACGCGCTGCTGGCCCTCTTCGCCGCCGGGCGTGGAGAGGAGCGCGAGTGCCGGGCTCACGCCAGCAGCGCCCTCGAAGCGGCTCGCGCGGTGCGCGACCGACTCGCGGCGGCGCGGGCGACGTGGGCGCTGGCGCTGCTCGACGAAGCGCTGGGCCAGCACGAGGCCGCGACCGAACGGCTGGCCACCGTCGAGCACGAACTCGTTGTGCGCCAAGCACAGGACTCTCCGTTCGACCGAGCGCGGGTGGCCTTGGCACGAGGTCAGCAGCTGCGCAGGGACAGGCGGGTGAAGGACGCGCGCGAGCCGCTGCGCCAAGCCGTTGAGCTGTTCGACGGGCTCCGCGCCACACCCTGGGCCGAGCGCGCCCGCGCCGAACTGCGCGCGTGCGGCGCGCCCACCGGGGCGGCCGGGACGGAGCTGACCCCGCAGGAGTGGGAGGTCGCGCGGCTGGCGGCGGCCGGGCTGAGCAACCGCGAGATCGGCGAACGGCTGTTCCTCAGTCCCCGCACGGTCGGCTACCACCTGCACAAGGTCTTCCCGAAGCTGGGTGTGGCGCGGCGTTCGCAACTGCGCGCGGCTATCACCCGGACGGAGTAAGCTCCGCGCATGCACGCGGAGCCCTTGGGCGCGGCCGACTACCGCGCGATGTTCCGGATTCTGGAGGCCGTCGAGCGCCTGGACACGGCCGAGCGCTTCCCCGCGACCGTCGTGGAGCACCTGGCGCGGGGCTTCGGCTGGCGCTCGATGATCTTCCAGCTGTCCCCGGCCGACTTCAGCGACTTCCGCTCGGGCCGGGTCAGCATGCACAGCGTCCCCTTCGACCACAACATCCGGCCGAGCCTGGTGGACGAGGTGATCGAGCGCTGGGGCGACCACCACCCGCTCGGCCCCGCAGTCGGCTCCGGCCTGCTGTGCCGTGACACCGTCGCGGCTTCCGAGCTGCCCACCGACACCGACGAGGCCGTGCGCCACTACGTGGACAGCTACGTCGGCCCGCGCAAGGTCGGCGACGTGCTGTACGCGGCCACGGACGCCGGGGCGCGCGGCGGGCTCGGCCTGTGCGTCTACACCGACAACGCCCCGCGCGAGCGCGCGGTGCTGTCCAAGCTCGCCAAGATGCTGGTGCCGTTCCTGCGGCAGCACCCGGCTCCGGTGGACGCGCGGCACACCCCGCTGACCGAGCGCGAAACCCTGGTAGCCCGGCTGGCCGCCGAGGGCCACCCGAACCAGGAGATCGCGCTCCAGCTGGGCATCTCACTCGGCACGGTGAAGAAACACCTCTCCCGGGCGCTGGCCAAGACGCACAGCACCAGCAGGACGCAGCTCGGGCTCCGGCTGGGTGGGCGGGTGCACGCCCAGTAGCCCGGCCCGCGCCATGATCGCGTCGATGTGGTGCCTCGGCACCAGCCAACCCCATTCCCCGATGAAGCCGAAGTCGTCGGCGTAGCGGGTCCGCGTGCGCCACAGCGCCCTGGCGAAGGTCATGATCGCCTCGCCGTAGGGCACGGTCGTGGTGAACCGCAAGTCCTCGCGCACCGGGCTGCCCGCCGAGCAGCCGTGCACCGCGATGCCGACCTGCCCGTCGCCGTCCAGCGCCATGTCGAGGAACTCGCCGCGCTCATCGGCCCAGCGGACGCTGACGCTGCGCCTGCCCTCGGCGAGGTCGGCGACCGCGACGACGAGGTCGGTGAACACGTGCGGCTCGGCGACCGGGGGCAGCGGGTGGCCGTCCAGCACCAGCGAGCACTTGCCCGCGAGGAACTCCACGGCGACCGAGAACGTCATGCCGCGCAGCCAACCCCATCCGTCGGCCGCGCGGCATGGGTCGAAGGGGGAATCCTCAGACCGAGGCGAACACCAGCGCGGTGTTGTGGCCGCCGAAGCCGAAGGAGTTGCTGAGCGCGGCCGGGACCTCCATCTGCCGCGCCTGCGCCCTGGTGACCTCGACCGGCAGGTCGTCGTCGGGGTCGACGAGGGTCGGCGTCGGCGGGACCACGCCGTGGTGCACCGACAGCACGGTCGCGACGGCTTCGAGCGCCCCGGCCGCGCCGAGCAGGTGCCCGGTCATCGACTTGGTCGCGCACACCAGGGCGGCGTCGCCGAAGACCTCGTGGATCGCGCGCGCCTCGTTGCCGTCGCCGGTCGGGGTCGACGTGGCGTGCGCGTTCACGTGCACGATGTCCTTCTCCGACAGCCCGGCCTCGGCCAGCGCGTGGCGCATAGCCCTGACCTGGCCCTCCTCGGCGGGCGCGACCATGTCGTAGGCGTCGGAGGTGACGCGCGCCCCGGCGAGCCTGGCGTAGGGGGTGCGGCCGCGCGCGGCGGCGAACTCGGCGCGCTCGATGACCAGGATCGCCGAGCCCTCGCCGAGCACGAAGCCGTCGCGGGACTTGTCGAAGGGCCGCGAGGCGGTCACCGGGTCGTCGTTGCGGGTGGACAGCGCCTGCGCCTGGCCGAAGCCCGCCATGGTCAGCTGGTTCACGCACGCCTCGGTGCCGCCCGCGATCACCACGTCGGCGCGGCCGAGCCGGATCAGGTCCAGCGCGTGCGCCACCGCCTCCGCCCCGGACGCGCAGGCGCTGACCGGCGTGATCGCCCCGGCCCGCGCGCCGAACTCCAGGCTGACAACGGCCGCGCTGCTGTTCGGCATGATCATCTGGATCATGCGCGGGGAGACCCGGCGCGGTCCCTTGGTGCGCAGCGCCTCCTCGTTCTCCAGCAGGCTGTTGATGCCGCCGATGCCGGTGGCCACCACGACCGCGAGCCGGTCGGGGGCGACGTCTCCGTCGGCGAGACCGGAGTCGGCCCACGCCTCGCGCGCCGCGACCAGCGCCGCCTGGGTGGAGCGGTCCATCCTGCGCGCGACAACGCGGTCGATCTTCTCGGTCGGGTCCTGCGCCATCCGCGCCGCGATGCGCGCCTTGAGCGGCTCAGCCCACTCGTCGGTCAGCGCGGCGGCACCGGAGCGCCCCGCCAGCAACCCCGCCCAGGTGGAGGCGACGTCCCCGCCGAGCGGTGTGGTCGCGCCAAGGCCGGTGATCACTGCGTCGGTCATCGATCGCCCTTCCGGAGAGCCGAGGTCGTTGCGCTCCCAGGGTATTTGACGGTCTGGCAAGGGCTCTCGTGGGACGGCCTAGCAGCGCTCGCGGCAGGCCTTCTCCGGCAGGTTCGCCGCGGCCCAGTCCGCGAGGCTCTGCAGCACCGGCTGGAGGTTCTCGCCGCTGGTGGTCAGCCGGTAGCTCACCGAAAGCGGCGGTCCCGGGCTGACCTCCCTGGTCAGCAGCCCCGCCGAGGTCAGCTCGGTGAGCCGGTCCGAGAGCATCGAGTCGCTGATGCCGGTGATGCCGCGCTTGAGCTCGGCGAACCCGGCCGGGCCGGAGGCGAGCGTGCCGATGATCACGCCGTTCCAGCGCTTGCCCAGGAAGTCGAAGGCGCGGGAGAGGTCCCCGTCACAGCTGGGGGCGTCCTTGGGGGTTCTGGGCACCACCTCAGCTTATCTGAACTACTGAACCGGTAGCCGCTTCGAATCTAGGAGTGCTACGTTTTCCGTAGTGACTCCGGATAACCGATCCGGTCGAGCCCGAGGAGACCCTGAGATGAGCGAGCACCTGGAGCTGGACAAGGCCGCGCAGGAGCTGCTGTTCACCGAGGCGCGCACCGCCAACTCCTTCAGTCAGGAGCCGGTGCCGGACGAGACGCTGCGCGCCATCTGGGAGCTGGCGAAGTGGGCGCCGACGGCCGTCAACAGCAACCCGCTGCGCGTGCTCTACCTGCGCACCGAGGAGGCCAAGGCGCGCCTGGTCCCGCACATGGACCAGGGCAACCAGGTCAAGACCTCGGCGGCGCCCGTGGTCGCGGTGCTCGCCGCCGACACCGAGTTCCACGAGCACCTGCCGCGCCTGTTCCCGGTCATCGAGGGGATGCGCGAGTACTTCGCGGGCGACGAGGCCTCCCGCACGCACACCGCCGACTTCAACTCCGCGTTGCAGGCGGGCTACTTCCTGCTCGCCGTGCGCGCGGCGGGCCTGGCGGCGGGGCCGATGGCGGGCTTCGACCGCGCGGGCGTGGACGCCGAGTTCTTCGCCGACGGCCGCCACCGCAGCTTCCTCGCGGTGAACATCGGCAAGCCCGGCGAGAACCCGTGGTTCGACCGCCTGCCCCGGCTCGACTACGACGAGGTCGTCACACTGGCCTGATGCCGGACTTCGGCGGCGGGGGTGGCGTGCCCCTCCGCCGCCCCCGCCGGTTACTTTCGAGTAATCCTCGTATTGATGTCTTAAAAGTGACCTGTTTTACATTCGGCCGAGACCGAGAATCAACGAGGGATCAAGTGTTATCAAGCGAAGGTTAAGGTTGCTTGACGCTGCTCTCGATTGCTGCCACCTTTTTTGCGGGGGCAATGGGGGAATCGCAAAGAGGAGCGGGACAGTGGGCAACCAGGAGGCGAACGTGAGCGCGTCACGGATATCCCGGCAGGGGTCGAGCTGTCGCTCCCAATGTGAGAACGCGAGCTGCTTCCTCGCGTGCGTCGCGGCGAAGACCCGTCAGCACGGCAACTTCTGGTTCAACTCCGGCGTGGTCACTTCTCCGAGGTCCCGCCGCCCGCTCGCGCCCGAGCCCGCCACCCGCCGCCCCTGTGCCGCCACCTGGCCGCCGTCCTCCTGACGGCCCCCGCTCGTGCCCGAGCCCCCTCCGCGACCCCGCGGAAGGGGCTCTTTCTTTTGTGCGGCGGCGCATGCAATCGCTCGCTCTCGTCTATCGTGAATAGCG
>NZ_MUMH01000093.1 GCF_002155965.1 Allokutzneria sp. NRRL B-24872
CCCCCGCCTCCTGCTGGTCGCGAGCCCCATGGGCAAGCACCTCTACACCAAGCTCGGCTGGCACCCCATCACCCGCCTGCTGATCACGACGGTCGTGTGAGACCCGAGAGCCCCACACGACCGCCCGCCGATCACAGCTGCGCGCGAACCTTCTTCGCCGCAGCCACCATGTGCGTCAACGCGGCCTCAACCTCGGCATAGCCACGCGTCTTCAGACCACAGTCCGGGTTCGCCCACAACCGCTCCGCCGGAATCACCCGCACCGCGGCGGACAACAACTCCACGACCTCGTCCTCACCCGGAACACGCGGCGAGTGGATGTCATACACACCAGGCCCGACACCCCGGCCATAACCAACGGCCCGCAGATCGTCGAGCACCTCCATCTTCGACCGCGCGGCCTCGATCGTCGTGACGTCCGCGTCCAAACCGTCGATCGCGGAGATCACGTCACCGAACTCCGAGTAGCACAGGTGCGTGTGGATCTGCGTGCTGTCCGCAGCACCCGCCGTCGCCAACCGGAACGACTCCACCGCCCAGTCCAGGTACTCCTTGCGATCCTGCTCCCGCAACGGCAGCAACTCCCGCAGCGCCGGCTCATCCACCTGCACCACGGCGATCCCCGCCGCTTCGAGATCACGGACCTCGTCCCGCAGCGCCAGCGCAACCTGACGCGCCGTCTCACCCAAAGGCTGGTCATCACGCACGAACGACCACGCCAAGATCGTCGTCGGACCCGTCAGCATCCCCTTCACCGGACGCTCCGACCGCGACTGCGCGTACTCCGCCCACTCCACCGTCATCGGCTCCGGCCGCGACACGTCACCGAACAGGATCGGCGGACGCACACACCGCGAACCGTAGGACTGGACCCACCCGAACTCCGTCGCCGCGAAACCGTCCAACAGCTCCGCGAAGTACTGCACCATGTCATTGCGCTCCGGCTCACCGTGCACCAGAACGTCAAGACCGATGGACTCCTGCAACCGCACCACGCGCTCGATCTCCGCGCGCATCAACCGGCGGTACTCGTTCGGACCCAACCGCCCAGCCCGGAAATCCGCCCGTGCCTTGCGAATCTCCCCCGTCTGCGGGAACGACCCGATCGTCGTCGTCGCCAGCGGCGGCAGGTTCAACCGCTCCTGCTGAGCCCTCGCCCGCGTCGCGTACTCAGCCCGACGCGCATCCTCCGGCCGCAACGCCTCAACACGAGCCCGCACCCGGTCATTGCGACCACTGCGCACCCGAACAGCCTCAGCCGCGGCAGCCAGCTCATCGGCCACCCCGTCCGTGCCCTCGCGCAACGCACGCCCGAGCAACACGACCTCAGCGAGCTTCTGCCGCGCGAAAGCCAGCCGCGGCCGCACCTCCGGGTCCAAGTTCGGCTCAGCGTCAACGTCGTACGGCACGTGCAGCAACGAACACGACGTCGACACCTCAACCCGCGCAGCCGACCCCAACAGCGTCGCGCACTTCGCCAACGCGCTGTTCAGATCGGTCCGCCACACGTTGCGGCCGTCAACAACACCCGCCACAACCGTCTTGCCCTGCAACGCCGTCACCGAAGCGATCCCGTCAAGACCACCCGCGACCAGATCGACCGCGATCGCCTCGACCGGGCTCCCCGCCAGCACCGACAACGCCGGACCCAACGTCCCGAAGTACGACGCAGCAAGGATCTTCGGCCGATTGGCCAGCTTGCCCAACCGCTCGTACGCCGTCGCCAACGCCGCCAGCTCGACCGGACTCCGATCAGCGCAGAACGCCGGCTCGTCCAGCTGAACCCACTCGACACCCGCCTCCGCCAACGACGCCAACAGCGCCTCGTACGCGTCGAGCACCCGGTCCAACAGGCCCAGCGGAGCGAAACCCTCCTGCGAAGCCTTCGACAGCAACAGGAACGTCACCGGCCCGATCACCACCGGCCGCGTGGTCACACCCTGCCCAAGAGCCTCCTGGTACTCCCGCAACGGCTTGTTGTCCGCCACCGAGAACACCGAATCCGGACCCAACTCCGGCACCAGGTAGTGGTAGTTCGTGTCGAACCACTTCGTCATCTCCAACGGCGGAACGGCGTCGTTGCCGCGCGCCATCGCGAAGTACGTGTCCACATCGGACAGACCAAGACCGCGGTACCGCTCAGGAACCGCACCCAACATCACCGCGGTGTCCAGCATCTGGTCGTAGTACGAGAACGTGTTGCCAGGAAGCGAATCCAACCCCGACGCGGCCAGCTCCGCCCACGTCTGCGCACGCAGATCCGAGGCCACCGACTCCAACGCCGCAACAGACGTCCGACCCGCCCAGTAGTCCTCAAGAGCACGCTTCAGCTCACGCCGCGGACCGATCCGCGGATACCCGAGCACGGTGCTTCCAACGTTCACAGCTCTCTCCTCGCGAGCTCGCGCTGACGAGCCACCACGGACCCACGAGCGCACGCGAGGACAGACGCCCGCCAAGAAGACAAGACGCCGCCGTCCGCACAGGCCACCCGCGAGGCCGTAGGACCCACGCACACCCTCGGTGCGCGTACCGGTGGCAGGTCTTCGGACTCACGGGCGGCTCCGGCTCAACACCGGCTCTCCTACTGGCCGTCGCTTCCCAGACCCTCGCGGACCCAGTGCTCATGACGGCGGTCGTTCCCGTTCACCGCTGCGGGGCAGTCCCGGATTCCCACCGGGTTCCCTCTTGCGACGACCGCCCTGGATGGACGGCCGAACCACCAGCGACGCCGACCCTAGCGGACAGCCAGCCCGAGTTCACCATCCCCGAGCCACGCGAAGCACCGCTGCACCGACAACCGGTCGACGTCCTCCAGGCGCCCAGGACTCCACCTCGGCTCCCGGTCCTTGTCGATGATCGCCGCCCGGATGCCCTCCACCAGGTCCGGCCGCTCCAGCAGCGCACACGCCACCCGGTACTCCAAGTCGAGGCATTCACCCAGATCATCGAGCACCTTCGCCGCCCGCAACGCCTGCAACGTCACCTTCACCGACGTCGGCGACTTCCCCAGCAGCTCCTTCGCCGCGGCCTCCCCCGCCGCCACCCCGCTGGTCGCCAACCGGCTCGCGATCTCCTCGACCGAATCCGCCGAGTAGCACGGATCGATCCACCGCCGCTGCTCCGCCAGCTCGCTCGGCGGCGGCTCCTCGGCGAACGCCCGCACGTCCAGCTCGCCCCCGAGCAACGCCTCGACCAGCTCCGGCAGCCGCTCCGAGCGCACGAAGTGATCCGCCAAGCCCAGGTGAACCGCATCCGCCCCCGACAACCGCGCCGCAGTCAGGGCCGCGTGCGTGCCCAACTCACCAGGCGCGCGCGAGAGCAGGAACGTCCCGCCCACGTCCGGCACGAACCCGATGCCGACCTCCGGCATGCCGACGACCGAGCGCTCCGTGACCACGCGGACGCTGCCGTGCCCGGAGACCCCGACGCCGCCGCCCATCACGATCCCGTCCATCAGCGCGATGTACGGCTTCGGGAACTGCGAGATCCGGTGGTTGAGCAGGTACTCCTCGCGCCAGAAGGTCTTCGGCCCGTCCTGCCCAGCCTTCGCATGCTCGTAAATGCCCCGGATGTCCCCACCAGCGCACAGCCCGCGCTCACCGGCTCCGTCGATCAGCACCGCGCGGACCGCGTCGTCGCTCGCCCAGTCGCCCAGCGCCGCGTAGATCTCGCGCACCATCCCCGGCGTCAACGCGTTCAGCGTCTTCGGCCGGTTCAGCGTGATCCGCCCCAGCCCCCGCTCGACCCGCAGCAGCACGTCACTCATGCCACCAACCCTATCGACGGCCTTCTCCCGTCTTGGCGGGGTTGGTTCTTCCCTGTTTGTGCATTAATTTCACTCAACACTGAAGCCATTGTGGCAAGAAAGATATTTCGGCGCGCAGAGCTGACGGCGAGTCGTTTGAGCAGGTCAGCGCATGGCGCTAGGAGCGATTCCGCGCACTCGCTTGAACGCCGCGCTGAAGGCGAAGCCATCCGCGTAGCCGACGCGGCGGGCCACCGAGGCCACGGTGCTGCCCGGCTCGACGAGGAGGTCCGCGGCGAGGTCCATGCGCCAGCCGGTGAGGTAGGTCAGCGGGGGCTCCCCCACCAGCGCGGTGAAGCGCTTCGCCAGCGCGGCCCTGGACACCCCGGCCTCGGAGGCGAGCGAAGCGACGGTCCACGTGCGCGCCGGATCGGAGTGCAGGGCACGAAGTGCTTGCCCCACAACGGGATCGCTCTGCGCGTGGTACCACGCCGGAGAATCGCCGTCGGGCCGGTCGAACCACGCGCGCAGCGTGCACACCAGCAGCCAGTCGAGCAGGCGGTCCAGCACCACCTGCTGCCCGGGGCGGTCGGCGGCCGCCTCCTCGGCGATGAAGCGGAGCACGGCGTCGTCACCTTCGTTGCACTCCTCGGGCGCGACGAGCACGGGCGGCAACGCCGCGAGCAGGCGCCTGCCGACTCCGCGCTCAAAGGTGTACGCGCCGACGACCATCGCGGTGGCGCCGTCGTTGAGAGTACTGGAACATGTTGTGGCGCAACGGATGTCGAGCGCGTCATCGATGACGCGGTTCGGGTCGTCGACGATCTCGAACGGAGCCGGGCCGCGCACGATCACGGTGCCGCGCGGCGGGATGTGCGTGCGCTCGCCGTCCGCGGCGATGAGCCACCCCGAGCCGTTGATCATCGTGCACATCGTCAGCGACGCGCCGTCGACGAAGCGCAGCGCCCACGGCGAGGTCAGCACCGTCCGGCCGAACAGCGCGCCGTCCGCCCGCACCCCGCGAAACAGGTCTCCGAATGCGTCCACTCCCCCACCGTAGACGATGACGCATGGTTTGGAGCGCATTCGCCATGGAACGTCCACGTGCAGCGCGGTTGGCTGAGCCCATGACAGCCAGCGTGAACCTCGTCCTCGGCGGCACCGGCAAGACCGGCCGCCGCGTCGTCTCCCGCCTGCGCGAGCTGGGCCTGCCGGTCCGCCCGCTCTCCCGCTCCACCGAGATCCCCTTCGACTGGGCGGACCGCGGCACCTGGGGGCCCGCGGTCGAAGGCGGCGGCGCGCTCTACCTCGTCCCGCCGCCCGACGTCGACAGCGCGCACGAGTTCGTCCAGCTCGCGGTCGCCGCGGGCGTGCGGCGGATCGTCGTGCTGTCCGCACGCGGAGCGGACCTCTACCACTTCGACGCGATCGTGAGCGCCGAGCGGGCGGCTCGCGAGTCCGGTGTGGAGTGGACGATCCTGCAGCCCAACCACTTCTTCCAGAACTTCAGCGAGGACGTCCTGCGCGATCCGGTCCTGGCGGGGGAGGTCGTGCTGCCGACCGGCGACCACCCCGATCCGATGGTGGACGCGGAGGACATCGCCGAGGTCGCGGTCACCGCGCTCACCCAGGAGGGCCACGCCGGGCGAACCCACGTGCTGACCGGCCCGCGCGGGATCTCCTTCGCCGAGGCCACCGCGATCGTCGCCGAGCAGAGCGGCCGGGCGATCAGCTACAAGGAGGTCTCCGGCCCGGAGTACGTGGACCACCTTGTGGCGCAGGGCTTTCCAGCGGATGCCGCGGAGGTGCTGCGCATCGTGTTCGAGGCGGTCCGCGAAGGCACGATCACCGGGGCCACCGGCGACGTCGAGCGCGTTCTCGGTCGCCCGCCAAGGGATTTCGAGTCTTACGTCCGCCGCTCGCTGGACAGCTGGGCGTAGTTCCGCCCCTGGCGAACTGAGGGCACCACGGGCCCGCGCGCTGCCTACCCTCGCCAGCATGGAGATCGTCGAGGTGCTGCCCGACCTGCACATGGTCCGGCTGGCGTTCGGCCAGGCATACCTCTGGCAGGACAGCGATTCCGTGACGCTGGTCGACACCGGGGTCGCGGGCTCCGGAGCGGAGCTGGCCGAGGCCGTGCGCGCGCTCGGCCGCTCCGTCGACGAGGTCGACCACGTGGTGCTGACCCACTTCCACGAGGACCACGCGGGCGGCGCCTCGGAGGTCAACACCTGGCCGAACGCCCGCGTCCACGCACACCGGGCGGATGAGCCGTTCATCACCGGCGTACTCCCCGGCCCTCCCCCAGTGATCACGGAGGACTGGGAGCGCGCGCTGCACCAACAGATCACGCCGGGTCTTCCCGCTGCTCCCCCGGCGCGCGTGGACGTGACGCTCGCCGGCGGCGAGGTGCTGCCCTTCGGCGGTGGAGCGCACGTGCTGCACCTGCCCGGCCACACCGACGGCAGCGTCGCGCTCCACCTCCCCCACCACGACGTGCTGTTCACCGGCGACACGATGGCCAACGTCGGCCAGGTGACGCCCGGCGTGTTCAACCTCGACGCCGCGCGCCTGCTGGATTCCGTGAAAGCGTTGGTGCGGCTCGATCCCAGGACCGTCCTCTTCGGACACGGCGAGCCGTTGGATCAGGGCTTCGACAGCGCCGCCAAGCGCCTCAGCGCCTCCTCGGACTCCGATCCGGGCGGCGCCGTGTAGGCCACGACGATCGTGTCAGGATCGCTCGGCAACGTCATCGACTCGTAGTCCAGGGTCAGTTCGCCGACCTCGGCGTGCCGGAAGACCTTGCTGCCGTGGACCTTCTCCTGCACGTTGTGCCCGGCCCACCACTGCCGGAACTGTTCACTGTGGACGGACAGCTCGCCGACCAGCGCGGCCAGCCGGGTGTCGTCCGGATACCGCCCGGCGTCCAGGCGGAGGTAGGCCACGACCTCGCGGGCCACCTTCTCCCACTTCGGGTACAGCTCCTGGCTGCGCGGGTCCATGAAGATGATCCACGGCATGTTCCGCCGCTCCGGCTCGCGCGCGCCGAAGTCCCCCATGAGCGCGCACGCCAGGTCGTTCCACGCCAGAACATCCATCCGCCGCCCCAGCACGAACGCGGGCACGCCGGTCATCGCGTCCAGCAGGCGCTGCACCGGCTCCCGCACCTGGCGCGGCGCCACCGCCACACGGCCGGGGCGGGCGAGGTTGTGCAGGTGCTCGCGCTCCGAGGCCGTGAGCCGCAACGCGCCCGCCAGCGAGTCGAGCACGGTCAGCGACACGTTGATCGGCCGTCCCTGCTCCAGGCGCACGTAGTAGTCCACGCTCACCCCCGCCAGCGGCGCCAGCTCCTCCCGGCGCAGCCCGGGCACCCGGCGACGCCCGCCGAAGCTGCGCAGCCCGACGTCCTGCGGGCTGAGGCGAGCCCGGCGCGAACGCAGGAACTCCCCCATCTCGGCTCGATGCTCCACCCGACGAAGTATGGCCGTCCTGCGCGTGGTGGTCCTGGTACTCCCGGTCCCAGGACCACCACGCGCAGGCGGGGGCGTTAGAACAGCAGGTGCTTCCAGGTGTCGGCGGTGGCGACGCCGTCGGCGCGGAGTCCGCTGCGCGCCTGGAAGTTCCGCACGCCGGTGGCGGTGTTGCCGTCGAGGACGCCGTCGGAGCGGTTGGCCACCCCGTGCGCGGTCAACAGCAGTTGCAGCGCGCGGACCACGTCGCCGCGCTCCCCCACCTTCACCGGCGCGGTGATCAACGGCCAGGTCTCGGCGCCGACGAGGCCGCTGACGGGAATGCCGTGCTTGGCTTCGAGCCGGCGCGCGGCGGCGTCCAGCTCCTGGTCGTAGACGCCGGTCAGCGGGACGGAGGTCTCGCCGATGGCGCGGAACAGGTGCTGCGCGACCAGCACGCGCTCACCGGTGTCACCTGGCTGGAGCAGCCGCCAGGTGACCGGGTCGGGCTCGGCGGCCCGGCCCAGCGCACGGGCGACGGCGGTGCGCAGCTCGGGCAGGCGCGCGTAGAGGGTGTTGCCAGGGCACGCGGTGTTGTTGTAGTCGCGGTGGCCGAAGATCTGCGACGACGCGATGCCGTGCTTCTGGCACATGTACGCGCACAGCTGCACGAGCGAGTTCCACTGCGCGGTGGTGGGGCCGACGCTGGTGTAGAGGCCCTCGTTCTCGATGCCGAAGGCGACGTCGTTCTGCCCGCTGGTGTGCGCGCTGGAGACGTGCTTGTTGCCGCTGTTGAGCGCTTCGAGGCTGCGGTGGCGTCCCTCGGTGAGGTAACCGCCGCGGCTGTTGGTGAAGTGCTGGCCGGTGTCCAGCCAGCCGTTGACGTCCATGTGGTGGTTCTGGATGGACCTCGACAGCGCGAAGGCGTGCGCCTGGCTGAAGTCGTTGCTGTTCGCGGTGGCGGTGTGGTGAATGATGATCTTCGCGGTGCGCCGGGCGAGCACGCTGATGGCGGCGCTGTTGGCGCGCGCCCCCCAGACCCCGGTTCCGGCGATGGCCGGGGCGGCCGCGGCCTCGCGCACCGATGCGAGCGCGGGCGAGGCGCCGACCAGGCCGAGTGCGGTGAGGGTGAGCCCGCTGCCGAGCAGGGTGCGGCGCGCGAGAATCGGTTCCATGGCGGTTACTCCTCGGATTGGGGGCAGGGAACCCCAAACGGATGAGGTAGGCGTCCAACACGTTCCGCGCGGTACCGGGTTTCAAGCAAGGCCCTTTAGACGGATTCTTTCGGTCAGCCGTCACAATTTGGTTAATCGATGACGGTTTGAGATCGTCAATACATGCTTGTTTCCCCTTACCAGGCCGCTGACCAGCAGGAAGTACTCGCCGTCTTCGACAGCAACGTGCCGAAGTACTTCGCTGAGGCCGAGCGCGCCGAGTTCCTGGAGTTCCTCGACGGCTTCGCCGACCACTACCTGGTGGGCCGGGAAGAAGGCAAGGTCGTCGCCTGCGGGGGCCACGCGCCGCGCCGGGACGACCCGACCACGTGGACCCTCTGCTGGGGCATGGTCACCGCGTCGCAGCACCGGCGCGGTCTCGGCGCTCAGCTGCTCCGGCTGCGGTTGGACGCGATCGCCGCGACCGGCCCCGCGACGGTGCTCCTGGGGACGAGCCAGCACAGCGCGGGGTTCTTCGAGCGCTTCGGCTTCGTGACGGAGAACGTGGTCCCGGATGGCTTCGCGCCTGGCATCGACCAGTACGACATGCGCCTGCGACTGTGACCCGCATGCGCAAGGCTCTCGTGATCACGGCCGTGGTCGTCCTCATCGCCGGGATCGGCGTCTTCGGGCTCTACCAGCTCACCAACTCCCGCACCTACCAGCTCTTCGGCGAGCTGGTGCACCGCGTGCAGACGCCGGAGAAGGTCGTGGCGCTGACCCTCGACGACGGGCCGACCGACCTCGCCCCTGAGGTGCTGCGCCAGCTGGCCGAGCTGCGCGTGCCCGCGACCTTCTACCTCAACGGCAGCGACCTCGCCGCACGGCCCCACCTGGGCAAACAGATCCGCGTGGCGGGCCACGAGCTGGCCAACCACAGCTACTCCCACCAGCGGATGGCCCTCGTCGGCCCGGAGTTCGTGCGGCGCGAGGTCGAGGACACCGACCGGGAGCTGCGCGCGGCCGGGCAGGACGGGGAGATCACTTTCCGGCCGCCGTTCGGCAAGAAGCTGTGGACGCTGCCGAGCTACCTCGCCGAGCACAACCGCGTCACCGTTATGTGGGACGTGGAGCCGGACTCCGGGGTGGACCACGACGCCGCCACGATCGTGCGGACCACGCTGGAGCAGACCCGTCCCGGTTCGATCATCCTGATGCACGTGATGTACCCGAGCCGGGCCCAGTCGCGCGCCGCGATCCCCGGCATCGTCAGCGGGCTGCGCGAACAGGGGTATCGGTTCGTTACCGTGTCGGAGCTGCTCAAGCTCGGGAAATAGGTATTTTCTGATCATGTCCTCGGTCGGCAACCGCCTCGTCGAGTCCACAAAGGACCACGCGGCGGCGTGCTGGCCGGAGCACGACTGGTCGGTGGCCCGCTACCGGCACGGCGCCTTCCACGACGTGCTCGTGCTGCCCGAGGTGGTCGCCAGGATCGCCACCGACGCCGAGCGCGTCGCCCGCGAGCACCGCACCGCCCAGCTGCTCAACGGCATCGAGCTCCCGTTCGCCGTGCCGAAGCCGCTGTCGGAGCCGCGCACGCACGACGGGCGCACCGGAGTGCTGGTGTCGCGGCTGGCCGGGCAGTTCCACCCCGACATCCCGTGGGCCGAGGCGGCGGCGGAGTTCGCGGAAGCGCTCGACGCGCTGTCCTCGATCACACCGCCGCCCGGTCTGCCCGCACCGCGCGTGTGGTGCGGCGGCGAGCGCTGGCCCGCCGTGGTGATGGACGACCTGGTGCCGCTGCTGCCCAGGGACCTCCGCGACACCGCCGCCGAGATCGTCGCGGCCGTGATCGTCACCGAGTTCCGCGCCCCCGTCCGCCTCGTGCACGGTGACTTCGGGCCGCACAACCTGTTGTGGCGCGACGGAAGGATCAGCGGGCTCTTCGACTGGGACCACCTCTGCGCCGGAGACCCCGCGATCGACCTCGCTCCGCTCGTGGGGATCTACGGTGCCGCGCACGTCGCGGAGATCACCGACCCCGTCACGCTCGACCGCGCCATGACGCACCGCGCGACGCTGTCCCTCCAGGTCGCCGCGGCCGGTCAGCTCGCTGGCAACCCGGCACTGCGCGAGCACGCGCTGAACAACTTCGTCACCCGGGCCCGCGCCGAGACCCTTCGCGATCCAGGCACCGGTTAATCCCCGTGCTCGCAGGGCACGGGGCGCATAGGGTCGCGCCCATGAGGGACCTGACACAGCTGCCCAAGGCCCACCTGCACGTGCACCTGGAGAGCACGATCCGGTGGCAGACGCTGCACGAGATCGGCGCGGCCAACGGGGTCGAGGTCCCCGCGCACCTCGGCGACGGCAGCACGAGCTTCACCGGTTTCCGCGAGTTCGCCGACGCCAACTCGATCATCCGCAGCTGCCTGCTGCGCCCGGAGGACTTCACCAGGATCGCCGTGGAGTTCTGCGAGGACGAGGCCGCGCAGGGCACCCGCTACGTCGAGGTCACCTTCACCGCCGCGGCGCACGGCGAACGGCTCGGCGACCTGGAGATGCCGCTCGAAGCCGTGCTGCGCGGGCTCGACGAGGGCCAGCGCCGCAACGACATCGTCTGCCGGGTGATCCTGGACCACTCGCGCAGGCGCTCCGTCGACCGCGCGTGGAACACCCTCAAGCTCGCCAAGGCCCACGATGCGGTGATCGGCATCGGCATGGCGGGCGAGGAGAGCTACCCGCTCGCCCCGTTCGTCGAGGTGATCGCCGCGGCCAAGGAGGCGGGACTGGAGCTGCTGCACCACGCCGGCGAGGACTGCGGCGCGGACAGCATCCGCGAGGCGCTCCACAGTGGACAGACCGCGCGCCTCGGGCACGGCGTGCGCGTGCTCGACGACCCCTCGCTCGTCGCCGAGGTCCGCGACCGCGGTGTGCCGCTCGAAGTCTGCCCGTCCTCCAACGTGATCCTCGGCGTCGCTCCGTCGCTCGCCGCGCACCCGTTCCCCCGGCTCGTCGACGCCGGGCTGATCGTCACGCTCAACACCGACATCCCCAACATGATGGGTATCTCGCTGAGCGACGAGTACGCCCGCGTGCGCGACACCTTCGGCTACTCCGACACCGACATGGCCCGCTTCGCCCGCGCCGGGGTCGACGCGTCCTTCGCCCCCGAGCCCCTCAAGACCCGCCTCCACAACGAGATCACCCACTGGCTCGACCACCCCTAGGTCCCAGCCGCCGTTTCGCGTTTTGGCTACGTGTTGTGATTCGGGAGCGCTCTCATTCACAACGCGTTGCCAAAACGCGTTGCCAAAACGCGTGGGTGGGGGTGGGGTTAGCGGAGGGTGCGGGCGGCTGCGGCGAGGTCTTCGGGCTGAGCGCCAGCGACGAGCACGTGGGCGACGCCCAGCTCCGCCAGGCGCGCCAAGGCGTCGGACCACTGTTCGGCGGAACCGGAGAGGATGCCCGCTCCGACGTCCGTGCGCAGCACCACGGGCTTTCCGGCCGCGACCGCGATGTCGGCGGCGAGTGAGTCGAAGTCGTTGCGGTAGGGGTGAATCCCGTCGCCGACCCGCGCGGCACGACGAGCCCCGGCAGGCGTGGTGTAGCCGATGACGACCGGAATCCCGTTGCTCTGCAAGGGCTTCGGGCCGATGTCAGCGGCCGGGATCTCGTAGTGGGCACCGGAGTGCGTCACGGGGTCGGGCCCCCACACCGCGCGCATCGCCGCCACGTGGTCGTCCAGCGCGACCCCCGTGCGCTCACGCGGCACTCCGGCAACGGCGAACTCCTCGGCCATCCACCCCGAGGTCAGCCCGGCGATGACCCGGCCTTCGGAGAGCTGGTCCACCGTCGCGAGCCGCCGCGCCAGCAGCACGGGCGGGTGGTAGAGCGCGTTGATCGCGCTGGTGCCCAACAGGACGCGCTCGGTGCGCGCGGCGATGAAGGTCAGCGTCTCGATCGGGTCGAACACGCACGAGTACGCCTCGGCGGGCAGGGTCACCGGGACCGGCACGCCCGGCATGTCCACGGCCGCGTGCGGGCGCAGCCACCGGTCCATCACCCACACCGAGTCGAGCCCGGCGGCCTCCGCGCGCACGGCCTGCGCGACCAGTTCCCGCGCGTCCACGCGCGCCCCACCGTTGCCCAGAGCCAGTCCGACCAGCACCACGCACCTCCTCGGAGTGAGCGCAGGGTAGCCCACCGTCACATTCATGAAAAGACAAGACTCATAGCAACAACATTTCGGACAAGAGCGAAAAACAACATACATGAAGATCGCTTCAAGGAAACACTCGATCGTCGTATTCCAATTTCTCCAGACATCGCCGTAGCGTCGGCGTTTGCCAACACGCGCTCGACGAAATTCTGCACCCTTCGGACAGAGCCGAGGTTTTCTGATGACCAGCACGCGCACGTACCGGTTGGGCGCCGCGCCGGGTGGAATTCCCTTCCTGGGAAACGCCCTGCAAATTTTCCGAAACCCACTCACTTTTCTGCCTGACCTGCGCCACCGGGGCGACCTGGTCACGCTGAAGCTCGGCCGCGAGACCGTCTACATGGCCGTCACCCACGACGTGGTGCAGGAGGTCCTGCACAACCCGCGCGTCTTCGACAAGGGCGGCGAGTTCATCGAGAAGATGCGCCTGCTGCTCGGTGACGGGGTCGGCACGTGCAGCGTGACCACGCACAAGAGGCAGCGGCGGTTCATCCAGCCCGCCTTCCAGAAGGCCAAGCTCGAGCGCTACTCCACCGTCATGCAGGAGCGCGTCGGCGAGCTCATCGACTCCTGGCACGAGGGCCAGCGCGTCGACGTCGGCACCGAGCTGAGCAAGCTGACCGCGCGCGTCACCGCGCAGGCGATGTTCTCCTCCGACATCGGCGCCGACGCGATCGCCGAGGTCCAGCGCTGCTTCCCGGTGGTCTGGAAGGGCATCTACCGGCGGATGATCCTGCCGGTCCCGCTGCTGCACTCCGCGCCGACCAAGTCCAACAAGGCCTACCACGAGGCGCTTCAGGGCCTGGAGGGCGTGATCAGCGAGATGGTCGCGGCCTACCGCGCCGACCCGCGCAAGGACCGCGACGACATCCTCTCGATCCTGCTCTCGGCCAAGGACGAGGAGACCGGCGAAGGGCTCACCGACGAGGGCGTCCGCGATGAGCTGATGACCATCCTGGCCGCCGGGGTGGAGACTCCCGCCTCCGGCCTGACCTGGGCCTTCTACCTGCTCGGGCAGAACCCCGACGTCGAGCGCGAACTGCTCAAGGAGGTCGACGAGGTGCTCGGCGGGCGCACCGCGGGCTTCGACGACGTGGCCTCGCTGCCCTACACCACCCGGGTGGCCACCGAGGCGCTGCGCATGTACCCGCCGGTCTGGTTCATCACCCGCAGGACCACCCAGGACACCACCCTCGCCGGGCACCCGATTCCCGGCGGAACGAGCATCCTGTTCAGCCCGTACGCACTGCACCGCGATCCCGATCTCTTCTCCGACCCGGACGAGTTCATTCCTGACCGGTGGCTCCCGGAGAATGTCAGAAAATTGCCGAAAAACGCGCCGATCATGTTCAGCGGCGGCAGCAGGAAGTGCCTCGGCGACGTCCTCGCGAACCACGAGATGACGATTGCACTGGCCTCGATCGCGGCACGCTACCGATTGCGCCCGGTACCCGGCCACACCATTCGACCGGTGGCGAAGGCCGAATTGACCACGGGCCCGCTGCCCATGACCGTGGAGGGCCGAGGGTGACCCACACGGAGTCCCCGTCCGAGCTGCACCCGTGGCCGGAACCCGACCACCCGCTGCTGGCGATCACCCCCGTCGTCTCCGCGCACCGCGCGGAGCTGGAGCGGCACATCCTCGCCTGGGCCGACGACTACGACCTGCTGGACGACGCGCAGGCGCGGGCCAAGCTCGCGGGCACCCGGCTCGGTGAGCTGGTCGCCCGCTCCTACCCGCTGATCGAGCCGGAGCGCCTTCGCGCCGTCGCGGGCTGGTTCACCTGGGCCTTCGTCATCGACGACTGCTTCGACGGGGACAGCCTCGCCGGGAGTGATCACGACGCTGTGGCCGGTCGGATGCTGCTCGTGCTCACCCCAGACGCTTCGCGGGCGCCAGCGACCACGCGGCTGGACGCGCTGCTCTCCGAGGTCTGGCACGGCCTCGCCGCCGATCGGAGCCCGGCGTGGCGGATGCGCTTCAGCCTGCACATGACGCACTTCCTGGCCGCGTTCAAGTACGAGTCGCTCAACCGCGGCACCGGCCACACACCCGAACTGCGCGGCTACGCCCAGCTCCGGCGCTCCTCCGGCGGCATCACGCCGTCGCTGGACCTGCTGGAGGCCGCGACCGGGCGCGAGGTCCCCGCCCTGCTGCACGAGACCGACCAGCTCCGCGCGATGTACAACCACGCCGCCGACGTCGTGGTGTGGGTCAACGACATCGTGTCGCTGCGCAAGGAACTCGTGGCCGGGGAGACGACCAACGGCGTGCTCGTGCTCGCCCGCGAACGCGGCGGCGGCCTCCAGGACGCGGTCGACGCCGTCTACCGCAGAGTCGCTTGGCACGTCGAGGAGTTCCACCGCGCCGAGGCCGAGCTGGCGGCGATCTCCGACGACTGGCTGGGCCTGGGCGCGGCCGAACGCGCCGCGCTCGCGGACTTCACGCACGGGCTGCGGGCGTGGATGCGCGGCAATCTCGACTGGTCGCGCGGGACCCACCGCTACCAGGTGCCCGACGGGGTCCGGCTCAGCACGGACACCTCGCTGGTCAGGCCCCCGGGAGCACGACCCGGTAGTGGGTGGTGAGCCGGTTCTCCTCGTCGAGCACGTGGAAGGCCAGCCCGGGCGGCAGCTCGGTGCTGGCCGTCCCGTGCTCCCACGGCAGCAGTCCCGTCGACACCACGCCGGGCGCGACCAGCAACGGCCGCCCGGCGAAGGTCGTCGCGGCGGCCGCGTGCGCGTGCCCGCAGAGCACTCCGGCGACCCTCGGGTGCTTCTCGATCACCCGGGCCAGCCGGTCGGCGCCGCGCATGCCGAGCGCGTCGATGAACGGGTCGTGCAGCCGCACCGGCGGGTGGTGCACGCAGATCAGCGCGGGCGCCTCCGGGGAGACCTCGGTCAGCCGCTCGTCGAGCCAGGTGATCGTGTCGTCGTCCAGCAGGCCCTCGTCGCGGCCGGGGATCACCGAGTCGCACAGCAGGAACACCGCGCCGCCGACCTCGCGCACCCGGTTGATCGGCGAGTCCGTGCCGGTCGGGTCATCCCCTTCGGGATCGTCGGAGAAACCCTTGCGCAGCAACACTTCGCGGAAGTTGCTGCGCGCGTCGTGGTTGCCGGGGACGATCAGCACCGGCACGTCGGCGGAGAGCACCTCGCGCGCCAGCTCGTACTCGGCCTCGCTGCCGTGGTCGGTGATGTCACCGCTGACCACGATCGCGTCCACCGGCTCGGCGAGGCCCCTGATGTAGTCCATCACCGCCTTCGCCCGCCCGGTGGCGTGGTCCTCGCCGTCGAAGTGGGTGTCGCTGACGTGCGCGATGACGATCATCGGTCTCCCCCTCGGCAGGGTCAGGGCGTCAGAAGGCGGGCCACGGGATCGCGGGCCACTCGCCGGAGGGCTCCGGGAAGACGCCGGTCTCCAGCAACCGGGATATCCGGTCCTCGGTCGCCCGAACCTCCTTGCGCGTGAGGTGTTCGGCCAGCGACTCGCCGAGATCGCCCGCCAGCCGCTCGCGCAGCACCGTCAGCACCTCGGGCACCTGCTCCGGCAGCGGCTGGCCGACCCAGCCCCAGAGCACCGTGCGCAGCTTGTCCTCGTGGTGCAGGCAGATCCCGTGGTCCACGCCGTAGACCGCGCCGTCCTTGGCGTGCAGCACGTGCCCGCCCTTGCGGTCGGCGTTGTTGAGCACGACGTCCAGCACCGCGAGCAGCCGCGTGCTCGGGTGGTCGGCGTGCACGAGCACCGCCGGATCGCCGAAGCGGTCGTGCGCCTCCAGCACCGTGCGCCAGCCCTCGGGCACCGCGTCCGGGGAGATCACGTCGACGAGGTCGGCCTCGGGCTCGACGTCGACCCAGAGCTGGACCATGCCGGGCCCGAAGGGGCCGTCGCGCAGCACCGTCGGCGGGACCAGACCCCAGCCGGTCGCGTCGGAGACCAGGTAGCTGGCCACCTCGCGGCCGGCCAGGGTGCCGTCGGGGAAGTCCCACAGCGGGCGCTCGCCGCGGATCGGCTTGTAGACCGCCTCCGCGTGGACGCCCTCGTGGCTGATCGAGCCGAACAGCGTGGCGTTGGACGCGTCGACCAACCGCCCCTGCACCTCGATGCGGCCGTGCCGCACCAGCTCCAGCGCGCCCGGCTCGTCAGGGCGCACTACTCGTCGGCCTCGTCTGCCTCGGCGACCGCGTTCCTGCGGTAGCCGTTCTGCCGGGGGCAGATGTGACCGTCGGCGTCCAGCGGCCCGTTGCACAGCGGGCACGGCTTGCGCCCCGCCGCGACGACCCGCTCGGCCCGCTGGGCGAAGGCGCGCGCCAGCACCGGGGTGAGGAAGACCCGCACCGCGTCGGGCCCCTCCTCGGTGTCGTCGAGCACGACCGACTCGTCGACCTCCTCCTCGGTGACCGCGAGCAGCTCGATGACCACGGCGTGGGACTCCGCGTCCCAGCCGAGGCCCATGGTGCCCACGCGGAACTCCTCGTCCAGCGGCACTTCCAGCGGCTGGTTGTCGACGTTCTCGCCCGGGGTGGCGGCGGGCACCTCGGCGCCGAAGCGCCGCTGCACCTCCTCCAGCAACGCCCCCAGTCGTTCGGCGAGCACGGCGACCTGCTGTTTCTCCAGCGACACGCTCACCGTCCTGCCCTCCTCGGAGGCTTGCAGGTAGAAGACGCGGTCACCGGGCTGCCCGACCGTTCCTGCGACGAAACGGTCCGGCTCGCGAAAGAGATGAATGATCCTGGCCATGGCACCCTCGACCCTAGGTCACGAACGCCCTCCAGGCACATTCCCCCGCCCGATCCTTGATCTTCGGGTGTCGGCTCCGCCCGGTTTGCCCAGGGTCGCGCGCCGCTGCTCCGCCCGAGCGATTAAGCCGAGCGTGAAAAGGGAGCACTCGAGCACCGCTTTTCGGCCAGCGCCATAATCGTCCACAGTGGACTGTCGTTGGCGCGTTACCGTCCTCGCGTGGTGACGATCTCGCCCTATGGGACCTGGGCCTCCCCCATCAGCGCGGTCGAGGCCGCCGCCGTCGCGTCCGGCCCGCAGTGGGTCGGCACGCACCCCGACAGCTCCGGCTCCGGTGAGCACCTGTGGTGGGCCGAGGGCCAGCCGACCGAGGGCGGGCGCGTCGCGCTGTTCCGCCGGGTTCCCGGCGAGGCGCCGGTCCGCCTGCTCAGCGCCCCGTGGAACGTCCGCAATCGAGTGCACGAGTACGGCGGGCGCCCCTACGTGGTCATCGACGACTCGCGGGTGGTCTTCACCAACTGGGACGACCAGCGGGTCTACCTGCTGGTCGTCGGCTCCGAGCCCGTCGCGCTCACCCCGGAGCCGCAGACGCACCACGGCCTGCGTTTCGGCGACCTCGTTGCTCCGCCCGGCGGCACCGAGGTGTGGTGCGTGCGCGAGGAGGTCACCGGCCCCGGTCCGACCGACGTGCGACGGTCCCTCGTCGCGATCGGCCTGGACGGCACCGTGCGCGAGCTGTGCGCCAGCCACCGCTTCATGACCGCCCCGCAGTGCAGCCCCGACGGCGCGCACCTGGCGTGGATCGGCTGGAACCACCCCGACATGCCGTGGGACGCCACCGAACTGTGCGTCGCCCCGATCGGCCCGGACGGCTCCGTCGGCGAGCACCGCGTCCTGGCTGGCGGTCCCGGCGAGGCGGTGTGCCAGGTCGAATGGGCCGACAACCGATCGGTGTACGCCGTCACCGATCCTGACGGCTGGTGGAACCTCTTCCGCATCGACCTCGACGGCACCGCGCGCAACCTCGCGCCGGTCGAGGACGAGCTGGGCGGTCCGCTGTGGAAACTCGGCGCGCGGTGGTTCGCCCCGCTCGGCGACGGCAGGCACGCCGTGCTGCGCGCGGGAGCCCTGGCCGTGCTGGACGAGAACGCGGGCACGGTCACCGACGTCGTCCTGCCGCCGCTGTCGTGGTCGTCTCCCCTCGCCGCGTCCGGCTCGGTCGTCGTCGGCACCGCGAGCGGGCCGACCAGCCACGGCGCGGTGTATCGAGTTGATCTCAAGACTGGCGAGTGCGAGCAGGTCACGGTGCCGCCCGCCGGGCTCGACGACCCGGCCTGGCTGCCCGTTCCCGAGGCGCGGGTGTTCACCGGGCCGGACGGCGAGCGCATCCCGGCCTACGTCTACCCGCCGACCAACCCCGACTTCGCCGCGCCCGAGGGCGAACTGCCGCCGTACGTGGTGCACGTGCACGGCGGCCCGACGGGACGGGTCTCCGGCACGCTCGACAACGAGTTCGCCTACTTCACCAGCCGCGGCATCGGCGTCGTGGCGGTGAACTACGGCGGCTCCACCGGATACGGGCGCGCGTTCCGCGAGCGGCTGCGCGAGCAGTGGGGCGTGGTGGACGTGCAGGACTGCGCGGCTGTCGCCACGGCGCTCGCCAAGGAGGGCACCGCCGACCCCGACCGGCTGGCGATCCGGGGCGGCAGCGCGGGCGGCTGGACCACGGCCGCGTCGCTGACCTCGGTGAACGTCTACCGCTGCGGAGCGGCGTACTACCCGATCCTGGACCTGCTGGGCTGGGCCTCCGGCGAGACGCACGACTTCGAGTCGCGCTACCTCGACAGCATCGTCGGCAAGCTGCCCGAGACCGAGCGGCGCTACCTGGACCGCTCCCCCAGCACGCGCGTGGACCAGCTCGCCGGGCCGATCCTGATGCTGCAAGGGCTTGAGGACGAGATCTGCCCGCCGGTGCAGTGCGAGCGCTTCGCCTCGCAGCTCGCCGGGACCGGCGTGGAGCACGCGCACCTGACCTTCGAGGGCGAACAGCACGGCTTCCGCAAGGCCGAGACGGTCGCGGTGTCGCTCGAAGCGGAGTTGTCCTTCTACGGACAGGTCCTAGGCTTCGTGCCCGTGGGTGTCCCGATCTTGGAGCTGAGCCGATGAGAGTCCGGCAACGTGCGCGGCGACTGCGTCCCGGTGATCGTGTCGCGGTGGTCGCGCCCGCGGGCCCGGTGCCCGCGAACGTCCTCGACGACGGCGTGCGCCTGTTGAAGTCGTGGGGTCTGGAGGTCCAGGTCGGCGAGCACGTGCTCGACCGCCACCCCGACTTCGGCTACCTCGCGGGCTCCGACGCCGACCGTGCCGCGGACTTCCAGAAGGCTTGGTGCGACCCGGAAATCTCCGCTGTGCTGTGCGCGCGCGGCGGCTACGGCTGCTTGCGAATGCTCGACCTCGTCGACTGGCCTGCGATCGCGGCGGTCGCCCCCAAGGTCTTCGCGGGTTCCAGTGACGTGACCGCGCTGCACGACGCCTTCGCGACCTACGTCGGGCAGTCGACGCTGTTCACGCCGATGAGCGCCAGCGTCGCGCTCACCGAGGACCCGCGCGCCGCGGAGTTGTTGCGCGCCATGCTGTTCGAGCCCGAGAAAGCTCTGGTCATCGGCGCGGGCACGGGTGAGGCGATCGTCGGCGGCAAGGCTCGTGGAGTGCTGACCGGCGGCAACCTCAGCCTCATCGTCTCCGCGCTCGGCGCTCCCGAGGCCCCGCCGCGCGCGTCGGGCGCCATCGCGGTCCTGGAGGACGTGACGGAGGAGGTCTACCGGCTCGACCGCCTGGTGACGCAGTTGCTGCGATCGGGGTGGTTCGAGGGCGTCGCCGGGATCGCGCTCGGCTCGTGGACCGACTGCGGTCAGCTGCCGGAGGTGCGGGCGCTGATGGAGGACCGCCTCTCCGGGCTCGGTGTTCCCGTGGCGTGGGAGGTCGGTTTCGGGCACTGCGCCGGTCAGTTCAGCCTGCCGCTGGGCGTCGAGGCCGAGCTCGACGCCGACGCCGGGCTGCTGCGGTTGACCGAACCCGCCCTATCTTGACCGATCGTTCTCGTTGAGCCTAGGGTCCCCTTGGGGCCCTGGTTCACTTTGTGCCCCGATATTGGATCGATCAGTCTAGATCAAAGGGTAGAGCGATGACGGAACTCTCGGGCTCGACGGCGCTGGTCAACGGGCGGCGGGACGGGCATCGGCCGGGGCATCGCGCTCGCACTGTCCGAGGCGGGCGCCACCGTCGTGGTGCTCGGCCGCTCCGCGGAATCGCTGGAGCAGACCGTCAAGCTCGTCGAGTCCACCGGCGGCACCGCCAGCCTCGTCACCGCCGACGTCGCCGACTCCGCGTCCGTCGCGTCCTCCGTGCGCACTGTCGTCGACCGTCACGGTTCGCTCGACGTCGCCGTCAACAACGCGGGCATCCTCACCGCGGTCGGGCCGGTGGCCGACATCGACGAGGAGCAGTGGGACCGCCTGCTCACCGTCAACGTCACCGGAGTGCTCCTGTCGATGAAGCACGAGATCCGCCAGATGGCTGCGCAGGGCAACGGCGTGATCATCAACGTCGCGTCGTCCATCGGCGCGCACAGGACACTGCCGAACCTGGGTGCCTACGGCGCCAGCAAGGCCGCCGTCGTCGCCCTCACCAAGGCCGCCGCGCTCGACCACATCGCGCAGGGCGTGCGGATCAACGCCGTCAGCCCCGGCTCCACCGACACCCCGATGTCCCTGCGCCGCGGCGAGACCGAGGCCGACCGCGACGCCCGCCTCCGCGACGCACTCCCCGTTGGCCGCGTCGGCAAGATCGAGGAGATCGCCGCCGCCGTCCGCTACGTCGCCTCCCCCGCCGCCGCCTTCATGATCGGCCAGACCCTCGTCCTCGACGGCGGCTCCGCGACCTAGTCAGCGCCGGGAGAGGTGGAGCGAGGAGGTCATGTCGTTGAACCCCGGCAGCGCTTCGAAGTAGGAAGCGAAGGTGCCAAAACTCAGCAGTCGGTAGGTACCACCGCGCGGGTCACGTCCGACCCAGTTGTACAACGTGATGTTGTTGCACCACGCATTGGAAATGAGTGACGAAGTCGCGTTTTCCATTTTCATGCTGACCGAGTTGATGCCGTAGCCACTGTGGTCACAGGGCCCGTCCTGTCCGTAGAAATCCTCCCAGTTGCCGGTGTAGTGATTGTGCTCGAACAGCGTGACGAGGAGGGCCGTTGATCCCGCCGCTCTCGCGGCGACGACGGCTTCGTGACCACACTTACGAGAAACAACTTCGGATTCCGTCTGGCCCGGCTTGAGCTTCTTGATCGTGGTCATGCAGTACTTGTCCGTCGTGGCACCGGACTGTGGCGCGGCCGAGACGCTGCCTGAGCCGATCAGGCCGACGACGCTGACCAGTCCGGCGACGACGGCCGCCCTTTTCTTGTGTCCAGTTTTCACAGCAGGACGGTCACATGGGGATCGATTTGCTGTCGAACCCCTTCAGGAAAGCCTGAAAGGGTGCCCCGCACCGCCCGGAGCGACATCTCCAGCCCTGCTCCGTCACTGTGCAGAAGTTGTTTCGCGGCCAATCCGACATCAAACCCGGCGCCACACGCGCACGACCGAACCGGCCAGGCCCGCCTTCGCGCGAGGGGTGTTGCGCGGGAGCGGACAGATAAGGGGGCATGGGAGTTGAGCGCAGGCGGTTCCTCGGCGTGATGGCGGCCGTCGCGGCCAGCGGGGTGCTCGGGGGCCGCGCTCCGGCCGCGGCGGCCGAGGCGGTGGTGTCGGTACCGGACTGGATGTCGGCGCTCCCCGACAAGATCGCGCTCAACAACCTGACGATCCCCGGCACGCACGACACCGCCGCCCGCAAGGGCGCGTTGTGGTTGCGGACCCAGGACCTGACACTCGCCGAGCAGTTGCAGCTCGGCATCCGGTTCTTCGACGTCCGCTGCCGGGTCACCGGGGACTCCTTCGCGATCCACCACGACGCGCTCTACCTGGACCTGATGTTCGGTGACGTGCTCGTCGCGTGCGATGCGTACCTCAAGGCGCATCCCAAGGAGACGGTCCTGATGCGCGTCAAGCAGGAGTACTCCAGCGAGAGCGACGCGGTGTTCCTGCGCATCTTCACCGACTACCTCGACCGACGGGGTTGGCGTCGGCTCTTCTTCCTGGAGAACAGGATTCCCACGGTCGGCGAGGTGCGCGGCAGGGTCGTGCTGCTGGCCAACGTCAGCGGCCTGCCCGGCATCCCGTGGGGCGGCGGCAGCAGGCTCGTCATCCAGGACGAGTACAACGTGCCCACGCTGTTCGACCGCCAGGCAAAGTGGGAGAAAGTGTTGGCGCACTTCGCCAAAGCCCAGGCAGCCGCAGACGGCAAGCTCTACGTCAACTTCGCCAGCGGTACCGGCGTGGGTGCCGCGCCGTCCTCCGTGGCCGCGCACGTGAACCCGCTGTTGCGCGACCACGCCGCGGCTTGGCCGGAGAAGTTCCCGGTGACGCAGAACCGCCCCGGGCTCGGAGTTGTGCCGATGGACTACCCGGAGGACACCGAGGGCCTGGTCACCGCTCTGATCCGCTGCAACAGCGACGCCGAATGCGTTGTCCCGTGAGGAGTCTGGCAATGACACGTGTTCTGTCCGCCATCTCGGTGGCTCTGGCGCTCCTGGTCGCGGCCACCCCGCAGGCGCTCGCGGCGTGCGAGGGCCGGGCCGCCGCCGACGGCACGACGGAATGGGAGTACTGCTCCCCCGCCATGGAGTTCTACGGCGCGGGCGGGGAGTGGACCTGGGTCAAGATGCGCGCATGCCTGGTCACCAACGGCGACGGGAAGCTGTGGGTGCGCGCCAGAGTCGACGACACCCAGTGGGCTCGCGGCGTGTTCAAGACTTGGTACCGCCCGAGCGGCACGAAAGAGGGCATCCACACCTACCGCCTCACCGCGACGGTGTACCTGGGCAAGACGCGGCTCGGCGACTTCGACACCTATCCCTACGGCGTCGACACCACGCCGACCACGGTCAACAGCGGCGGCAGCACCCTCTACTCGGTGCCGGCCAAGGGGCGCGGTGACTACAGCGTGGTCTTCCAGTTCCAGCAGGACGGCCCGTACTGGACGGAGAAGACCTACCAGATCAACTCCGGCGAGAGGTCCGTCGCGCTGAGAATGCCCTGCCCGCACGTCTGATCAGTTCCGACCAGGCCGAGTCGGCGCTTGCCGATTCGGCCTGGTCGGCATTTGCATGCTTTCTACAAAAACATGATCGACTCACTCGGCCGTGTTATTGACCACATTCAGGTTTCGCGCGAACGTGGCCACGTGGAATTGGCATCTGAAATATCGACCCCGGCCATTCCGGCTCCGCGTCCGCCGGTCGAGCCGTGGAGCGGGACGGCGGCGCGGCTGGCCGGCTACGCCCAGGGCGTGCTCAGCGCGTGGATCGTCTCCGGCGCGGTGCTGCGCCAGGTCCGCGCTGTCACCGGCATCGGCCTGCCGTGGTCGGCGGTGCTGCGCGAACCCGATGTCGCCGACGAGCTGGCCGGTCTGACCGTCGCGGTCGCCCTGAACCACTTCCACCGCACCGTGATCGGCTCGCAGGGCTGGGACGCCGGGCGCGGGGCGCGGATGGAGACGCTCTTCGTCAGCCACTGCCTGCTGTGCTTCCCCAACGAGTACCGCCGCTGGCGCCGCGAGCACCGCGCGGGTGTGCCCACCTCGTCGGTCCGCCTCGATGAGATCGCCGACCCACCCGATCCCGTCGAGACGGAACCCGTCGTGCTCGACCGGCTGCGCGTGGCGGCGATCCTTCGCGAAACCGAGGACCCGCGCACCCGGACTGCGATCGAGCTGCGTCTCGACGGCTATTCCCACGCCGACATCGCGCTGCGGCTCGGCATTTCCGCGAAGGCGGTGGAAATGCTGTTCTACCGCCTCCGCGCTCGCCTGAGTCGCGAATGAGGGTTCAGTCGAGAACTGCGGTGGCTTCGATTTCCACGAGGTGTTCGGGAACGTCGAGCGCCGCCACGCCGAGCAGGGTCGCCGGGGGCACCGGCGTCGTGCCCAGCCTCGCCCCGGCCCGCGCGATCCCGTCGAGCAGCTGCGGCATCTTGTCCGGTGTCCAGTTCACGACGTGCACGTTCAGCTTCGCCACGTCGTCGAAGCTGCCGCCGACCTCCGCCAGTGCCGCCGCCACGTTCAGGTAGCACTCCTCCACCTGCGCCGCGAGGTCGTCCACCCCGCTCCACGCGACCTGTCCGGCCACGAAGACCAGTTTCGTGCCGGTCGCCACCGACACCTGCCGGTAGGCGTCGACCGTCGGCAGTGCTTCGGGGTTCACCAGGGTGATGGCCATGCCGGGTTCTCCTCGTGCTCTCTTGTGGTTACCGGGAAACCGTAGGAGAGTGTGCGCCGACCTGGAAGAACGCACTTTTCGGTGACTGGGGAACCTCATGGTGACCAAGCAGTTCACGGGCTCGCCCGACGACGCCGACCTCCGCCGCGCCGATTCCCTGGCCCGCGAGATCTTCTCCGACGTGGCCAACAAGTGGGCCCTGTTGATCATCGAGGCGCTCGGCGACGACACGCTCCGCTTCAGCGAGCTGCGCGCCCAGGTGGAGGGCATCAGCCACAAGATGCTCACCCAGAACCTCCGCATGTTGGAGCGCAACGGCCTCGCCCACCGCACCGTGCACCCCACCGTCCCGCCGCGCGTCGAATACACCCTCACCGAACCCGGCCAGGCGCTGCGCGCGACCGTGCACACCATGTGCGACTGGACCCACCGCTACCTGGGCCACATCGAGCAGTCCCGCCGCCAGTTTCAGAACGGCGCGGGCTCGGCGATCGGCTCCAGTTCCGTTTCGTGAACCCTGCCGCTCGGCGTGATCCACACATGGCTGCCGTCCTCACGGTTCTCACACCGCCAGTTGGAGTGCGTCTTCATGTTGTGGTGGTGGCGGCACTTCGGCCGGAGATTCTTGATGGTCGTGTTGCTGCCGTTGTAGGGGCGGCAATGATCCACATCGCAGCGCTGTGCCGGTTGCTGGCATCCGATCGCCGTGCACCTCGGGTAGCGGGCGTTGATCAACTCCCGCTGCTTCGCCGTGGGCCGGTAGGTGTTGCTGACTTCCTCCGCCATCCCAGTCACGGGGTCGGTGAGGATGCGTTTCCAGATGCCGCCCGCCGCGATGTCTTGGGCGACGCTTGTCGGGATGGGGCCGTATCCGGCGAGCATCCCGGGGTCGTCGGTCAGGCCGAGTAGGGCGGTCACCGGCATAGTCAGGTAGACCATCGTCTGCCCCTGCGGCGCGGGAGTGTCCAGGCCCAGCAACAGGTCCCGTGCGACGTCGGCGCGCTTCTGGTCCAGGGTGCGGTCATCCTTGGGCAGGGACTTGGCGATGCGGTCGATGTGGTCGTAGACCATGGCGGTGTCGTGGGCGGTGAAGGCCATCCGGAGTTCGGCCATCCCGTCGTCCAGGTTGGTCTTCCACACCAACCGCTCTTTGCGCTTCTCCTCGTGACGGCGCTCAGCTGCCTTGGGGTCGAGCTTGTGGATCAACGTCTGAGCACGGCGCCGGACCGAGGTGTGGGTGCGGGTCGGGGCGTAGGCCAGGAGATCCGCCTCGGCGATCGAAGCCTGAGGTTCCTTCAAGATCTGCAGCTGGTCGGCGATGAGGCGGGCTTTGCCCTCATCGATCGACCCCGCCGACAAGGCTGCCAACACTCGGGGTCGTTCGGTGAGTTCTAGGGCGTTGGAGAGGATGCCGTCAGCGGCACGTCGGGAGATGTGCAGGGAGGAAGCGACCTCATTCTGGACGTACCGGTCGTCACGATCATCGGCAGCGTTCTGGAATGCGGTCAAGGCCGAAGCGAGATTCGCTTTCGCATGACACAAAGCAGCGCGACTCGCCTCAACCTCGACCAACAACTCATCGAGGGTCACACCTCGATTCTACCCGCAAATAATAGTCGATCATGGCTCTAAAGAATGAATTCCCAGGCGTCCCACCACCCGAAAAACGCAACCCCCACCTAACGCAAGGCGCACACGAAACGGTCGGCTTTACCTGGGGTGCGCGTGCCATACGCTCGCGCGAGGGCCGGGTTCACTACCCGTGCCCCTGTAAGGCCCAGGGGCACGCGCAAGGGGTTCCCAGGTCAAGCCGACCCCACCCACAAACCAGCGAACCCAACCAAACCGGGAAGCCCAGCCGTACCCCGCTGGAAAGAGCTACAAAAACCCTACAAAACAGTCAACACCACACCACCGCCAGAAGTAACAGCCACCGTGTGCTCAGAATGCGCAGCCCGCTCCCCATCCACGGTCCGCAACGTCCACCCGTCAACATCCGTCCGATAAGAATCCAACCCACCAGCCGTAAACATCGGCTCCACCGCCAAAACCAACCCGGGTCGCAAGACCATCCCTCTCCCCGCGCGCCCCTCATTGGCCACGTGCGGCGATTCGTGCATGGTCCGCCCAATCCCGTGCCCGCCGTATCCCTCCATGATCCCGTAACCCTCGGCCCGCGCCACGACGCCGATCGCGTGCGCGATATCCCCCAGCCGATTCCCCGGCACGGCCTGAGCGATCCCGGCCGCCAACGCCCGCTCGGTCGCCGAGATCAGCGCCAAGTCCTCCGGCCGAGCCGACCCGACCGCGAAGCTCACGGCGGCGTCCCCGCACCAGCCGTCCAGCACGACCGCCGAGTCGATGCTCACCAGGTCGCCGTCACCGAGCACGAGCCGCCCTGGCACGCCGTGCACGATCGCGTCGTTGACGCTCGTGCAGATGACGCCGGGGAACGGGCTCGGCGCCCAGTCCGGGTGGTAGCCCAGGAACGCCGGTTTCGCACCCGCCTCGGCGATCACGGTCGCGGCGACCTCGTTCAGCTCCAGCAGGGACGCGCCGGGGCGGGCGGCGGCGCGCACGGCGGCGAGGGTGGCGGCGACGACGCGGCCTGCCTCGCGCATCGCCTCGATCTCTCCGGGGGTCTTCAGCTCGATCACGGCACACCTTCCAAGCGGGATAACTATACCGGTATTACTATCACAGCATGGTGCGAGTGCCGTTGAGCGAGTCGGAGCGGGAGCGCGGCGTGCGACTGGGCCGCGCGCTGCGTGAGGCGCGGGCCGGGCGGAGCATGGTGGAGATCGCCCTGCGCGCGGGGATCTCCACGGAGACGCTGCGCAAGATCGAGACGGGCCGCATCCCGACCCCGGCCTTCTTCACCGTGGCCTCACTCGCCGACGCGCTCGGACTGTCCATGGACCGCCTGCTGCGCGAGGTCGAAGCGCCGGAGGAACCGCTGGCCAGATCATCCTGAGGACGCGACTCGGCTGGTTTTTCGTCACAAGAGCATCACGGTGCGGCGAGCCTCCGGACGGCGTCCCATCCCCTGGATGCGGCCGTCCGGGTGATGATCGTTACCAGGTGGGAGATCCGCTATCCCCTGTGCGACAGGGGAATCGCCCAGCTCACCGGCCTCTTGGGACGGTTCGGCCGACAGCCGGCGGACAAGTGCCGCAGGGATTCCGTCATGAAGCGGTGGCTCATGAGCCGACTTCGTGATTGACTCTGCGCGGTCGTCAGTTTCGTGTGGTTCAAGCTCGCGGAACGGAACATGCGGGCGTTGTTTTCTCCAGGTTCGGCCGGAGAAGTCGCGTGCAGTACCGACCAGGAGGTCGCGACCGCGACCCCCTACCCCGGCACCTGTCGAGGAGATCAGTAAATGGCAACGCAGGGCACCGTGAAGTGGTTCAACTCCGAGAAGGGCTTCGGCTTCATCACCCCGGACAACGGCGGCGCTGACGTCTTCGTGCACTACTCGGAGATCCAGACCAGCGGCTACCGCAGCCTGGAGGAGAACCAGCGGGTCGAGTTCGAGATCGGCCAGGGCCAGAAGGGCCCGCAGGCCCAGCAGGTCCGTCCGCTCTAAGGACTCGGGTACCTGAAGCTTCACCGAACGGCCCCCCGGCTCAGCTGAGCCGGGGGGCCGTTTCCGTGCGGGGCTGTTTCTCGCGCGGGGCGGTTATCCCGCGCGGTAGGGCTTGAGCTCGCGCCGCGCCAGCGACATGCGGTGCACCTCGTCGGGGCCGTCGGCGAAGCGCAGCAGCCGCGCCTGCACCCACAGCTGGGCCAGCGGGAAGTCCTGGCTGATCCCGGCGCCGCCATGGGCCTGGATCGCCTTGTCGATCACCCATTCCGCCATCTGCGGCGTGGCGATCTTGATGGCCTGGATCTCGGTGTGCGCGCCGCGGTTGCCCACAGTGTCCATCAGCCAGGCCGTCTTGAGCACCAGCAGCCGCGCCTGCTCGATGCGCACGCGGGACTCCGCGATCCACTCCTGCACCACGCCCTGGTCGGCCAGGGGCTTGCCGAAGGCGACCCGGTCGACGGCGCGACGGCACATCAGCTCCAGCGCGCGCTCGGCCATCCCGATCAGCCGCATGCAGTGGTGGATGCGGCCGGGGCCCAGGCGGGCCTGTGCGATCGCGAAGCCCTTGCCCTGCCCGCCGACCACGTTGGCCACCGGCACGCGCACGTCGCGGAACTCGATCTCCGCGTGCCCGCCGTGCGCGGAGTCGGTGTAGCCGAACACGGTCATCCCGCGCTTGACGTGCACGCCGGGGGTGTCCCTCGGCACCAGCACCATGCTCTGCCGCTGGTGCCGCTCGGCGTCGGGATCGGTCTGCCCCATCACGATGAAGATCGCGCAGTTCGGGTTCATCGCCCCGGAGGACCACCACTTGCGCCCGTTGATCACGTAGTGGTCGCCGTCGCGCTCGATCCGGGTGGCGATGTTGCTGGCGTCGGAGGAAGCGACATCGGGTTCGGTCATGCAGAACGCCGAGCGGATCTCCCCCTCCAGCAACGGCTTGAGCCAGCGGTCCTGCTGCTCTTCGGTGCCGAACTCCGCCAGCAGCTCCATGTTGCCGGTGTCCGGGGCCGCGCAGTTGAGCGCTTCGGGGGCGATCGCGGGGCTGCGCCCGGTGATCTCGGCGAGCGGCGCGTACTGGAGGTTGGTCAGCCCGGCGCCGTGGCGGGCGTCGGGCAGGAACAGGTTCCACAGCCCGGCCTTGCGCGCCTCGGCCTTGAGCCCGTCCATCAGCGGCGGAGCCGACCAGCGGCCCGGCTCGGCGGCCAGCTGCTCGTGGTGGGCGGCCTCGGCCGGGTACACGTGCTCGTCCATGAACGCGGTCAGCCGGGCCTGGTGCTCCCGGGTGGTCTCGTCGGTGGCGAAGTCCATCTACAGTTCCCCCTCCAGCGCGGCGACGCCGCCCTTGGCCAGCGGCCCGACCATCTGTCCCAGCAGTTCGAACCCGGCGCCCACGGTCTTGCCCTGGGTGTGCCGGTAGTGGATGCCCTCGACGATCACGCCGAGCTTGAAGTGGCCGAAGGCGACGTACCACGGCAGCTCGGCCGGATCGACGTCGCGGCGGGCGGTGTAGCGCGCGATCAGCTCCGCCGCGGACGGGAAGCCGGGCACGTCCGCGAAGCTGTCCGCGATGGCGTCACCGATCCCGGCGAGGCGCTCCCAGTAGACGACCAACAGGCCCAGGTCGGCCAACGGGTCGCCGAGCGTGGCCATCTCCCAGTCCAGGACGGCGCTGATCCGCGCTCCGTTGGCCGTGTCCACCAGCACGTTGTCCAGCCGGTAGTCGCCGTGCACGATCGCCGCCCGCCCGCTGTCGGGGACGTTGGCGCCCAGGCGCTCCCCCAGCTCGTCCAGCTCCGGCACCGGACGGCTGCGCGAGGCGTCGAGCTGCTTGCGCCAGCGCGCGAGCTGCCGGGCCATGAAGCCCTCGGGGCGGCCGAAGTCGCTCAGCCCCACCGATGCCGGGTCGACGTCGTGCAGGTCGGCCAGCACGTCGATGAGCTGGTCGGAGAGCTGGCGCGCGCCGCCCTCGCCGAGCGCAGCGGCCTGTTCCCTGCGCCGCAGCACGGAGCCCGGCGCGCGCTCCATCAGGTAGAACGGCGCGCCGAGCACGTCAGGATCGGAGCACAGCAGCTCCGCGCGCGGGACCGGCACGGGGGTCTCGCCGAGCGCGGAGATCACCCGGTACTCCCTGGCCATGTCGTGCGCGGTGGCCAGGACGTGGCCGAGCGGCGGCCTGCGCAGCACCCACTCGGTGCCGCCCGCGTCGGTGAGCAGGTAGGTCAGGTTGGACCGGCCGCCCGCGATGAGCTCCGCGCTGAGCGGGCCGGTGAGCAGCCCTGGTCGTTCTCGGCTCAGGTACGACTCGGCCGAGGCCAGGTCGAGGCCGGGTAGTTCGCTCACGACGCTCCTTCTCGCAGTTCGTCGGCCAGCGCCGGGACGAGCCCGGCGACGGCGCGGATGGTGACGGCGGAGTCCTTGTGCAGCAACGCCTGCATGCCCGTGCGGAGCGCGCCGTCCACGTTGGGCTGGGCGTCGTCGAGGAACAGGCAGCGCCGGGGTGCGATGCCGAGCCGGTCGGCGGTCAGCTGGTAGATGCGCGCCTCCGGCTTGCGCATGCCGACCTCGCCGCTGATCACCAGCTCGTCGAACAGCGGCGCGAGCACGTCCATCGGGTAGCTGTTGCCCCAACTGTTGGACAGCAGGGCCGTGCGCAGTCCGGCCGCGCGCGCCGCCCGGAGCAGGTCCAGCATGTCGGCGTCCGCGTGCACGGTGGCGAAAGCCCTGTCCAGCAAGCCTTCCGGCACGATGGCGCGACCGTCCACTGTGGTCAGTCGGGCGGCGAGGACGCGGTTGAACTCGGTGACGTCCAGCTCTCCGCGCTCCAGCAGGTGCACCGGCGAGTCCGGCGGCGCGTCCCGGCCGAGCCAGTCGCGCAGCATCTCGCCGTAGCTCGCGGGGTCGATGCCGTCGCCGGCCATCCAGGTGGCGAAGGAGGGGCCGATCGGCGTGGTGAGCACCCCGCCGTAGTCGACAACGAGCGCGCGCACCGGATCTTCGACGACCATTCCCTCGACATTACCGACCAGTAGCCCGCTCCGACACCCCGCGCCGGGGTCGGCGGATCGATGGACAGTCCTTTGTGGACGCGGCGGACGGGGCGGTAGGGTCCGCGCGAACCCGTCGGCGACTCGCCGGGCGGTGCGACGCGACGTTGCAATGCGACTGCATTATTATGGTGCCGGAAGACGTCGCCGTCGGGAAGTGTGGTGCTCGCGTGCCCAAGCAGGTCGATCACGAGCAGCGGAGGCGGCACATCGCCGAGGCCGTGCTGCGGATCACCAGCCGGGACGGCCTCGAAGCGGTCAGCCTGCGCGACGTCGCGCGCGAGGCCGGGGTGTCGATGGGCTCGGTCCAGCACTACTTCAAGACCAAGGACGACATGCTCGTCTTCGCGCTGGAGCGGATCGTCGAGAGCGCTCGCGAGCGCATCCGCACCCGGTTGGAGCCGATGCTGCCGCCGACCTCGATCACCGGGTTGTTCCGGGCGATCGCCGTCGCGGGCCTGCCGATGGACGAGGAGAGCGTCGAGGAGGCCCGGGTGATCATCGCCTTCGACTCCCGCTCGCACGTCGCCCCCCGCCTCGCCGAGATCAACCAGCGGATCTACGCCGAGTCGCTGGAGTCGCTGGCGGGGCAGTTCACCGAGCTCCAGAAGATCGGCGGCTTCCCGGAGGAGCGCGATCCGCACCGCGAGGCCGGGGTCTTCCTCGCGGTCGCGGACGGGCTGCGCGCGGCGGTGGTGCTCGGCTCGCTCAGCAAGGAGGACGCGGCGCGGATCGCCGAGTACCACGTCGACAGCGTCTTCGGCCCGCCGGAATGACGCGTTTGTTCAAGCGCTGAGCCGGTCGCGCGCCGAAGATGGACGCGTGACGCGAAAGATCACCGCCGCGCAGCGCCGCGCTCGACTCGGCGCCCGGCACCTCCTCGCCCCCTCACACCGCGTGGACTCCGTCGTCGAAGCCGCCAACGCGGTGCTCGCGCTGCACGCGACCGATCCGGCCACGGTGTTCCTGTCGGCGTGGGCACGGATGCGCTCGCCGGATCTCGGCGTTATGACGCGGGAGCTCTTCGAAGACATGGAACGGCTGTTGTGCATGCGCCGCACCATGTTCGTCATGTCGCCCGACGTGGCGCCCGCGGTGTGGTCCTCAACGGCGCGGACGATCGCGGCGCGGGAGCACGTCTCGCTGGCGAAGTACCTGCACGAGGGCGGCGGCTGGGACGCGAAGTGGTTGTCGCAGGCGCACGACGCGGTTCGTGAAGTGCTCGCCGAACGAGGTCAGGCGACGGCGGCGGAGCTGTCGGCGGCCGTGCCGCAGCTCCGCGAGAAGGTGCTCGTCGCGGCAGGAAAGCCCTACGAGACGGTGCAGAACGTGTGCTCGCGCGTGCTGCGGGCGTTGGCCGTGGACGGGGCGATCCGCAGGACGGCGCCGCGCGGGTCGTGGACCAGCAACCAGTTCGGGTGGCAGCTCGCGCCGCCGCAGGCGCCCGAGCCGCCCGCCGCCGAGGCCAGGGCGGAGCTGGTCCGGCGGTGGCTGGAGCGCTTCGGCCCCGGCACGCTGGAGGACGTCAAGTGGTGGACCGGATGGGGGCTCGGCGATACCCGCAAAGCGCTTCAGGCAGCCGGGGCAGAGGTAGTCCTTTTGGATGAAGGCGAAGGATTTGCCATTCGCCATGAACTTGACGATTCAGGTGAGGTGGAAACCGAAACGTGGGTCGCGTTGCTTCCCGCGCTGGACCCGACACCAATGGGTTGGAAGCACCGCGACTGGTATTTGCCGCAGGCCCACCGAGCTGCGCTGTTCGACTCCACCGGCAATGTCGGGCCGACCGTGTGGCGCGACGGCCAGGTGATCGGGGGCTGGGCGCAGCGCAAGGACGGCACGATCGGCGTCCGGCTGTTCGACAAGCAGCCGCGGGCGGTGCTGAAAGCGGTGAACACCGAGGCGGAACGCTTGCGGGCGTGGATCGGCGGGGTCAGATTCCTGCCGCGCTTCCGAACTCCACTCGAACGCGAGATCGCCTCCGATAACGAATTCCCTCACTAAAAATTCTACATTCCTCTGGCCATCTGGACCGTTCAAGCAGCACGCTGTGCCCATGAACGACTACGGCCGTCCCGCCGGGGTGTGCGGGAGGCCCCTGCTGGTCCAGTTCCTCCTGCTGGTCGCAGGGGTGTTCGCGGGCTGGGCGCTGACCGGCGAGAAGTCCACCGGACTGCCGGTCGGAATCCGGATGGACTACCTGGTGAAGCCGTTGACCAGCAATCCGATCATCGACATGGTGCTCGCCTTCGGCGCGCTGCTGCTGGTCGCGGCGCTGCTGATGGAGGCGCTCACCACGCCCGAGCTGGACCGGCGGTGGTACCCGCTGCTGCTCGTCGCGCTGGCGATCGGCGGCTACCTCGGCCACGCGGCGCGGATCATCGCCGCCGGCGGGGTCTGGCTGAACATGGGCGCGATCTTCGTGGCGGTGATCGAGCTGCCCATGATCATGTTCGTCACGTCCGTGCTCGTGCAGCGGACCTGGCTGCTGATCCGCGAGCCGGAGTCGGGCGCCGACCGCCACCCCGCGCGGTCACCGCTGCGCTCCCAGGCGCACCTGCTGGCCTGTGGGGCGGTCGCGGCGTGGTGGCTCGTCGGCGACCTCAGCGTCACGCCGGAGCCCGGCGCCGACCTGGACTACCTGGTGCAGCCGCTGCCGTACGTGTCGATGAGCCCGGCGATCGACGTGCTGCTGGGCAGTGTGGCGTTGGCGCTGGCCGCGGCGACCCTGCTGGTCACGGCCATCACGGCGGAGCGCGGTCGCTGGCTGGCGCAGTTCTTCGGCGCGCTGGTGCTCGGCGGGCTGCTCGGCGGCTTCGGCCGGGTGCTCACGGCGGGCGGCTCGGGTGTCGATCTCGGCGCCGCGGTCGTGCTGCTGGCCGGGCCGCCGCTGCTCGTGGCCGGCGCGGTCGCACTGGGGTGGCGGACCACCCGTCTGCGCCGCGCCGAGACCGAGCTACTGGGCGTCTGAGGCGGCTTTCCTGCGGTTCAGCAGGAGGCGGACCAGCACGATCAGCACCACGCAGCCGGTGGTGGCGGCCAGGATCGGGAAGACCGAGGCGAACACCGAGGCCGAGCGCAGCAGCGAGCCGCTGAACAACGCGGCGGCGCCGAGCACCGCGAGCGCGATCAGGGGCGGCTGCACGGCCGCGGTGAACAGCGCGGAGCGGTCGGCCAGCAGCGCGGCGACCACGCACCCGCCAGCGAGGGCGAACGGGAAGTAGGTCTCGCCGAAGGCCATTCCGGCGCCGGTGACCGCGATCCCGGCCAGCGCCACCGCCCACCACGGCAGTCCCCGGCGGCGGACCCGCGGCTGGCCGGTCGACCCATCAGTTGACACAGTGCACTCCGTTCGCGGTGATCGTCTCTTGCTGCTGCTCGGGTGCCACCGTGCCGGAGCCGAGGCCTTGGCGCATCTGGACCGGCGGTGCCGGGACCGCGCTGAGCAGGTCCTGGACGAAGGCCTTGACCTGCTTCGGGTTCACCTCGACCGCGGTGCCGTCGGCGGGCGTGGCCAGGTCCGAGCGCAGCGTCGGGATCGTGTGGAACTCGATCCGGCCGCCGCTGAGGCCCTGCACCTGCTCGGCGAGGCTGAGCAGGTTCCAGTTCTGGTCCAGCACGACCGAGGTCTTGATCGCGTCGAGCAGCGCGGTGACCTTACCGGGATCGGTCAGCGTGCCCGCCGACAGCACCCGCGAGGCGAGCCCGGCCAGGAACGCCTGCTGGCGCCGCACCCGGTCGAGATCGCCGCGCGGCAGACCGTGGCGCTGGCGGACGAACTTCAGCGCGTCGGCTCCCTGGAGGACCTGCTCGCCCTGCGGGAAGTCCGCGCCGGAGTAGTTGTCCTTGACCGCCTTGTTCAGGCAGATCGGAACGCCGCCGACCGCCTTGGTGATCTGGCTGAAGGCGTACATGTTGATCTCGGCGTAGTGGTTCACGCGCAGCCCGGTCAGGTTGTTCACCGTCTCGACCAGGTTGCGCCTGCCCGCCGTGGCGCTGCCGCCGTTGGCGTTCTTCGCCCTGGTGTAGGCGGAGTTCAGCTTGTGCTTGCCGAAGCCGCCCGCGATGTCGACGTAGGAGTCGCGCGGCAGCGAGACCGCGAACGCCTTCTTGGCGGGATCGGCGGGCACGTGCACGACGATCATCGTGTCCGTGTTCTGCTCGCCGCTGGGGTTGCCCGCTTGCAACTCGTCCAGGATCTCCCTGGACAGCGGGCGGCCCTGCGCGTCGGTCCTGCTGTCCAAGCCGACCAGCAGGAACGTCGTGTCGGTCGCGGCGGCCTTCTCCCGGCTCGGCGCGGTCGCGGGGGCGGCGATCACGTCATCGGTGGTGACCGCTACGGTGACTCCGCGGTAGGCGGTCCAGCCGAGGGCACTCGCCCCCAGCGCGGTCGCCGACACCAGCACGACGACGGTCCTGCCGATCCCGGCCAGCACCCGTCGCGGCTGTCGTACCTGCTCCATGATCGTCCCCTCGGCTCGCTCGTCCTCGACGCTATGGACGCTTTCCGGCCGCTTCCCCTCAGTCGTGTAACAGTCCTCCGGCACCTGGCCCTCGGCTGGGTAACAGCGCACGTCGACGGCGCGTTCTGGTGAGGGCGGTCACTCGGGCACGGGCAGAATGGTGGAGTGCGGACGGCGAGAACGGTGCTCGGCTGCGCGGCGGTGCTCGCCGCGCTCGCGGGGTGCGCCGCCCCGAGCGGGGTGCGGGTGGAGGGCAGGGCGGCCGAGGTCGAGCGCCCGGCGCCGACCACGATCGCGGGCCAGCCGGTCACCGTGGACGTGGTGGGCCTGCTGCGCGGGGACCCGAAGGTCAACGAGAAGATCAAGTTCATGCTCAGCCCGTGCGAGAGCGGCCGTTACCCGGTCGACAGCCGCTACGTCGACGTGACCGGGGACGGCGTCAGCGAGGTCGTGCTCAACGTGCAGGAGTGCCGCGCGGTCACCTACACCGCCTACGGCTACAACCGGGCCGCCTACGTCTACGCGCTGCCGCCGGGCCAGCCGCCCGCGCAGCTGTTCGCCGTCGAGGAGTCCGGTGTGGTCATGCAGCCCGATCCCGGCTCCGGCGTGGTCCTGGTGCGCGGGCGCTACCGCGCGGGTGATCGTTCGTGCTGTCCCAGCGGTGAGGAGACGACCGTGTACTCGTGGAACGGGACGGCGTTCGTGAAGGCGGGCCGGTGACCACCGCCGCCGACGTGCTTCTCCCAGCGGAGGCGTCATGACACACGTGTTGCTCGTCGAGGACGATGACGTGATCCGCGAGGCCACGCAGCTCAGCCTGGAGCGCGACGGCTTCCGGGTGACCGTGGCCGAGGACGGGATCGCGGGCCTGGCTGCCTTCCGCGCGCACCGGCCGGACGTGGCGCTGCTGGACATCATGCTGCCGGGCATCAACGGGGTGAGCCTGTGCAGGCAGATCCGCGACGAGGGCCCGACTCCGGTGATCATGCTCTCCGCGCGGGCCGATCCGGTGGACGTGGTGCTGGGCCTGGAGGCGGGCGCCGACGACTACGTGACCAAGCCCTTCGACAGCACCGTTCTGGTGGCCCGCATCCGCGCGGTGGTGCGCAGGATGGGCCGGGCGGAGCAGCCTTCGGCGAAGCAGCTGTCCTTCGGTGATCTGGAGATCGAGAAGGACGGCTTGGAGGTGCGGCGCGCGGGGCGGCGGTTGGAGCTGACGCCGACGGAACTGCGGCTGCTGCTGTGCTTCGCCGAGTCCCCCGGCAACGTGCTGACCCGCGAGGTCCTGCTGGAGCAGGTGTGGGACTACCAGTGGGGCGGCGACTCGCGCGTGGTGGACGTGCACGTGCAGCGGCTGCGGGCGAAGATCGGCCAGGATCGGATCGAGACCGTGCGGGGCTTCGGGTACAAGCTCAAGAGCGCTCCGTGAGGCTGTTCCCCACCACGCTGCGGTGGCGGCTGAGCGCGGTGATCGCCGTGGTCAGCGCCCTGGTGGCGATCGCGCTGAGCGTGTTGGTGCGCACCGAGTTCATCAGCATGCAGGTCGACGACGCGCGGCGGTTGCAGGACGAGCGCATCCAGCTGGTGCTGCGCGACTACGCGCGGACCGGGCAGGCCGTGCTGGGCAGCACGCTGGACTCCCCCGACGTGCCCGCCGAGCTGTTGCAGGCCGTGCGCGGCGGGCAGCGGGCCACCTACCTGGAACGCGCGCCGGGCGGAGCGGTGATCTGGGCGGCGGCGGAGATCGACGGCAAGGTGCTCTCGCTGCGCAGCTCCTACCAGGACCGCGACACCGCGCTGGCCGACCTGGACGAGGTCCTGTTGCTCAGCTCGGCGGCGGTGGTCGGGCTCGGCACGCTGCTCGGTGTCGTGTTGGGCGCGCGGTTGTCGCGACGGCTTCGCCTGGCGGCGGTGGCGGCTCGGCACGTCGCGGACGGCGAGAAGGACGTTCGCGTGCACGACGCGATCGGTGACCGGCCGCAGGACGAGACCAGCGACCTCGCGCGGGCGGTCGACGCGATGGCGGACGCGTTGCAGGAGCGGCTGGTCGCGGAGCGGCGCGTGACCGCCGACATCGCCCACGAGCTGCGCACTCCGGTGACCGGATTGGTGACCGCGGCGGAGTTGCTGCCAGCGGGGCGCCCGGCGGAGATGGTGCGCGACCGCGTGCGCGTGCTGCGCGGGCTGGTTGAGGACATCCTCGAAGTGGCGCGCTTGGACACCGCGACCGAGCGCGCGGAGCTGACCGAATTGGTGCTCGGCGACTTCGTCCGGCGCCGGGTCGCGGCGATCCTGCCGGAGGCCGAGGTGGTGGTCGCGGGGCAGGAGCCCGTGCGCACCGATCCCCGGCGGCTGGAGCGCGTGCTGGTGAACCTGCTCCTCAACGCGCGCAAGCACGGCAGGCCGCCGGTGGTCGTCGAGGTCGACGGCGCCGTGCTGCGGGTGCGCGATCACGGGCCCGGCTTCTCCGCGGAGCTGCTGCGCGACGGGCCGAGCCGGTTCCGCACGGGCAGCAGCGACCGCGGTGGCGGGCACGGGCTCGGGCTGACGATCGCCGTGGCGCAGGCGCGCGTGCTCGGCGGGGAGCTGCGCTTCGCCAACGCCGAGTCAGGGGACGGCGCCGTCGTCACGCTGGAGCTGCCGCGCTAGACGGCTGCGAGGACCTTGGTCAACAGGGTGACCAGGCGCTCCTGCTCCTTGGCGGTCAACGCCTCCAGCGGCAGCAGCGCGGCGGCGCTCTTGATCAGGCGGGTGCGCAGCCTGCGCCCGGCCGTGGTCAGCTTCAGCGTGCGGAAGCGGCGGTCGCCCGGGAAGGGCACGCGCTCGGCGAGGCCCATGCGCTCCAGCTTGCCGCCGATCAGGCTCAGCGAGCCCCGGTCGAAGCGCATCAGCTCGGCGTACTCACCGATGATCTTCGGGGGTGCCGTGGGGTCGACCATCCACAGCAGCCGCACCTCGGACTCGGTGAGCCCGCACTCGGACTCCACGATCACGTCCCTGGCCACTGAGGCGACGAGGGCGCCCAGCATGACGGCGCGTTCCCCCGCCTTGGTGTTCCTGCGCATCCGCCAAGGGTATTGGGCTCAGCTCCGGTGCTCGCACCGGGTGCGCACTCCCCGGTTCGCGCAGTCTCCACTGTGGACGGTGCGGGTCACGGCACGGTTTCGAAGAACTCCGTCACCTGCCGCTCGACCCCGACCTGCCGCGCCATCTCACAGCTCTCCGCGCTCGATCGCGTAGCGGCTCGCGGGATTCGCCTTGTAGCGCCGCACCGCCTCGCGCGCGACGGGCACGCGGGGCTTCCCGGTGATGCCGGTGCCGCGCGGCACGGCGACCTGCACGCGCTTCGGGATCACCTCGGCCAGCTCGTGCCGGGCGAGCGCGCTTCCCGGGCACGCCACCGATTCCGGCAGTGCGGCCGTTGCGCAGTGGATGCGCAGCCACAGGTCGCTCATGTCGTGCTCTCCATGAACTCCGCGACCTGACGCTCCACGCCGAGCATCACCGCGGTCTCGGTCAGCTCCTGCTTCGTCAACTCGTGCTGGTTGGCCGGATTGGTCTTGTAGCGGCGCACGGCCTCGCGCGCGATGTCCTCGCTGATGTGGTCCCTGCGCACGATCGCGTCGACCAGCGCGCGGTACCTGGAGTACACCGGGGCGTCGCAGCCGCGGTTCACCTCGTCCATCTGCCAACCGACCTTGAACGTCCGCGCGTCGAACTCGATCACCTCGATCGGGAACCACGGCAGCCGCTCCACGACGGTCCCGCGCGGAACGGCGACCTGCACGCGCTTCGGGATCACGTCGGTCAGGTGGTGCCGGGCGAGCGCGCTTCCCAGGCACGCCACCGATCCCGACACGTAAGCCGTGGCGTCGTGGATGTGCAGCCACAGCGACTCCCGGTGCCCTGTCCGGTGGTAGTGGTCGAGGTCTTCCCGCTTGGCGAGTTCACCCGCAGCGATGAGAGACCGCAGTCGGGCCTCGTCCAGGCCGACCGCCGCCGCCTCGTCTGCGGTGAAGTACGCGGGCAGTCCGCTCAGTTCGTCGCTCATGCCACGCTCTCCAAGAACTCGATCACCTGACGCTCCACGCCCGGTCTCGTCGTAGTTCGCCTCCAAGCAGGCATGGTCACGCCCCACCCTAAGTCCGATCAGCCGCTCAGGGACGAAGTCGTGGTCGCGGGCACAGCTCAGACCCACCGCGCCAGCAGCGCGACGAACTGCTCGTCGGTCAGGTGCAGCGGTCCTGGCCCGTGAAAGCCCTGCCAGGTGTGGGCCTCCATCAGCACCTTGACGGAGATTCCGAACGCGCCTCCGAACGAAGCGACGAACATGATCGTGGACAGATCACCCAACCGCTCACGGAGCGCCTCGACGAGTTCGATCGCGCCCGCTCCCTCGGCCTTGGCCGCGCGCAACAGCTCCGTGGCGATCTCAAGGTGGTTCTCCCGTGCGGCCACGATCTGTTTCCTCTCCGGTGCGCCGTTCAGGAGGACCGTAGGCGCACCCCGGAGCAGGTGATCAGCCGTTCAGGGGTGTTCGCGCGCAAACGCGTGGTCAACACTGTCTCTCCCAGGGTGCCGCCCAGCTCAGACGGGATGTGGACGATGAACCCGGTCATCACGAGCGCGTTGTTCGACGGCTACCTCAACCCCACGCGACCGCACGCGGGCGCCTACGACGAGATGTTCGCGACGGACTTCGGCATCCGCCCCGCCTACCGGAGCCTGTACGACTCGATCGCACCGACGGAGATCGCCGATCTCGGGGCGCGGGCGGAGGCGCTGGGCCGGGCGTTCGTCGACCAGGGCATCACGTTCTCGCTCTCCGGCCAGGAGCGGCCGTTCCCGCTTGACCTCATCCCGCGCGTGATCACCGCTGCGGAGTGGGCGAAGCTCGAACGCGGGATCGTGCAACGCGTGCGGGCCCTGGAGGCGTTCCTGGCCGACATCTACGGGGACGCGCAGATCCTGCGGGACGGGGTGCTGCCGCGCAGGCTGATCGCCTCCTGCCAGCACTTCCACCGCGAGGCGTTCGGGATCTCGCCGCCCAACGGGGTCCGGCTGCACGTGTCCGGGATCGACCTCGTCCGCGATGAGCAGGGCACGTTCCGGGTGTTGGAGGACAACGTCCGCTGCCCGTCCGGGGTCTCCTACGTGATGGAGAACCGCCGCACGATGGCGCGGGTGTTCCCGGATCTGTTCGCGCGGCACCGCGTCCGGCCGGTCTCCGACTACGCCGTGCACCTGCTGCGCGCGCTCCGCGCCTCGGCCGCGCCCAACGCCGCTGATCCGACGGTGGTGGTCCTGACACCCGGCGTGCACAACTCCGCTTACTTCGAGCACTCGCTGCTGGCGCGGCAGATGGGCGTGGAGCTGGTGGAGGGCCGCGACCTGTTCTGCCGGGACAACGTGGTCTACCTGCGCACCACCGAGGGCGAGCGGCCCATCGACGTGATCTACCGACGCCTGGACGACGACTTCCTCGATCCGGTGCACTTCCGGCCGGACTCGGTGCTCGGAGTCGCCGGGCTGATCAACGCGGCGCGCTCGGGCAACGTGGTGATCGCGAACGCGGTGGGCAACGGCGTCGCGGACGACAAGCTCGTGCACACCTACGTTCCTGAGATCGTTCAGTACTACCTCAACGAGAAGCCGTTGCTGCCCAACGTGGACACGTTTCGGTGCTGGTTGGCTGATGAGCGCGCGCACGTGCTCGACCACCTCGAAGAGCTGGTGATCAAGCCGGTTGAGGGCTCGGGCGGCTACGGGATCGTGTTCGGCCCCAACGCTTCTCGCGCTGAGCTGGCCGCGATGCGCAGGCGGGTGAAGAAGAACCCGCGCGGGTGGATCGCGCAGCCCGTGGTGCAACTGTCCACTGTGCCCACGAAGGTCGGCGACCGGCTCGCGCCGCGACACGTGGACCTGCGGCCGTTCGCGGTCAACGACGGCGAGAACGTGTTCGTGCTGCCCGGCGGGCTGACCCGGGTGGCACTGCCGGAGGGCAGCCTCGTGGTGAACTCCTCGCAGGGCGGCGGCTCGAAGGACACGTGGGTACTGGCGTCTCGATCGTCCACAGTGGAACGCGAGCTGGGCGATCCGGGCCTGGTCGGCTCGCACGCGGTGGACGGCCGCGTCACCGAACAGGGACCGGAACTGACCGCCGCGCAACAACAACAGCAGTGACCGGGAGGAGGACGACATGCTCGCACGCAACGCGGAATCGCTGTACTGGATCGGCCGCTACGTCGAACGCGCCGACGACACCGCCCGCATCCTCGACGTCTCGGTGCACCAGTTGCTGGAGGACGCCACGGTCAACCCGGACTCGACGAGCCGCCAGCTGCTCGGCGTCCTGGGCATCGCGCCACCGGAGCACCTGTCGCTGGACGCGTGGTCGCTGACCGAACTCGTCGCCTACTCCCCCGAGCAGATCGGGTCCATCACGTCGTCGCTGACCAGCGCGCGGGAGAACACGCGGGGCGCGCGCGAGGTGGTCTCCACGGAGATGTGGGAATGCCTCAACGCGACCTGGAACGCCATCGCCGAGCGGCAGCGCTACGCCCGGCGCGTCGGCCCGCACGCGTTCTTCTCCTTCATCGAGGAGCGCGCCGCGATGTTCGCCGGGCTGGCCGACTCCACGATGAGCCGCGACGACGGCTGGCGCTTCCTCGTGCTGGGTCGTTCCGTGGAGCGCGTGGACATGGTGGTGCGCCTGCTGTTGTCCCGCGTCGGCGACAAGCTCTCCTCGCCCGGGTGGGTGACGGTGCTGCGGTCGGCGGGCGCCCAGGACACCTACCTGCGGACCTATCGCGGAGCGATCGACGCGGGCCGGGTCGTGCAGTTCCTGTTGCTGGACCGGCTCTTCCCGCGTTCGGTCTTCCACGCGCTGCGCCAGGCGGAGGCGTGCCTGGAGCAACTGGACCAGCGGCCGAGCGTGCGGATCGGGGCGAAGGCGGAGGCGCTGCGGCTGCTCGGGCGGGCTCGCAGCGACCTGGAGTTCCTGCGCCCGGCCGATCTGCTGGAGGACCTGCCCAGTCGGCTCGGCGCGTTGCAGGACATGATCCACGAGGTCGGCGAGGCCGTGTCGTTGCAGTACTTCCACTCCGCGCCGTGGGTGGCGTGGAACAACGCGGAGGTGGTCTCGTGAGCTGGCGCGTGCGCGTGGTGCACAGCACCGGCTACAGCTACTCCGCGCCGGTCGTGCAGTCCTTCAACGAGGTGCGGCTGACCCCGCGCGGCGATCACCGGCAGGAGGTCGTGGTCAACCGCGTCGAGACCACCCCGGCGACGCGCGCCTACCGCTACACCGATTACTGGCGCAACGTGGTCACCTCCTTCGACCTGCACGCGCCGCACACCGAGCTGAAGATCGTCGGCTCGTCGGTGGTGGAGACCGCGGCCGCGGCCGATCCCGTGACCACCGCGACCTGGAACCGGCTGCGCTCGGAGGACGTCGTCGACCGGTACACCGAGTACTTGGAGGCGACTTCGGCCGTGCCGCGCCACCGCGAGCTGGCCGCCGTGGCGCGTGAGCTGCGCCGTGGGGCGAGCCCGGCCGACGCGGTGCTCAACGTGGCCACCTGGGTGCACGAACACCTGACCTACCAGCAGGGTCGGACATCGGTGCGCAGCTCGGCCGTTGACGCGTGGCAGGCAAAGGAGGGCGTGTGCCAGGACTTCGCACACCTGAGCCTGTTGTTGTTGCGCTCCATAGGAATTCCCGCGCGCTACGTGTCCGGCTACCTGCACACCAACCCCGACGGCGAAGTGCGCGAGACGGTCAAGGGCGAGAGCCACGCGTGGGTGGAGGCGTGGACCGGCGGCTGGTGGGGCTACGACCCGACCAACGCGATCCCCGTGGGGCACCGGCACGTCTGGGTGGCCCTCGGCCGCGACTACTCCGACGTGGCACCGCTGAAGGGGATCTACTCCGGCGCCGCCGCCTCCGCGTTGGAGGTGGACGTGGAGATCACCCGCCTGGCGTAGCCCTCTCGAGGTCCAACAGGTAGTCCTTCAGTCCGGGGCACACCCACACACCTTCGCGCCGGGGCATCCGGTCCAGGATCTCCTGCTCGATGTCGAGCAGGCGGGCGAAGGTCGTGTCCGCGGTGATCCCGAACGCCTCGGCCTCGTCGCCGCGCACGACCTCCTCGACCTGGTACAGGTGGACCTTGTCGGCCTCGGCCAGGTCGTCCTCGCTCAACGCCTCGGTGATCCGCCGGATCTCCGCGTCCGCGGCCAGGGCGTCCGGCCCGGTCTCCGGCGGGTTCAGCTTCGTGTCGCGCAGGACGCGGTCGGCCAGCGGGTGTATCCGGTCCAGCAGTTCGTCAGCTGCCCGCCTGCTCATCGGCGGGATCGGGTAGAGGCGTTCGGGGAAGCCGCGCAGCGTTCGCACGTCCCATGCCGTGGCCACGTACAACCCGCCCGAACTCAGGTCCAGCACCACGTACACGGGGTCGTCCTGGGATTCGTCCGCCGACTGCTGGAACAGCTCATGGCCGCCGTAGTACCTGGTCACCAGCCCGGGTCCGAAGACGGACTCCACGAGGACCCCCATCGGCGTTAGATTCGATCAATGACTCATTCTGCACTCAGCGGGGAGGCCGAGGGGGCGCGGGACCGGGTGCGCGACCTGCTCGCCGCGCACGACCCCAGGACCACCGACCGCCTGGAGTTCCTGCGCGCCCGCTTCGACGCGGGCCTGGCGTGGGTGCACTACCCGGTCGGGCTCGGCGGGCTGGCCGCGCCGAGGGAGCTGCAACGGGTCGTCGACGCCGAGCTGGAGGAGGCCGGGGCGCCCGACAACGACCCGCGCCGGATCGGCATCGGGCTCGGCATGGCGGCGCCGACCGTGCTCACCTACGGCACCGATGAGCAGAAGAACCGCTTCCTCCGTCCACTGTGGACGGGTGAGGAGGTGTGGTGCCAGCTCTTCAGCGAGCCGGGCGCGGGCTCGGACCTGGCGGCGCTGGGCACCCGCGCGGTGCGCGACGGCGATGACTGGATCGTCACCGGCCAGAAGGTGTGGACCTCCAGCGCGCACGCCGCGCGCTGGGCGATCCTGCTCGCCCGCACCGATCCCGAGCTGCCGAAGCACCAGGGCATCACCTACTTCGTCTGCGACATGACCGCGCCCGGCGTCGAGGTGCGGCCGCTGCGCCAGATCACCGGCGAGGCGGAGTTCAACGAGGTCTTCCTGACCGACGTGCGGATTCCCGACGCGCACCGGCTCGGCGAGGTCGGCGAGGGGTGGAAGGTCGCGCGGACCACGCTGATGAACGAGCGCGTGGCGATCGGCGGCGCGGCGATCCCGCGCGAGGGCGGGATGATCGGCATCGTCGCCAGCACCTGGCGGCAGCGCCCGGAACTGCGCACGCCCGAGCTGCACGCGCGCCTGGTCGAGCTGTGGGCGCGGGCGGAGGCGCTGCGGCTGACCGGGATGCGCCTGGGCCAGCAGCTCGCGGCGGGCGGGCCGGGTCCGGAGGGCTCCGGGATGAAGCTGGCCTTCGCCAAGCTCGCCCAGGACATCTCCGGTTTCGAGGTCGAGCTGATGGCCGAGGAGGGCCTGCGCTACGACGACTGGACGTTGCGGCGCCCCGACATCGTCGACTTCACCGGGCGCGGCCCCGGCTACCGCTACCTGCGCGCGAAGGGCAACTCGATCGAGGGCGGCACCTCGGAGATCCTGCGCAACATCATCGCCGAGCGCGTGCTCGGGCTGCCGACCGAACCGCGCTCCGACTCCGGCCCGTGGAAGGACCTCCCGCGATGAACCTGCTGTACACCGAGATCGAGGAAGATCTCCGGTCGAGCGTCCGCGCGGTGCTGACCGACCACTGCCCGCCCTCGGCGGTGATCGCGAGCCTGGAATCCGCCGCGCCGTACGACGCTTCCCTGTGGGAACTGCTCGCTTCGCTCGGCGCGTTGGGTCTGCACGTGCCGGAGGAACACGGTGGTCAGGGCGCTTCGCTGCGCGAGACAGCTGTGGTGCTGGAGGAGCTCGGTCGCTCCACCGCGCCCGTGCCGTTCCTCGGCAGCGCGGTGCTCGCGACCACCGCGCTGTTGGCCTGCGAGTCCGACCTGGTGGCTTCGCTCGCTTCGGGCACCACAGTCGGGGCGCTCGCCGTTCCGCTCACCACGGCGCCCGGATCTCCTTTCCCCGCAACGGTGTCCGAGGAGGATGGCCTGCTCACCGGGCGGGTGACGTCTGTGGTGGACGCGGGAGCTGCCTCACTGCTCGTCGTTCCGGTATCCGGTCCCGCGCTGTACGCGGTGCGGGCCGACTCCCCCGGCGTCACCGTGACCGAGGTGGTGTCGCTCGACATGACGCGCCGCATCGCCGACGTGTCTTTGGCATCCACCCCAGGTGTTGTCATCGCATCGGGTGATCGCGCCGTGGCAGCGGTGGAGTCGGCGCTGCTCGTCGGCGCGGGCTTGCTGGCCTCCGAGCAGGTCGGCATCGCGGAGGCGTGCTTGGAGCAGACGGTCCGCTACGTCAAGGAGCGTCACCAGTTCGGGCGGGCCATCGGCTCGTTCCAGGCGATCAAGCACCGGCTCGCCGACCTCTGGCTGGAGCTGGTGTGCGCTCGGGCCACCGCGCGGCACGCGGCGGAAACCCTGGCCACAGGCTCGGATAATCCCGATATCGCAGTGGCGTTGGCCCAGTCGGAGTGCGCGGAGCTGGCCGTTCGCGCGGCCGAGGAAGCCGTACAGCTGCACGGCGGAATCGGCATGACGTGGGAGCACCCGGCGCACCTTTCGCTCAAGCGGGCAAAGGTCGGCCAGCTCGCTCTGGGAACACCCGGCGAACATCGGAGGACATTGGGCCGCTTGGTCCACCTTCCGATGGACATACCGTCGATGGGGCAAACGTGAGGCGTGGTTCAATGCGCGACATGACCTCCAGGACCCTTCCCGAGGAACTGTTCCTGCTCGCCCTCGACGACGAGGACGGCAAGCTGCACTCGGGCGACGCCGTCGTGCTCGGACTCGCCGGCGCCGAACTCACCGAACTCGCCCTCGCCGACCGCATCGCGTTCGAGGACAAGAAGATCGTCGTCACCGACGCCAAGCCGGTCGGCGACGCCGCGCTCGACTCCGCGCTGGCCGGACTGGTGGAGAAGGGCGAGCCCGTCAAGCCGTCCTCCTGGCTGAACAAGGCGAAGAAGCACACCCGCGACACCTACGCGGACCGCCTCTCCAACGCCGGTGTGATCGAGGAGAACAGCAAGAAGGTCCTCGGCCTCATCCCCGTGCACCGCTTCCCCGTCAAGGACGCGGCCGCCAAGGCGGAGATCAAGGCGCGCCTGGACAAGGTCGTGCTCGGCGGCGCCGACGGCGACGACCGCACCGCCGCGCTCGGCGCGCTGCTGCACGCCTGCAAGCTCGGCCGCCACGTGTACCCCGGCGGCGATGGCAGCGACGCCCGCTCCCGCCTCAAGGAGCTGGCCAGCGACGACGCCGCCGCCAAGGGCGTTTCGCAGGCGCTGGCCGCGATCAACGCCGCGGTGACCGCGACCGTCGTCGCCGCCGTCGTCTCCAGCCAGGCCGCCAGCGGCCAGTAGCACCCCCGCACCACCTCCGAAGGCGCCGCCGCCCACATCCGGGCAGCGGCGCCTTCGCCTTTCCCTGCCACGCGTTCTGGCAACTACTTGCGAAGTTGAACGTTCACAAATCGCATCACGTAGCCAAAACGCGCAAGAGGAACTGTCGCGGAGTGCCACGCGGGGCGCGGGGGCGGAGGCCGACGAACGCGCGGGACCGCCGCGCTACCGATGCGGGCGCCACCCTGGGCTGAAGTCGCCGTTTACCCGTTTCGTACTCCTGTCGGGAAAGAGAGCGCTCCCCTTTCCCGCTATGAGTACGAAACGGGAGGGTTCAGACCACGCCGGCGCG
>NZ_MUMH01000094.1 GCF_002155965.1 Allokutzneria sp. NRRL B-24872
GATCGGGGTGCGGTGGGCGGGACTGGAGCTGCGCCTGGAAGTGGACCTGGGCGAGGACGTGGTCGGCGTCCATGCCGGGCAGGTGAATCCAGGCGAGGTCCTGGTAGGTGGAGCTGTCGATGGGCACGGGAGCGCAGCGAGCGGGCGGGACCTGCATGATGCGGAACGGTTCGACGACGTTGTGCCACACCCACCGGGAGACCACGAGCGCGGCGCCGACCTTGTCGCCGCAGGGGTCGGTGGCCATGCACTGGGCGACGGCGGCGCGGAAGGCTGGGGCGTCGAGCAGCCTGCTTGCGACGATGTAGGGGCGGTGGTAGTGGCCCTCCTCGCGCATCGGTCCACAGTGGACGGCCATCCGGGCGCGCAGCGGGATGCGGTGCTCACGGTTGCGCCAGCGGAGCAGGTGGTCGAGGTGGAAGAGCATCTCGACGAGCTTGGGCGCGGCGTCCTCGGCGTAGGCGAGCAGGACGCCGTCGCCGGTGTGCCTGGGCTGCACGGCGGCGGCGCGGTCGAGGCCGACGGCGCGCAGCGCCCGGTCCAAGTGCTCGTCGAGATCGGTCTTCATGCCGTCGAGCTGGTCGTCGGCGACCTGGGTCGAGCTGACGACGTCGACGGCGAGCACGGCGTGCGTCGCGGGTACCTCCACTGCCACAGTCGCTCCCTCCACGCGTCTGCTTACGCAATGCATGGGGGAAGTCTTGCCGCAGCGGCTGAACCGGACTCCCGAAAAGTGGGGAATTGTGGACGCGCTATCGGGTGATGTGATCAGGACTGCGTGAAAGCACGCAGTGCGGCCAGATCAAGGATGACCATGGTGCGGTAGCTGGTGTCCACCAGGTTCAGCTCGCGGAGCTTGCGCAGCGCGAGGTCCACGGAGGTCTCGGAGGCGGGCAGGCTCTGCGCGAGATCGCGTTGGGACCACGGGACGTCGACGTGCCAGCCGCCGTCAGGGCGCTGTCTGCCGTTCTCCGCGACGAGGTCGAGCAGCCGCCGTGCGAGCCGGTAGGTGACGTCGCCCTGCGTCTGTTCGAGCCGCTGCTCATTGGCATATGCCAACCTGGAGAAGCTCATCATCAGCGTTTCCCGGCGCGCGTCGTCGTAGTCGGCGAGGAAGCGGCGGAACGCCTCGGCGCTGATCCGGCGGACCTCGACGTCCTCGACGGCGACCACGTCGGCCATCCTCGGCCGCTCCCCGAGCACTGCCATCTCCCCGTACAGGTCGCCGGGCTGGCCGAGCGCGAGCACGACCTCGGAGCCGTTGCGCCCGCGCACGACGACCTTGACCCGCCCCGCCACCAGCAGGATCACGCTGTCCCCGGGCTCTCCGGCGTGCAGGACGGGAGTGCCGCGCCGGTAGCACTGCACCGCGCCGAGGGTGCGCAGGTGCGCCGCGGTGCTGGCGCTCAGGCGTCTCGCGAACACCGCGGGAGCGTGTGCCTCTTCCATGCCGCCTCCCCCGAAAACCACCACGGAGAGTACTCGATCAACTACGTGCCGCAGTAACCGTAACGTGAGCGCCATGGATCTCGTCTGGCCCGAGGGCGCGGAGTTCGACGACCGCGCCGTCCTCCTCGCAGACTCGCTGGCGACCCTCGAACACGAGCTGGGCGAGCCGGTTCGCTTGGTGCGCAAAGACCCCGGCGCGGGCGCGCGGTGGCTCTGCCGGGTGGACGCCGAGCACGAGGGCCCGGCGGTGCTTCGCCGCGACGGCGACCTCATCGAGTCGGTGGGCCGCACCGGCGCCGAGATGTGGGAGACCTTCAGCCTGCGGCACACGTGGTTGCGCACAGGGAAAGACACCTACGCGGTGGACGCGGCGAACCTCGACGAGGTCGTTGAGCGCATCACGGAAGAGATCCGTTTCAGCTACCCGGCGATGGCGCTGCGCGGAATCGACTGGGACCAGCTGTGCGAGCACTACGCGCCCAAGGTCCTCGCGGCGGAAGATCCCTTCGCGGTGTGCCAGGAATGGGTGGCGCGGCTCGGCGACGCGCACACGGCGGTGCACGCATCCCCGCGCGCACTTCCCTTGCCCTACAAGGCGAATCGGACGACGTTCACGGATGTGCCCGAGGGCAGCGCGGCGTGGGAAGCCGGAGTGCGCGCGGGCTGGCGGCTGGACGCGCCGGATGAAAGGGACATCGCGCGGCGCACGGGCGCGTCACCGCACATGCTCCCGTTCATGATCGGCCGGAGGCTGCTCTCCGCGACGGAAAGCCGGGAATGGCGTGCTTTCGGGCCACAGGACAAGCACGCGGAGTGGACGGAGCAGCCGACGGGGCTGCCGTTCGGCGATCTCGTGACCTGGCGCGAGGACGGCTACCTGAGGATCAAGCAGTGGGTCCCCAACGCCGGAATCCCCGAGGCGCTGGACGAGGTGCTGACCGCCAAAGGAAACGAACTCACGCTGGACCTGCGCGGGAACGTCGGCGGCAACGTGGTGCTGGCGACGGCGACGCGGAATCGGTTCCTGCGCAAGGAAACCGTGCTCGGCTCAGTGCGCTACTGCATCGACGGCGAGCTGACCGAGCACGTGCCCATGGTCGGCACCCCGTCGACCGGAGTGAGGTGGGACAAGAAGCTCACGGTGCTCACGGACGCGATGACGTACTCCGCGAGCGAGGACTTCCTGTTGGGGCTACAGGGACTTGAGCACGTCACGGTGATCGGCGAGCCCAGCGGCGGCGGGAGCGGGCGCCCGCGTTCGGTGCGGTTGCTGCCGGGCTGGACGCTCAACGTCAGCACGGTGCTCACCTACGACCGCGACGGTCACTGCGTGGAGAACTCCGGCATCCCGGTCAACGTCTCGCGGCAGTGGCGGTAGAAGCCCTCGACGTCGACCTTCTTGGCGCACTTCACCAATCGGCCCGTGTCGGAGCGCACGGTGCGACCTTGGCTCGGGCCGGTGGTCAGCACCTCGCAGCGCACGTCCTCGAACTCGCACAGCTCGGGCTCGGCGAGGTAGGAGGTGGTGAGGCTGTCCCAGCAGCAGTACGCGAAGCCGGTGGTCTCGAAGCAGCCGAAGGTCATCGCGAGCAGGGACCCGGCGAGGTCGCCCAGCGGAGCGCCGTAGGTGCGGCCGAAGGACCGCGCGAACTCGGGCGTGATCGGCACCTGGTCAGTGGCGTCCAAGGGGAACAGGGTGATCGGGATCGCCGAGGCGAACACGCGGTGCGCAGCGCCCGGGTCCCAGAAGACGTTCCACTCCGCGCTGCCGTCGTGCCCGGCTTCGTCGACGTTGCCCACCACATCGATCGCCCCGCCCATGAACACGAGTTCGGCGATCTTGGACTCCACGGCGGGGTGCGCGTCCAGGCACCACGCGAGGTTGGTCAACGGCCCGATCATCAGCAGGGTCACGGGTTCCGGCGCGGCGAGCAGCCACTGGGCGAGCTGTTCGTGCGCGGGCAGCTCGGACACGCGGGTCCGCGGATCGCGCTGGTTGAGCACGGGTAACGCGTCGGCGCGGAGGGCGTCGACCCGCCATTCCAACGGGAACGGGTTGGGGCCGGTGAGCACGCCCTCCGCGACGGGCACCTCGTGGGCGCCCGCCACGTCCAGGATCTTGCGGGTGGCCGAGACGGCCGGACCGATCAGGCAGTCCGCCGGCGTCACCGTGACGCCCTTCAACGCGATTCCCCGGTACCGGGTCAACAGCGCCAGCGACAGCAGATCGTCCAGCGCCCCGTCGTGGTCGAAGTAGATCGCGCGGCTCACCCGGCGATTATCGTCAGACCTCGCCCAGCAGGGCCAGCTCCTCGTCGAAGTCGAACCACAGCTCCTCCTCGCTGGAGGGCACCAGCAGGTAGCTGTCGTTGAGGAAGTCGGCGAGCACCTCGGCGTCGGCACCGAAACGGGCCTGACCGGCGGGCGTGGAGAACTCGATCTCGACCAGGTTCATCGGACCGGAGATCGGCCACAGGCGGACGTCGCCCTCCCCGGCCTCGCCGAGCAGGCCGTCGGCGACCAGGTCGCGGGCCATCAGCCACTCGACGCTCTTGCCGCGCGCCGGGTTGAACAGCATGCGGATGGCGTAGGGGTCGCGGGTGGAGTAGGCCAGCTCGACCTCGACCGTGACGGCGGGGGCGAGCAGCAGGTTGAACATCGTGGTGGTGCGGATCTCGTCGTGCTCCATGCCAACTCCCTCGTCCGTTCCTGGCGGCTTCGAGGAGTAGACGCCCGAGGCCGCCGAGCTCTGACGCGGTTCGGGCCACGTCACACCCGATCGTGACAAAAAGCGGCCCCGCTCACAGTCGCGGGCGGGGCCACCTTCCGTCATCAGCCGATGACTCCCGGCTAGTTCGTGTCGCCTGCCAGCGAGAACGAGCGCAGGCGGCGGGTGGCGAGCGCGGTGGCGAGGATGACGAAAACCCCGGCCATCACCACCGCGGTCGTGACCGACAGCGAGCTCTTCAGGATCAGGCTGCCGGTGAGGGTGTCGGTGATCGTGCTGGAGAACTGGCGCACGCTGAGCACCTTGGTGCCCTCGACGTAGGTGCCGAGCAGGTTCTCCCAGATCAGGATGTAGCTCATCCCGATGATCACCGGTCGCCTGCTGACCACGCTCAGCGCCAGGAACAGCGCCGAGTACGCCAGCGCCCCGACCGCGGCCCCGGCGAACAGCCCCCAGCCGAGCTGGGTGGAGTCCGCGATCACCCCGGCGGCGCCGAGCGGCACCCCGGCCGCCACCGTGGTCACCAGCCACGCCACCACGAGCTTGGAGAGGATGATCTCCCAGCGCGGCAGCGGTTTGGTGAGGATGTGGGTGATCGTGCCGTCCTCGATCTCCAGGCCGAGCGCGCTGCTGCCGACGATCAGCGCGGTCAGCGGCAGCAGCACGCCGAGGCCCATGCCGTTGAGCAGCATCGGCGCCCAGCGCTCCACCGGGACGTTGGTCGAGCCCGCGAAGGCGGTGAGGCCGATCAGCAGCACCGGGATCGGCAGCAGCAACAGCGCCCTGCGCCTGCCGAGCAGCGCCCTGAGGGTGATTCGAATGATCATGAGGTTCATGACGCCACCAGGTAGGAGAAGACGCGTTCCAGGGACTCGTCCGAGGGCAGCAGCTGCGCCAGGCGGATGTCCTGCGCCCTGGCCACCTTCGCCAGCTCGCGGGTGAAGCCGCCGAAGTCGTTGGCGCGCACCTGCAATCCGGCCGTGCCCAGCTCCACCCCGGAGACCGACGGCAGGCCCATCAGCGCGGCGGCCAGCCTGCGGTCGTCGGAGGAGGAGATGACGAACTCGTGCGGGCGGTTGGTCATCAGCCGCCGGATGTGCCGGTAGTCGCCGGAGGCGGCCAGCCGCCCGGAGACGATCACCTGCACGGTCCCGGAGAGCCGCTCGACCTCCTCCAGGATGTGCGAGCTGAACAGGATCGTCCTGCCCTCCTCGGCCATCCGGTGCAGCAGGTCCATCATGTGCATGCGCTGGCGGGGGTCCATGCCGTTGAACGGCTCGTCCAGCAGCAGCACCGAGGGCTCGTGCACCAGGGCCGCGGCGACCCTGGTCCGCTGCCGCATCCCCTTGGAGTAGGTGGAGATGCGCCGGTCCATCGCATCGCCCATCTCGACGAGGTCGATCGCCCTGCGCGCGGCGGCCTTGGCGTCGGGCAGCTTGTGCAGCACCGCGCTGGCGTGCACGAACTCCCACGCGGTCAGGTAGCCGGGCACGCTCTCGCGCTCGGTGACCAGGCCGAGCGAGCGGTAGACCTCGGGGTTGCGCCAGCTCGGCGTCCCGTTGACCAGCACGGTTCCCTGCGAGGGCGCGAGGAACCCGGCCATCATGTGCAGCACGGTGGTCTTGCCGGCGCCGTTGGGGCCGAGCAGACCCGTCACGCCGGGCCCGATGGTCAGCGTCACGTCGTTGACGGCGACCACGTTGCCGTACCACCGCGAGACGGAGGTCAGCTCGATCATGTTCGTGCTCACACCGACACCTTCCGATACCTCAGCAGCAGCAGGCCCACAGCGGCGCAGGTGACGAACAGCGTCACCACGCCGTGCATCGGGCCCCACACGCCGACGGCGTGGTTGGTCCCCTCCAGCAGCCAGTTGTCCACGCCCTGCAACAGGTTCGTCGGCGAGATCATGGCGGGCAGCTCGGGCGTGCGGCTCAGCTCGGCGAGGCCCTCCGCGATCGGCGCGGTGATCAGGAACAGCGCGAGCACGAGGGTGGAGGCGAAGATCCGCCGCCCGGAGAGCGAGGCCAGCGGCAGCGCGAGCGCGGCCACCACCACCGAGTGGATCGCCACCGCCGCCATGCCCTGGCCGAACTGGCCCGCGTGGTCGAGGACGCCGGTCATCCCGTTCTTCGTGGCGAAGGCGTTGCCGGCGAACATGATCACCATCGCCGGGCCGAGCGCGAGGGCCACCGAGGAGATCAGCGCGGCCAGCTTCGCCAGCGCGTAGTCGGCGCTGCTGAGCGGCCGGGCCAGGTACAGCGGCATCACGTTGTTGCCGAGGTCGCGGGATACCAGCTCCGGCGCGACGACGGCGAGCAGGATGACCGCGACGTAGGTGAGGTTGCCGACCAGGTCGACGTAGCCCATGACCGTGATGCCGGTCTGGGTGGTGATGATCATGATGACCAGCCCGGCGATGCCGGCTGAGGCCGTCAGCGTCCACGGCAGCAGCTTCGCCTTGAAGCCGCGGCCGAGGCCGAAGGCGGTGCGGAGGCTGTGCACGTACAGCGACCACATCGCGTAGCGCCTGCCGAGCCGTTGGCCCTGGTAGCGCTGGTAACCGATGTCATGGATGACACCGTTGACACCCTCAGGCCCTGCCATGGCTGACCTCCGATCCCGGGGCGGGGTCGCGGAAGAGGTCCGCGACCTGGTGGCGGCGCTGCTCCAGCCGGTGCAGCGAGACGTCCAGGTCGACGACGGCGTCCCGGATCACGTCGTAGGTCCGGTCGTCGTCGAAGCGCACGAGCAGTTCCCTGCCCTGCACGCGGACGTCGAGCCCGGCGGCGGTCAGGCTCGCGACGAGGTCGTCGGCGCGCTCGTCCACCTCCACCGCGAGAACGCCGCTCTGCTGCGTCATCGCCGACAGCGAGTCCGAGCGCAGCAGCCTGCCGCCCTCGATCGCCACGAGCGAGGTGCAGATCCGCTCGATCTCGCCGAGCAGGTGCGAGCAGACCACCACGGAGATGCCGAACTCGGTGCCGATGCGCTGCACCAGGCCGAGCATGGCCTGGCGGCCCTCGGGATCGAGGCCGTTGGTCGGCTCGTCGAGCAGCAGCAGCTCCGGGTCGTGCACGAGCGCCTGGGCGAGCTTCACCCGCTGCTTCATGCCGGTGGAGTAGCCGCCGATCGCCCGGTAGCGCTCCTCGTAGAGCCCGACGTGGCGCAGCGTCTCCGATGCCCGCTCCCGCGCGGTCGCGGCGGGCAGCCCCGACATGCGGCCCATGTGGGTCACGAACTCGGCCGCCGTCATGTCCGGAGGCAGGCAGTCGTGCTCGGGCATGTAGCCCACCTGCGACCGCACCTGTTCGACGTCGGTGAGGGGGTCCAGCCCCAGCACCCTGATCCGTCCGGCTGTCGGCGCGATCAACCCCAGAGCCAGCTTGATCAGCGTGCTCTTCCCCGCCCCGTTCGCACCGACCAGCCCGACAACGCCGGGCTCGATGCTCACCGTCAGGTCGGCGAGGGCGAGTGTCCCGCCGCCGTACCGTTTTTCGAGCGACTCGCTCTCGATGAGTGTCACGTCGTGCACACTACGACGGACGGTGCGCCACCGACATCCGGCGCGCCCCCTAGGGGTGCCCTACTTCACCACGATCGCATGATTCCCTTGTGGCACAAGCTCTCCGACGACAACTCCGCCGGACACCTCGCCCGCTACCAGTAGACCACCCGAAGTCTGAGAGTCTGTCAGCAACAGCGCCTCCGACTCCTCCACTGTGGACAGATCGACGTGCGGACGCACCCAGTCCAGGTTGCGGCGGCTGCCCCCGCTGACGAAGCCGTCGCGCAGGGCCTCGCGCGCGCCGTCCAGGTACGGCACGGCGGCCGAGTCGATGATCGCGCTGACCCCGCTGGCGCGCACCAGCTTGTAGAGGTGGCCGAGCAGGCCGAAGCCGGTGACGTCGGTGGCGCAGGTGATCCCGGCGGCGACGGCGGCTTCGGAGGCCTCGCGGTTGAGCGCGCTCATCGCATCGACCGCCTGCGGGAAGACCTCGCCGGTGGCCTTGTGGCGGGTGTTGAGCACGCCGACGCCCAGCGGCTTGGTCAGCGACAACGGCACGCCCGCGCGCCCGGCGTCGTTGCGCAGAGTCCTTGCGGGGTCGACGATTCCGGTCACCGCCATGCCGTACTTGGGCTCGGGGTCGTCGACGCTGTGCCCGCCCGCGACGTGGCACCCGGCGGTGGCGGCGACGTCGCGTCCGCCGCGCAGGACCTCGGCGGCCAGCTCCATCGGCAGGACTTCGCGGGGCCAGCCGAGCAGGTTCACCGCGACGACCGGCTTGCCGCCCATGGCGTAGACGTCGGAGAGCGCGTTGGCGGCGGCGATCCGGCCCCAGTCGTAGGGATCGTCGACGACCGGGGTGAAGAAGTCCGCCGTGGCGACGAGCGCGAGGTCCGGCCGCACACCGACCACGGCCGCGTCGTCGCCGGTGTCGAGGCCGACGAGCAGTTCGCCGACGGGGTCCTCGGGCGTGGCTCCGGCGAGACCGGCGACGATGCGTTCGAGCTCACCGGGCGGGATCTTGCAGGCGCATCCGCCGCCGTGGGCGTACTGCGTGAGGCGTGGGGTCATCACCCCGTTATCGTGTCAGGGTGGTGGCTGAGGGAGGTGTATCCGGTCTGGTGACCGGCGCGGTCTTCAAAACCGTTGAGCGGCAGTACCTGTCGCTGGCGGGTTCGATTCCCGTCCACCTCCGCCACCGGGGTTCTTCGTGAGCGAGGACCGACAGCGCGGACGCGGCCAGCTCGCCGCCGACGCCGAGGGCCGGACTGACCCTCGGCGGCAGATCCCGCGCACGGACGCCCTCCTCGTATCCTTTGCCGACGCGGTGCGCGTCCACGGCGCCGCGACCGTGAAGGCGGTGATCGTGACCGCGCAGCAACGCGCTCGGGCCGGAGAGATCGCGCCGTCCGAGGTGGCTTCGCAGGTCGCGGCGGCGCTGCCGACCGGGCCTCGGCGCGTGATCAACGCGACCGGGGTCGTCGTGCACACCAACCTCGGCCGCGCTCCCCTGTCCCCTGCCGCGCGCGCCGCGATGGACGCCGCTTCCGGCACCACGGACGTTGAGTTCGATCTTGCGACGGGAACGCGGGCGCGGCGTGGGCGGAGTGCGCTCGCGGCTTTGGCCTCGGCGGTTCCGGACGCGGGCGGAGTGCACGTCGTCAACAACAACGCAGCGGCTTTGTTGTTGTGCGCCTTGGCTTTCGCGGCGGGCCGAGAGATCGTCATCAGTCGCGGAGAGCTGGTGGAGATCGGCGACGGCTTCCGCATTCCGGAGCTGCTGCGCTCCACCGGCGCGCGATTGCACGAGGTCGGCACGACCAATCGCGTCCACCTGCGTGACTACGCGGAGGCCGTTGGGCCTTCGACGGGCTTCATCTTGAAGGTGCACCCGTCCAACTTCCAGGTCACCGGCTTCACGTCCACTGTGGACATTGCTTCCCTGACTGGCCTCGGCGTTCCCGTGATCGTGGACATCGGCTCGGGTTTGCTTGCGCCGCATCCACTTCTACCCGACGAGCCCGACGCGGCAACGGCCTTGCGCGCGGGGGCGGACATCGTGACGGCGAGCGGGGACAAGCTCCTCGGCGGCCCGCAGGCGGGACTGCTGCTCGGCGACGCCGACCTGGTGGAGCGGCTTCGCGGGCATCCTGCGGCCAGGGCGTTGCGGGTCGACAAGCTCACCCTCGCGGCACTGGAAGCAACCTTGCGCGGGCCTATTCCTCCTGTGCGCCAAACACTTGAGGCTTCTGCCGATTCGCTCTTCGAGCGGGCTTCGCTGCTTGCGGCGCAGATTCCCGGCGCCGAGGCTGTGCGCTGCGTGGCTGCGGTGGGCGGAGGCGGAGCGCCCGGCGTTGAGCTGCCGTCGGCGGCTGTGAGCCTGCCCATGGAGTACGCGGAATCCTTGCGGTTGGGCGAGATTCCCGTGGTGGGCCGGATCGAGCGCGGGCGCTGCCTGCTCGACCTGCGCACGGTTCTCCCCTCCGACGACGAGCTGCTGCTGCGCGCGGTTCTGGGCTGATGCGCGTCATCGCCACCGCCGGGCACGTCGACCACGGCAAGTCCACCCTGGTCAGGGCGTTGACCGGGATGGAGCCGGATCGCTGGGCGGAGGAGCGCCGACGTGGGCTGACCATTGACCTCGGCTTCGCGTGGACCACGCTGGCGGACGGCTCGGAGATCGCGTTCGTGGACGTGCCGGGGCACCAGAAGTTCGTGCCGAACATGCTTTCCGGTGTCGGCCCGGTGCCCGCCGTGATGTTCGTCGTGGCCGCCGACGAGGGGTGGATGCCGCAGTCCACCGAGCACCTGGCCGCCTTGGACGCGCTCGGCATCGAGCACGGAGTTCTGGTGATCACGCGCGCCGACCTGGCTCCTGCTGAGCCCGCTCTGACGGCTGCGAAGGCGCGGCTGGCAGCCACTTCGCTCGCTGGGATCGCGAGCGTCGTGGTCAGCGGGGCCACGGGGGCTGGGCTGGACGAGCTGCGGTCAGCCTTGTGCGGTTTGGCGATCCCGGTTCCGGATGCCGCGGCCGATGTGCGGTTGTGGGTGGATCGCTCGTTCAGCGTGGCGGGGGCGGGCACGGTGGTCACGGGCACGCTCGCGGCCGGGACGCTGCGGGTGGGCGATGAGCTTGTGTTGAACGGCTCGCCCGTGGTGGTACGCGGGCTCCAGTCGTTGGGGTGCAAGGAAGATCCGGTTACGGCGGTTGCGCGGGTCGCGGTGAGTTTGCGCGGCGTTGATCGGGATGCGGTTCGTCGCGGTGACGCGCTGCTGACGCCGAACCGGTGGTTGCTCAGCTCCACCGTGGATGTTCTGGCGCGCGATCTTCCGACTCAGGTGATGCTGCACATCGGCTCGGCGGCGGTTCCGGCGCGCGTCCGTCCACTGGGGACAGACGCCGCTCGGCTGACGCTGTCGCGCGCGTTGCCGTTGCGGATCGGCGATCGGGTGCTGTTGCGGGGCTCGACGATCGTTGGGGCTTCCGTCGCCGATCTCGATCCTCCGGCGTTGACTCGTCGCGGAGCCGCGCGGGCGCGAGCCGCTGAGCTGGCGTCGCCGCTCGACCTCCAAATGCGGCAAAGGAAGTTCGTGCACCGCGACCGGCTGCGCGCAATGGGGCTACCGCATGACGGTCCGGAGTGGCGGGCTGATCCGGAGCACTGGGCGCGACTGGTGGAGCGACTTCGGTCCGAAGTGGACGGTTGGCCGCCGCTCGATCCTGGAATGCCCGTGGCCGTCGCGCTCCAACGGCTGAACATGCCCGCCGCGCTCGTCGGTGACCTGGCGACCGAGGCGGGGCTGTTCGTGGTCGGCGGGCGGATTCAGCGCTCCAGAGCGGTTTCCCTCCCGGCGCGCGTCGAAGCCGCACTGGAGGTGTTGGCGAGGGAGCTGAGGGCGGAGCCGTTCTCCGCGCCGGACGCGCATCGGCTGGCAGAGCTCAAGCTGGGGCAGAAGGAACTCGCCGCGGCAGTGCGCGCGGGGCGGTTGATCAAGATCGCGGAGGGGGTCGTGCTCCTGCCGGACGCCCTCGGGCTGGCGCGGCGCGCCCTCGCGCGGTTGGAGCAGCCGTTCACCGCGAGCCAGGCGCGCCAGGCGCTCGGCAGCACGCGCCGGGTCGTCGTGCCGCTGCTCGAAGCCCTCAACCGCGCAGGTGTCACCGAACGCCTGGACGGCTCTCGTCACGCGCTGACAACGAAGCCAGGATGACGATCATGGCGAGCACGAAGCCGCCCGCCGCGCAGAGCGCCCGCACGGTCAGCTCCATGTCCACGGGCGCGAACGCGGACGCGACCGCGGCGACAACGGCGCGGAGCACGGACACCCAGGTCGCGGGCTCGTCCACACCCAGGCAGCCGCACGGCGCGCTCGACCTGCGGCTGCGCAAGATCGTCAGATAGACCGCGAACACCGCGTAGAGGACGGCCTGGGCCTGTGCGTAGCCCGCGAGCGCCACGAGACCGACGACGATCTCGACTGGTCCGAGCGCCGTGGACACCGGCCCCCACGCGCGGCGCGGCAGCAGCGCCTGGACGCGCAGGACGCCGCGCAGGCGGAGCCGGTTCCGGGCGTGCCCGGCCCCCGCGAACAGCAGCAGGACGGCCGCGGCAGCGGCTACGGCGGTGGTCAGCGCGGGGAGCACATGCGGCAACGTAGCGCAGGTAACGGCTCACAGCCGGTGATCGATAAGCGCGACGTGGCTGAACAGCAGTTAGACCTGATCTCGCCGAGCGGCGGTCGGGTGAGAGTGGCCCTGCCGGGCTCGGCGCCGGTGTCGAGCGTGGTCACGGGCGTGCGCTTCGCCGGTGGCTCCTACGGGACCGGGTTCCAGATCGGACCGCGCGGCTACCACGACTTCGCCTGCACCCACGTCGCCCCGGCGACGCCGCGCGAGCGGCTGGTCGTGCACGGGCGCGAAGTGCTCGTCGCCGAGGCCAACGACGGCGAGTCCTCGGTGGCCACGCTGATCGGCGCCTACCACGAGCTGATGACCGTCTTCGCCGGTCCGGCTCCGCAGCGCGATCGCGTGTTCTCGCTGTTCAACTCGTTGCAGATCACCGACAAGATCGGCGGCATGGTCGTCCGCCCGCGCTCGGAGACCCTGCTGGACACCATGGCTGAGCAGGTCGTTGTGGTGGTCAAGGACTACGGCTCGCTGTCCATCCCCGGGCCGCGCCAGGCGAGTGTGCTCGTGCCGAGTCACGCGGGTGCTCCGACCGCGCACGGCGAGGTGTGGAAGGCCAACTACCCCGGAGCCGCGCGCGGACACGCGTTCATCCTCGGCTGCCCGAAGGGCCTGGCGGAGGTGCACCTGACCGAGTCGGCCGCGACCACCGAGCAGGAACGGCTCGACTGGCTCAACGGGATCGACGTGTCCTGGCGGGATGCGAGCTGATGTCTGCCGAACTGGCGTTCTACCTGATCACCTGGGCCGCGATCGTCGTGCTGTTCCTCGGGCTCGTCGCGACGATGCGCGAGGTCCGGATGCTGCGCGCGATCGTGATGCGCAACCCCGACGGTTTCGCCGCCGCAGAGCCGGATGTGGTGCTCGGTGGGGCTTTCGCCGATGGCACCTCGCGGCCGATCGTCGCTGCCGTGGACTCCGGCTGCCCGCTGTGCCGGGTCGTCGTGGAGGAGCTGGCTTCGCGCGCGCCGCAGGCTGTGTTGCTGACGCACGAGTCCCCTTCGGTGTGGGGTGGCGTCGGTCTTGAGATCATCAGTGACCGTGAGGCGTGGCGGGCGATCTCGCACCTGTCGCCTCCGCTGCTGATGCACGTGGACGGCGGCGGAGCCGTGCGGAGAATGACGTTGCCCGTGCGCGTCGAGGAGCTCGACGGCTGGATCGAGAAGAAGGAGAGCCTCGGTGTCGTTGACGCTCAACGAGATTCCTGACCACGACCAGGCTCCGGCCTCGTCTTCGCCGTCGCGGGCGCTCTCCGGGCTGCGGATCACCGGCGCGCGGCGGACCGTGCTCAAGGCGATGGCGCTCGGCGCGGTGACCTTGGGCGCGTCGGCGCTGGTCTGGCCGCGCGCGGCTCGCGCGGAGACCGGCAAGTACGGCATGCACGGGTGGGACCGCAACGACTGCAAGGACGCCTATCCCGTTGGCTACGAGGAAAAGGGCGACACCAGCGGGGCGCACGTGAACACCTACGGCGCGTGCTTCAACGGCACCTGGCGCGGCAGCAACTTCTGCGACGGCGGCTGGCACAAGTACGGGACCTGGAACGACAACGGCGTCCAAGCCGACCACGCGCCGACCTCGACCGCTTGTGGCACAACGACCACGAAGAACGCGTGGAAGTGGACCACGCCGGACGGGATCGTCTACCGCTGCTCCGACGGCTTCACCACGTTCTGGGGCGGCGGGCACACCGGGCAGACCTACCTGACCATCTGCCGGGCGATCGTCTGACATGCGCTGGCACCCGCTGACGGTCGCCGTGGGCATCGTGCTCGCGGTGATCGCCAGCGCGGTGTGGTGGCCGCCGTCGATGTGGCTGCTCATGGGCGCGGCGGCGGGCTTCGCCACCAGCGGCAGCACTTGAAGCAAGAACTCGGCATCCGTGCTGAGCTCGCCGGTCCGGCGAGGTTCACCTGTCGTGGCGTTCTGCGCCGGTCTCGTCGTCGGCGGCGTGCTGACGGCCGCTGGGCTGGTCGTCGTCGGGTCCCTGATCCGCGCGCCACTACCTGACGCTGCCCGCTGGGCGATCGTGGCCGCAGCCCTGGTTCCCGTGCTGCTGCGCGACTTCGGCGTGCTCTCCTTCGCGCTGCCGGAGAACCGCCGCCTCGTGCCCGAGAGCGTGTTCCGGCTCGGCCCGCACCTCGGTCCGCTCCAGTTCGGCATCGAGATGGGCACCGCCATGCGCACCTACCTGCCCAGCGGGCTGCCCTACATCGGCGGCCTCGTCGTCCTGCTCGTCGCGTCGTGGCCTCTCGCGGTGTGCGCTGGCGTGGGCTTCGGCCTCGGGCGCGCGCTCATGACCACGTCGAACGTCCGCTACTCCGGGGATTGGGACGCCGTGTGGTCGCGGCACGCGCGGTTGCTGGCCGTGCTGCTGAGCGCGGCGTTCGTGCTCAGCCTGTTCGTCCTGTCATGACCCACTGGTGGTAGGCGTCCATGTCGACGTTGCCGCCGCACACGATCGTCGCCACGCGCTTGTTCGCGAAGCGCTCGCGGTCTTCGAGGATCGCCGCCACGCCGAGCGCCGCCGAGGGCTCGACGACCAGTCCCGCGTGGTCGAAGAGCATCCGCATCCCCCTGATGATCGACTCTTCTTCGACCAGCACCGCGTCGTCCGCGACCAGGAGCAGGTCCTCCAGGACCTCGGGAATCGGGCGCCTGCCCGCGACGCCGTCCGCGATCGTGTTGGTCGAGTCCGTGGTGATCACCCGCTTCTCCCGCCACGACCGCGTCATCGCCGGAGCGCCCTGCGGCTGCACGCAGACCACCTCGACGTGGGGCGCCAGTTCCTTCACCACGTGCCCGATCCCGGTCGCCATCGCTCCCCCGCCGAGCGCGATGAGGACGGTGTCCAGCTTGTGCGCGGCCTCCACCAACTCCAGGCCGATCGCCGCCGCGCCCTCGCACGTCTCGATGTCCAGGCTGTCCTCGACCAGGCGAATCCCCCTGTGCTGCGCGATCTCCACCGCCCGGTCGCGCGCCGTGTCGAAGTCCGCTTCCAGCACCTCCAACGTGGCGCCCAGCGCGCGGATGCGGTCGAGCTTCGCCTTGGGGGCTTTGTGCGAGGCCACGACCGTGACGTTCAGGTCGCGCGCGCGGCCGGACCACGCCAGGGCCTGGCCGAGATTGCCCGCGCTCGCGCAGACGAGTTCGTTGCCTCGGGTTTGCTGGCTGGCCACGATCTCGGTACCACGGCCTTTGAAGCAGCGGACCGGGTTGGCGGTTTCGAGCTTGATGCTGATCGCGCAGCCGAGGTGGGGTTCGAGTGGTTCGCAGCGGTAGAGCGGGGTGTTGAGGAAGACCGGGTTGATGGCTTCGCGGGCCGCGCGGATGCGGTCGGTGTTGAGGCGGGTGTGGGGCACGGGGTTGAGGGTCCGTCTCTTATACACCTCT
>NZ_MUMH01000095.1 GCF_002155965.1 Allokutzneria sp. NRRL B-24872
CCAACCACCCGGCCGAGTCCGGGGGGAACGGACCTCACTCCCCGGCAACGGCGCCGGGGGTCGGGAGGAGGCGGCGTGGTGGCGGAGAAGCCTGTGCTCGACCGGCGCGGAGTGCTGAGGGGACTGGGTGGGCTCGGGGCCCTCGCGGCACTGGGTTCCACGCCAGGGGTGGCCGTCGCGGCCCAGCAGCGGGGACCGCTGGACCTGCGTTTCCGGGTGACGGACCAGTTCCGGCCGTTCGCCTTGCTGGCGCCGGGCTTCGAGCAGTTCGACACGGCGACCGCGCGCGACAGGGCCGGTGTGGCGGCGCGGGGCGTGCGGATCAGCGACGACGGAGCGGTGCGGCTGGCCGGGGACTCCCTGGTGGTCACCTCCGCCGGACCGCGCGCGCCGTTCTGCTCGGTGCTGGTGGAGGTCGCGGCGCTCGCGGCGGACTCCAGCGCGGTGGCGGGGATCGCCTTGGACCAGGCCAACTCCGTGCTCGCGCGCTACCGCTCGGACGGCTCGGCGACGATCGAGGTCACGGTCGGCGGGAAGCTGACCATTGTGGACTCGGCGAAGCAGGTGCCGTTGCGCACTCCGTTCCGTTTGGCATTCGTGCTCAACGAGAACGCGGTCACGGTGCTGGTGGACGCGACGAACACGGGGACGGCGTGGACACCGTTGATCAGCGAGCGCGAAGGCGTCTCGGGGCTGGTCGACCTCCGCGTGCCGGACCGGTTGCGGCAGATGCGCTACGCCTTCGGCGGGTCGGGTACGACCACGCTCGGCCGGGTCCGCGCCGGGTACTTCGGCCAAGCGGGACTGCGCGACGGGCACCTGGTGCAGACGGCCGAGGGCCAGCCGCTCATCCGGGACAACAAGGTCTACTTCACCTTCACCAGCGCTGGACTGGGATTCTTCCAGCAGGCGCACTGGGGCGTGTGGGCGATGGACCTCGCCGACCCGCAGCGGCTGGAGCAGGTCTCGCAGCTGTTCTTCCAACGCGATGGGGTGATCGTCGGGGACCACGCCGGGCAGGTCGTGTACGACGAGCGCAGAAACCGGTACATCGTGGCGATGAGCTCTTGGGGCGACTTCGCGTTCAACGGGGTGCACGTGCGCCACGTGGAGACGGCCGCGAACGTGCTGTCCGGGGTGCACGTGCTGCGCACGGCGCGGTTCCCGCTGCCGACAGCGGTCAGCGCGTGGGACCCGTCGCTCACCAGGATCGGTGACCAGTGGCACGTGGCCTTCGTGGAGAGCCCCAGGCAGTCGCCGTCCTTCGAGTTCCACCCGGCACTCGCGGTCGGCCCGGTTGGTGCCGAGTACCACCAGGAACTGAAGCTGCGCGGAGCGGACACCTCGCTCGACCAGACCGAGGGCACGATCATCCAGCGCGTCGGCGGGCAGTGGTACCTGCTGGCCAGCGACGGCGACGCCCGCGAGTACCGCGTCTACGACCTGGCGATGAACCTCCTCGGTTCGCTGGACGCGCCGTACCGCACCAACATCCCGCATCCGCAGCTCGTGGAGGTGCCAGTGCCCGGAGGCTCGCCGACGAGACAAACACAGTGGTGGTTGGTGACCTTCGACGGAACTCAGTACGCGGAGGGCGTCCTGGGCTACGGCGGGCACGGCGACGTGCTGGTGATGCGCGAGCAGCCCGGCTGAGACGAACGGTGGAAATGGCGCGTCGTGCCCGTGCTGTGACCACGTGACGCTTGACACACCGATGAGCCGGTCCTAGCGTCCGCAGTAATCGTTTTCCCGTAACGTCCCGTTCACTTCGTCCGGTGGAGCAGGGTATGGCCAACGACGCACCGAAGCTGGTCCGGCTGACCGGCATCGGCAAGCGCTACGGCGGCGTTCTTGCCTGCCAGGACGTGGATTTCGACATCAGAGCGGGCGAGGTGCACGCGCTGCTCGGCGAGAACGGCGCAGGCAAGTCGACCCTGATGAAGATCCTGTCCGGGGACATCACCGACTACTCCGGTGAGATCGCGATCGAGGGCGAGACCGCGCGCTTCGGCGGCCCGGTCGACGCGCAGCGCGCGGGCATCGCCATGATCCACCAGGAGCTGGACCTGGTCCCGGGCCTGTCCATCGCGGAGAACCTGTACCTGGGCCGGGAACCGCGCACGCGGATCGGCACCGTCGACGGCAAGCGGATGCGTGTGTGGACCGCGGACCTGTTGCGGCGCATCGGGATCGACATCGATCCGCGCCGCCCGGTCGGTGAGCTGAGGGTGGGCGAGCAGCAGCTGGTCACCATCGCCCGCGCGCTCTCGCTGGACGCCAAGGTGCTCATCATGGACGAGCCCACATCGGCGTTGTCGACGGCCGAGGTGGAGCAGCTGTTCGGCGTCATCGACGAGCTGCGGCGCGAGGGCGCGGGCATCGTCTACATCTCGCACCGGATGGACGAGATCGGCCGCGTGGCCGACCGCGCGACGGTGCTGCGCAACGGCAGGATCGTCGAGGAGTTCGACGCCAGGAAGATGACCGCCGAGCAGGCCGCCGAAGCGATGGTCGGCCGCCCGGTGCGCACGCTCTTCCAAGCCTCCCACGGAGAAGCGGGCGAGGAACTGCTGCGCGTGGAGGAGCTCACCGTGCACCCGCGCCGTCCTCGCTCGGGCCGCAAGGAGCCCGCGGGGATCAGTCTCACGGTGCGGCGCGGGGAGATCGTCGGGCTCGCCGGACTGCTCGGGGCCGGGCGCACCGAGCTGCTGGAGACGTTGTACGGGGCGGGTTCCGCCGGTCGCTGGGACGGCCGCGTGCTCCTGGACGGCGTGGACGTGCGGCCGAGGGGTCCGCGCGCCGCGCTGGCCAAGGGCATCGCGTTCGTGCCGGAAGACCGGCGGGTCAGCGGCTTGGTGCTGGAGCACTCCGTGCTCGCCAACACGGTTCTGTCCATTGTGGACAAGCTGAGGACGGCGGGTGTCGTGGTGTCGCGTCGGGCCGAGCAGGAGAACGCGGCGGAGAGCGCCAAACGCTTGCGCGTCAAGCTCTCCTCGCTCGCGGACCCGGTCGGCACGCTCTCCGGCGGGAACCAGCAGAAGGTGGTCTTCGGCCGGATGCTGCTGACCAAGCCGAAGCTGCTGCTGCTGGACGAGCCGACGCGTGGCGTGGACATCAACGCCAAGGCGGAGATCTACGAACTGCTCGGCGAGATCGCCGGGCAGGGCATCGGGGTGCTGCTGGCGTCCTCGGAGCTGGCCGAGCTGATCGGCGTGTGCGACCGGGTCGTCGTGCTCCGGGGAGGGCGGAACGTGCGGGAACTGCGCACCAGTGAGATCGGGGAGGCGGACCTGCTCGCCGCCACCATGGGCGAGACCGCCGGGGGAGGTGTGCGATGAGCCTGGAACCCGATGTGACGGCCAGGAGTGGACGCAAGATCGACTGGCGGGAGACGCTGTTCTCCTTCCAGAGCTTCTTCGGGTTGATCGCGGTGTTCGTGGCCGCGATCGCGTTCTCGCCGAGGCGCAACGGCGAGATCCTGTTCCTCACCGGTGACAACCTGTTCAACGTAGTGCGCGCGGTCTCCGAGATCGGCATCATCGCGATCGGGATGACCTTCGTGATCCTGGTCGGCGGCATCGACCTCTCGGTCGGCGCGGTGCTCGGGCTGTCGGCGGTGGGCTCGGCGGTGCTGCTGGTGCACGACGACCTCGGGGTGTTCCCGGCGGTGCTGATCGTGCTCGCGGTGGGCCTGGTCTTCGGTCTGCTGCAAGGGATGGCGAGCGCGCTGTTCGGCATCCAGGCGTTCATCGTGACGTTGGCGGGCCTACAGATAGCCAGGGGGCTCGCGCGGATCTGGTCCGACGGGCAGGGCGTCGCGATCGCCTACGGCGACGGGCCGAACGAGGCCCCGGTGACGTTCTCGCTGCTGGGCGAGCGCACCTTCGGCGGTGTGGTGCCGATCCCCGCGCTGATCTTCGCGGGACTGGCGGTGCTGGCCATCGTGTTCCTGCGCACCAGCGCGTTCTCCCGGCACCTGTACGCGGTGGGCGGCAACGAGAAGGCGGCGCGGCTCTCCGGTGTCCCGGTGAACCGCGTGAAGATCATCGTGTTCGGCATCTCGGGTCTGCTGGCCGCGCTGGCCGGGATCGTGCATGCCGGGCAGCTCAACCAGGGCAGCCCCAACGACGGCGCAGGCTACGAGCTGGACGCGATCGCCGCGGTGGTGATCGGTGGCACCGCGCTCACCGGCGGCCGGGGTTCCGTGGTGGGCACCGTGACCGGTGCGCTGCTGCTGGGCGTGCTGAACAACATCCTGGCGTTGAACAACATCGACGCCAACGTGCAACTCCTGATCAAGGGTCTGGTGATCGTGGCGGCTGCCGCGTTGCAACGACTGCGGCCGACGTCATGAACCGCCTGGGGAAAGGGACTTCCGACGTGAGAAAGACAATCGCGCTGAGCGCCTGCCTGATGCTCGCGGTCACGGCTTGCGGCACCACGAGCCAGAACAGCGGCAAGGGCCCGGCGACGCCCGCCAAGTGCGAGGGGACCGGCGGCAAGTACGTCATCGGGATGAGCCAGGCCAACGTGGCCGAGCCGTACCGGCAGCGGATGGACGACGACATCCGCTCGGCCGCGGCGAAGGTGCCGCAGTTCGAGGTGAAGTTCGCCGACGCCGCGCAGGACAACGCCAAACAGGTCTCCGACGTGGAGAACTTCCTGACCCAGCAGATCAACCTGCTGATCATCAGCCCGAACGAGGCGACCCCGCTGACGGCGGTGGTGAAGAAGGCGTACGACAAGGGCATTCCCGTCCTGGTGCTGGACCGCAAGGTCGACGGCGACGCCTACACCAGCTTCATCGGCGCGGACAACCGCGACATCGGCCGCCAGGCGGGCAAGTACGTCGCGGAGAAGCTGCTCCCAGGAGGCGGCAAGCTGGTCGAGCTGAAGGGCCTTCCGGGGTCCACGCCCGCGCAGGAGCGCAGCGAGGGCTTCCACGAGACGCTGGGCTCCAAGGTGCAGGTCGTGGCGACCGGTGTCGGGGACTGGTTGCGGGAGAAGGGCCAGCAGCAGCTGGACGCGATCCTGAAGGCCAACGCCGAGGTCGACGTCGTGTACTCGCACAACGACCCGATGGCCGAGGGCGCCTACCTGGCCGCGAAGGCGGCCGGACGCGAGTCGAAGATCAAGTTCATCGGCATCGACGCTCTCCCTATTCCATCCGGTGGGGTGAAAGCCGTGGAGCAGGGCCGGATTTCGGCTACCTTCACCTACCCCACGGGCGGCAAGGAAGCGATCGCCGCCGCCAAGACGCTCCTGGTGGACTGCAAGCAAGTCGAGAAGAAGCAGACCCTGCCGACGCAGTTGATCACCAAGGAGAACGCCGAGCGGGTGTACCGGGAGGCGAACGGTTAGTCCCTGCCATATGTCCTGAGTGGACATTCGCCAGTGAGGGGGCGGATCATGCGCAGACACGTCATCCAGGTCGATTCCCCAGGTCCGGGATATCGCCGCAAAGGACGGCACCGGACACTCCGACTCCTCGTAGCACTGGCTTCGGTCGCGGCGCTGTCCTTCGCGGGCACCGCCGTGACCCCCGCGCAAGCCCAGCCGCCGGCCGTTTCGGCCTTGCCAACGGGCAAGGGGCCGGTCGGCTGGGCCACCTACCGCCAGCTGGACTCGATCGGCACGTTGCGCGGTCAGGTCGAGTCCCGGCAGTTCTCCGGCTACGACCGCACCGGCCGCAACAACGACGGGTTCGACGGGCAGTTCTCCTGCCTGCGCATGATCGGCCCGAACTGCGTGATCGCCGAGCGCTCCGGCGCCGGTGAGATCGAGTCGATCTGGTTCACCCGGGACGACGGCGTGGTCTCGCGCACCGGCTGGATCAGGATCGAGCTGGACGGCTCCACGGTCCTGGAAGCGCCCTTGCAGGACGTGGTGGACGGCAAGCTCGGCGCGCCGTTCGTCTGGCCGTTTGTGGGCAACCGCGAGGACACCTCCGGCGGCGTGGTCATCAAGGTGCCCATGCCGTTCCGGCAGTCGATGCGCGTGACCACGCAGAACAACCCGTTGTTCCAGCACGTGGTGTACCGCGCCTTCGCCGACGCCGACGGGGTGTCCACGTTCAACCGCAACGACCAGGCCAACGACGTGATCGCGAAGCTGCGCTCCTTCGGGCTCGGCGATCCGAAACCGGCTCGGTGGAACGCGGCCAGCACTCGGTCCACTGTGGACATCAACCCGGGCGCGACCGCGCGGGTCGGTGAGCTGACCGGGCCGGGGCAGATCAGCCAGCTGAAGGTGCGCCTGCCGCAGGTGCAGGCCAGCCCGCACGTCAACGACGACGGCAGGGCCTTCGGGCCGGGCGGGGAGAGCTCCTTCCGGGTCACCGTCGACCCGCGCAACTCCGGCGTGCGGCTGACCCGGCGCTTCGATCCGCACATCGAGATGCAGCGGGCGAGGTTGTTGGTGGACAACGCCTTCGTCGCCGACTGGTTCCACGCGCCGAAGGCTCCGCCGACGCAGTGGGCTGACCAGTCCATCGACATCGGCGCGCAGTTCACCTCGGGCAAGTCCCGGCTGAACATCCGCAACCAGTTCGTCGCGTCGTCTTTAGACTTCAACGAGTTCCGCTACGACGTGCACAGCCTGGTCAACGGGACCTGGGTGCGCACGGACGTGATGGACGTCGGTCCGGACCGCCCCGGCGAGGAGCTGACCCACGGCTACCGCGTCACGCAGCAGAAGTGGCAGGGGCGGCACTACTTCAACTACCCGTTCAACGCCGGGATGATCTCGGCTTCGGACGCGGTGCTCGCCGGAGCGCGACTGCGCATCACCTTCGACGGCCGGACCACCGTGGACGCGCCGATCGGGGAGTTCTTCGGCTCCGGCCTCGGCGAGTACGACGCCCGGTCGCTGATGTTCTCCATGGACGCCACGCGGGACGGTTGGTACACCTCGTGGTGGCCGATGCCCTTCGCGGAGCGGGCGATCGTGGAGGTCGTCAACTCCAGCGGGGTGCGGATCTCCGACGCTTCGGTCGACCTGACCTGGGCCGGTGATTCCTCAGTTCGGGATCGCTTGCGCCCCAACGGTTCCCTGGGCTACTTCAACGCGACGCACCGCCAGGGGCCGACCGGGCACGCGAAGGACTGGATCTTCGTGGACACACCTGGGCGCGGGGTCTTCTACGGGGTCACGCACAGCATGCGCGGCCGGATTCCGCTCAGCGCCGAGGTTCCCCGGCTCTACCTGGAAGGCGATGAGCGCGTCTACACCGACGGCCTGCTCACGCCGGTCCACCACGGCACGGGCACGGAGGACTTCTACGAGTCGGGGTGGTACTTCCGCACGGGGTCGTTCGCGATGCCGCTCGCGGGATACCCGGCGCACGAGGTCGGCCGCGACGGTTGCGTCTACGACTGCACGGGTGCCTACCGGTTGATGGTTCCAGATGCGATCCCGTTCAACACGGGACTGCGTTTCGGCATTGAGCACGGGCCGGTCGCCGACGTCGCCGCGGACTACAGTTCCACGGCGTACTGGTACGGCCAGTCGCGCTGGGCGCTGCGCAGCACCGACGGGCTCAACCCGAGCGACCAGGTGAGCCGCGACCAGCACAACTACCGCGCGGTCGGGGAGAGCAGCGGAACACTCACCTCGGTGTTCGAGGGCGACGACGACCACGCGACGGCGAGCGGCCGGGTCACCAACGCGACCGGGCCGATCACCTTCACCGTGGCGGTGGACCAGAACAACGCGGGCGTGCAGATCGTCCGCACGGCCGACCAGGTCCGCTCCTACCAGCAGGCGCGGGTGCTCGTCGACGGGCAGTTCGTCGGCGTGTGGCTGATGTCCTCCGGCAACATGTTCCAGCGGTGGCTCCAGGACACGTTCATGATCCCGTCGCGGTTCAGCTCGGGGAAACGGGCGCTGGCGATCACCCTGGAGCCGATCGCGGGCTCTCCGCCGTGGTCCTCGGCGGACTACCACATCCGCTCGTGGGTGGACCCGTTCGAGCCCGGCCGCAGCGGCGTGCAGCGCGTCGACCCGCCCGGGCTGGACTGGACCGCCCCAGACCGCGGCCCGCACGTGCTCGGACCGCGCGACCCGGTCTCCACCAAGGAAGGTCAGGTGGGCCGTTGACCCTGGCAGAGGTGTCCGCGCCGGTTCTCCCGGCGCGGACACCGGACTAGAGTGGTCGGGGTGTTCGAGCCGTACGGCCTCTCGCACGGCGTCGTCGCCGTGGTGTTCGTGGCTGTGTCCGCGCTGCTGCTGACCTTCCGCTCGGCGCGGACCAGCCGCGTGCTCGCGATCGTGATCGTGGCCGTGCAGTTGCCGTTCCAGATCCACACGATGCTGCCGGGGCAGTGGGACATCGCGTACTCCCTGCCGTTGCAGCTGTGCGATCTGGCGTTGATCGCCGCCGTCTGGGCGTTGTGGACGCGCAGCCCGGCGGCGGCCGCCCTGACCTACTACTGGGGCCTGACCCTGACGGCGCAGGCCCTGCTCACCCCGGCCTACCGCGGCCCGGACTACCCGGACTGGCAGTTCCTGATGTTCTGGGGGATCCACCTGTTCACCATGTGGGCCGCGGTCCACCTCACCTGGGGCGCCGGTGTCCGGCCCGACTGGCGCGGCTACCGGCTGACCCTCGTGGTGACGGCGGTGTGGATGGTGATCATGTTGGGGTTCAACGGGTTGGCCGGTGCCAACTACGGGTTCCTCAACGCCAAGCCGAGCGGCTCGGTGCTGGACCTCTTCGGTCCGTGGCCGCTCTACCTGGTGGTCGCCGCCCTGCTGCTGGCCGGGGTCTGGGCACTGATGACCGCGCCCTTCACCCGCTCCTCTCGCTGAGCCTTTCCCTGCCCTGCCTCGCACCAGAGATGGGATCGTCATGCGCAAGAAGCGTCGCCCCTTACTGTCCGCACTCCTGCTCGTGGTCGTCACGATGACGGCCACCCTTGAGATCACCGCCCCCGAGACCGCCGCCCAGAACGCCTCCTCCGACAAGGGCCCGTTGGGCTGGGCCAGCTACCGCCAACTCGACGGCATGGCCGCGCTCCGAGGTGCTTCGGAGACCCGCCAGTTCTCCAGCTACGACCGCACCGGCCGCAACAACGACGGCTTCGACGGCAGGTTCTCCTGCCTGCGCCAGGACCTGAGCGGCTGCGTGATCGCCGAGCGCACCGGCGCGGGTGAGATCGGCTCCATCTGGTTCACCCGCGACGAGGGCGTGGTCTCGCGCACGGGTTGGATCAAGATCGACCTCGACGGCCGGACCGTGCTCAACGCGCCGTTGCAGGACGTGGTGGACGGCAAGCTCGGCGCGCCGTTCGTCTGGCCCTTGGTGGGCAACCGCGACGACACCTCCGGCGGCGTGGTCATCAAGGTGCCCATGCCCTTCCGCAAGTCGATGCGGGTCACCACGCAGAACAACCCCCTGTTCCACCACGTCGTCCACCGTAGTTTCCCCGACGCCGTGGGGGTTCCCGCGTTCGATCCGGCCGATCGCGCGACCGACGTCGTGGAGAAACTGCGTTCCTTCGGGCTCGCTGACCCGAAACCCGCCCGTCCCGGATCGCACACGACTCGGTCAACTGCGGACCTCGAGCCCGGGGCGACCGCGCGGATCGCCGAACTGTCCGGTCCCGCACGGATCAGCCAGCTGCGCGTGCGGCTACCGGAAGTGGTACCCGGTCCCACTGTGGACGACGACGGGCGAGCCTTCGGCACCGGCGGCTTCAGCACGTTCACCGTCGCGGTGCACCCGCGCAACTCGGGTGTGCGGTTGACAAGGCGCTTCGATCCGGAGATCGAGAAGCAGCGGGCGAACCTGGTCATCGACGGTCGCGTCGCCGGGCAGTGGTACCACGAGTCCAAGGTCGGCCCGATGACCTGGGCGGACCAGACGCTCGACGTCGCGTCCTCGTTCACCGCGGGCAAGTCGAAGCTCGTCGTGCGCAACGAGTTCGTGTCGTCCACTGTGGACTACAACGAGTTCCGCTACGACGTGCACAGCCTCGTCGACGGCTCGTGGGTGCGCACCGACGTGATGGACCTCGGCCACAACCACCTCAGCACCGAGGCCGCGCACGGCTACCGCGTGGAGAAGCAGGCGTGGCAGGGGCGGCGGCACTTCTACTACCCGACCGACCCCGCGCTGGTGACCGCCTCCGACGAGGTGCTGGCGGGGGCCAGGCTGCGGATCAGCTTCGACGGGCAGACCACCGTGGACGCGCCGATCGGGGAGTTCTTCGGCTCCGGCCTCGGCGAGTACGACGTGCGGTCGCTGATGTTCGCGATGGACCCCGGCAAGGACGGTTGGTACACCTCGTGGTGGCCGATGCCCTTCGCCGAGCGGGCCGTCGTGGAGATCGTCAACGGCAGCGGGCGGCGGATTCCCGGCGCCGCGCTCGAAGTGACGTCGGCGGCTGACCCGTCGGTCGTGACGTCGTTGCGCGCCAACGGTTCACTGGGCCACTTCAACGCGACGCACCGGCGTTCGGCCACGGAGAACGGCAACGACTGGCTGTTCATGGACGCCTCCGGGCGCGGAGTGTTCTACGGCGTCACGCACACCATGCGCGGCAAGCTCCCGCTGGCCGTCGAGGTGCCCCGGTTGTACCTGGAGGGCGATGAGCGGGCGTACGCGGACGGCCTGCTGACGCCGGTCCAGCACGGGACGGGCACGGAGGACTTCTACGAGTCCGGGTGGTACTTCCGCACCGGCGCGTTCGCGATGCCGCTCGCGGGGTACCCGGTGCACGAGATCGGCGGCGACGGCTGTCAGTTCGACTGCACGGGTGCCTACCGGTTGATGGTTCCGGATGCGATCCCGTTCCACACGGGACTGCGTTTCGGTATCGAGCACGGGCCGCTCGCGGACGTTCCGGCGGACTACAGTTCCACTTCGTACTGGTACGGCCAGCGGCAGTCGACGCTGCGCGAGACCGACCGGCTCAACCCGACCGATCTGGCCAGTCGCGCGGAGCACGGCTACACGGCGGTCGGCGAGACGGTCAGCACGGTGACGTCGAGCTTCGAAGGCGACAACGACCACTCCGTCGCCAGCGGTCAGGTCACCGCCAGCACGGGCCGGGTCGGCTTCAAGGTGGCTGTGGAGCCAGGGAACTCCGGCGTGCAACTCGTGCGCACCGCCGACCAGGCGCGCTCCGGCCAGCAGGTGGAAGTGCTGGTGGACGGCAAGCTCGCGGGCACGTGGTCGCAGCCCTACGGCAACGCCGATCACCGGTGGTTGCAGGACTCGTTCACCATTCCGGCTCAGCTCAGCGCCGGGAAGCGGTCGCTGTCGATCACGCTCCGGCCGGTCGCGGGAGCGGCGCCGTGGTCGGCTTCGGACTACCACGTGCGGTCGTTCGTGCCGCCGTTCGCGCCGAACGGTGTGAGCGCCCAGGTTGAGCCGCAGGGCATGGACTGGTCGCCGAAGGACCGCGGTCCGATGATCCGCACCGAGCGTGATCCGATCTCGCCGAAGAAGGGCACCACCGGCGGGTGACGGATGGTTCCCGGTGCCGCGTGCTCAGCGGCGCCGGGAACTCCCGCGCACGACCAGCTGGGCGGAAAGAGTCGTGGTGGTGGGGTCGGAGTGCGAGCCGGTGACGCGGTTCAGCAGCAGCTGCGCGGCCAGCGTGCCGATCTCGTAGGCGGGCTGCGCCACGACGGTCAGCGGCGGGTCGAGCAGCGCGGCCCACGGGGCGTCGTCGAAGGCCACCACACCGACGTCCCGTCCGGGACGCAGTTCCAGTTCCGCCAACGCTTGCAGCACGCCGACGGCCATCGCGCTGTTCGCGACGAGCAGCGCGTCCGGCGGCTCGGGTTGCGACAACAGCTCCAGCGTCGCCTCGCGCGCGCCGGCGGAGCGGTACTCCGACCGCCGCACCAACCTGGTGGCGCTGCGCTGCTTCACGCTGCGCAGGCCGTCCCGGTAGCCCGCGAGGCGGTCATCGGCGGTGCGCACCCCGGACGGGCCGGTGATGCACCCGATGACCTCGTAGCCCTGCTCGGCGAGGTGCACGGTCGCCTGCTTCGCCGCGTGGCGGCTGTCCACCAGCACGGTGTCGGTCGGCTCACCCGGCAGTGGCCGGTCCACCGCCACGATCGGGGTTCGCCTGTCCCGCAACGCCTCCACCGATCCCGGCACCCCGGAGGGGGAGAGGATCACCCCCGCCATCTGCTCCTCGATCGCGACCTCGACGTAGCGCCGCTCCTTGGCCGACTCCTCGTCGGTGTTGCACAGCACCACCGAGTACCCCGCCGCCTGCGCCACGTCCTCAACACCGCGCGCGATCGCGGTGAAGAACGGGTTCTCCACGTCGGAGATGATCAGCGCGAGCACCGCCGTCTCCCGCCTGCGGAGGTTGCGCGCCAACCCGTTCGGGCGGTAACCGAGCTCGCTCGCGGCGGCGACCACGCGGGCGGCCAGCACCGGGTCGACCGAGGATTTCCCGTTCAGGGCACGGGAAGCCGTCGCCGTGGAGACGTTGGCACGTGCCGCGACATCGCTGATCGTCGTCATCGCAAGGGCTCCTCGTGCGCCATCGGCCTATTGACAGCCGTCACCGCTGAGCATAGCTTCCGAGAAAACGATTGCTCGTGCTCTGCCCCGTTTTGTATCCAACTGTGTTGTCAGCTGCCAATCGTGACCCTGGAGGGCACCGTGGCCCGGATCGGCGTGATCAGTTTCTCCGACGGACGTGACTACGTCCACGACGGCATTCGCGACTTCATCGCGACGACCGAGGACAAACTGGTCGACCGGCTCACCGCCGCGGGGCACGAGGTGGTGCGCGGCAAGGAGATCGTCGCCACCAACACCGGCGCCAGCGCCGTCGCCCGCCAGGTCGCCGCCGCCGGGGTGGACCTCACCGTCTTCCACTACGCGGTCTGGGCCTTCCCGCACTTCACCATGCTGGCCGCGGGCGCGACCCCGGGGCCGCTGCTGCTGCTGTCCAACATCGACCCGGTGCAGCCCGGCATGGTCGGCATGCTCGCCGGAGGCGGTGCGCTTGACCAGATCGGCCGCGTGCACACCCGGCTCTGGGGCGACCCCGACGAGCGCGCGCTCATCGACAAGATCGGCGTCCAGGCCACCGCGTCCTCCGCCGTGGCCTCGCTGCGCGGTTCCACCTTCGGCCGGATCGGCGGGCGCCCCATGGGCATGAACACCGCCGTGGCCAACACCGACCAGTGGCAGCAGGTCTTCGGCGTCGACGTCGAGGAGATCGACCAGTGGGAGATCGTCCGGCGCTCCGAGCTGGCCGACCAGAAGGAGGTCACCGCCGCGCGCGAGTGGCTGGAGACCCACGCGGCCGGGGTGCACTACGACGGCAAGAAGCTCACGCCGGAGCTGCTGGAGCGGCAGATCCGCTCGTACCTGGCGATGCGCGAGCTGATCGAGGAGTGGAACCTCGACTTCTCCGGTATCAAGGGCCAGCCCGAGATGACGCAGTACTTCGCCACCATGGACATCGTCGAGGCCTTCCTCAACGACCCCTACGACTGGAACGGCCCCAAGGAGACCCACGTCTGCGCCACCGAGGCGGACATGGACGGGGCGCTGACCATGCAGCTGCTCAAGCACATCGCGCGCACGCCGGTGCTCTTCGCCGACGTCCGGCACTACCACGCCGACCGCGACATCTGGGACCTGTGCAACTCCGGCCAGCACGCCACCTGGTACGCCGCGCGCAGCGACGACCCGGCGGAGAACCTGGCGAAGGTGCACTTCTACCCGGAGGTGTTCTTCTTCCCGGCCGGTGGCGCGTCCGTGCACCACCTCGCCGCGCCCGGGCAGATGACGCTGGCCCGGTTGACCCGGCGCGGTGGGAACTACCGGATGCACCTGATGCTCGGCGACTTCGAGACCTACGACGACGAGACGAACACGCAGCTGATGCGCCAGTCCACCTTCGAGTGGCCGCACGCGTTCGCGCGGCTGGACGCCAAGGCGGACGACTTCCTCTCGCGCTTCGGCGCCAACCACATCCACGCGGTCCCCGGCGATCACCGCGCCGAGGTCAGGGCCGCCTGCGAGCTGCTCGGAGTGGAGTTGGACGAGTTCACCAGGGGGTGAGCGGGGATGCCCGCGCTGCCGGACGGAGTTTCCCTTCAGGAGTACACCGAGGTCCGAGACGAGGTGAGCGCGGGCGACTGGCGCCACCTCTACGACCCGACGGTCGGTGAGGACCGCAACTGGTACCTCAACGACCACACGTTCGTCCGTGACGCCGACGGCACCTGGCACATGATCGGCATCACCCACGCGGAACCGCTGAACCCGTTGGACGAGAAGCACTTCGCCCACGCGACCGCGCCCTTCCTGCACGGTCCGTGGGCGAAGCAGCCCTTCGCGATGAGCGTGGACCCGGGCTACCACGGGGAAGCGCACCTGTGGGCGCCGCACATCATCCTGCACGACGGCCGCTACCACATGTTCTACTGCGGCGGCGACGCCGACCACAGCTTCTACGCGATCAACCTGGCCATCTCCACCGACCTCCGCACGTGGACCCGGCACCCGGGTGGGCCGCTGTTCCGCGACGGCTTCGATGCCAGAGATCCCTTCGTGACGCGGATCGACGGCCGCTGGGTCATCTACTACACCGCGACGATCTACCCGGACGGCGGCAACTTCGTCGTCGCCTACCGCACGAGCGATGACCTGGTGCACTGGAGCGGTCGCAAGTTCGCGTACTCCGAACCGCTCGGCGGGGTGATGACGGAGTCGCCGTTCCTCGTGCAACGCGGTACCGACTGGTACCTGTTCATCGGCCCGCGCCGCGGCTACGTGGGCACCGACGTGTTCCGCAGCAAGGACCCCTTCAACTTCAACGCGAACTCGTGGGTGGGCAACATCCCCTCGCACGCCGCCGAGGTGATCTTCGCCGAGGGACGGCACTGGGTCACCCACGCGGGATGGGGCCAGCGCGGGGTGTACCTCGCTCCGCTGAACTGGCAGACCACGTTCAAGGGTGTGCGGGTCACCGCGCCGGACTATCGAGTCGATCTACAGACCTCGCCGACGTCGGAGCTGCGGGAGCTGTCCGTGCGGATGCGTGACGGCAGCTGGCGCAACGTGCTGGACAACCATCACCGGGGCTCCGGGCCGTACCTCGGTGTCGGGTTGTTCGGTGCCACGGAGAAGGCGCGCGCGGCTCCTCGCGTGCGCGTCGAAGGGGGAACCGTCGCACTGCAAGGCGTGCCGATCGGCCAGGAGAAGATCACCGTCGACTGGAAGCTGGACTTCCACGCCGACTGCTTCGACAGCTCGCTGACCTGGCACGTGGCCGCGCCGACCCGCAACCCGCTGTGGGAGTTGGCCTTCTCCATGGACAGCTGGCTCGGCACGCTCGGCGACGACCAGGTCTTCCCGCGCCGGGGCGACGCGGCGGGCTTCACGCGGTGGGCGATGGCGACCGGTATCTCGGCGACCATGGCGATGGCCTACCGCAGGGGCTCGGCGTGGGCGGAGGCCAACCGGTGGTACTCCGACGGGGAGTCCTCGATCTGCTGGCAGTCCATCTGGAAGCCCAACGGCGGCTCGATCACGCCGGGCGACTACTTCGGCGGCACCTGGCGGATCGGGGTGAGCCCCAGGGCTCAGGACCGCGACCTCGCCGAGCGGCTGGCGAACGGCATCAACAGACGTTAGGAGCGTTGGCGTGGCGGAGGAACTGCTGCTCGGGGTGGACATCGGCACGTCGAGCTCCAAGGGCGTGCTGACCACAGTGGACGGTCGCGTCCTCGCGCGCGCCGACCGTCCGCACGGGACGTCGTCACCGCATCCGGGGTGGTTCGAGCACGACGCGGAAACCGTGTGGTGGCAGGACTTCGTCGAGATCACGCGGGAACTTGTGTCCAAATTGGACGGACGTTCACCGGTGGGGCTGGCGGTCAGCGGGATCGGTCCGTGCCTGCTGCCCGCCGACGCCTCCGGCACTCCGCTGCGGCCCGGCATCCTGTACGGCGTGGACACCCGTGCCACCAAGGAGATCGACGAGCTGACCGAGGAGTTCGGCGCCGACGCCGTGCTCGCGCGGTGTGGCTCCCGGCTGACCAGCCAGGCGGTCGGGCCGAAGGTGCGGTGGTTGGCGCGGAACGAGCCCGAGGTGTACGAGCGCACCCGGATGCTGCTGATGGCGAGTTCGTTCCTGGTGCACCGGCTGACCGGGCGCTACGTGCTGGACCACCACTCGGCCAGCCAGTGCACGCCCATGTACGACCTCGGCGCGCGGGACTGGGCGCACGACTGGGCTGCTTCGGTCGCGCCCGGGTTGCCGCTGCCGGAGCTGGCATGGCCGACCGAGATCGTGGGGCGCGTTTCCACGGAGGCTGCTTCGCTGACCGGGCTCCCCGTCGGGTTGCCGGTCACCGCGGGCACGGTCGACGCGTGGGCGGAGGCGGTCAGCGTCGGCGTCCGCGCGCCCGGCGAGATGATGATCATGTACGGCACGACGATGTTCCTCGTGCAGGTGCTGACTGATCCGCGCCCGCACTCCGGGTTGTGGGGCACCTGCGGCGCTTTCCCCGACACCTACACCCTGGCCGCCGGAATGGCGACCTCGGGCTCGATCACCGACTGGCTGCGCGGACTGGTCGGCGGGGAGTTCGCCGGGCTCGTCGCTTCGGCGGCCTCAGTACCACCTGGGAGCCGGGGTCTGTTGGTACTGCCGTACTTCGCCGGGGAGCGGACTCCGCTGTTCGACCCCGACGCGCGCGGGATCATCGCCGGGCTGACGCTGGGGCACGGTCAGGCCGAGCTGTACCGCGCCGCGCTCGAAGGGATCGGCTACGGCGTCCGGCACAACCTGGAGGCGATGTCGGCAGCTGGCGGGACCCCGTCGCGGCTCGTCGCGGTCGGCGGGGGGACGCAGGGCGGCTTGTGGACGCAGATCGTCTCCGACATCACCGGGCAGCCCCAGGACATCCCCGCCGAGACGATCGGAGCGTGCCTCGGCGACGCCTTGCTTGCCGGTATGGCAACCGGGGCGGCGTCATCGCCCGACTCGTGGAACCCCGTGGCGTCCACAGTGGTACCCGATCCCGAACGGTACGAGCGATATTCCGCGTACTACGCGCGCTATCGCGAGCTGTACTCCTCGACCGTGGACATCGCGCACTTCCTGGCCGCCGAGCACAACGCTTCTTAGCGGGCGGCAAGGCCGCGGTGGCGGCCCAGCCGGACCACGAGCGCGACCTTGATCCGGTCGAGGTCACGAGCCGCATCGAGGATGTCCCCACTGCTGGAGGGCGCCGGCGCCCTCCAGCACGTGAGCTACTGCGCCTCGATCGGTCCGCCGCTGGCGCGGATCCGGACCGTGCAGCCGTGCAGGACCTTCGGGAGACCCAGGTCCGAGTCGGCTCCGTTGGCCACCCAGACGTCGACCGTGGGCTCGCCGTCGTGCTCACCCTGGCCGACCGCCACCACGTCGTGGTGGTCGTCGATCCACTGCGATGCCTCGACCACCGCCGCGTTGATGTCCGGTTGCTCGGTCATCTCACGGACGTACCCGGATACCGAGCAACGACTCCACGAGCGCGATCCTGTTGACGATCGTCACCACAGCCGATCCGGCGAACAGCAGGCCGACGGCCTTGTTGTCGCGGTCGGCGACCAGGCTTCCGGAGTCGCCGCCCGCGGACATGTCGCTGGTCACGATCTGCTGCGCGAAGCGGGCGACCTTGCCGCCGCCGTAGTTGACATCGACGGTGGCGTTGATGTTCTGCACCTTGCCGGTCGTCCAGTTCGTCGTCCTGCCGGTCTTCTGCACGACCATGCCGACGGTGGGCGCGTTGTTGACGTCCTTGATGTCACCGACCCAGAAGATCCTGCGGTCGAGGTCGTGGAACTGCCCCTCGGCGATCGCCGCGTCGACCAGGTTGAGCGGGACCGGCTGGCCCGCCTGGATGAACTTGATCGGCACGAAGCGGCTCAGCCTGGCGATGACGTCGGCGGGGAAGGTTCCCCCGTCGAAGGGGCCGGGTTGCAGGATCGGGTCACCGATCGAGGCCGCGTTGGAGTTGGCCAGCACGTGGTTGTTGCTCAGGATGTAGTACCGCGACGGCTTGCCGGGGAAGGCGGAGGCGTCGTAGCAACAGGTGCCGAGCGTGCCGGCGGTGATCTTGAAGTGGCCGGCGCTAACCCCGCCGAAAGCTGGGCGGAAGCGCTTGGCCAGCGCGAACGGGCCGATGTTCTCGCGGGCAGCCAGCGCTACGTCGTCGAGTGCCAGCTGGCCCCCGATGGTGTCGAGCTGGTGCCCGTTGCCGAGCGCGGGCGGCGTGAGCATCTGCTCGACGGTCCGGCCCGCCTGGAGGACACCGACCTCCTGCACGTCCGTGCGCATCTTGGAGATCGTGGGCGGGACCAGGTCGTTCTTGTTCAGCGACTCCTTGGGGAGTTTGGTGTCCACCAGGACGGTCAGCGCCTTCTCGCCGGTGTCGAGCCCGCCCTGCCACTTGGTGCCGAGCGCCACGCCGACCACGTTCGGCATCGTCAGCAACGAATCTTGCTCGGCTGCCTGTACGGCGGCCAGTTCGTTGTACTCCTTGGGAAGCATGTTCTCGATCATCTGTCGTCGCCCCGCTCTTCGTTGAGCCGGTGGAGCTGCCGCCACGGCGCCCCTGGCACGGCTGGACTGAGGGCGCCAGAGTTCACCGAGTCGAGGTGCCGGGCCAGACGCCAAGCGGGTGAGTGACGAGACAACTGATACCGAGAAACGATCTTACTACGGACGCAAAGAGTTGAAGAATCCTTGCGGCGTAAGGGAAACAAGGGTAGACGGGGAATGGTGACGGTGACGTGCGCCCGCCCGTTCCCAGAACAACCAGGTGTGGTTACCCAGGTAGCATCCGTCTGTCCTTTGTGGACAGATGCTACGGCCGCGGGCGAGTGAACCGCTCACCGGGTACATGAGAGCGGTACCGGGCAGCCGGGAGCGGCGCCGGGCCGACGCGATCGTGAAGAGCGGGCCGGCCTTCCTCGCGGCCGAACTCCACCGCGCCGCGCTGATCGTCGGCCACACCGACACCCATGAGGACGGGTCCGGCGTCGCGCCGATCCGCGCCGCCCGTGCCCCAGCGCGCACAAGCCTCTCAGGCTGCGGTGGAGTGGCGACCTGCCGGGCGGACCGGGTTGCGGTCGACGTGGTTGTGCGTGCTGGCGAGGCTGCGCGGGAGCTTCCGAGCTCCCAGCTTGAAGGGTCGGCGCGGGCGGTGTCGTGACCGTACGTGCACGGGCAGCGGGACCGTCGGCTGCTCCACGCCTCGGGCGATCACGACGGGGCCCTTGTGTCGGTGACGGCCCCGGTAGCTCGGCTCGTCCAGGTCGGCGACGGGGTGGGTGCGGGTGGCGCGGACGGCTTCGGCGGTGCGGTGCGTGCGCCAGGCCGTGATCAGCTCGCGCAGCGGGCGCGAGCGGTTGAGTCCGATGAAGGACAGCCTGTTCAGCACGTGGAAGCGGTGCAGCAGCACGAGCGTCGTCATGACCAGCAGGGGCGGCAGGGTGAACTCAAGCATCGCGGCACGCTCCTCGTGCCACGGGTTGATTCGCGTAGCTGCCCATGCCTCGGGTCACCTCCGGGTTGTGCGGCCGACGGGGGAGCGTGCGACCGGAGATGGAGCGTAATGCACGTTGCACTCCGATCGGCGCATGCAAACGAGTGCGTCTCCGCTTCGTCACCCGTTACTACCAGTGACTGAGATCTGCCCGTTGCCAACTCGTACCCGACGTCCCGTTCGGGTCCGTCAACGCACTGAACGGGTCGTTCAGGGCTTAAGGCGGGGGTGAAGACTGGTGTGCCTGCGGAGTGCTGCGCGGCGTGGGGTGGTGGGAGCGCGGTCCCGGTGGCGTGGGGATGGCGGAGAGCTGCGGTGGCTGGGCGTCGTTCCACCAGGCCGTCTCCACCGGCACCCGCTCAACGTCCGGCGGGACGCCGAACTCCCGTTTCGTACTCATAGCGGGGTCGGCTCCTGTTATGAGTACGAAACGGGTTGCCCTGGACGGCGGTCAGGCGCGTTGAGGAGGGCGGCGGCTAGGCGTGGAGGCCGCCGGTGGCGTTGAGGATCTCGCCGGTGAGCCAGCGGCCGTCATGACCGGCGAGGAAGGCGATCACGTCGGCGACGTCGGAGGGCTGGCCCATGCGGCCGAGCGGGGTGAACTGGGTGAGCAGGTCGCGCACCTCGGGGGTGCTCGACGCGAGGAGCAGGTCGGTCTCGGTGGCTCCGGGGCGCACGACGTTGGCGGTGATCCCCCGGGCGCCGAGTTCGCGCGAGGCCACCTGGGTGATGAGCTCGGCGGCGGCCTTGCTGGCGCCGTACGCGGAGGTGGTGGGCAGGGGCAGCTGCACGTTCGCGGTGGAGACGGTGATGATGCGGCCGCCGTCGCGCATGTGCCGCGAAGCGTGCTGGACGGCCTCGAACACCGCCTTGGTGTTGAGCGCGAACAGCAGGTCGAAGTCGGCCTCGGTGAGCTCGTGCAGCAGCTTGGGGATGGTGGTCCCGGCGTTGTTCACCAGGATGTCCAGGCCGTCGATGTGCTCGGCGGCGGCGTCGAACATGCGCGCGACCGAACCGGGCTCGGACAGGTCGACCTGGACGCCGTGCGCCTTGCCGCCCTCCTCGGCGACCGCGCGCTCGACTTCGGCGGCGGCCGAAGCGTTGCTGGCGTAGGTGAACACGACGGTGGCGCCGTCGCGCGCGAGCCGGAGCACGACGGCCCTGCCGATGCCGCGCGAACCGCCTGTCACCACAGCGTTACGAGTCATGTCCGTTGCCCCCGGTGAACTTCAGGATGTCGACACCGCGCGCGTTGTCGGCGACGAAGAGAAGTCCACGGTGCCACAGGGGTTGCCACGAACGGGCGTCAGCGGGGCGGAAGTAGCCGACCTGCTTCGGCCTGCTCGGATCGCTGATGTCGAGGAAGCGCGTGCCCTGGCCGTAGAAGGACTGCGCGAGGACCTTGCCCTTGACGTCGAAGTAGTGCGCTGAACAGTCCCCACTACTGGGGTCGCTGCCTTCCTGGCCCGCGACGCTCCAGGTGCCGATGGTGCTCAGGCGGTAGGGCTTCTCCGGAGTGGAACGCCAGCCCTCACCGCCGTAGGAGCCCTTCAGCGAGGAGATGACCAGCACGCCGTCCGCCGCGCAGCCGTCGGCGAAGTTCTCCTCGGTGGCGAACACGGTCTGGCCGTAGCCCCACGCGCCGATGTCGGGACCGTCGAGCACCTCGCGGCCGACAGGGCGGTAGCTGTTGTGCAGGAACTTGCTGGTGGCGGACAGCTCGGAGATCCCGCCGCCCGCGAAGGGCACGGGGTCGACGGCCGTCGCCCTGCGGAGCTTGCGCTGCACCGGGTCGAAGCGCAGGCCGTCAGTCCAGTAGCCGCGCACGCCACCTCGGCCGGAGACCCACGCGACACCGTCCGCGTCGACCTGCACGTCGTGCGCGTAGTCGGTCTTGCCGTCGTTGCGCGCGGTGTCGATCGGGTTCGGGAAGACCTTGGGGTTGCGCGGATCGCGCACGTCGGTGACCCACACCGGGCGCCCGCCCCAGTCCGCGGGCATGTGGCTGGCCTTGGCAGGGCCGCCGGTCCACAGGTAGCGGCAAGCGTTCACGCAGCTCGTCGTGTGGCCGGCCGGGATCTCCACGAACGTCAGCGTGGTGAGCTTCGCCGGGTCCGCCGCGTCCACGATGTAGACGCCGGACGTGCCGGTGGCGGTGGTGCCGCCGAACGCGCGCGGGTCGCGGGCCAGGAAGATCAGCTTGCGCTCGGGGTCGAGCTCGGTGTCCTCCATCTCCCACATGCCGGGCATGGAGATCTCGCTGAGCAGGCGGGGCTTCGCCGGATCTGCGGTGATGTCGTAGGACTTCAGCCCGAACTCGCCCGCGACGATCATGACGTCGCGCCGCGGGCGGGAGTACTGGAGGAAGTTGACCGAGATCGCGCCTTGAGCCTCGGGCAGCGTGCCCAGCAGCTCCACGTTCTTCACGGCCGAGGTCTTGGCGGCCTTCGGCGCGCCCGCGGAGTGGGAGTGACCCGATTGGGACGCGGTGCCGAAAGCTGGGGCGTCGCCGCACGCCCACGCGGGCACCCCCATCGCGAGCACGACCGCTGTGATCGCGGTGAGCAGTCCGGAACGCCTTGGCATCACGTACCCCCGTAGCACCGAAGTCCAAGAGGAACTTAGAACCGGTAACGATTTCGCTCAAGGGTTTTCGTAGGCTTCACGCCATGCGTCGCACAGTGGCTGGTCTGCTCGCAGTGCTGCTGCTCCTGCCGTCCGGGTGCTCCTCCGGGCCAACGGCGGAGCCCGGCGTGATCGCGGTCGGCCTGCGCGAACCCGCCAGCCTGTTGCCGGGACGGGTGGTCGACCTGCCGGGGCGCGAGATCACCGGCGCGCTGTGGGCGCCGTTGGCCGAACTGGGCGCGGCGGACCAACCGCCCATTCCGGTCGCAGCCGAAACGATCACCAGCCCGAACCGTCTCTTGTGGACGGTCGTGCTCCGGCAGGGGTGGCGCTTCCACGACGGCAGCCCGGTCACCGCGCGGTCCTACGTCGGCGCCTGGGAGGCCGCGATGCGCGAGGGCTGGCCAGCCGCGCGCGTGCTCAATGACCAACTCCGCGTCGCAGGACTGCGCGCGGTCGACGAGCGCACGATCGAAGTGCGACTGCACCGGCCGCTCGGCGAGTTCCCCGCGGCGCTGACCAGTCCCGCGTTGTCGCCGTTGCCGGAATCGGTGCTGGCGTCGCGGGACTGGGACGGCTTCGCGCGGCACCCGATCGGCAATGGGCCGTTCCGGCTGACCGGGCCGTGGGTGCTGGGCAAGGGCGCCCGCGCCGAGCCCTTCGACGGCTACGCGGGTTCGGTGCGGCCGAAGGCCCGTGGCGTGGACTTCAGGGTGGTCAGCGATCCCGTCGACCAGTTCGAGCAGGTCTCCTCCGGAGTGCTCGACCTGGCCACCGAGGTGCCGCCCAGCAAGCACGCCGCGATGCAGCAGCAGTACGCGGACCGGAACTGGAGCTGGCCGGAGCCGGAAACGACCTACCTCGCGTTCCCCCTGGCGGACAAGCGTTTCTCCGACATCTCGGTCCGGCACGCGATCTCGCTCGCCATCGACAGGGCCGAGCTGGCGACCGGGCCGCTCGGCCACCAGGTCACTCCGGCGGCCTCGTTCGTGCCGCCCGCGCTGACCGGCGAAGCGGCCCCCGGCGCGTGTCGACCGTGCGCCCACGACGCCCAGGCCGCTGGAGTTCTTCTGCGCCAAGGCAATGCCGACCTCGGCAAGGTGACACTGCACTTCGAGATGGAGGAGGCGGGCCAGCGCGGGTGGGTCTCGCGGATCGCCGAGCAGCTGCGCTCCGGGCTCGGCCTGCCCGATGTCGCGGTGCGCGGACTATCCGGAGAGGAGTACCGGAAAGCCTTGTCCAGCAAGAGCTTTGACGGGCCGTACGTGCTGCGGGTCAGTGCCGGGTACCCGAGCCCGCAGTCACTGCTCGAACCGATGTTGAGCGGTACCAACGCCGACGTGGATTCCATGCTCGGCGAGGCGGCCGTCGCGGAGACTCCTGCGGCGGCGCGGCGCTACTACCGGCTCGCGGAGAACACCGTGCTGCGCGAGCTGCCGATGACGCCGTTGTGGAGCGCGCACGGGCATCTCTACTGGTCCAAGGCGCTTTCCGGTGTTGTCACCGATCCCGTGCGAGGCGCGCTGCTCGACCGTATCGAGGTGCGCGGCCGCACCTAAAGGCGCCGCGGCTTCCTCAAAGTGCACGCCCGCAGCTGATTCCTTGTCACTGCTGGGAATCTGCCGGACTCTCGGTGTCGAGCCACGCCAGTTCCGCGTGGCACGGCCGTGGGGGTCTGAATGCCTTATCTGACATGGATGGCCGACGTCCTGCGCGATGCGGGACTTCGGGTCGTAGAAGTGGACGGCTGGCAGAGCCGGGGATATCGCGGCGGTATGAGCGACGTCCGCGGCGTGCTGCTGCACCACACCGTGGGCGCGCCGACCGGGAACTTCCCCTCGCTCGGGTTCCTCCTCAGCGGTGCCCCGCCGGAGAAGCCGCCGCCGCTGGCCAACCTCGGCCTCGCCAGGGACGGCACGTGGTACACGATCGCGGCCGGGCTGGCCAACCACGCCGGGAGGGGCAGGCTGCCGGGATTCCCGGTGGACCGCGGCAATCCGCACCTGATCGGTGTCGAGGCCGAGTCGACCGGCGCCGACCACGGTGACTGGACCCAAGCGCAGGTGGAGAGCTACCCGCACGGCGTCGCCGCGCTGCTGCGCCACCTCGGTCTGCCCGCAGATCGGGCGTTCGCGCACAAGGAATGGGCACCGACCCGCAAGAAGGACCCCGCCGGGTGGCCCGGCGGCATCAACGGTTTCCGCGACACGGTTCGCGCTCATCTGGAGGACGACATGCCGCTCAGCGATCAGGACATCTTCCGCATCTGGGACTTCAAGGCGCACGAGCTGAACAACCCCGCAACGGTGCACTCCGCCGCGGTGTGGCTGGTCGGCGCCAACATGGCCGCCTGGCAGAGCGCCGGTGCGCAGAAGGAGATCGCGGGACTGCGCGCCGCCGTGGAGAAGCTGGCCGAGGCCGTCGGCGCGGCGCAGGGTGTCAACCCCGACGACCTCAAGAAGGCGATCAGCGACACCGCCGACCGGATCTAGGGGCGCGCGTCGAGCTTGGTCGCGGTGTCGCCGAAGACGAAGGGGGTCGTTTCGCACTCCTCGATGAAGTCGGCGGGGAAACCGCGCTCGAACTCCACCGCGGAGTCCAGCCGACGCGCAGCTTCCTCGGGGAGCGCGACACTGACGGAGGTCTCCGCGATCTGCTCGGCGTTGCGGGCTCCCACGAGCGGCAGTACCGAGGGCGACCGGTGCCTCAGCCACGCGAGTGCCACTTGGGACGGAGTCGCACCGATCTCCGCCGCGACCGAGCGGACCGCGTCGCGCGCCGCGTGATCGCGGGCGGAGAGCTTCGCGGGGTCGACGCGGCGGGACGCCGCACCGGAGAGCAGGCCCGAGGCGAGCGGGCTCCACGCGGTCACGCTCAGCCCGAGGGCTTCGGCCATCGGCAGCAGCTCTCGTTCGGCGTCGCGGCGCACCAGGTTGTACGGGATCTGCAGGCCGGAGAACGGCGTCCAGCCGCGCCACTCCGCGAGCGTGTTCGCGCGGCTCACCACCCAGGCGGGCGCGTCGGAGATCCCGACGTGGAGGATCTTGCCCGCGCGGACCTCGTCGTCCAGCGCGCGCATCGTCTCCTCCAGCGGCGTGTGGCGGTCCCAGATGTGGACCCAGTACACATCGATGTGGTCCGTGCGCAGCCGCTTCAGGCTCCGCTCCAGGGACAACCTCAGGTTCTTGCGGTGGTTGCCCGCGCCGTTCGGGTCGGCGGCGTCGCGCGACAACGTGTACTTCGTGCCGATGACGAAGCGGTCGCGCTGCTCGATCGCCGCGCCCAGCAGGCTCTCGCTCTCCCCGTACGCCGAAGCCGTGTCGAGGAAGTTGCCGCCCGCGTCGGCGAACGCGGCGATCGTCCGCCGCGCCTGGTCGAGATCGTCGAAGGTCATCGTGCCGAGCACGAGTTCGGACACGCGCAGGCCGGTCCGGCCGAACAGTCGGTAACGCATGCCGACAGCCTGCTTCCCCGCGCTCCGCCCAGGGAGGCCCTCTCAGGGACCCCCACCGCGCGCTTCGCCCGAGCCAAGCCCTTGGTCACTCCACCGAATCGATGAGGCGGGGCGGCGCTGAACGAGGACTTTCGCTCGTCATCGCCAGCGAGCACCGCGCTCACGGCGCCAGCGCGGATAGCTTCGCCGCGCAACCGAGCACAGAGCGCGATCGGGGGAGCACCGATGCGGAAAGCACTGGCGACCGGCCTGGCGCTGGCGTTCGTGACCAGCGGGATCGTCACCGGAGGCGCGCACGCCGGCGAGGTCACGATCGCGGGCTACGAGACCTGCCCGGCGGGCAAGGTCTGCGTCTACGAGCGCTGGCACGGAACGGGGCCGCGCTGGGAGGTTCCCGGTTGCGGCTGGTGGGAGCTGCCGAGCTGGATCAGGAACGAGGTGTCGTCCGTGCGCACGCACGGCAACGCGATGCGCCTGCTCGACCTCGCCGACGGCACGATCGTCGGCAACGTCCGCGCGCACACCTCGACCAACCTCGCGTCCTGGGAGGACGACCGCGCCGACAAGGTCTACGTGGAGTGCTGATCGGGGCGCGAACCTAGACTCGGGGTGTGGCGGACAACGCGCTGGGGGCCTTCCTGCGGGCCAGGCGGGAGAACACAGCGCCCACCGGCGCGGCACCAGGACCCCGCCGCACCCCGGGGCTGCGCCGCTCGGAACTGGCAGCGGCGGCCAACATCAGCGTGGAGTACCTGACCCGCCTGGAACGCGGGAGCGACCGCAGACCCTCCGCCCAGGTCCTCGGAGCGCTCGCGGACGCGCTGGGCCTCGGACCGGACGAGCGCGTGCACCTGCACCGCCTCGCCAAGATCGCGGACGGCGCGCTCTGCTGCCAGGCCACCGCGCCCGAGCCGCTGCGGCCGACGGTGCGCGCCCTGCTCGACCAGCTGGACCTGGCCTTCGTCGCGGCGGCGCACGGCGATCTGCTGGCGTGCAGCGACGGCTTCGGCGAACTCGCGAGCGCGGTGGGACTCCGGCCCAATGGGAACTTCGTCCGGTTCGTGTTCACCGATCCCCGGGCGCGCGCGTGCTTCCCCGACTGGGACCGCGTCGCCGACGGGCAAGCCGCCGCCCTGCGCGCGGCCGCCGATCTCGGCGACGCCCACGCCGCGGCCCTCGCCGAAGAGTTGTCGATCACGGCGGGCGCGGAGTTCAGCCGCCGCCACGCCGACGCGGGCGCGCTCCCGGAGCTGACCGGGGTCCAGCGGTGGCACCACCCGGAGCGCGGAGAACTCCGCCTGGCCTACGAGAACCTGGTCCTGCCCGGTACCGAGGACCAGCGCCTGGTGGTCTACGTGAACCCAGGCGAACACCCCGTGGGCGAGATCACTTCCCCGCCGGGGCACCGCGACTCGGTACCGGGGCCCACCATGACCTAGAGTTCTCCGGCGGCGCGGCCTGTCCTCGCCCGAGTGACGGGAGATCAACAAGCGGAATGTCCGAGAGCCTTGCCACCGCGGTAGCTGCGGAGACGACGAACGACCCCAGTGCCCGCATCAGGCGTTTCCTGGACACCCACCGCCCGCCGACCCCCTGCCTGGTCCTCGATCTCGACGTGGTCGAGCACAACTACCGGAAGCTGCGCGCCGCGCTGCCGGACGCGCGGATCTTCTACGCCGTCAAGGCGAACCCGCACCCCGAGGTCGTCCGCCTGCTCGTCGAACTCGGCGCGTGCTTCGACGTCGCCAGCACCGGCGAGATCGACCTGTGCCTGGCCCAGGGCGCGGCGCCGGAGACGATCTCCTACGGCAACACCATCAAGAAGGCCGCCGACATCGCCTACGCCTTCGCGCGCGGCGTCCGGCTCTTCGTGCTGGACAGCGCCCAGGACGTGCGGCACCTCGCCGAGCACGCGCCCGGCGCCTCGGTGTTCTGCCGCGTGCTGGTGGAGGCGGACGGCGCGCGCACGCCCTTCGGCAAGAAGTTCGGCTGCGCCCCGGAGATGGCGGTGGACCTGCTGCGCGAGGCGGGGGAACTCGGTCTCACCGTGTACGGCGTCTCCTTCCACGTGGGATCGCAGCACGTCGACCCCGCCGCGTGGGAGCTGGGCATCACCCGCGCAGCGCAGATCGCCGCGGCCGGGGTCCCGGTCGGTCTGGTGAACCTCGGCGGGGGTTTCCCGTCGGTCTACACCGAGGCGGTGCCCGCGCTCACCGAGTACGCCGCGGTGATCGAGCGCGCGCTGGACCGGCACTTCCCCGGCGCTCGGCCTGACCTGATCATCGAGCCGGGCCGCGCCCTCGTCGGCGACGCCGGGATGATCCGCTCCGAGGTCGTGCTGGTCTCCAAGAAGTCCGCCGAGGACACCCACCGCTGGGTCTACCTCGACGTCGGCCGCTACAACGGCATGGCGGAGTGCGAGGGCGAGGCGATCGCCTACGAGCTGCGCACCGAGCACGACGGCGGAGCGGACGGGCCCGTGGTCATCGCGGGGCCGACCTGCGACGGCGACGACGTGCTCTACCAGCGCACCGCATATCGCTTGCCGCTCGCGCTCGCGGCGGGCGACCATGTCGACATCCCGTGCACCGGCGCCTACACGGCGAGCTATTCCTCGGTGTCCTTCAACGGTTTTCCGTCCCTGACGACGCATGTCATCGGGGCGAAGCAGAGCTAGCTCCAGCCGGAGTCCGCTGGGAGATTTCAGGGAGGTTGAGTAGGTGTCCACTGTCTCAGGACCGGTGCAGACACAGGTCCCCGTCGTGGGTCTGTTCACCGGGCAGCACGTCCTCGCGGAGTTCGCGGGGATCGAGGCTTCGCTGCTCGACGACGAGCTCTTCCTGCGCCGAACCCTGGAGCACGTGCTGGACCAGGCCGGCGCGACCGTGTGCGAGGTCTCCTCGAAGCAGTTCGAGCCGCAGGGCGTGACCGTGCTGGCGCTGCTGTCGGAGTCGCACGCCTCCATCCACACCTATCCCGAGATCGGGGCGCTGTTCGTGGACGTGTTCACCTGCGGCGACCGGGCCCAGCCCGAGCTCGCCGTCCGCCTGCTCGCCGAAGCCCTCGGCGCGGCGACCGTTCAGACCAAGACCATTCACCGCGGTTGGGAGACGAGTTGAGCACCATCACCGGCGAGGGCCGCTGGATCACCGAGCCGCTTGCCGAGGGCATGGTCCGGCAGTGGCGCCTCGACGACGTCATCTGGGAGGGCGACACCGCCTTCCAGCACGTCGTCATCGGCAAGACCTCGCAGGGCGTGTCGCTGTTCTGCGACAACGACCGGCAGAGCACCGAGTTCAGCCAGCTGACCTACCACGAGGCGCTGATGGTCCCCGGCCTGCTGCTGGCGGACAAGGTCGAGCGCGTGCTCGTCGTCGGCTCCAGCGAGGGCGTCGTGTGCCACATGGCGGTCGCGGCGGGCGCGACCCGCGTGGACCACGTGGACATCGACGAGGAGTGCGTGCGCGCCTGCGCCCGCCACCTGCCCTACGGCTACACGCCGGAGCAGGTCGACGCGGCGGTCGCCGGTGACGGGCCGATCAAGCTGCACCTCACCGACGGCTGGCAGTTCCTGGTCGACGCGGTCGCGGCGGGCGAGAAGTACGACGTGGTCTTGGTGGACCTTCCGGATGAGCGCGAAGAGTTCGCCCAGCACAACCGCCTGTACGAGTCGGAGTTCCTGCGCATGGCGCACTCCGTGCTCGCCCCCGGCGGCGTGGTGATCTGCCAGGCGGGCTGCCAGACGATGTGGCGCAACGCCACGCTGATCCGCTCCTGGCAGCGCTTCGGCGAGGTCTTCGACACCGTCGCCTACTACGGCTCCGACGAGCACGAGTGGGCCTACCTGTTCGGCCGCGCCGACGCCGTCGCGGACCCGACCGAGAAGATGATCTCCGCGCTGCCGTCCTGCGGCTACCGCCCGGAGACCGTCGACGCGGACGCGCTGCGCGGCAACACCGTGCCGCCGTTCCTGGTCCGCACCGCGTAAGCAGGTTTCGGGTCCCCCCGCAGCGTCGAAGCTTCGATGCGGGGGGACCTCACACCACGGCAGCCGGTCGGCGCTGCGCCGTTTAGGGTAGGGGCCATGTCCTCAGCGGTCGCGTCCTCCTCGGCGCAGCCTGGCAACACTCGTGACCTGCGACTTCCAGGCTGGCTCCGCGCGGTGGCGCCGCTGGTGCTGCTGGCCGCGCTCGCCGCCTACGCGGTCACCGCCGCGGTCTGGCCCGGCCACCTGATCATGATCGACGTGCAGGTGTACGCGGCGGGCGGCGACTTCGTGCTCAGCGGGCGCCCGCTGTACGAGAAGCCGGTGCTGCACGCGCTGGAGTTCACCTACACGCCGTTCGCGGCGCTGGTGTTCACACCGCTGGCCTTCCTGCCGCTGTGGCTGCTCAAAGCCCTGTCCCTGCTGGCGAACCTGGGGCTGCTGTTCTCCGCGATCTGGATCGCCTTCCGCAGGCTCGGCTACACCGCCAACCGCAACCTGGTGTTCCTCGGCGTGCTGCTGACCGGCCCGCTGTTCTGGCTGGAGGCGGTGCGCACCACGTTCTGGCTCGGCCAGATCAACCTCCTGCTCATGGTGATCCTGCTGGTGGACCTGACCAGCAGGGCCGGAAACCGGTGGCAGGGCGTGGGAGTCGGGATCGCGGCGGGCATCAAGCTCACCCCCGCGATCTTCATCGTCTACCTCCTGATCACCGGCCGCTTCCGCGCGGCGGGCGTGGCCACCGCGACCTTCCTCGGCACGATCGGCCTCGGTTTCCTGCTGATCCCCCGGGACGCGCTGAAGTACTGGACCGGCACCTTCTTCACCTCGGGTCGCGTCGGGCCGACGATCTGGCCGAGCAACCAGTCGCTGCGCGGCATGATCGCCCGCTTCTTCGGCACCAACGAGCCGCCCGCGCTGCCGTGGCTGCTCGTGGCCGGGGTGTGCGGCGTCGTCGGCCTCGGCCTCGCGGCGCTGGTCGCCAAGCGCGGCAACGAACTCCTCGGCGCCACCCTGTGCGGACTGACCGGCACGATGGTCTCGCCGTTCTCGTGGTGCCACCACTGGGTGTGGTTCGTGCCGCTGGCGGTGTACCTGTGCGTGCTCGGGCTGCGGTACCGGGACAAGCTCGCGTGGGGCGTGCTCGCCGCCGTGTACCTGCTCGGTTTCTCGTGGTTCGGCAAGGCGTTGAAGCCCGGTGAGCTCGGCCCACCCGACACCGGGCTGTTCCTCGTCGAGGCTCCGACGTGGTTGGAACCCTTGACGCGCAACGCTTATCTGCTCGCGTTCGTGATCGTGGTGGCCTTCGTGGCTACCCGTCGAGCAGGGCAGGAGCAAGTTCCCGGAGCTGTTCCCGCACCGAGCTGAACCCGCCGAGCGCCTGGATCGCGACGTGGCTCGCGCCCGCGTCCAGGTGCTCGGTGACCCGTGCGCGGATCGCGTCGGCGTCGCCCCACGCGACAACGGCGTCCACCAGCCGGTCACTGCCCGCACCGTCCACATCGGACTCGTCGAAACCGAGCCACAGCAACGCGTTCACGTAGTTCGGCATCGACAGGTACACCGCCGTGTGCTCGCGCGCGATGGCCCTGGCGCGCACCGGATCGGTCTCCAGCACGACCGCCTGCTCCGCCGCGAGGATCGGGGCCGCGCCCAGGACCGCTCGTGCGCGCTCGGAGTGCGACGGCGGCATGAAGTACGAGTGCGCGCCGTCAGCGCGGTCGCGGGAGAGCTCCAACATCTTGGGGCGCAAGGCCGCCAGCACCCGAGGCGTGGGCTTCGCCGGTGCGGCGGCGGTGAAGTCGGTGGCCTCCATCGCGTCGAGGTAGGCGCGCATTGTGGCAACGGGCTTGCCGTAGCCGTGGCCGCGCTCGGCGACCTCGGCCAGGTGGCTGATGCCGAGCCCGTGCAGGAAGCGCCCGGGGAACGCCTCCGCCAGCGTGTCACCGCCCGCGCGCATCGCCGTGGCGTCGCGCGCCCAGATGTTGGAGATGCCCGTGGCCACCGCGATCCGTTGGGTGGCACCGAGAAGCATCGCCGCGTTGCTCAGCGACTCCTTGCCGGTGACCGCCTCGCCGAACCAGAGCGCGCCGTAGCCCAGCTCCTCGGCCTCGGTGGCCAACGTCCTGGCGTCCTTCGCCGATCCCCACACGAAGACCGTCGACCAGATCCCCACTCGCCCCAGCATGCTGTCCTCCAAATAATGACTGATCGGTCATGAATTGCGGCAAAAAAAAGACGGCCGGTCACCGCAGCGCGCGCATCGAGGCTTCGGCGGCCTCGGTGAGCTGACGCGGGTCCGACGCGACGCGACCGAGCTGCCACAGGCCCTCGATCACCGTGCCCACGAAGCGCGCGAACGCCCTCGGTGGCGAGGCCGTGGTCTGGCCCTGCGCGCGAGCCAGTTCCAGCACCTCGGTCAGCCGGTCCTCGCGCCAGCGGTGGTGCCCGGCGATGATCCCCGCGACCTGCTCGTCGCCCGGAAGCATCTCCAGCGTCGTGTTGGCCAGCAGGCAACCACGGCACTCGCCCATGCGCTCAGCGGCTTTCGCTGCCTGCCGGAGCAGGACGGCGTGGATGCCGTCCAGGGGAGTGGCCGCGCTCGACAGGTCCGCGTCCAGCGTCTCCGCGGCGAGCCGCGCGTGCCTGCGCAGTGCCGCGAGGAACAGCCGGTGCTTGTCGCCGAACGCGCCGTAGAGGCTCCCGCGGTGCAGGCCGGTCGCCGTGGTCAGATCGGTCAGCGAGGTCGCGTGGTAGCCGCGCAGCAGGAACGCGTCGCCGGCGGCGTCGAGCACCGCGTCCTCGTCGAACTCGCGAGGACGACCGGGACCCGTGCGCACCGTCGTCATGCCACCGAGTTTATGACTGCCCGGTCATTATTTGCAAGGCGGGGCCTGGAGGGCCACTCAGCTGCCCTCTGGTGGCCCTCCAGGATCTAGCCGCCCCTGCGTGGTCAGAGCTTCGCCTTCACCGCCGTGCGCAGCTGCGCGAGCTTGGCGTAGAACTGGTTGCCCGGGCAGGCCGTCGCGAAGTGGTCGCGGTGCCCGCTGATGTTGCTCGGCGAGATGCCGTACTGGTAGCAGACGTAGGCGCACAGGTTGACCAGCGCGTTCCACTGCGCGGTCGTCGGGACGGCGCTGGTGTAGGTGCCCTCGTTCTCGATGCCGATGGAGTTCTCGTTGAAGCCGGGGCAGTGCGCCGCCTTGATCATCTGCTTGCGGCCCTTGAGCGTGGCCAGGCTGCCCTTGCGGCCCTCCATCACGAAGCCGCCCCTGCTGATGGTGAAGTGCTGGCCGGTGTCCGCCCAGCCCTGGCCCATGTGCCCGGCCTGGCAGTTGCGCGCCACCTGGAAGGCGTGCGCCTGCGTGTAGTTCGTGCTGTTCGGGCTCGCCATGTGGTGCACCAGGATGCGGTTCGGCTTCTTGTTGAGCGTGGTGATGCCGCTGACCGCCCTCGCGCCCCACTCCGCGCAGCTGTGGACGCGCGGGGCCGCGGGCGCCGCGGACGCCGAGCCCGGCGTGATCAGCTGGCCGGCGACGGCGAGCGCGCCGACTCCGGCCGCGGTGCGGAACAGGGAACGGCGATCGAGCGAAGGGGTGCCTTCCATCGGGGCCTCCGGACACGTTGCAGGGACCGCCAGCCTGTCCCGCGACGCTTGTCCGCTCCTTGTTCACGCTTTCAACTCCCGCTCCACCCCGCCGCCCCCTTGACACCCGCCAAGGGCCCCGACCCGCGCGCAGCAGCACTCCGCCCCGCCCCAATGCCCCGTTCGGTGCGGTGAACTCCCTGAATGACTCATTCAGGTGGTTGAACCACCTCAATGACTCGTTCAGTCCGTTCAACCACGCCAATGACTCGTTCAGGTGGTGTGGCGGAGTGCTAGGGCCTGTCCTCAAAGT
>NZ_MUMH01000096.1 GCF_002155965.1 Allokutzneria sp. NRRL B-24872
CTGAGCCTTGAACTCCAACGAAAACTTGTTCGCCATCACGACACCTTCCCGCGGCCGAGCCACCGACCACTCTGACGGTGTCCACCAAACCGGGGCAAGCCCGCCTACTACCAAGCCGAACTCACCCTCGCCGCCATCATCCTCTGGCTCCGATGACTTACAGGACAGCGCCTAGTCGCGCATAGATCGTCCTTGCGCGGTCCAGTACATCTTGGTCGGCTGCAAGTTGGTCGATCACGTAGGTACGCGTGAGGGCGAGATCGTGGATGCGGTCGGCGAAGCTGGGCTCTGCGACGAGTTTCTCGAGCACTTCGTCGACGTCTCGGCACATCTCCGCCGAGTATGTGTTTGTTCTGCGCCGCGCCTGAGTGTTGGTCGTCATCGCGGTCAGGATCGTCGAGGATTGCCACGGTTCATGACTGCTCGAGTGGGGACCACCCATCCAGAGCAGGCTCCGACACCGGTGTAGGGGCGTCATGACGTGCAAATGCTTAAGTCTGGTGTCCACACGGCGTGCACTGGTGGCGGGTGAGGTTGTTGGGTGTGATCGAGGGTGGGCTGGGTTTGCTCAGCTGACGTCTGCTCTTCCGGTACGTCGCGCCGGGGGCGAGGATTCGATGGATTTCCCGCAGCGCCACACCCTCGTCGCGAACCGAACACAGCACCTGTGAGGCCACCACCGCGTCGACAGCACCGTCGGCGGCGGACAGGCACTCGGCGGGGCCGCCGATGACCTCGATCAAGACTGGTGTCTGGGTGGCAGTGGTGCGGGCAAGACCACGAAGACGCGGTTCGGGCTCCACGGCCACGACACGGGTGACGGTGGCGGGACAGAGGCCGAAGTCGAGGCCGTTGCCCGCTCCGATTTCCAGGACGGTTCCGGTGAGCCCGGCCAGCAGCGCCCGCCGGTGCTCGGCCATGCCTCCGCGCTCCATCGCCGCGACCACCGCGCTCCTGAGAGCCCCTGCTCCGTAACGACTTCTCGACGACCACCGGATCAGGACCGGTGCGCCCGGGCCGATCTGGTGGATCAATTCGAGCATGGGTTCACCTGCGTGCGATGATCCCGTCAGACGCAGCCAGCACAATGCAACCGAAGCGTTCCGCAACCACGACTCAGGGAATGCCTTGGTGCTGTCGGCGATTACTCGGTGAGGACCTCCGCGGCGTCCACCCGAGCCCACACCTTCCCCACGTGGATGGTCGCGACCGGCTTGGCGGAGATCCCGATGGCGCGCAGTTCGTCGGCGCGGGGGTGGTCCCCGAGTTCGAGGGAGGAGCCGCCCCGCCCGAGCCTCACGCGCGATCCGCGCATGGTGATGGGTGCCCTTCGGCGCACGCCGTCCAGCCACGTGTAGATCGCGGGGCGGGATCCTCCGGGCAGCGTGCCGGGGATGCGGACGGTGCGGCGGGTGGTCGAGTGCACCGTCCACACCGGAGTGCCGCCGTCGACGACCTCGTACCGCACGCCGCTCGCCCCCTCCGACACCTGGAAGTCGCAGAGGTCCTTGGGGAAGCCGCCGAGGGCGCGGCCGACCACGCGGGAGAACTCGCTGTTGACCGGGACCCAGTGCGCGAACATGCGGAACTTGAAGCGCAACAAGGTGTTCAGCAGCCGCGCCTTCCCATCCCCGCCGACCGGGAACAGCACCATGGCCTCGTCGTAGGCCCCGAGGTCGGCGTCCTTGTACTTCCAGTGCGCGATGACGCAGGCGGTTTTGTTCCTGCCGATCTTCACCGGCCTCATCCCGCTGTAGTGCAACAGCTCGGCGGAGGCCGCGTGGTCGGCGAGGAACACCGACAGGGTCGCGCAGGCGTCCCGGACGTAGATCGGTGGCGTTGGCAGGTCCATCGTCGTTCTCCGTATCTGTCGGACGCCGGATCTGCTAGACACCGGCCGGATCGAAGTGCCGTTGCGCCATGTCGACGAACATCTCCAGCTCACCGCGACGACCCGGGTCGGCCACGGCGGATCGCAACGCCTCCAGGGCCGACACGGTCAGCTCGCGGATCTTCGCCTGGGTCGTCTCCACCGCCCCCGTCTCCCTGGCGAGGCGGGCCGCCCGGAGCACCTCCGTCTCGGACAGGGGCTCACCGGCCAGCAGGGCGCGGAGGTCCCGGCCCGCCGAGGTCGGCGACCGCAGCGCTACAGCGATCGGGAAGGTCTGCTTGCCCGCGACGAGATCGCCACCGATCCGCTTGCCGGTCGTGGTGGGCGCGCCCCAGATCCCGAGGAGGTCGTTGCCGAGCTGGAAAGCGGTGCCGAGGTCCGATCCGTACGCGCCGAGGCGGGCGGCCACCCGGCTGTCGCACCCACTCGTCTCGGCCGCGACGGCGCAGGTGGCCTTCACCAGCTCCCCGGTCTTCTCGCGGGCCGCGTCCAGGCACGCCACGGGGTCGGCGACCACGTCGAAACCGAGGGCCATGTCCTTGCTCTCCCCTTCGCACAGGGTCACCACGCAATCAGCGAGGGCGATCGCGCACGCGGGGCCGACGGTCAAGGCCGAGCGGAGCCCGAGCGCGAGCAACGCGTCACCGGCGATCATGGCGCGGTCGCGGCCGAAGATCGTCCAAGCCGCCGGTCGGCCGTGCCGCTGCTCGTCGCCATCGACGATGTCGTCGTGCAGCAAGGTGAACTGCTGCACCAGCTCCACCGCGACCGCCGCGGACAACGCCCGGTCCGGGTCTCCTCCCACCGCTCGCGCGACCGCGAACAGCAGAGCGGGCCGAATGTGCTTCCCGCCTGGTGACTTCGAAGCCTGACCGGCCCAGCCGAAGTGGTACGAGGCGACTTCGCGGACGTTCGGCGGCAAGCCGCGGACCAGCTCGTGCAGCCGGGGGACGAGGCGTTCGCGCGCCTCGGCGAGGATCGTGCCCGGGTCGTGCATCGCCTACTCCCCCTCGTGCTCGCGCGTGGTCACCGTCATGGGCAAGGCGTTGAGCCGCATCACGGTGCGGAACACGTGTCGCGGTCGAGGCGCGGACGGCGAAGGCCGCAGTTTCCAGCGCATGCAGACGGCGCGGAGGATGGTCACCATCTCCAGAAGCGCGTAGTGGGCGCCGATGCACTGGTGCCGGCCTTCCAGGAACGGGATGTAGCTGCCGGGTGGAAGGCTCTTCACGGGGGTGTCCGCCCATCGGCCCGGGTTGAAGCGGTGTGGCTCGCGGAACAACGACGGCGCGTGGTGCAACGCCTGCGGGCTGAAGATCACTTCGGTTCCCCGGGGAACGACGGCCGGTCCCAGTTCCACCTCCGTGCTCGACCGGCGCATCAGGAACCAGCCCGGTGTGTGCAGGCGCAGCGCCTCCTGCACGACCGCCAGCGCGTACGGGAGGTGCCGGAGGTCGGCGGCTCGCAGGGGCTGGCTCGGATCGGTGTTCTCGGTCAACTCCCGGAAGAGCCGCTGCTCGACGCGCGGGTTCCTGCCCAGCTCCAGCAAGAGCGATCCGAGGGTGCTCGCGGTGGTCTCGTAGGCGGCGACCAGAACGGACAGCGCCTCGTCGCGCGCCTGGGTGCTGCTGATGCGCCGCCGCGTCCCCTCCTCGGTCGCGTCGAGGATCTTGTTCATCATGTTGGCGCCCGAGCCGCTGGCCGCCGCGGACTCGACCAGCGCGTCGACGGCGTCGCGCAGCCCCACACCCGACCTGTGGAACCTCGTCGCGGCCGCGAGCCTGGTGCCGTCCCAGCGCCGCAGGGGAAGCACGGCTCGCAGCGCCACCCCCTTGAGCGCGACGGGCAGCCACCGGCGCACCTCGTCGGACACCCCGGGCGGCAGGATCCCGGAGAACAGGGTGGCCAGTGCGACGCGCAGGGACAGCTCGTCGAGGTCCCGCTGGAGGTCCCTGCACTCCCCCGCGACCCACGACTCGGCCGTGCGGACCGCCTCCCGGTGCATGATCACGCCGTACTCGTCGATCGCGGTGGGTTGGAACGCGGGTTGCAGGATGCGCCGGTGCTTGAGGTGGTCCTCCCTGCCCGCGACGAGGACCCCGTTGCCGAGGATGACGCGCGCGTTCTCGAACTGCTCGCCCTTCTCGAAGCAGGAGGCCTTTCGGACGAGGACGTCGTGCACGAGTGCCGGCTCCGTGACGACCAGCGCGGTGCCGCTCCCGAGCCGCACGCGCACCAACGGCGCGATCCCGGCGAGCGACTCCAGGAACGGCATGGGCGAGCGCACCAACCGCACGGCGTGTCCCAGCAGCGGGAGCCGTCCGGGTGCCATTGGCAGCTCTGGCAAGGAAAACGGCCTTGCACGGCGATCAGCGGTCATCGGTGCGCACCCCCGTCGAACCGGTGATCAGCTCCACCGCGCGCTCAGCGAGCATGACGGTCGACGCGTGCGTGTGGCCGCGCGGAATGGTCGGCATGACCGAGGCGTCCGCGACGCGCAGGCCGTCGACGCCGCGCACCCTCAGCTCGGGTGTGACGACCGAGGCGGAGTCCTCGCCCATGCGGCAGGTGCCGACGGGGTGGAAGACGCTCGCGGCGGTCCGCCGGATGTGCTCGTCGAGTGCCGCGTCGTCGTCGGTGGCCGGCTGGCGCGTCCGAGGCGCGCCGACGAAGGGCGCCAGCGGCGGAGTGCGCAGCAGACTCCGCGCGAACCTCAGGCCCGCGCGGAGGCGGCGCAGGTCGGCGTCATCGGGGTCGGAGAGGTAGTGGGGGTCGACGGCGGCGGGGGCTCCCGGTGAGGCGCTGGTGAGGCGGACGGTTCCCGCACTGCGCGGCTGGAGCAGGACCACGGCGACGGTGAGGCCGTGCACGAGGTCGGGGCGCGTGCCAGGGCCGACGGCGGCCGGACTGAAGATCACCTCCAGGTCGGGGGCGCTGAGCCGGTCGGAGCTGCGCAGGAAGCACACCGCCTCGGCCCCGTTGGAGGCCAGCGGGCCGCGACGCCTGATCGCGTAGTCCAGCCAGGAGGTCGGAACCAGCGCTGAGGCGAGGGTGATCGGTCGGGTGCAGCGGTGGGTGAGGGTCGTCATCAGGTGGTCTTGGAGCCCGGAGCCCACCTCGGAGTGGTCGCGTTCGACACGCACGCCCAGGCCGCGCAGGTGCTCGGCGGGCCCGATCCCCGATCGCATCAACAGGATCGGGGTGCCCAGCGCGCCACTGGTCAGCACGATCTCCTTCGCCGTGAGCAGTGCGCGCCCGCGTCCGGACCGGACCACGACCCCGTGGGCGCGGCCGCGGTCGAGGTGGACCCGCTCGGCGAGCGTGCGGGCGAGCACGGTCAGGTTGGGCCGTCGCAGAGCGGGCGCGAGGTAGCCGTCCGCCGCGCTCCAACGCCGTCCTTCGTGCTGGTTGACCGGTACGAGCGCGCAACCGTCCTGACCGCTGCCGACGTCGTCGGTTCTGGGGACTCCTCGTTCCTGGCAGGCGCGGAGGAAGGCCAGGCTGAGCACGTTGGGGCGGGCGAGGTTGCGGACGTGCAGGGGCCCGTCGGTCCCGTAGGCGTGGTGCGCGTCGGCGTCGTGATGGCGTTCGGAGCGCTGGAAGCACGGCAGCACGCGGTCCCATCCCCAGCCGGGACCGCAGGTCCGCGCCCAGTGCGCGTAGTCCTCGGGGTGGCCGCGCAGCCACATCTGGGCGTTGATCGCCGACGAACCGCCCAGCGCCCTCCCCCGAGCGAGGTGCAGCCGGCGACCGTTGAGCCCGCCCTGCGGCTCGGTGCGGTCGTTCCAGTCGTACCTGCCGCCGAGGAGAGTGATGGCGGCCAAGGGAATCCGCTGCTGCGGGAGCCGGGCCCGACCACCGGCCTCGATCAGCGCCACGGAGGTGCTCGGGTTCTCCGACAGGCGGGACGCGACCACGCAGCCGGCCGATCCCGCCCCGACGACGAGGTAGTCGTACATGGTCGCGCGGCCCCCTCCGGGAGAGGGGTCGGCCGACCTCACTCGGACCACTGCGCGATCCCGGGCAGTGCCCTGTCCGCCATCTCCCGCAGCGCGACGCGCCCTTCGGGGTGGAACGGCGCCCGGTCGAGGACCTCAAGAGCCTGCCTGCGGCGCACGGTGATCGTCCGCCTTGCCGCTCGCGTGGCGCCGGTGTCCACGATGATCCGACGCGCCTCCGCCAACTCCACCTCGTCGAGGTCCCGGCGCCCGAGGAGACCGCGCAGGCGGGCCAACTGCCCCTCGGTGGCGTTCTGCCCCGCCAGCGCGAGGATCGCGGTCTTCTTGCCCTCGCGCAGGTCGTTGCCCGCGTTGGAGACCGCGCCCGGTGGGGGTTCGATGTCCTCGAGGTCGTCGAGCAGCTGGAACGCCTCGCCCAGGTAGCGCGCGTAGTCCGCGCAGGCCCGAAGCACCTCCGGGCCGCCCCCGGCCATGGCCGCGCCGATCTGCAACGGCCGTTTCACGGTGTAGAGGCTGGTCTTGTAGTAGATGACCTGGAGCGCGTGGTCGACGGTTCCGAAGGTGCCGGTGGAGCGGCTGATGTCCATCAGCTGGCCGGTGAGCATCTCGGCGCGCATGCGGTTGACGAAGTCGCGGGCGCCACGAGGAACGCCTTCCTCGGCAACTCCCATGAGCAGCTCAGCGGACCACGCCTCGCACAGGTCCCCGAGCAGGATCGCGGCGCTGATGCCGAACCACTCGTCGCCGACCGGCCCGGTTCCGGCGAGCAGGCGGTGCGCGGCGGGGCGGAGCCTGCGGAACTCCGCGCGGTCGATCACGTCGTCGTGCAGCAACGCCAATGCGTGGAAGAACTCCAGCCCGACGGAGACCTCCATCAGCTGCTCCGGCGGCTCCTCGTTCCCGGCCGCGGCGAGCCAGCCCGCGTGGCAGTACAGCGGGCGAACTCGCTTGCCACCACCGAGGAACTGCTTGAGGACCTGGATCGCCCACGCCAGGTGATCCCCCTGCGGTCCCCGCTCCTTGCTCTCGATGAAGCTGGTGATCGCCTCCTCGACACGGTGCTGTGTCGCGTCCAGGCCGAACTCGCGCGTCATGGTCATCCCGGTGTCCGCGCGGTCTCGGAGTATCCCGGCACGAGCTCGGCGAGGGTGGCCTCGATCGTCGCGCGGTCGGCGACGGCCCACCCGCGAGCCCGCGCCAGAGCGGCCAGACCGGCGTCGGGCTCGAAAGCGATCGTGATCTCGGCGCGCATCACCACTTCGTCGCGGACGGAGTTCCCCATGGCGAAGAAGACTCGGGAGCGCTCAGGTCGGATCTCGTCGAGCAATGAGGACTTTCCTCCCGGTTCTCCCGGTCGGGTCAGCACTTTTCCGGTGTAGCGCCCGGAAATCACCTCGGAAAGCGCGCCGCGGGCCTGGTCGATCCCCAGTTCGCGCGCGGCCACCTGAACGATCTCGTCCGGGCTTCCGGAGAGCAGAACCGTCAGCACACCGCGCTCGGCCAGCCTGTCGACCACGTTCCGAGAGAAGGGAAAGAGGTGCTCGCACACCACGGTCCAGCACTCCTCGGCCGCATACCGGACGTCCTCGACGCGGTGTCCGGTGAGTGCCAGCGCGTAGTGGTCGTACACGAGATCCGCCGCCTCAGCAGTGGAGAGAGACCCGCGCTCATACGCGTCGAAGGCACGGCGTGCGGCTTCGACCGCTTCCCGAGCCGCCAGTCCAACGCGCACCAGGTGGGCGATGAAAGCCACTCCGATGCAGCCGTCGTAGAGCGTTCCATCCATGTCGAGAACGGCGATCGGCCGGCTCCCGGCACGCTCGTCCCACACTTCTCCCACGCAGAACTCTCCTCAGAAATGTCATGTGTGCACGCCGACCAGAGTTCACCGCAGTGACAGGTGGATACTCAAGCAGAAAATATGACAGAGCTGGACGTCGCCGAATCGGACACCAGCCTCTCTATCGAAATTCGATCACCGGAATGATGATCTCCATCGGATCGAGGTTCTTGCCAGTCTGGTCACGCCAATGCCGCAGACAATCACCGGCGCAGACCGCGCCATTAGCGCAGCGTGATCGTTCTGCTTCCAGACGCCGACGATCGGGTGGACGGGCCCGCACCTGATCGTCCGCATATCGGCCGGCGTCTTGGTTCGGTCGCGACATCGGCCCGTTCACACCGGTCGATCACACTCGTCAACGGCCTTGCCACGCTCAGGGCCGCAGCGTGGCATCGGCTCAGCTACGCAACTCTTCGTGGACAGAAATAGAACCGCCCAGACAACCGAACGCGGGCGCGACCCCGCTGCCCTGCGGCAAACGACGTATCTCGCCCCAGACATCGGCGAGCTCCCGACCACGAAAGCATCCGACTTGGCTGTTACTATGCAAACCCTGAGGCCGAGAAATATGTGCGACACAACAACCACCGTTCGGACACGCATCATCCGCACTTGCTGAAGATCAGGCCATGATCACTCTCGACCCGCGCGAAATCCAGAAACCAATCGGTCCGCCCACCCATTGCCCTCGATCAGGACATGAGGCATCACCTTCACCAAAATCGTCGGCGCAGTTTACGATACATATCGACCTAAGCCAGATGCCACGACTCCCACAGGCCCGCGTGCCGCCCGAGATTCCCGAACGATCTTACTGGACGGAAGTCGTGCGCCGACCCAAGCGAGAATCGCACGACAACGGCCACTTCGCATCTATCGAACTTCTCACCGTCAGCGCAGATCTTTCTCTCGCGACGCGACTTCCGCGCCAGCGACACAGCGAGAACCGTATTTTAGAAGCACTTCAATAACATGCCGAACTTAAAGTATAGCAACAGGCCGACCCGATTGACCTTGCAGTGATGATCATTAGAGGCGAGGTCGAACTGACCATCACCGCATGGCAGCGACCGAACGAGCTTCGAGGCCCTGCCGCCGTTCGTTGACTCGCCGAGACAACACGAAGGCGATGCATCAAACTTCTACAAGCTCGCGGCCGACACAGAACCCACCCCCTCGCGCGACCTTCCCGAAACTGGACACCCTTCGTTCACTCACACGACCATAAAACCTCGCCTCTCCACACACACCGGATAGCGACACAAGAACTAGCGAAGGTCATTCAAGCCCTACACCCGACGCAACAGAAAATCTGACCACTAGCAGTGGCCCCAAACTACACGCGCACCCAGATTTCCCAGATCATGCACATTAGCGAGGGCGCGGTCCGAGGAAAACTTTCACAGATAAGATCTCGACTTTGGTCGCAATTCGCGACTTGGGGGCAGTGCTCATTACCGCTAGCGCTATAGAAAATCGGGACGCCGTCGACCATTCTCTGCCAACCGTAACGCCGTGCTCCTGCGTTCTATCACCTCTGGGCCCCTCTGCCACCTACCGCAATGCCATCCTCACTACCAAGGAAGCGTTGTCGCCGCGCTGCACGACGCCGCAGGCCGCATCCTGCTCGCTTGAATCGACACCACCGCCTGGCCACCATCCGCCTCGACATCGATGGCGAACTCGATATCACCTGCAGCGGCTGAACACCGCCATGCGGCGAACGCGAAGTTCTCACGCGAGACTGTGCATCCTTCAGCGGACAGCCACCGCGTCGGCGTGGTAGCACCATCCCGCGTTCACAGCAGGAACGAGGGCGCTCCGGCGTCATGGGCGGCTTGAATCTGTGCCCTGGCACACACCGACGGCAGCGTCGCTCCGGCTGCCGAGGAGATTCACGGCGTGCTGCACGCTGCGAAGGACGAGTTGGACAACTTCCGCTTCCTGGCCGAGGCCGGGGTGCCGGAGGCTGTCCGACGGTGGCTCTCGCTCAGCTCAGTGTCGGCGCGGCTCCACTCGCCCTCCAGCCGGCCGCAGGTGCTGTAGCGCCTGCGGCGCACTTGTCGCCGGCTGACCAGGAGCGCGTGTTGGAGGGTGTCCGCGGGCAGCTGCCTCCGCCGGTAGAACCGCAGGCCGGAGAACAGTTCATCGAACGAACCGTGGGGCAGACTGTCTGGCGCACGGCATTGCCAGACAATGGAATCGGCTCACGCCTTCAGCGTGAACTGCCACCGCAAGCGCACTGTGAACTAGCCGCTCACAGAACACTCCCTTCGTCGCGACCGTCCCTTGTTCGAGCTACGAATGCGATTGTCGAAGCTCACCGAGCGCCGTAACCTTCTGCCGCTCGAGTTAGCCCGTTGTAGACGGAGTGACGTTTCCAATGCGCAAGATGATTCAGATTGGGCTTGCCCCGGTTTGGTGGACCGATCCTCCGGGGTGGTGACCCGTTCCGGGCGCGGTGTCTTCACCGCCAGGTCCACCTGCCAGCCGAGGTGGCGCACCCGGTGCACCACGCCCATGCCGCCGCCGCGCACGTCCTTGACCTCGTACAGGCCGAGGACGGTCTCTCCCGGCCGCCAGGTCATCAGTCGGCCAGCGCGACGAACAGCGGGCTGCCCACGAGCACGGTCACCGATCGGCCCCGGTCCAGTTCCGGGTACGGGCTCGGCCCGTGCCGCAGGCGCTTCGCGACGAACTCCACCTCCTGCTCGTCACCACGGAGGTTCCGGTTCGCCAGGTAGGCCAGCTCCAGAGCGCTCTCCGGCGCCTCGTCCTCGGCCACCGCGGTCAGGCCCTCGACCATTCCCGGCAGCATCGACGGCAAGAAGATCGCGTCGTCCTTCGGCTCGGGCCCACCGACGACGTGGCCGCTGGAGCCACCCAATCCCACCACCGTGTGCTCGGTGGCCCCGGCGAAGTAGACCAAGCCTCGCTCCTGGCGCAGACGCATGCCCATCCGCCCCCGGAAGTACTGGCCCGGCTCGTCGATCGTGCCCACGTCGCAGAAGTCGTCGAGATGCCTCACCACTCGCTCCAGCCGGGCGATCCGATCGGTGTCGGACTCGACCTTGCGCTTGCCGGTGACCACCTTCAGGTTGAGACCGAATTCCGTGCTGCGCTTGCCCGCGAGCCCCGGCTCGACCTGCGGTAGCAGCATGTCGACCTTCGAGTCGCTGACGTAGACGTAGTGCCGCAGCGACACCGCGGCCCCCTCATGTGCGCGGTTGTTCCAGCCGACTCAGGCTACTGGGCACGCCGCTCCGGCACGGCGGTGTTCGCGCTGCCAAGGGCGATCGAGGTCGCGGACTGGGCATCGTGCGCGAGGTGAGTGAGCATCTGGAGATCAACCACGGCGACGGCGCAACCACGGGCACTTCCGCCTGACCGAGGGCCGACAGTCCGATGCACCCGGCCCCGGCAGCGCCTTCACGCCAGAACCGCTCCCTGCGGACCTGAGCAACTCCACCCGGGACCGCGTCACCGTGCTGCGGCTGACGGGCGAACTCGACAAGGCCGCCCGGTCCACCGGCGTTGAGCTAGACCTGACCGGCTTGGACTACCTGAGCAGCTCCGGGGTGGCCCTGCTGCTGGAGGCATCCGCCTCCGGAAAGGAGATCACCGGTGTCACCCCCCAGCGACGACTGACCGGATCATCATCCACTGTGGACATGGGGTGGGACGGTACCGCCGCTGCGGGGACAGACCTGTTGACAGGCTCCTACGCTGTGATGTCGTGCCTTCAGATTCCGCGTGGTACCAGGCTCTCAGCGAGATCATCAACGCCTCCCACGTCGCGACGGCGGATGATCTGGTGCCGATCCTGGAGTCCGCCTGCGCGCCGGTGGGCATTCGCTTGAAGCTCTACCTCTGCGATCTCTCGCAGCGGACGCTGCACTGCACAGATGCCACCGAGAACGAGCAGTTGACGGTGGACGCGACCATTGCAGGGCGGGCCTTCCGGCTGACCGAGATCCTGCCCGGGCGCGACGCCCAGGGGGCGGGCGTGCTGTGGGTGCCAGTGCTCGACGGCACCGAACGGCTCGGTGTGGCGGCCATGCGCCTGCCCGCCGACGCTGATCCCGACGACCCGGCCCTGCGGGAGCGGTGCTGGACCGTGGCCGGGCTGATCGGGCACCTGGTCGTGGCGAAGCTGCCCTACGGCGACCTGTTCCACCGCGTGCGCCGCACGGCGCCGCTGACGGTGGCCAGCGAACTGCTGTGGCAACTGCTGCCCCCGCAGACCTTCGCCTGCCGGGAGCTGGTCGTGGCCGCCACGATGGAGCGCTACGACCAGGTCGGCGGCGACGGCTTCGACTACGCCGTCGACGACAAGCGCGCCTACCTCGCGGTGTTCGACTCCACCGGGCACGACCTCGCCGCCGGGCTGCTCACCAGCAGCGTCCTCGCCGCCACCCGCAACGCCCGCAGGGCAGGAGCCGACCTGCCCCGCATCGCCGCCTCCGCCGACGCCGTGCTCAGCGAGCACCACCCCGGCACCGGTTTCACCACGGCCGTTCTCGCGGAGCTGGACCTGAGCACCGGCGCGCTGAGCTACCTGCTCGCCGGGCACCCTCCCCCGGTGCTGCTGCGTCGGGGAAGCGTGGTCAAGTCCCTCGCCGTCGCGCCACGAGTGCCGTTGGGGCTGAGCAAGCTGCGACGGGGCTCCGCGGCGAGCGGTGCCGGTGTGGAGCAGCTCGAACCCGGCGACCGGCTGCTGCTGCACACCGACGGGGTCACCGAGGCCCGCGACCACAACGGGACGGAGTTCGGCATCGACCGGCTCGTCGACCTCACCGAACGGCACGAAGCGGCCGGGCTCCCCGCTCCGGAAACACTGCGCCGCATCACCCACGCGGTCCTGGACCACCAGAGCGGCAACCTCCAGGACGACGCCACGCTCATGCTGGTCGAGTGGTCCACGGGAGCCGCCAATTCGTTGCTGCCCCACCACGACGTGAGTTGAACCGGCGAAGGCGTCTGGCGCTCAGCTCACGGCGAGCGAGCGAGCGAGCGCGTCGCCGGAGCGGTGCCTGCCAGGTGACCGCGACCGCGGATGCCGACGAACCCTGACACCTGCGCCCAGCCGCGCGGTCTCCGGACAAGTGCCGCCCCCGAAACTGGGGACATCGCGAACTCGCCAAGACGGAAGATCTTCGCGGAGTTCACCTGCCCTTGATCTTGATGCCCACGCCGCGTTTCTGTTGCGCGCCAACGATTACACCCACAGGAGAGCGCTCCCACATCGGGTCGGCGCGATGCCTTGGCCGCCAAGGGGATCGGGCGTTGACGACGGCCGTCGCCTCGACCGGGCCGCTCTCGTCAGCCGTCGGCGGCCGAGCGGTCACCGGGGCCCCCGCCGTCACGCGACGGCAACAAATTCATCTTTTGCGACCGGTTTCTGTTGCCAGGAACACACTTCAGCACCGGATCGACGGTGCAGCGCCCGCCGCATACAGTGCGCCGTCGAGGAAATGCCGAGCGTGAGCGACCAGGATCGCCGTTCACGGGATGGACACCATCGGGCTTCGGCAGATCCCGTTGTGCCTCAACGTGAATCGGCTCGACTCGCCGGAAGCATCGGTCGATGCGCACTGCGGTGCCCGCCCTCACGTCCGTTGAACGCGCGGCCACTCGCACGGCGGGAGGGCCGTCTGATCGAGAGGATCAGGCCGTCATCACCACGACCCGTACGACAACCCGAACAGCCGACCGAACAGCGCAGCGCCGGAGCTTCGTCGCCGACGCGTCGCTGTCGTCCTTCGTGGCCGCGTTGATCGCGATCGTCGTCTCCTACTCCGGCCCCATCATGATCGTGCTCACCGCCGCGCAGGCGGGGCACCTCACCCAGACCCAGACCACGTCGTGGCTGTGGGCGCTGTCCATCGGCGCCGGCCTGAGCAGCATCGCGCTGAGCCTCAAGACCCGGATGCCGGTGATCGCCGGCTGGTCGACGCCCGGTGCCGCACTGCTGGTCACCAGCATCGCCCAGTACTCCTACCCCGCCGCCATCGGCGCGTTCGTGATCTCGGCACTGACCATCACCCTCATCGGGTTCTCCGGAGTCTTCGGCAAACTGATCGCCCTGGTACCCGACGCCGTGGTCTCGGCGATGCTCGCCGGAATCCTGTTCTCCTTCGGCATCGACGCCTTCCGAGCGGTCGGACAGGGACCACTGGTGACCGCGGCCGTGCTGCTCGGCTACATCTTCGCCAAGCGCTTCAGCGCCCGCTACGCCGTGCTCGCCGCACTGGTGCTCGGAGTGCTCACTGCCGCATTGAGCGGCGGCCTGCGCCTCACCGGCATCACCTTCCACCTGGCCAGTCCACTGTGGACAACACCGGCCTTCGACCTCGCCGCGATCATCGGCATCGGCGTACCGCTGTTCGCCGTCACCATGGCCTCGCAGAACGCGCCCGGCCTCGCGGTGCTCCACGCCAGCGGCCACCGCCCCAACGACCGGCTCCTCATCGGTGGTACCGGCCTGGCGTCCTTGGTCATGGCGCCCTTCGGCGGGCACGCGGTCAACCTCGCCGCGATCACCGCGGCCATCTGCACCGGTGAGGAAGCCCACCCCGACACCAGGAAACGCTATCCCGCGGGGGTTTTCTGCGGCTTGCTCTACCTGCTCGTCGGCACCTTCGGCGCGGCCCTGCTCGGGGTGTTCACCGCGCTGCCGAAGGAACTGGTCGCCGCCATCGCAGGCGTCGCGCTGCTGGGCGCGCTGATGTCCGGCCTCTCCGGCGCGATGGCACTGCCCGAGCACCGCGAACCCGCGCTGGTGACCTTCCTCGTGACCGCCTCCGGCATGGCGCTGTTCGGCATCGGCTCCGCCTTCTGGGGCCTCATCTTCGGTCTCGTCGCGCACCTCGTGCTCACCGCGGGCCGCCGAAGCTCAGGACGACACGTCTCCCGCGCACGCCGAGGCAGCGCTCCAGGGCGGCGTCCTCGCCCTGGTCGACCGGACCGGTGACGCTCTCCGGCAGCACGTCCCACGCGGCTCCGGCGGCAGCGTCCACACCGGCGGCCGGTTCAGCGACGTCTCAGCGCGATTCGCCCGACAGCGCGGGATGACGAGCGGTGGCCGGCTCTGGTCTCCGGTTGCCGGACGGCAGTGTCGCCCACACCGACCTGGGTAACCGGGTGAGATGGAACGGGCGTGCGGTGCTGAGCCTTGCCGAGAGGTGTTCGGCTGGTCGAAGCTGCGCGCGGAGCGGACAATGCAGTTCGCACGTCTGTCCATAGTAGACAAAAGTGGAGGTGGGGCGTGATGTCGCGGACCGTGCCGATCAGGGCGGAGACCTCCGACTGGGTGCGTCAGGGCGTCGTTGTTCTCGCCGCGGTCGCCCAGATCGTGTCCTCGTCGTTCTTCGGGCGATCGGTGGGTGGAGTTGCCAGGGAGGACACCACGTCGATCCTGCCCGCCGGCTACGCCTTCGCCATCTGGGGCTTGATCTTCGCCGTGTCGCTCGCGGCGGCCGTGACGGGTGTGGCGCCCTCGGTCGCGGCGCGGCCGGCCTTGCGCGCGAGCGGGTGGTTCATCGCGGTGGCTTACACCGCCAACGCCGTGTGGGTGCTGGTCTTCCCCCAGCGGCTGTTCCTGCTCTCGCAGGTTGTCATCGTCATCGGCGCGGTGGCCGCGATCCTCGCCACCGTTCGGCTGCAGCGCAACGCCGGCCCGCGGGACAGGTTGGTGGGCGTTCTCGTCGGCGGCAGCTACGGACTGCTCGCTGGCTGGTTGACCGCCGCGGCGTTCGTGGGCTTGGCCAACACCCTTGTCAACGTGGGACTCTCCGGCGGCGGCGCCGACAACGCGGTGCAGGGCATCGTGCTGCTCCTGCTTGCCACCGGGGTCGCCGTGGCGGTGCTCCGGGCGTGCGCGGACGGCCCGATCGCCGGCACCGTCGCCTATGCGGGCGCCGTTGCATGGGGCCTGGTCGCGATCTCCGTTGAGCAATGGGGATCGGTCACCTCCACCGCCCTCACCGCGCTCGTCCTCGCCCTGATCCTGCTCGGCTACCTCGCCGTGAGCGTCACACGCCGACTTCGGACCGGAGCGACGAGGCCGCCCGCACGGAAGCGAACCCAGCGGCCGGACCACGTGCAATGACCCGCGATCGTGGCGCTGTCGGGAAAGGTGATGACTCAGCTGAGATCGAGCGGGCTAGCGCGAGCCGAGGGACCGCACCGCGGCGACGACCGCGGACCAGGGTGGCAGGAGCGCTCCCGGGCGTGGTGGGACGAGCCAGCGCGGGCCGTCGCCGACAGCGTCCAGGGCGGGCAATGGGATCATGGTTCCTCGGCGGTGCCAGCCGATGTCCATGCGGGCCAGGTCCTCCCACGAGCGCAGCCGCATCGAGGTGCGCGCGCCAGTGAGGAAGATCCAGTCCGACGGGGCGCCGGGCACGAGGATGATCGGGGCGCGGAACAGGTGCCGGGCGAGGAAGGTGTTGACCTCCGCGGCGACACCGGCGCGCATGACGAGCGCGTCGACGGTCGTGCCGAGGCGGAGCCGGACCTCGCCGGTCGCGGCGTCGATGGTCGTCGGCCAGCTCGCGCTCCGGGAGCGCTGAACGGGGACTCGCTGGTCGGTTGGCGTCGTCATGACTGCCGCGCTCCTCTGCCGTGGTCGTGCCGGGCGACTCGGTTCCAGGACACCCCGGTCGTGGTCGGCGCGCCAGGGGGCCAAGCTCCCGGGGAATGGGGTCGATCGGCCCTGCCGCAGGGACTTCCGGCCCGGGCGCACTCGCTGGCGGCCGTGCGAGCGTCGCCTCCAAGAGCCCTTGCGGAGGTGGCACATGAGATCCGGTCTGCCCGACCACGACACCGTGCTGGCGGCGATCACGCTGGCCAACCGAGCGCCGTCGGTGCACAACTCGCAGCCGTGGACGTGGAAGGTCGGCGACACGGCGCTGCACCTGTACGCGGACTGGACCCGGCACGTCCCGGTGACCGACCCCGACGGACGTGATCTGGCGATCAGCTGCGGTGCGGCGCTGCACCACCTCCGGGTCGCGTTCGCCGCGCTGGGGTGGGGAACGGCTGTGCACCGGCTACCGAACCCGGAGGACCCGAACCACCTCGCCTCGGTGGTGCTCGTCGGCAGGCAGCCGACGCCGGACGACATCTTCCTGGTCTCCACGATTCCTGCCCGGCGCAGCGACCGACGCCTGTACAGCTCGTGGCCGGTGCCGGAGCAGTTGCTGGAGCAGCTGACGAAGACGGCTGCCGACGAGGGCTGTGCGTTGCGGGTGGCCACCGACGGCGAGGCGCGCGCAGAACTGCTGCGGGCGATCGCCGAGGCGGATGACGTGCAGCGGGACGATCCGGCCTACGAGGCGGAACTGGCGTTGTGGAGCGGTCGTGGCAGTGCTTCGCGGGACGGGGTGCGATCCGCGCTGAGCACGGCGGCGCACGCCGGGGAGGATGACGTCCGGTTGCGCGTGTTCCGCGATCCGCTGCTGGCTGAGCCCTCGGGCGCCTACGCCGACCCTGACGCCGGGGTGCTCCTGGTGCTCGGCACTCCCGGCGACGACCTCGTGGATCGACTGCGAGCCGGTGAAGCCACGAGCGCGGTTCTGCTGCGCGCCAAGGGTTTTCAGCTCGCCAGCTGCCTGATCTCGCAGCCGCTGGAGGTGCTCGACGTCCGTGCGCGAGTGCGTGAGCGCGTGCTCGGCGGGGTGCTGCACCCGCAGTTGGTGATCCGGCTGGGCTGGACGCACATCAACGCCGCTCCCCTGCCCGCGAGCCCGCGGCGG
>NZ_MUMH01000097.1 GCF_002155965.1 Allokutzneria sp. NRRL B-24872
CCGAGCTGACCGAGCGCCCGTTGGTGTTGGCGGCTCTGTCGGCGGGGTTGATCGATGAGGGAAAAGCCCGCCTCATCGTCGACCAAGTCAGCATCCTGAAGGAGCCGCAAGCCTCGATCGCCGAGGCGGATCTGTTGGCCTACGCCCCCATCCGTACCTACACCTCGGTCCGCCGCCGTGCCCAGACGCTGATCCACAAGCTCGACCCCAAGGCGGCTGAGCGCCGTCATGAGGAGAAGCGCAAGGAGAGGTTGGTGTGGAAGACCAACCTCGACGACGGCATGGCCGAACTCCGCTTGGGCATGACTGCCTACGACACCGCGATGGCCTACGACCACATCGACCGCATCGCGAAGTCCCTGCCCAAAGACGACCGCACCCTGGACCAGAAGCGCGCCGACGTCGCACGGGACCTGTTGCTCGGCCTGGACACCCCGGCCCCGCAGGGACAGGCGATGGTCTACCTCACGATGCCCATCACCGCCCTGCTCGGCCTCACCGACGACCCGGGGATGCTGGCCGGTTACGGGCCCATCCCCACGCATGTGGCACAGGACATCGCAGCGGGCGGCATCTGGAAGCGGATCTTGACCGACCCGGTCACCGGGATGGCGGAGGAAGTCAGCGATACCTACCGCCCAACAGCGAAACAGCGGGAGTTGATCAACGCCAGGTATCCCCGCTGCACCGCGATCGGGTGTCAGCAACCCGCGCAGCGCTGCGACGTTGACCACTGCCGCCCGTACGACGGCACCAACACGACGATCAAGAACCTCCGGCCGAAGTGCCGCATCACCACAACATGAAGACCCACTCCAACTGGCGGTGTGAGAACCGTGAGGACGGCAGTCATGTGTGGATCACGCCGAGCGGCAGGGTGCACGAAACGGAACTGGAGCCGATCGCCGAACCGGCGCCGTTCTGATCAGTCGAGAACGGCGGGGTCGAACACGGGCCGGACCTCCACCGAGCCGCCGATGAGCACATCGGGCATGCGCGCGGCGATCGCGACGGCCTCGTCGAAGGAAGCGCACTCGACGACGTAGAAACCGGCGAGGTGTTCCTTGGCCTCGGCGTAGGGACCGTCGGTGACGAGGGGTTTGCCGTCGCGGAGGGACACCTGCTTGCTGAGCTGGGGATCGCCGAGGCCCTCGGAGGAGACGAGGTGGCCGGACTTCCTCAGCTCCTCGGAGAGGTTCATGTGGCCGTGGCCGAAGTCGGAGCGCTGCTGGTCGGTGAGCAGTTCCCACCTCGCGAGGGACGCGGCGTTGCTCTGGATCAAGATCACGTACTTCACGGAGATCTCCTGAACATTTCTTCGGCGAGCATGTCGAGCGGGGGAGTTCGGCTTCGACGTCCCCTGCGCAAGGACGGACGAAGCCACACTAGGAGGACCCCATGACAGTCATCGAGCAGATCATCGCCGACCGGGCCGCCGCGATGCGGGACAAGGACGCGGAGCGCGTCGTGGCCGCGTACGCGCCGGACGTGGTGATGTTCGACCTGGCGCCGCCGTTGGGGACGACGGGCGCGGAGGTCACCGATCCGAGCGGGATTCGGGCGTGGTTCTCGAAGTTCGTGGGGCCGGTGGGCTACGACGTGACCGAACTGGTGGTGACCGAGGGCGCCGACGTGGCCTTCTGCCACAGCCTGAACCGGCTCGCCGCAACCCCGCACGGCGCGCCGGAGGGCTTCGAGATGTGGTTCCGGGCGACGGTGGGCCTGCGCAGGGTCGACGGCGACTGGAAGATCACGCACGAGCACACCTCGACGCCGTTCTACATGGACGGCTCGTTCCGGGCGGCGACGGACCTGAGGCCCTAGGTCCAGTGCCGCGCGGAAGTTGGTGTGTCTTCAAGGCCCCCCAACCCCCTGTTGATCATCGGGGCGGGGGTTGGGGTGCTTGAAGACGGGCGAACCCCGCGACTTGCGGGACAGGCCCTAGCGAAGGTCCTCGGCGGTGCCGGGCACGGCGGGACCGCAGTCGGCGGGCAGGGCGGCGACGGTGACCGCCACGGCTCCGGCGGCGTCGTCCTCGCCGAGCACGGTGTCATCGGGGCCGACGACGCGGTAGCGGCCGGCGCCGAGGGGGAGCACGACGGGCGGCACGCTGAGGTACGGGTAGCCGGTGCAGCGGCTGAACAGCAGCGCGCGGCGGCTGGTGAAGGGGAACAGCTCGCGCAGCCGCGGCTCGGTGAGCGCGGCCTCGATGAGCGGGCGGAGGTGGGGGTCGCCGTCCTCCAGCAGCATCCGCCACTTCACCTCGACGGCGTCGCCGCGCTCGTGGGCCTCGGCCAGCTCGGTGTAGGACAGCAGCGGCCAGCCCGCGCGGAGGTCGGCGAGGCGCGCCCCGGCCTCCCACGCGCGGCAGATGCCGACGACCTCGGTGATGTCGGCGGTGTCGCCACGGGCGAGGTTCACGCCGCGACTCCACAGGCTGAGCTGGAAGGAGCGCTCCCGGCGCGCGAGGTCGACCTCGACGACACCGCGTGCGCTGAGCACGCGGGCGGAGTGCGGGTGCTGGTCGGACTCGAACACGAGCGCGGCGCCGTCCTCGGTGGACTGCCGCAGCAGGGCCGTGCTGAGGTCGCCCGCTTCGACGAGCTCGGGGTAGTGGGGACGCATGTCGTCGCGCATGGGGTGGGAGTGGTCCTCGTCGTGTGCGGGTCGGTGGGTGACCCGCACAGCATTCCTCAAGGGCTCCGGGCCCCGGAGAAGGGGGCAGAAGGGGGACGGTGCGGTGGTCGCCTCACGGCGGGTGGCACAAACGCGGCTCCAGCCGAACGGTATTCCGCGATGGCCCGTTGTAGGCCCGGGGGACACAAATCCGCACCGCCCCAAGTCGATCAACTCATGGACCCGCCCCCGTGTTCCCGACACTCGATGTGACCTGGGTCACTCATTCGCCGGAGCCGTAGGGGCGGGTGAGGATCTCCAGGTTGTGGCCGTCGGGGTCGTCGAAGTAGACGCCCCGGCCGCCGTCGTTGGTGTTGATCCGGCCCGCTCCCCGGTGCCCCGGCTCGGCCCAGTGGGCCACTCCGCGCTCGCGCAGGCGCCCGAAGATGACGTCGAACTCCTCCTCGCTGACCAGGAACGCGTAGTGCTGCCTGGTGAACTCGCCGGAGTCGTGGATGACGTCGAGCGAGACCCCGTTCGCGGTCTCGACCACCAGGAACGGCCCGAACGGCACCGCCTCCGGCAGCCCGAGCACCGAGGTCAGGAACTCCGCGGTGGCCGCGCGGTCGGTCGAGTGGACGATGGTGTGGTTCAGCTGCACGCTCATGATCGAACCGTAGAACCTCCACAATGCTTGAGGTCAAGGCGCGAGGTGCTGGGCGAACCAGTCGACGACGAGCTGCTCCTCGCTCTGCTTGGTCTCGCGGTCGGCCACCACGTGCCCCTCGCCGTCGATGCGCACGAGCTTCACCGGCAGGTCTAGTTCGACCATGCGCGCGGCCATGCGGTCGGACTCCTCGATGGACACGCGCGTGTCGTTGATCCCGTGCACCAGCAGCAGCGGCGCCCGCACGCGATGGGCGTGCACGTACGGGCTGGCCTCCTTCAGCCGGGCGAAGTCGGCGGGGTCGTCGGGATCGCCGAGCCAGTCCTTCGCGCGGCGCCGCCACGTAGGCGGGAACGAGCGCACGTCGCTGACCAGGTCGGATACCCCGCAGATCGATACGCCCGCGCGCCACAGCTGCGGCAGCCTGGAGACGCAGCTGAGCGTCGCGAAGCCGCCGTAGGACGCGCCGAGCACCCCGAGCCGTGAACCGTCCACCCAGCTCAGCCCGTTGAGGTACGCGGCAGCACCCGCGAGGTCGTCCAGGTCGCCGCCGCCCCAGTCCCGGTAGATCAGGCGCTGATAGCTCAGCCCGTAGCCGGAGGAGCCGCGGATGTTCGTCGCGAGCACGCCGATCCCGCGCGCGAGCAGCATCTGCGTCACCGGCCAGAACCAGGGCCGCGTCTGGTACTCCGGCCCGCCGTGGACGTCGACGACGACCCCGGCCGAGGCGACTCCGCGCGGGCGGTAGAGCAGGCCGTGCACGGTGCGGCCGTCCGCGCTCGGGAAGCGCACGATCTCGGGCTCGATCAGGTCCTTGGGCAGGTCAGGGCCGGAATCGGTGAGCTGGCGGGTGCTGCCGGTCACGAGGTTGGCCGTCCACACGTCCTTCGCCGCGGTCGGCCTGCTGATCAGCGTGAACAGCTCGTCACCGCGCACGTGCACGGTCTGCCCGTCGTAACCGAACTCCTGCATCGCGACGCAGCGGGGGAGCCTGTCGACGGTGCCGCGCTCGCCGGTGCGCAGGTCGAGCCATTCCAGCCGGGAGTAGGTCGCCACGTTCACGCCCCACACCAGCCGCGAACCGTCGGGCGAGAGCACTGCGCTGTCGATGTCGTGCTCCGGCGTGGCCACCCAGTCCAGCGAACCGTCCGGCATGAGCAGCGCGAGCCCGGTGTGGTCGCGGCCGAGGGTGGTGCAGACGTAGATCCCATCTTCCGACCACCCGGCGGGCAGGAACTTCGCCGGACCGTCGTGCGGGGTGAGGTGCTCGATCGCGCCGGTGGCGACGTCGCAGGCGAACAGATCGTGCTCGGTGCCCTGGTGCATCCGCAGCACCAGCAGCCGCCGCGAGTCGGGGGAGAAGAACATCGGCAAATAGCGGTCTTCGCTGACCTCGACCCCCGCTTGAAGCACGGTGGTCACCGCGCCCGTGGTGAGGTCGCGGACGAACACGTCGAAGACGCTCTCGTCCCTTTCGCTGGTCGAGAACGCCAACAGGCGGCCGTCCGGGCTGTACGGGTTGCCGGAGCTGGCGTAGGGCACGCCGATCTCCGCGCGGGTGTTCTCGCTGGTCAGCCAGTCGATCGTGCCGGTGGCGACGTCGATCTCGGCGAGCCGGTAGTTCTCCGCGCCGTCCGCGTCGACCTGGACGAGCAGCCTGCTCCCGTCCGGCCGCCACGCCAGCCGGGTGACCGTGCCGTCCACGTCGAGCAGCCGTGGCGGCTCGGTGCTGGTGAGGGGTGTCAACCACGGCTGTGGTGATCCGTTCGCGTCCGAGATGTGGGCCAGCAGCGTGCCGTCCGGGCTCGGGGCGAAGCCGCTGAGGTCGTCGTAGATCATCGCGGGCCGCCCAGGGTGTGCTGGATCGCCGCCGCGGCGACGATGCCGTTGAGGAAGCGGTCGATCTCCATGTTCTCGTTGGGCGCGTGGTTGCGTTCGTCGGCGTTGGCGAACGGAACGCCGTAGCAGGGCACGTCGAGGACGTCGGTGAACGCGGCGATCGGCAGGCTGCCGCCGAGCGCGGGCACGAGCAGTGGCGGCTCGCTGAGGCCGAGTTCGGTCCCCGCGAGGATCGCGCGCGTGTACGGCGTCTCGGGCAGCGTGCGAGATGGCGGCATGGAGCCGCCCACGACGAGTTCGATGTCGGGCGCTCGCTCGGCGACGTGCCTGCGCAGCGCCTCGACGACCCCCTCCACCTGCTGCCCGCCGACCAGGCGCATGTCGCAGCGGGCGATCGCCACGCTCGGGATCACCGTCCGGTGCTCGTCGCCGTCCTCGCAGGTCAGCGAGTTGATCGTGAAGGTCGGCGCGGTCAGCCGCTCGTAGTAGCCGTCCAGCGACGAGGGCTCCAGGCGCGTCGTCCCGATCTCCGCGAGCACTTCGGGCAGGTCCAGCGGCAAGGCGTCCAGCGCGGCGCGCTCCTCCGCCGACAGCGGAGCCACATCGTCCGCGCAGCCCTTGACCAGCACGTTTCCGTCGGGGTCGCGCATCGTGGCGAGCAGCTGCACGAGCTGCCACGCGGGGTTGAGCGCGACTCCGCCCCAGTTCCCGGAGTGCAGCGGCGCGCGGGGCCCGGTCGCCCGCAGCTCGAAGGTGACGATGCCGCGCACGCCCAGCACCACGCACGCGCGGCCGGACTCGTGCACCGGGCCGTCGCTCCACAACACCAGGTCAGGGCGGTCGTCGGTGAAGCGCTCGCGGACGACCTGCGCGAGGTTGGGGCTGCCGACCTCCTCCTCGCCGTCGAGCAGCACCGTGACGCGGCACGGCAGTCCGCCGGTCAGTTCTCGCAGCGCCCGCAGACCCAGTAGCTGCGCCAGGTGCTGGCCCTTGTTGTCGCCGGTGCCGCGCCCGTACATGCGGCCGTCACGCACCTCGGGGTCGAACGGCGGTGAGATCCATTCTTCGAGCGGCCCGGCGGGCTGGACGTCGTAGTGGCCGTAGATCAGCACGTGCGGCGCTCCCGGCGGGCCGTCGGCCCTGCCGATCAGCGCGGGCTGGCCGTCGGTCGGCACCACCTCGGCGTCGAGGCCGCTGGAGCGCAGCAGGTCCAGCCCGTGCAGCAGCGCCTCCGGCATGCCGTCACCGGTTCGGCTGACGCTGGGCTGCGCGACCCACGCGCCCAGCTCGGTGATCAAGCTCTCCGAGCGGTCCGCCACCCACAGCCGGACCTGGTCGATCAGCGCGTCCACGGCACCCCCAAGTGATTGCACTTTATGAAATCGGTAGCACGGACGAGGCTGATCGGACAAGCGGATGTCGGTTAACCTGCGTGAATGTCACGACCGACGCGGAGCGCGACGGTGGCGGAGCTCAAGGCGCTCGGCCACCCGCTGCGCTGGCGCATCCTCCGGCTGTGCCTGGACCAGGCGCTGACCAACCAGCAGATCGCGCAGCGGCTGGAGATGTCGCCCGCGACCACGCTCCGGCACGTCCGCGCCCTGGTGAACACCGAGTTCCTGGAGGCGGCCGAGGTCCGCACCGGCGCGCGCGGCTCCGTGGAACGGCCGTACCGCGCGACCAGGCGCACGCGGGGCCTCGCCGCGCTCGACCTCGACGCCGCCGAGCTGGTGCAGCAGATGGACCTCGCGCTGCTCTCCGCCCACCGCGCCGAACTCGCCCAGGCCGGACCCGACGCGGGCCGCGACGTCGCGCGCGGCGTGCTGCGCTTGTCCGATGAGTCGCAGGACGAGCTGCGCAAGCGCCTCGCCGATCTGCTCGCCGAGTTCGAGGCCCGTGACGAGCCTGCCGGTGAACCGCTGAGCTACCTCTGGTCGCTCGCTGTCCGCCCCTGATTTCGCGTTGCGGCGGACGGCAGGATGGTCCGCATGGAGAACGGTGTCGCGGAGCCCTCGCGCCTCGGACGGACGCGGTTGTCCGACGGCAGGGCACTGGGCTGGGCGGAGTGGGGACCTTCGGACGGCCGCCCGGTGCTGCTCTGCCCGGGTGCCGCGACGAGTCGGCGGCTCGGCTTCGGCACGGACCTGCTGGCCGGGCTGACCGTGCGGTTGATCTCCGTCGACCGGCCCGGGCTCGGCGCCTCCGACCCGCAGCCCGGACGCTCACTTGCGGACTGGGCCTCCGACATCGCCTGTTTCCTCAAGGACCGCTCGCTCGGCGCTCCCGCCGTCGTCGGCTTCTCCCAGGGAGCGCCCTTCGCGCTGGCGTGCGCGGCGGCCGGGCTCGTCGACGCGGTCGCCCTGGTGTCCGCGGGCGATGAGCTGGCCAACCCGGTGTTCGCCGACCGCCTCGTGCCCGACGTGCGGCGCATGGTCGACCTCGCCTGCCACGATCCGGTCGCCGCGGAGCAGCTGTTCTCCGGGATGAGCGCGGATGCCATGTGGGACATGGTGATCACCATGAGCGGTGTTCATGACCGCTCCGTCTACACAGGACCGAACTTCGCGCACGCCTACCGCACCGCGATGGCCGAGTGCTTCGCTCAGGGCCCCGCCGGTTATGCGCGCGACACCGTGCTGGCCATGCGCCCGTGGCCCTTCGACCTCGCCGCGATCACCGTCCCGGTCGCTTTGTGGTTCGGCGTCGAGGACGCCAGCCCCGTGCACTCCCCGGACTTCGGCGAATCACTCGCCGCACGCCTGCCCAACGCCACTCGTTCCCTTGTGGACGGTGCGGGCGGAGCGATCCTCTGGACGCACGCCGAGCCCGTCCTGCGGTCGCTCCTCTAAGTGAGGAAGTCGATCAGTGCGGCGGAGAGCACGTGGGGGTCGACGTAGTGCGTTTGGCCGGGCAGGACGCGGTGTTCGCCGTTGAGCACGCCGTCAGCGATCTTCTGCGCGGCTGAGCCGAAGAACGCGGGGCTGTCACCGCCGCTGAGCGCGAGCGTGGGAACGGTGACGGCTGCGAGGGATTCGACGGGGACGGTGCCGCCGCGGGCGTAGTAGCGCAGGACGGCCGCGTCATAGGCGAGCGAGGGCGCGACGGCCTCCATCGCCTCCCAGGTCTGCATGTTCCTGATCTGCGCGATCGTCTCCTCCGGCATGCCGGTGATGCTCATGAACAACGCGGCGGCGTCACCGCGCCTGCCTTCGGCGAGCAGTTCGGTGAGGCGCGTGGCGTACTCGGCGGCGCCCTTGCGCTGCGCGGGGCTGTCCTCGGCGAACGGGGCCTCGTAGATCGCGAGCCTGGTCACCGGCAGCCCGGACGCGGTCGCCTCCAAGGCCAGCGCGCCGCCGGAGGACATGCCGTAGAGCATCGCCGATCCGCCCGCTTCGGCGATGAGCGCGGCGATGTCCTCGACCTCGCTGGCCGCGGCCCGCTCCTCGTTCTGCGCGGGCGCGCCGGGCGGCATCGGGTCGCCGCTGCCCCCGCGTCCCCTGCGGTCGAAGCAGAACAAGGTGAAGCGCTCCGCGAGCAACGCGGCCAGATCAGGATCGGAGTTCCTGGTCATCGTCGCGCCGCCGACGTAGATCAGCGCGGGGCCGGAGCCGAACCGGTCGTAGGCGATGGTCGTGCCATCGGCGGAGCGCACTGTCTGACTCATGGGCCAGATCGTAGGTGCGAGCACTGACAGCCGCCGGGGATCTCCGCCCCATCAGGCAGGGGCTCAGAGCCCGAGCTTGGTGACCGCGTTGTCCTCCAACGGAGTGGCGATGCGGATGTAGCGGTGGACCGTGCGCGGGTTGGCCCAGCGGCCCTGGCGCATGATCTCGCGGTCACTGGCGCCGCCGAGCGCGGCCTGCGTGGCGAAGCCGGAACGCAGCGAGTGCCCGGAGAACAGCTGCGGGTCGAGCCCGGCCTTCGCCGCGTAGCGCTTGACCAGCTCGGCCACCGCGCGCCCGGACATAGCGGTCGTGGCGATCCGCCCGTGCTTGCTGACCGAGGGGAACAGCGGCCTGCCGGTCCCGTCGCTGAGCGCGGTGCCCTCGAACCCGTGACAGCGGTGAACATCCGTCGTCTTGAACGTGTGCGACCGGAGTTCTTCGTGCGTCGGGATCTCCAGCAGCTCCGTCCACGCGACGTAGGCGCACACCGGGCACGTGTCCGGTCGTTGACCGCGCGGCAGCACGACCTGTTGCTGGCGCACGCCGGTCGGGTCGGTCTTCGTCACGGCGAGCCTGATGATCAGCACCGGCTCGCCGGTACCTGGATCGGTCTGCACGTCCACGTCGTCCAGGGAAATCGTTGCCAGCTCACTGCGGCGCAGCGCCCCGGCGAAGCCGATCAGCAGCACCAGCGCGTCACGCCGGCGAGCCGGTTCGGTCGGCCACCCGCGCTCGGGAAGCTGCGCCAACAGCTCCGTGAGCGTGTGCAGCAGCACCGGCCGCTTGCGCTTGGGCTGCGCCCGGCGGCTGCGCCGGATTCCGCGCAGTGTCAAGCGAACCACGTCCGAGCGCGTCGGCGACGGCAGTCCGTTCGCGGCGTGCACAGCGGCGATGGCTGCGGCCTTGCGCTCCAAAGTGGACGGTGCGAAGGCCCAGCGAACCCCGTCGTCCGCGCGCGCCTCCGCGGCTGCCGCGAGGTACACGGCGACGTCGAGCGGATCGGCTGGCAGGGCTTGCCGTCCTTCGCGGGAGCACCAGCCCGCCCAGCCGATCCAGTCGGCCCGGTAGGCCCGCAAAGTGTTGGGGGACTGGGACTCCTCGAGGTACTTGGCCAGCGCCTCGGCCTGGGCGTCGGCGAAGCGCGCCCGCACCTCGGCGAGCGCGGCGGAGTCGATCAGGACGCTGCGCGGCCGTTCACCGAGTGCGACGCGCACCGGCTCCGGAAGCGGGATCAGCTCGCCCATGATCGGATTCTAGGGCCTGCTGGGCGCGGTCGTAGGCAGCGCGCGCCGAGGCGATCTCCACCTGGTGCGTCTCGGTCCACACCACCAGCGACTGCACCGCGGAGTGCAGCGTCACGCCGAGCGAGCTCAGCTCGTACTCCACCCGCGGCGGCACCACCGGGTACACGGTGCGCTCGACCAGGCCGTCGCGTTCGAGCTGGCGCAGCGTCACGGTCAGCATCCGCTGGCTGACGCCGTCGACCTCGCGCAGCAGTTCGGTGAACCGCATCCGCCTGCTGGCCAGCAGCGCGACCACGAGCAGCGACCACTTGTCGGCGATGCGGTCCAGGATCTGGCGCACCTCGCAGCCCTCGCGGACGTCCCACTGGCAGGCGTCCCAGGGGTCTTCGGTTCCCTCGGAGTAACTGGCTGACTTTGAAGTGCCTTCTTCCACAACCGCTGAGTCTGCTTGAAGCTCGTCTTGGTTACAAGAGGGAACCGTGCAGGTCAGAAGGAGATTCAGTGGTAGTGGTCGAGGAGCGGCAGCGGTACGGCGCGCTGTTGGCGGTGCTCTGCGGGGCGATCTTCCTGGAGGGCGTGGACATCGCGATGATGAACGTCGCGCTGCCGTCGATCCGGGCCGACCTCGGCCTGTCCACGGGCGCGTTGCAGTGGGTGATGAGCGCCTACGTGCTCGGCTACGGCGGCTTCATGCTGCTCGGTGGGCGCGCGGGCGACCTGTTCGGCAGACGGCGCGTGTTCCTGTTCTGGCTCGCCGTGTTCATCGTGTTCTCCGGGCTCGGCGCGATCGCGGGCGACGGCTGGACGCTGATCACCGCGCGTTTCGTCACCGGTGTCGCCGCGGCGTTCCTGACCCCGGCCGGGCTGTCGATCATCACGACCACGCTGCCGGAGGGCCCGGTCCGCGAGCGGGCGCTGATGATATACGCGGGCACGGCCGCCGCCGGGTTCTCGCTCGGCCTGGTCATCGGGGGCGTGCTGACCGCGATCGACTGGCGGTGGGTGTTCCTGGCGCCGGTGATCTTCGCCCTCTGCCTGCTCGCGGCCGCCATCCCGTTGATCCCCCGCGAGCCCCGCACCACGCGCTCCTTGCGCGATGTCGACGTCGTCGGCGCGGTCAGCGTCACCGCCGCTCTGGTGCTGCTCGTGCTCACCATCGAGCGCGCTCCGCACGCCTCGCTCGTGTCCACCGCGGTCTCCGGTGTCGTGTCGCTCGGCCTGTTCGCGTTCTTCGTGCTGTGGGAGCGGCGAGCCGCACAACCCTTGGTGCGATTGGGAATCCTGCGTTCGGTGCGCCTGGTGCACGCCAACCTCACGACGCTTCTCGTCGCGGCCGGGTTCTTCGGCTTCCAGTTCCTCGCGGTGCTCCACCTCCGCGAAACGCTCGGCTGGTCCACGCTCGAGACCAGCTTCATGATGCTGGCCATCGGCCTGGACGCGGTGCTCGCTCCGACCCTCACCCCGCGCCTGGTCGCCCGCTTCGGCCACCGTCGCGTGATCGTCAGCGGCGTGCTGCTCGCCGTGCTGGCCTACGCGCTGTTCCTCCCCGTCAGCCCGGACTGGGGCTTCGCCGCGATGTTCCCGACCATGCTCCTGCTGGGCGTGTCCTTCGCACTCGCCTACGGCCCGCTGACGATCACCGCGACCGCCGGGGCCGCCGAGTCCGAGCACGGCCTGGCCAGCGGCCTGCTCTACACGTCCTTCCAGTTCGGCGCCGCGCTCGGCCTGTCCGTGGTCACCGGCGTGCTCGCCGTGGGCTTCCACGCCGCACTGGTCGTCCCCCTGGTCTGCGCCCTGCTCGCCGCCGTGACGTCTCTACGCTCATGACGGTGACGTGGGATTCGTTGGCACGAGGGCTTGCGGACGAGATGTGGGCCGAGGGAGTGCTGCGCTCGCCGGAATGGCGAGCGGCGGTGGAGGCGGTCCCACGGCACCGGTTCGTGCCCCGGTTCTTCACCCAAGACCCCGAAGGCGACTGGTCGGAGACCTCCAGCGCCGACGAGGGCTGGCTCACTGCCGTCTACCGCAACGAGCCGCTGGTGACGGCCCTCGCGGTCACGGCGAACGGGAACCGGGTCACGGTGTCGTCGTCGACCAAGCCAGGCCTCATGGTGCGCATGCTCGAAGCACTGGACGTTCGGGACGGGCATCGCGTGCTGGAGGTGGGCACGGGCACGGGGTACAACGCCGGTCTGCTGTCGCACCGCCTCGGCGCGGACCGGGTGTTCTCCGTGGACATCGGCGCGGAGCTGGTGGCCACGGCGCGGGTTCGGCTCGCGGATCTCGGGTTCGTGCCGTCGTTGTCCGTGGTCCACGGCGCGACCGGGTTGCCGGAGCACGCGCCGTTCGACCGCATCATCGCGACGTGCTCGCTCCCGAAAGTCCCCTGGGCGTGGGCGGAACAGGTCCGTGAAGGCGGGCTGGTGCTTGTCGACATCAAGCGCAGCGTTCACGCGGGGAACCTCGTGCTGCTCACCCGGCACGCCGACCGCCTCGAAGGGCGATTTTCCAGCCGCTGGGCGGGCTTCATGGCGATCCGGGACGCAGACGTGGCACCTGAAGTCCGCAGTGCGGCCGGAGATCTCGCCGACGGGACCCGTTCGACGACTGGACTGGACCCGCTGCCCTGGTCCTCGCTCGTGCCGTGGTTCCTGGCGCACGCGCGGCTGCCGGGAGAACTCGCCTTCGGCTACCGCGGAGCGTCCGATCAGGGACAGCCGGAGTGGGCGACTTTCAGCGCGATCGACGGGTCCTGGTGCGCGGTGCGCATCCGTGCCGACGGAAACGGGCGACGCGAGGTGCGTCAGGGCGGACCAACTCCGGTGTGGAGCGTGTTCGAAGCCGCGCACGAGGACTGGCTCGCGCTGGGCCGCCCCGGTTGGGACCGGTTCGGCCTCACCGTGACGGCGGACGGTCGGCACGAGGTGTGGCTCGACGCGCCGGACAGCGAACAGCGATGGCTACTACCGATGTGAGGTCAGGACAGATCAATCGTCCTGGACATCGCGAGCTGCGGCCACGAGCTCTGCGGGCAGATCGGGGCCAGCACACGCGTGGTCGATCAGCACGTCCCGATACGTGTCGTTGGGCACGAGCGGTGCCAGTTCGACGAGTTCGCTCAGGTCGACGGCCGAGCCGGTGAGCCGTGTCCGGTAGGCGGCCCTCGCCGCGCGCAGGGTGACCTCCGACGGCTCGTGCTCCAAGCCCTGATCGGCGGATCGGACCGCAGCGGCGAAGTCGCCCATGGCAGCGTGCGTGTCGGCCAGGTCGAGGTGGAGCGACCAGTTGGTCGGGTCGAGGGCGACGGCACGTTCGAACGCTGCCGTCGTCTGCTCGGCGTCGCCCAGCTTTCGCCAGGTCCCCGCACGGACGACCTCCGTCAGCATGACCCGTTCAACGGAATCCGCCTGGTCGCACAGTGCGAACGACGCGTCGGTGAGGCCGCAGGCCCGCAGCAGGATCGCCATCTTGGCCATTGCCTCCGCCTGCGGTCGGCGGGCACTGACCACGTCAATGGCGCGGAACCACGGCTGGAACCGCGCTCGCATGCTTTCGCTGTTGAGGTCGTGGCCGCGGTCCATGGTGCGCATGGCGCCCTCTGCCAGCGCATCAAGGCTCACCGTGCTGAGGAAGCGCTCGTCGTTGAACCAGGGCGCTGCGGCCCACGCGATGCTGGGGTGCACGCCCGTGACTGTCCCGATCGTCATCGCCGCGGTGTCCATGTCGCCTTCGAGAAAGCTGACATAGGACTGCGCGACCAGCTCCCGCAAGGAGACGGCTCGCTGGACGACTTCGGTGACCTCTGAAACTCTGTCCCGCCACAGCTCGGCAAGAACGGCATAGGGCTCTGGGTCGTCCGGAGCTGAGGCGATCGCTCCCGTTAGGTAGTCCACGGCTGCCGCGAGATCGTTCCCGCAGTGCGCCAGTACCCGCGCGAGACTCACGCCAGCTGCTACTTCCCGATTCGACACCGCCGGAGTGTATCCGCGTCACACGCCTACGCTCCTTGGCATGGTGACTGTTCGGCAGGGTGCGTTGCGCGGGGTGGAACACGACGATCACGTTGTGTGGCGCGGGATTCCCTACGCGAGCCCGCCGGTCGGCGAGCTGCGGTGGCGTGCGCCGCGACTGGCGCCGAACTGGGACGGCGTGCGGGACGCGACGGAGTTCGGACCGCAGGCACCGCAACCGGCGAACGCCCCGGGCTCGACGAAGTACCCGGCGAGCGAGGACTGCCTGAACCTCAACGTTTGCGCGCCGAAGCGGGGCGAGGGCATGCCGGTGCTGGTGTGGCTGCACGGCGGTGGGTTCCGCACGGGCAACTCGCGCCAGATGGGCGAGGGCGTCGCGTTCGCCAGGGCGGGCATCGTGGTCGTCACGATCAACTACCGGCTGGGCGCGCTCGGGTTCGCGCGGTTGGACGGGGAATCGGATTCGGGCGTGTGCGGACTGCTCGACCAGGTCGCGGCGCTGCGGTGGGTGCGCGAGAACATCGCGGCGTTCGGCGGAGATCCGGAGCAGGTCACGATCTACGGCGTCTCCGCGGGGGCGAAGGGCGTCGCGAACCTGATGGCGAGCCCGGAGGCGAAGGGCCTGTTCACGCGCGCGATCTCCAGCAGCGGCGGCGGTGATCACGTGTCCACGCCCGAGGTCGGCGCGGCGGTCGGGCGGCGCCTGCTCGACGAGCTGGGGTGCGCGGACGCCGAAGCGGCCCGCGCGGTCCCGGCCGAAGAGGTCGTCGCGGCGCAGGAGCGCATCCAGTCCGGCATGGAGGCGCTGTGGCTGTGGCGCCCGTCGATCCACCCGCAGGTCCTGCCGGCCGTCCCGATCGAGCTGATCGCGGCGGGCAGTGCGGCCGGGGTCTCGCTGCTGGTCGGCAACAACGGCAACGAGGCCGGCATGTACGCGGCGATGTACGGCGCGGAGGAGGTCACCGCGCCCGCTGAGGCGGTGATCGGCTCGATCCTGGGCGTGGACGGTTACGAGGCGCTGCTCAAGGCCTACCGCAGCACACGTGGCCTGACCAGCGACGTTGCCGCGATGGTCGCGGCGATGGGGGATGAGCGCTACGGCATCCCGACGCAGCGCCTGGCCGACGCGCAGGCCCGCTTCGCGACGGTGCACCGCTACCGCGTCGACGTGGCCGCGCCCGGCCTGATGCGCGAGCTGGACGGCACCCACGGCACCGAGACGGCAATGGCCTGGGACGTCCCGGAGCCGCTGCCGGGGATGCGCGCGCCGCGTTCGCCGAAGCCGGAGCGCGTCGCGCTGGGCAAGCGGATGCACCAGGCGTGGGTGTCGTTCATCCGCGACGGCGATCCGGGCTGGCGGGCCTACGACGCCGAGCAGCGCCCGGTGCTCGTGCTCGGTGAGGACGGTCCCCGGTTGGAGCTGGACCCGCGCCGGGCCGAGCGGCTGGCTTGGGGCGACGTGACCTGGCCATCGAGCACCTGGTTTACCTAAAACGCCCCTATCGCTCCCTATTTGACTCCATATGAAGTACTTTGGGGAACATGACGGAAGAACTGTACTCGGTTGAGCAGGTCGCTGAGCGGCTCAACCTGCACGTGCGCACGGTGCGCAACTACGTGCGCGACGGGCGGTTGAAGGCCGTGCGCATCGGCAAGCAGTACCGGATCAGCCGCTCGGACCTGGAGGAGCTGACCGGGGGCACCGTGCCCGCGACGCCGAGCGAGTCCGCGCGGCGCACCCGCTCCGTCGAGGTCTCGGCCGTGGTCCAGGTCGACGCGATCAACCAGGCCGACGCGAGCCGGGTGAGCATGGGCATCACCGGCTCGCTCAACGGACGCGGCCCCGGCGGCGGGATGCTGCGCGTGCAGTCGATCTACGACGAGCAGCGGGCCAGCCTGAAGATCGTGGTGATCGGCGAGCCCGACCTGACCGCGGACGTGATCAAGCTGATCGGCGAGTTCCTGGAGGGGGACCGATGATGATCTACCGCAGCACCGGGGGCGGCGAGCAGGTCCGCGAGATGTACGAGGCGGTGCTGGAGCGCTGGCCCGTCGAGGCCGAGCGCGTCGTGCTGCCCACGCGCGAGGGCGAGACCTTCGTGCTCAGCTTCGGCAGGGCCGACGCGCCGCCGTTGGTGGCGCTGCACGGCTCCGGTTCCAACGCCACGAACTGGATGGCCAACGCCGTCGAAATGGCCGAGCACCACCGTGTTCACGCCGTCGACATGATCGGCGAGCCGGGGTTGAGCGCGCCGAAGCGGCCAGAGATGGGCAGCGACGCGTACGCGCGGTGGCTGGACGACGTGCTCGACGGCCTCGGCTTCACCACGCCGGTCCCGGTGCTGGGCATGTCGCTCGGCGGCTGGATGGCCATCGACTACGCCTCGCGGCGGCCGGAGCGAGTGTCGCGCCTGGCCCTGCTCACGCCCGCCGGGGTGGGCAAGCGGCCGAAGGGCCTGCTGCTCAAGCTCCTCGCGATGACCCTCGCCGGTGAGCGCGGGCTGCGGAAATCGGTGAAGGCCGCGCTCGGCGAGGACGTCCGTCCCGAGGTGGTCGACGCGCTGGTGCTGATCTTCAAGCACTTCAAGCCGCGCATGCGCATCCCGACGTTCACCGACGAGCAGCTGAGGCGGCTGAGCATGCCCGTGTCGGTGATCGTCGGCGAGCAGGACTCGATGCTCGACACCGCGGAGACCGCGCGGCGCTTCCGCGAGGTCCTCCCGCACGCCTCGGTGAGCGTGGTGGAGGCGGGGCACGACCTCTCGGCCCAGGTCCCGGCTGCCGTGGGCTTCACAGCTTCCGGTACATGATGTGCAGCCCGACGTAGCCGTGCGCGGAGGATCGGAAGCCCTCCGGCACGGTGCCGATCACCTCGAAGCCGAGTGATCGCCACAGCGCGACCGCCCTGGTGTTGCTCTCCACCACGGCGTTGAACTGGATGCCCCGGAAGCCGGCTCCGGCGGCCCAGTCGATCATGTCCTGGCCCAGCGCCCGCCCGACGCCCTTGCGGGAGTGCGCGGCGTCGACCATGAAGCTCGCGCTCGCGATGTGCGAGGCGGGACCCATGTGGTTGGCGTACATGCTGGCCGAGCCCAGGACGGTGCCGTCGGGGTCGACGGCGACGACGGTGCGGCGCTTCGCGGTGGGCATCCACATCTCCCGCGCGGTGACCTCGTCGACGTCCTGCGGCCAGCTGAAGGTCTCCCCAGCGGAGACGATCTCGTGCAGGAACGGCCAGATCGACGGCCAGTCGCCGTCAACAGCTTCTCTGATCAGCACGGCGCCGAGTCTCTGCGAGCGGCGGCGCGCACGCGACGGATTTTCTGAACAGCGCGCTTAGATCGGGAGCGCGCCGAGCAGGACGCCCTCGCTCCGCCCATCCGGGGTGAGAGCCATGACAGCGCGTCCTTTCACGCGGGTGTTCGGGCCGAGCGCGGTGGGATCGACCGAGATACGCGCGGCGATCTTCGGGGCGTAGCAGATCTCGGCGTCGTCCGGCGCGTCGCTGATCTGGTGGGGGAGCAGGAACCCCTGCTCGGCCGGGAGCGGATCGCCCACCTGGTGCTCGCCGTCCTGGTGGAAGTAGCAGCGGAGGATCGTGCCGTGCTCGGCGACGCACCACCCGCTGGCGAACCCGGACCCGTGGTAGTCGTCCCAGTCGATGTAGCCGTGGGCGGTGCCGAACCGGCGGCTGAGTGCGGCGACGCGGTCCTCCTGGTCGACGTCCCACATGAACACCAGCGTCCACCCATCGAGGACGGGCGTGATGTAAGCGGCCCCGCCCATGGCGTAGCCCTTGGAGACCGCGGCCTGGCCGAGCCGCATCGTCACCGGCATCGGGTCCGACAGGTCGAGCGCGTCGAGCACGGCCGCCTGGTCGCTGGTGGGGATGGCGTACCACTGGCCGTCCGGCTCGAACGGCTCCGGTGTCTCTCGCGGTGCCTTGATCCTGATCAGGCGGCGCACCAGGGCTTGGTCGGCGGCGTCGAGGCCGTTCCAGCCGACGAGCTCCGCGAGCCCGGTGAGCGCGTACCGGCGGTACAGCCCGGGGAACCGACGCACCTCGCGCAGCACGTGCAACGCCCGCGGACCGAGCCGGCGGAGCACACGGCAGACCACCTCGCGCACGAACTGCTGAGGGTCGGCGAGCAGCGGAAGCAGCGCGGGCAGGTGCGGCAGCAACTCGTCCTCGCTCAGCCGCGCGAGGACACAGGCGGCCTGGTGGCGCACATCCGGGCTCTCATCAGCAAGCAACGGCAGCACGGCGAGCACATCCCGGTCCGACACCGCGAGCCCCGCGAGCGCCCGGCAGGCCGGGCTCAGCGCGGACGGGGCTCCGTCGTGGGCCCGGGGCTGTTCGGCCCACGCGACCTGCCGAATCACGTAAGAGATGTCCACGGCCGGAACCGTACCAACCGCGTTAAACACAACAATTTCTGAATTCACTTGAGGCCAAGACCGGATTCGAACCGGCGTGGACCGCTTTGCAGGCGGCTCCCTAACCACTCGGGCACTCGGCCGAAAATGACGCGCTAAAACAGAAGAGCCGCCTGCGTCGACATGTTCGACGGGCGGCTCCCAGGCATGACCGACACTCAGGTCACGGCGGAGAGCCGGGACAACAACAGTGGAGGTCGGTGCGCTTCATGTGGACCACTATGCCCCGAATTCGCGGCGGCGTCAACAATTCTCTTACACGGTTTACGGGCGAGGTTTGCTAAGCGGTGCTTAGGCGGTGCTTAAGCGCTCTGGGCGAAGCTGCGCATCGATCGACCACCTACCCCTGCTCATTGAGGTGGACCATGAGAACTGCAAGCATCGCGGCCGTGCTCGTCGCGTGCCTGGCGCTCACCCCCGCACCGGCGCTGGCCGACGCGGGCGACATCGGCATCGCCCAGGACCTCAGCGGCGACATCGGCGGGCTCGGCCCGGAGGGACCCGAGGCAGTCCCGCACGAGGACACCCTCGAACCCGGCGCCGAGGCGGAGAAGATCGCCAGGGCGGAGATCATCCGCCGCGCCAGGGTGTGGCTCACCGCCAACGCTGGCGGCAAGGTGCCCTACAGCCAGAAGCGGAAGTGGCGCGACGGCTACCGGCAGGACTGCTCCGGCTACGTGTCCATGGCGTGGAAGCTGCCGAAGGGCAAGTACGGCGGCACCAACACCGTCGGCCTCGCCCAGAGCTACACCACCAAGATCACCAAGGCCGACCTCAAGGCCGGGGACGTGCTGCTGGACTGGCACGGCACCAAACGCACCCGGCACGTGGTCCTCTTCGACAAGTGGACCAGCGCGAGCCGCACCCACTACTGGGGCTACGACCAGTCCGGCAGCCAGGGTGGCACCGCCTACCGCAAGATCCCCTACCCGTACTTCACCAGCAAGGGCCAGTGGGAGCCGCGCCGCTCCAAGAACATCGGCTAGTCGCGCGGTTGCGGTGAAGTGCGGTTCAACTGACAGTGTCCAGCCATGGCAGCGAACCCGAACCGGATCTTCGAAGGCATCCTCGGCCGGATCACCGCTCTGATCATGGCTCGCAGCAACCGCGCCGCCGAGGCGGAGGCCGTCGCCGAACTGGACCCGCGAGCGCACCACCGCGTCCTGGTGGTCGGTTTCGGGCCCGGGGTCGGCCTCCGCCTGCTCGACGAACGCCTGCCAGAGGGCCACATCGCCGGGGTCGACCCATCCGAGGTGATGCTGCGCTCGGCGACCAGGCGCAATGGGCGAGCCGTCGCGGACGGCCGGATGGAGCTGCGCCAGGCGCGGGCGGACGCGCTCCCGTTCCCCGACGCAGACTTCGATGGAGTGATCACCGTGAACACGATCCAGTTCTGGGAGCCGCTCGCGGCATCGGTCGCGGAGGTCGCCCGGGTGCTGCGCCCCGGCGGCAGGCTGGTCGCCTACACCCATGACTGGGCGATCACCCGCGTCACCGGCAAGGACGTCGAGACCTGGGCCCACGACACCGCCGAGGTGTGCGCGAGAGCGGGGCTCGGCGCGGCCAGGCACTGGCGGGCGCGGGCTGAGAAGGGCAAGTCCATCGCGTTCTCCGCGCGCAAGACCGAACAGGAGCCACCATGACGCGCTCCCAGGTGTTGACGATCGCCGAGGTCGTCGCGGCGACGAAGCTGCCGACCTCCACGCTGCGCTTCTACGAGCGCGAAGGGCTGATCACCTCGGTGGCCAGGGACGGCGCCGGCCGGCGCGTGTACGACCCGGACATCCTGGCCAGGCTCGCAGTGGTTGAGCTGGGCAAACTCGCCGGGTTCACCATTTCCGAGGTCTCCGGCTGCCTCGATCGGGACACCGGGATGCCGGGGCCGGGCTGGCGGGAGCTGGCGGCCGCGAAGCTGACCGAGCTGGAGGAGCGCATCGCCGAGGCCGAGCGCGCGCGGCAGGTGCTCGTGCACGCGCTGGAGTGCCCCGGCGCCTTCGCCGAGTGCCCGGAGTTCCGCGACAGCGTGCGCGCGCAGGTCAGCGCGATGCGAGCGCGTGACACCGCACGGTGATTCATCCGTCCGACCACTGTCGACCTGGGGGTTCAGGACACAGAATTGACCCATGTCCGAAGCCCGGGTCAGTCCCGACGCGCAGCGCGTGCACCCTGCCGTCGAGGCGATCGGCGTTGCCCTGGACGCGTGGCTGGACAAGTTCTCCCTCGGCGACGAACGGCTTCGCGGAGCCCGCTTCCACGTGCTCGCCGCGAGGGTCCTGCCCGACGGCGCGCGGGTGAACGTCGAACTGCTCGCGCAGTGGGCCGCCTGGCTGGCCGCGCAGCCCAGCGCCGCCGCGCACGCCGACCTCGTCTCGGTCATCGAGGGCACCGTGCCCGCCGACGAGGCCGCGCCGACCGTGCTCGCGCTCGCCGATCTGTGGCCGCGCACCGCGGTCGGCATGTCGCTGTCCTGGCGGCGCCGCTGCCTCCAGCACGCCCACGACGGCAGCGGCCTCGTGGTCTACGACATCGTGGAGTCGGTGCGCCGCACGGAGATCCCGATCGGCATCGCGCACTCCACGGCGTGGAAGACGATCTGCGGCACGGTCGGCGAACTCACCGAGTGGTGCGCCACCGACCCGCCGATGGAGGAGCTCCAGCACCGGCTCGACCAGCTCGCCGCCGCCCAGCTGGAGCTCGTCCGCCACCTCCGCAGCTGCCACCCGGCCATCTACGCGCCGGTGCTGGAGGTGGCGGAGACGATCTGCGCCATCCCCGGAGCGCGCCTGGCCTGGCGCCAGGAGATCAGCCCCTGATCAGCGTCGCCGAGGGGCAGTTGGCAGGATCTTGGTCATGACCAACGTCAAGCTGCACACCTCCCACGGCGAGATCGTCCTCGAACTGGACGCCGAGAAGGCGCCCGGCACGGTGGCGAACTTCGTGGAGTACGTGAAGAACGGGCACTACGACGGCACGATCTTCCACCGCGTGATCGCGAACTTCATGATCCAGGGCGGCGGCCACAACGCGGACATGTCGAAGAAGCCGACCGGCGCCCCGATCCAGAACGAGGCGAACAACGGCCTGAAGAACGACCACTACACGGTGGCCATGGCGCGCACCGGCGACCCGCACTCGGCCACCGCGCAGTTCTTCATCAACACCACCGACAACGGCTTCCTCAACCACACCGCGCCGACCGCGCAGGGCTGGGGCTACACGGTGTTCGGCAAGGTGACCGAGGGCCACGCCACCGTGGACGCCATCGGCGCGGTGCGCACCGGCGGCGGAGACGTCCCCGTGGAGACCGTCACCATCACCAAGGCCGAGGTTCTCTAACCAACGCGCGGAACGGCGGAGTTGGGGTCAACCCCGGAGAACGCCAGGCCGATCACGAATCCGGCTGTCTCCTCCAGCTGCCGAGCGCGGCTCAGCGGCCCCAACACCGCCGGACTCCCACCGGCATCGCGCACCAGCTCACCGACCACGCGCAGCGCTCCGGCGTCGTCGCCGCACATCGCGACCGTGACCGGCGAGGCCTCCGGCTCGGTCCACTGGTCAGCAGCGAAGAGGTGGAACGCCTTCACCACGTGCGCGCCCGGTGCCAGCTCAGCGACGCGCTCGGCGGCGGAGGTCGCGGTGAGCAGCACACCGACCCCGTGCTCGACCGCGTTCGTCGGCTCGATCAGCGGTGTTCCGCCCAACGAGCCCTCCGCCGCTCCCGCGCTCAGCAACATCTCCTCCACGCCGTCCCACGAGACGGCGAGCAGCACGGAGTCCTTGTCCCGCACCACTTCCCTCGGCGACGCCGCGCGTCCGCCCACCTCGTCGGCGATCGAGCGCGCCCTCTCCGGCGAGCGTCCGCCGACCTCGATGTCGTGCCCGGCCCGCGCCCAGCTCTTCGCGAGGGCCGTCGCGAGCGTTCCCGTTCCCAAGATTCCGATTCGCATGCCGGGAACGCTAGGCAGTCCGACGCGCACCGATCGGTGCGTTTCGGCAGGAGCATGATGAGGGCATGGCCGACTGCTACGAGCTGGTCGCGGACTGCCGGCTCCGCGCGGCGACCGACCTCTTCGCCCACACCTGGAACCCGGTGGTGCTCGCCGCCCTGCGAGAGGCGCCAAGGCGGCGGGTGGAGCTGCGCGCGTCGATCGGCGGCATCAGCGACAAGGTGCTCACGGAGACGCTGCGCCGCCTGCTCGGTCGCGGGCTCGTCGAGCGGCGCCGCTTCGCCGAGGCCCCGCCCCGCGTGGAGTACGCGTTGACCGCGCTCGGGAAGTCCCTGGTCGACGGGCCGATGCGCGCGCTCGGCGACTGGGTCGTTGAGCACGGGGACGACCTCATCCAGTGAGCCGCGCGAGCAGGACTCCGCCGGTGATCATCGCCAGCGCGAGGACGCGGCCCAGGCTCAGCGGGTCGTCGTCGAGCAGCACGCCCAGCGCGACCGCGCCGACCGCTCCGATCCCGGTGAAGACCGCGTAGGCGGTGCCGACCGGGATGGAGTTCATCGCGATCGACAGCAGCAGCACCGCGCCCGCCATGAGCAGCAGGCAGATCAGCGTGGGCAGCGGCCTGGTGAAGTTCTGCGTCGGCTTGATGCTCTGCGACCAGGCGACCTCGACCACCCCGGCCGCCACCAGGATCAGCCAGTTCACAGTGTCGCCGCCGCGCGCTGGGCGGCTTCCAGGGACTCCGCGTGCTCGTCCCACCGATGCGCCAGCGCCGGGTCGATCGTGGCGTTGACCAGCTCGGCGTTGATGAAGCGCACGTCCTCGACGGCGAAGTGCCCGAGGAAGAAGTCCCGCAGGTAGCGCTCCTGGTGGTCGAAGGGCTCGCGCGGAGTTCCGGGCCCGTAGGCACCGCCGCGCGCGCTCGCGACCACGAAGCTGCGGCCCGCCAGCGACATCTTGGGGAAGGTGACCTGGTCGATCCACGCCTTGAGCGCCGAGGGGATCGAGAAGTTGTACATGGGCGTGCCGATCAGCACGACGTCGGCGGCGACCAGCTCGTCGAGCAGCGGCTCCAGCACCCGCCACGCCTCCCGCTGTTCCGGTGTGCGCACGGCTTCGCGGTAGCGGTGGATGTCGGTGATCCCGTTGGCCAGGACGTGGTCGCACAGCTCGGTCCACGCCTCGGTGATGTGCGGGACCGGCTCGGCGGCGAGGTCGCGATACCGATACTGACCTGCTGGATTCTGCAATTGCCAGGCTTCGGCGTACGCCTTGGAGAGTCGACGGGAGACCGAGTTCCGGCGCGCGCTGGCGTCGAGGTGCAATAAAGTGGACATGCTGTCCACTTAAACACGGAAGCGGACGCCGTGTCCAGATAGACTGCTCGCATGGAGAGAGCAGACGCCGCGCGCAACCGGGCCCGCATCCTCGCGGCGGCCGCCGAGGTGTTCTCGACCAAGCCCGCGCACGAGGTCACGATGGACGAGATCGCCAAGGCGGCTGGCGTCGGCCGGGGCACGCTCTACCGCCGCTACCCCGACCGCGCCTCGATCGCGGTGGCCCTGCTCGACGAGCACGAACGCGTGCTCCAGGAAAGCCTGATGCGCGGCGAGGCCCCGCTCGGCCCCGGCGCCCCACCGGCTGAGCGGCTGGCGGCGTTCTACGCGGCGATGGTGGAGCTGCTGGAGAACCACCGGCACCTCGTGCTCGGCAGCGAGGTCGGGCGCTCGCGCTTCGAGACCGGCGCTTACGGTTTCTGGCGCACCCACGTCCGCTCCCTGCTCGTCGCCGCCGCCGTGGCCGAGCCGGACGCGCTGGTCGAGGTGTTGCTCGCTCCGCTGGCGCCCGAGGTCTACGCCTACCAGCGCGAGGACCGCGGCCTCACCCCGGCCGAGATCACCGCCGCGCTCACTCGGCTGACCGCGGTGCTAGGTGGGCGGTGTCGTTGAAGCTGAGCACTGCTGGAGGCCGCTTTTCCTAGCAGGACAGAATGGTCAGCCTGCGGCATCCGCTGGTGGACGGACGAGGACAACATCAGCTGGATCGACGTCATCCCGATTGAGGAGCTTGATCATCCAGCTCTCGTCGTCGAGCCCGCCCATCACGACCGCAAGCACCCCTTGCTTGTAGGCGTTGTTCACTGATTGGCCAGACGCCACTGCGGAGTAGAACTGCGTGGCGAAGAGCGCGGCAGCCTCATCCAAGACGGAGTCCGCCATGGCGATGACGAGCGGCACGGCAGACAGCACCTCGTCACTAATGGCGTCGACTGTGTCGCAGGCATTGAGCACCAACAGTGCCGGGGGTCGATCAACAGCGGCGAGCGCCATGCCTAGGTGATCGATGCTGACCTCTCGCCCATGCGGGTCAGCAACGTCTCCGTTGTCCATCACGATAGTGCCATCGCCACCGTGACCAGAAAAATGGACGACGTGAGGTCGCAGGTCATTGAGGCCGTCGAGCAGGTCTTGAGGCGTCGCAGCGGGACGCAACTCGATCTCCACGTAGTCACGATGCAGAGTTCCGCGGACAGCCCGCTGTACCCTCCCCACTTCAGCATCGACACGCAGATTCATACCTGGGTTCGACGTCAAGTAGAGAAGCCGCAGCTCTTCCGTCTTGGGCGTCGGCACCTGCTGGATCTCATACACATGACGAACTACTGGGCGCGACAACCTGGCAACCTGTTTCGCGTGATCGAGTTCCTCACGCCGACGCCGTTGGGTGGACTGCTCTTCTTTCCGCATCGCCGCTTGGCGCTCACGGCTCAGATTGGTCTCAGCCGTGTTGAGCTTCTTGGTCCGATCGGCGATCTTGCTGGCTGCACCTGCGACCTTGGTGTCTTCGCTCTCTGCTCGCTTGTCCGCGCTTCGTGCCGAGTTCTCGTACGAGCGCGCCATAGAGGGGCTGGTCGTCGGCTTGATCTTGGCGCGATGCGAGGACGCTTCGCTTCGCGCTTTCGAAGCCGCAGCCCTAGCCTTGGCTTCGTCTGAACGTAGCTTCGCCAGCTCTGTGTTGAGCCGGTTGATCTGGTCGCGATGCTGCTTTTCGGACACCGGGTCTCCTGCCATGTAGCCCCTCTCTTCCATCATGAGGGGCTACACCGACCAAAATGGCAGGCTGGGTCCCAGCTGTCACCGGATCGAGCCCGACTAGAACAGGTGCCGCAGGCTTAGAACTCAAGCTTCCAGCGGAGTGTGGCCCCCCTCGGACTGGCAATTCCAAGCGCCCCAACGGATGCGGGCGCACCACCCGATCAGCAGGCACAAGCGAGAGCAGTCCGCTTGCTTTCCTCACGGAGTGATTGCGGCGAGCAGGCCGGGGAAGGCCTCGTCCATCTCCGCGCGGCGCAGGGTGTTCAGCCGCGCCGTGCCGACGTAGTGCTGCCGGATCAGCCCGGCTTCGCGCAGCACGGTGAAGTGGTGGGTGGCGGTGGACTTGCTGACGGGGATGTCGAAGTCACCGCACTTGATGTCCTCGGCCGAGCGGGCGAGCTGCGTGACGATGCTCCGGCGCACGGGGTCGACCAGGGCTTCGAGGACCCGTTGCAGGTCGAAGTCCTCGACGTCGGGGTGTGCGGGGGCGCGTCCCATGCGGTCAATAGTACGACACCAGTCGAAGTTTGACGGGCGTCGTACTTCTGTGCTTCGGTGGAAGCACGACCGAGGAGGACGAGATGGCGAGAACCGTGCGGTTCCACGAGATCGGCGGCCCTGAAGTGCTGCGCCTGGAGGACGTGGAGCCGGGTGCGCCCGGGCCGGGCGAAGTGCTGCTGCGGGTGGAGGCGATCGGGATCAACCGCGCCGAAGTGCTCTTCCGTGGCGGCCAGTACATCGAGGCCCCGAAGCTGCCCGCCGGGCTCGGTGCGGAGGCCGCCGGTGTCGTCGAGGCGGTCGGTTCCGGCGTGAGCTTCGCCGTGGGTGATCGCGTCAGCGTGCTGCCCGCCTTCTCGCAGAACGACTACAGCGTCTACGCGGAGCTGGCCGTCGTGCCCGCCGACGCGCTGCTGCACCGGCCCGAGGGCGTGGACGCGGTGACCGGCGCAGCGGTGTGGATGCCGTACCTCACCGCCTACGGCGCGATGGTCGAGGTCGGCGGGATGCGCGCGGGCGACACGGCGGTGATCAACGCGGCGTCGAGCAGTGTCGGCATCGCCGCGATCCACACCGCGAACCGCCTCGGTGCCACACCCATCGCGGTGACGCGCACGGCGGCCAAGAAGCAGCGGTTGCTGGAGGAAGGCGCCGCGGAGGTGATCGTCTCCGATGAACAGGACATCGCCGCGTCGATCCTCGCGCTGACTGGCGGCAGGGGTTCGGAGTTCGTATTCGACGCGGTCGCGGGCCCCGGAGTCCTGGAGTTGGGCCGCGCGGTCGCCGCTGACGGGACGTTGTTCCTGTGGGGTGCGCAGAGCGGCCAGCCGACGCCGTACCCGGGCTTCGACCTGGGCATGCCCGCGCTCAACATCCGCACGTTCACCGTCCACGAGATCACCCGAGCCTCGGAGCGCCTGCGCCGCGCCGCCGCGTTCGTGACCTCGGGCCTGCGCACGGGCGCGTTCCGCGCTGTGGTGGACCGAGTGTTCCCGCTGGCGGAGATCTCCCTGGCGCACGAGCACATGGAGTCCAACACCCAGATCGGCAAGATCGTCGTCACGACCACCTAAGGGCTGTCTCGTAAGT
>NZ_MUMH01000098.1 GCF_002155965.1 Allokutzneria sp. NRRL B-24872
TCGGTGGTGGGTTGTCTGCGGGCGGCATGGCTGACTCCTCGTGACGGCGGGGCTCAGCCTGGCACGTCCCGCGATGATCGCCAAGTCCTGCCCCTGATGGAGTAATTCCCTGGTAGCAGAGGACTTTCGGCCATGGTTTGCACGGATGGAGCACGCGCATCGTTGAGGCGGAAACGTTCGCGACCCAGTTGAGTAGGTGCACGACGATGGACGAGGCGACCACGGCGTTCGGCCTGACCACGACGGAGATCGACGGGGCGCTCCGACTGGCCTCGCTCGCCCCGTCGGTGCACAACAGCCAACCCTGGCGGTTCGCGGTGCTGCCCGACCGGATCGAGCTGCACGCCGACCCGGAGCGCAGACTGCCCGCGACCGATCCCGAGGACCGAGAACTCCGGCTGGCGTGCGGGGCCGCGCTGTTCAACCTCCGCATCGCACTGGAGGAATCGGGAATCCGGCCGTTGACGACGCTCGTTCCCAACGGGAGCGGGAGCTCGCCGCTGGCCGTGGTGCGCTACGGAGGCCGCTCGCGGCCCTCGGCGCAGCGAACGCGCCTGCTGCGCGCGGCGCGTGGCCGCCGCACCAACCGGCGGCCCTTCATCGATGTGGCCGTCCCCTCCGGGCATCGGGCGGAGCTGGTGCGCGCGACCGAGGCCGAGCGCGCCTGGCTGCACGTCCTCTCCACCGGGCAGGAACGCGCCGCGCTGCGCGAGCTCGTCAACCGGGCCCACCGCGCGCAACTGGCCGACCCCGCGTTCCTGGCCGAGTTCACCGCGTGGACCGGGCACGCCGGTGGCAGGCAGGACGGGGTACCACCCGGCTCCGCCGGACCGCGCCCGGAGCCCCAGGACGAGTGGGTGCTGCGCGACTTCGCCGCCGGTCAGGGACGCGAGCGCGTCGTCGGCAAGGACTTCGAGTCGCAGCCGCTGCTAGCGGTGCTGTGCTCCTTCCACGAAGGCGATCTCGCCCAGGTTCAGGCGGGGCAGGCGCTGCAACGGCTGCTGCTCACCGCGACGACGCTCGGGCTGGCCGCGTCGTTCCTGTCCCAGCCCATCGAGGTCCCCTCGGTCCTGGCGGAGCTGCGCCACGCGCTCGGCATCACCCTGACCCCGCAAGCGGTGCTGCGCCTGGGATTCGGCTCCGCCGTGCCCGCCACGCCGCGCCGCCCGGTCGCCGATCTGCTCCTGCCCCAGCCGGCCCCGTGAGCGAGGAGAACGCCGTGCCCGTCGACACGCTGATGTCCAGCCCCGCCATCACCGTCCGCCCGGAGACCCCGGTGCTGGCCGCCGCCGCGCTGATGACGGCGCACGGCTACACCCTCCTGCCCGTGACCGACCACAGTGGACAGTTGCTCGGGGTTGTCGACGAGCTGGCCCTGCTCAAGGGGTGCGGAGCGGGAGCCGTCGGCGCGGTCATGACCTCACCCGCGCGCGGAATCGACGTCGGCGCCGGGAGCGAGGAGCTCGCCGAAGTCCTGCTCGGTGACGGCATCCGCGCCGTCCCGGTCACCGACGGCAGCACCGTCGTCGGTGTCATCACGCGCCGGGACCTGCTCCGCTCCCTTGTCCGTTCGGCGCTCGGCTGACGGTGGTCGTCGTGCCCGGGATCCTGCGACCGTGCAGGATCCCGGGCACGATCACGAAGAAGACCGGGTGCTCCCCCGGTGCCCATGCGCGCAGCCCCAGTGCCAGCAGGGCGTCCCGTTCCGCGGGCTCGCGCACCACCCTGGCGTAGCCGACCGCGGTCACGCTCCAGCCCGTCCGAAGCGTCGCGTCGACGTCGTCAACCTCGAAGGCCACGACGGCGTTGCGCACCGCCGCCGCGAGCTTTCCCCCGTGCCCGGTCCGAAAGACGACGCTGCCGTCGTGCAGCACGAAGTTGACCGGTACCACCGCGGGCAACGCCTGATCGGTGTAGGCGATCCGGCCCAGCTGGGCGGTTCCGAGCAGGCGCAGGCACTCCTCGGTGCCCAGGACTTCCAGTTCCACGTTCTTCTCCCTGAGCGCGGTGGATGCCGGTGCCGAAGACCGGCACCGGCACCCACCGCGCTTTCTGCTTCAGGCCAACCACCCGTGCCGCCGCACGACCTGGCGCGACTCCCAGGTACGACCGAGCCCCCACGTGTTGCCCGCGTGGGTCGCCGCCAGCGCGATCAGCACCAGCGCGTAGATCACGTGGTAGTCGATGAGCGGGTTGGTCGAGCCGCTCGGCGCGCCCGAGGCGCTCACCTGGGCGAGCGGCCACTCCGCCACCCACATCAGCAGCATCATCACCGTCCCGGCGACCGCGGCGAGCCGCAGCCCGGCCCCGAACAGCACCGCCACCCCGATCCCGGCCAGTCCGAGCATGAACAGCCAGTCGACCCACCACGCCCCGGCGATGGCGCGCAAAGGCTCCCGGAACGGACCGACGTCCACGCGCCCGAGGAACCCCGCTGTCGGCGAGCCTCCGCCCAGCCATGCCTTGGCAGCGGGCGTGGCGTAGCCCAAGCCGAAGAGCTTGTCGAAGAAAGCCCACAGGAACAGCAACCCCGTCGCGACGCGCAACAGGGCCATCGACTTCTCCGCGGGGCCGCTGCTGTGGAACGGAACTCGGTTCCGCTTGGTGCCCGGGTCGTTCTGGATGGACATGTCCCACCTCCTGTCGTCCCCAGCAGTCTCACCGGTCACAGGAGGCGGCACGCGGGCCATAAGTCCTCGCTGCCAAGGGATTCCGGGCATCGATCACTTTGATCCACAGTAGACACCTCCTGGCGCGGCGGAAGGGCCTTTCGCCTCTGGCGCCAACGCTCGCCCGCGCGTTGCCTGGAAAGGCGACGACCACCGGAGGCTCCGATGTCCGCCACCACCGCAGTACGGTCACCCGGCTCGCGCACCAAGCCCCGCAAGCGCGCCACCCGCCTCACCGTGGGCACCGACGGCTCCTACTGGGGCGACGTGGCACTGACCTGGGCACGACGCCACGCCACCGCGACGGACGGCGACCTGCGCATTGTGAACCGGCCCGAGCCCAACCCCCTGCCCGCCCTGCTCGCGGCGAGCGCCGGATCGCGGATGCTCGTCCTCGGCTGCCGCGGCGAACGGCACCGCGCCTTCGGTCTGGGAGCTCTCGTGCTGCCCACCGCGGGCTCCGCCCGCTGCGACACCCTCGTCGTGCGAGGACTCTGGTCGGCGATCGCCGCGCGGCACGGCCGGATCACCGCCATGGTCAGCGGTGGCGACCACGACACCGCGGTGCTGCGCTCGGCCGCCGGGCTCGCCACCGCCTACGGCGCCGAGCTCCACGTGCACGCGCGCCCGCACGGCGGCGCGCTCGACCACGCGAGGAGGTGGCTGGCCGAGAACGCACCCGCCGCACGCACATCGCTGCACCCGGACGAGCAGAGCCCGCACGACGCGATCCTGCGCGCGAGCGACTCCGACGTCCTGGTCCTGGGGCGCGGCGCGACCTCCCACTGCGGCACCGTCGCCCGCTTCGCCCTCCACCACGCGCCGTGCCCGGTGCTCGTCGCGGGATCTTCCGCTCCTGCCAGCTGAGGCCGAGCGTTCGCCGTGCCGACTCGTCGAGGGTGCCCGCAAGAACCGGAGCGGCGAGGCCCCAGCACCAGCGAGCCGGTCGTGGCCACGAGAAGAGCGACCGCGAAGGCCGCGGACGGATGTGGCGCCGGCGGGGGACTCCGCCGGCGCCACGTCGTCGGGATCGGTGCTCACGCCATGTGGTGCCGCCGGTGCACTTCACGGCTCGCCGGCAATGCGGTCAGCGTGGAGACGACCACCACGACACCGATGACCCACGACGTCCACGTGGCGGTGTTGTTCCCCACGTAGGAGAACAACCACGGAGCGACAAGCATGGCGACACCCGCCGCCGCCATCACCCACTCGTCGATGTAGGCGCCCGGCATCGCCAAAGCGCCGAGCGCCAGCCCACCGATCACCACGCCGATGATCACCATGGCCCAGCTCCCGGCCGTACCGACCTTCAGCCACAACGGAAACGACGCGATCACCGCGCCGGCCATCAGACTCACCCAGTCCTGAACACGGGTCCAGGACCTGGCTCGCGTGTCAGACATGACCACTCACCTCCACTGGTAAGCCTTGTGCGCCAACGGTGGTAGTGACAGGGACCAAGGTCCGCAGGCGGCTGGGCCCTGCGGCACTGGCCGCGGGAACGCAACCGGTCGCCTACATCCTCTTGACCGGGATCCGGTGCTCTTCGTCGATGTCTCTCCTGGGCATCCTCACTTCGAGGATTCCGCCCTCGTAGCGCGCTTCGACGGCGGAGGGGTTGACGCTCGGTGGCAGGCTGACGGTGCGCTTCACCGCCCCGTAGTGGAATTCGCTGTAGGTCTTCTCCTGCTTCTCGTCGGTCCGTTCAGCCTCGATGCTCAGGTCTCCGCCCTTGACGGTGACCTTGATGTCGTCCGGGTTCACGCCCGGCAGCTCAGCGCGCAGAACGTAGTCGTCGTCGGTGACGCGGTCCTCCAGACGAAGCTGTTGGCGAGCGGTGAACAGGGTGAACGGGAATCCGTTCTTGAGCCGGTGGAGTACCTCCGGCACCCGGGATCCGTGTGGAACCGGTGTCGTCATCTGTTGCCCCTCTGCGGCAGTAGTGCTCTGAGACCTCAACAGAACGCCCAGAGCGCCCGAGCGGCACAGAGGTGCTCGACCCCGATCTCCGGGACCAAAGGCCCTGAGCGGTCGCCGACCGGGACCAAGGACACCGGTGGTCGGGGTCGTCCCGCAGGCGCGGTGAGCGCGGCCGGCTGCTGGACTGAACCGGAGACGAGGAAGTGAGTGCCATGAGTCAGGAGCGGGAAGCCTTCAGGACAGCGGAAGAAGCCCGAGCGGACGTGACGCGGCCCGGGAGATCAGCCGGAACCGCCGACGTCGTGCGACGCCTGGTGGACGCGGCCGTCTACCGCGAAACCCACCGCGACGAGCCGCAACCCGACACCGCACGGCCCCGGTGACCGCGTGCTCCGCACGCCAGCGGCTGCCTGGGATCGGAGGAGGACAGCCATGCCCAGTGTGCAAGAAGCAGCAGCGCGATTCCTGGCCCACAAGAGGATCGCGGTGACCGGGGTCTCGCGGAACCCGCGCGATCACGGCGGCAACATCGTCTACGTCAGGTTGCGGGCTCGCGGGTACGAGGTGTTCGCGGTCAACCCCAACGCCGAGGAGGTCGAGGGCGATCCGTGCTTCGGGGACCTGAAGTCGATCCCCGGTGGTGTCGACGCCGTGGTCGTCGCCACCCGTCCGGACGTCGCCGAGGCCACCATGCGGGAGTGCGTCGAGCTGGGCATCGAGCAGGTGTGGATGCACCGCGCGTTCGGTCCCGGCAGCGTGTCCGCCGCGGCGGCGGCGTACGGCCGCGAACACGGGGTCGCGGTGATCGCCGGGGGCTGCCCGCTGATGTTCGAGCCCACCTCCGACCTCGGGCACAGGATCATGCGCTTCGTGCTCACCCGGACCGGCGCGGTCCCCGGCCAGGTGTGACGGGCGAGGTGCGCCCACAGGGGGCTCCTCGGCGGTGCGGACCTGGAGCGGGATTGCGGCCACGAGGGCGGTGAACGCGAGTGGTGGCAACGTCTCCGGCGGTGAGCGTCGGCCCGGCAGCGGTGGTGACCATCGCTGTGAACACTCGGGTGCGGACGTGCGCGAAGAGGCCGTCGCGGACCAGACCAGGACGGCTGGGTCAGGACAACGGGACGCGCCAGGTGAGCCGTGTCCCGCCACCCGGTCTCGGTGCGCACACGGCGGTTCCACCGCAGAGCAGCGCCCGCTGCTCGATGTTGGCCAGTCCGCTGCGCACCACCCCTTCGGGAATTCCCGCGCCGTCGTCGACGACCTCGATCACGAAATCGGCGGCGGCCTCAGCGGTCACCACGATCGTGCTGGCCCCGGCGTGCCGGACCGCGTTGCTGACCCCCTCCCGGAGCGCCGCCTCGGCGTGCTCGGCGATCTCCGGCGGCACCAGCGTGTCGACCGCGCCCGCCATCCGCACCGAGGGCGCGGGCCCGCCGGCCGCGGACGCCTCCGCTGCCACGCTGAGCAGGCGATGGCGCAGGCTGTCGGAGTTCTCTTCTCCCGCGCTGTGCAGGTCGAAGATCGAAGTTCGGATGTCGCGCACGGTCTCATCCAGCTGGTGCACCACCTTCTGGACCCTCGCCCGCACGTCCGGTTGGGCGATCAGGTGCAACGTGCCTTGCAAGCTCATGCCCGAGGAATCGAGCTGCTGGATGACGTGGTCGTGCATGTCGTGCGCGATGCGGTCCCGGTCGGCCAGCACGTCCAGCAACCGCCGCGTCCGCTGGGTCTCGGCGGCCTCCAGGGCGAGCGCGGCCTGGTCGGCGAAGGAGGCCAGCACCGGCACCTGCTCCGGCTCGAACTGCGGCACGCCCCTGTCCCGCACGGCCAGCAGCACACCGCTGATCCCGGCAGCGGTCCGCAGCGGCACCGCGAGCGCCGGCCCGAGCAGGTCGGCGTGCTCGCCGGGGTCGGCCTCGACGGTGGCGCCCAACTCCGGGATGAGGCTGGTGCCACCGGAGCGGAAGACCTCGGCGATCGGCGCGGCGGTGGCGGCGACCATCGACCCCAGCAGCCGGTCCGCACGTTTCCCCGCGGTGGTCCTCACCGTCAGGCTTCCCCCGTCGTCGACGAGCAGCATCAGCACGCTGTCGGCGTGGGAGAGCTCAGTGGCGCGTTGGGCGACCAGGCGCAGCGCGTCGTCGGTGGAGGTACCACCCAGTAGCTCAGCGCGGATCTCCGAGGAGGCTTCCAACCAGCGCTGACGCATCTGGCTCTGCTCGAACAACCGGGCGTTCTCGATCGCCGCACCCGCCGCCGCGGCCAGTGCCTCCAGCACCACGGCGTCATCGGCGGCGAACGCCGCGGCACCCTGTTTCTCGGTCATGTACAGGTTGCCGAAGACCTCCTCGCGCACCCGCACCGGAGCTGTGAGGAAGCCGCCCGTCGGCGAGTGGTTCGCCGGGCAACCGACCCAAGCCGGGTGATCACCCAGGTTCGGCAGCCCCGCGCAGACGAACTCCGACAGGCCCTCGCGCTTGCCCAGCACGCCCAGCGCGCCGTACTTCGCGTCGACGAGGTCAACAGCGGCCTGCACGATCCGCTGCAACGTCGAGTCCAGCTCCAGCCCTGTCCCCACCGCGAGCACCGCGTCGATCAACCCCTGGACGCGGTCGCGCGTCTTGACGATCTCGGCGAGGCGGTCCTGCACCTCTCTGAGCAGCTCATCCAGCCGCAGACCGCTCAGCCCCGCGCTCGGCGACAGCGGGATCTCCGTGACGGACATGGCGCCAACTCCTCTGAGAATCCCTGTCGGTGGCGCCAGCCTGACAGCTCCGCTGCGGGCTCGCCGAGCGCGCCACGAGTGGCGTAGTCCCACGTCGTCGGGGCAAGAAGACCCAGAGCGTCACGCGGTACGCGGAGACGGGGGTGAATCGCAGCCGCTGTTCACCCTCCACATCGCCTTGGCGGAACCTGGATCGCGTCCTTGACCGAACCACGTCCCCACCGTGCGAAAGCCTGCGGTGCGCGATCCCAGCCAGCTGCACCGTGCGCCGTACCGTTGGCAACTGCTCCGCGACCGGCGGCATATCGCATGGGCGGACAGTCCCTGTGCACCAAGGATTTCAGGCACGGACCACGTGCTCTCGCAGAGAACGGTCCTCGATCGGCGATCGCGGGCGAGGTCCATGAACCTGGCTCCGAGGCGCGGCGCCGGTGTGCTCAGGTCGGTGGTGGCGCGGAGGCCATGCGCTCGGCCCGTTCCTTGGTGCCGAGCAGCATTTTCCTGCTCATCACGAAACTGACGAGTTCGACCGGCTCAACCAGCAGCGGCGCCCACCGGCTCAGGTACGCACAGCGCTCCCGCACCACCAGCCGCGTTGTTCCGTTCGCGCCCTCGCGCAGCACGAAGGCCCAGGTGAAGTCATAGGGTGCGCTGTCGAGACCCGGCAGGGCACCGCCGCGCAGGACCAGCGCCCTACCCACGTCGAGGTCCGCCACGGTCAGCGCGAATTCGGGGGCGAGGTTGACCTTCGCGCCCACTTCGACGTGTTGCCACTCCTGGACGATCCGCTTGGCACTGTGGATGTCACAGCCGAGCAGGTTCTCCGCGAAGTCGTAGCTGTGGAAACCGCCGCGGCCCTGGCCGAGTTGAGCGATCCACGGCCAGACCTCGGCCGTGGTCGTCTCGATCGTGACCGCCCGGGTCGCGCTCAGGTCCGCGTGAGCCGTCAGTTCGTCGCCGGGCAGTGCCGAGCTCACCTCGTCGTCGGCAGCGCCCCATCGCAGGCATCTGCCTCGCAGGAGGTTGACGGCGGCGACGGCCACACCGGCCAGGACCACCGATCGAACCAGATGTGTTCCGCGGTGGCTCATGGCCGCTTCCCCTTGTCTGCCGGGCGAACTTCCGCGAGTCACGACGACACCGACCCGGACAGGGGGTCAACCCGCTTCCTGGTGCCGACCACCAGGAGCAGCGATCCACCGAGACTGGTGGCAAAGCCGAAGCCGAGCAGCCCCACGCCGATCCAGGACAGGTCAGGGACCTTGGCCGCCACCGCGAGGTCGACATCGACGGTCCGGCCCGGGTCCTCGTTGAGCACCACCAGGTTCCACCGCCCGTCCTGGACCGCCCACAACAACTCCCGCTGTCCCTGCCCGGAGGTGGACACCGACCAGAAGCCCTGCCCAGCCGGCGATTGCCGGGGCTGCCCGAGGTACCGGGCGACCTCAGCCTCCGGCCCGATCCCCACGAAAACCGGGGAGGGGCTCTCCACGCGCACTCGCACCTCTCCCAGCAGCCAGCCGGGAACCCCGTGGAACTCGACGCTGCCCAGCACCAGCTCGCCGGTTTCACTGACGACGTGGCGCGGTGGCGCGGTGAGGTAACCACTCGCGTCGCGCTGGCTGTGCTCGGTCCACAGCGCCGCGCCACCGACCGCCGCCAGACCGAGACCGGCGAGCAGCACCACGGCACCGACCACGACCGCGCCGGTCCTGGGCCCTGATCCCGAAGAAGCCGGAACGTCCGATGTGGACGGAGCGGGTTCGTCGTCCTCGGGCCCACCGTCGAGCCGGAACGGCGGATAGCGGTCGGTCATCAAGGTCGAGTAGACGAACACCCTGGCCACCCAGCGGTCCATGCCGAGGACGAAGTCCAGGACTCCGCGCGGGAATCCGCCGGTGAACAGCAGCGCGATCGCGCCGATCAACACGAGCACGGTGATCAGCCCGGTGTCGCCGATGGAGGCGGTCCCGTCGAAGCTCGCTCCGGTACCGCCGACGAACAGGGCCACCACCAGGTAGTGCGGCAGGGCGAGCAGCCACCACTTGACCAGCACCAGGCCGCGGGAGAGCTGCTCGGGGTAGGCCACGTCCAGGGTCGCGGGGTAGTCGGGTACCTCGGCGAGGGTGAACGGCGGGTACCGGTCGGTGCCCAGTGCCGAGTAGGCGTAGAAGGCCACCCGCCAGGTCCACCGCAGCACGCCGAGGTTGAACTCGAAGATGCCGCGCGGATATCGCCCGGTGATCAGGACGGCGAAGAACACCACCACCGTCAGCAGCCAGAACGCCGTCCACAGCACCAGCAGGACCACCAGGTGCGGGATGGCCAGCAGCCACTTGACCAGCCAGAGCCACCTGCTCAGCTCGGGGTCGGGGCGTCCGGAGATTCGAACCGGACTCGTGCGCGGTCGCATCACGGCACCGAACTCCTTCGCCTCTTCCCCCCGTTGACCACCACTCTTCGCGCCCGGACGCCGGTCGACCAGACTCCAACGACACCGCGCGGCGGGACCTATGGCCCTGCGCCCGCCCCAGCCATCCGCGGCGAGGGCGCGCACTGGTCGGCCGAGGGCTGGAGCCGGTGTCCTCCGCCGGACTCACATGACGGCGGCGAAACCGGCTAGTCCTATGTAGACGGTCGCAACGCCGAAGCGGTGCCAGCGCCTGCGGCCCAACCACGGCGCGACACGCGCACCCAGCAAGGCGTAGCCCACGTCCATCGCCAGCGCGAGGACGAAGAACACCACGCCGTAGACGATCATGTCGCCTGCGTGCCCACCCGGCGGGAGGAACTGCGGCAGGAAGGCCAGGAAGAACAGCGTCACCTTGGGGTTGAGCACGTTCACCAGGACTCCGTCCAGGAAGATCCGCTGCGCCGACGGCACGCGGGCCCGCGCGCCGCCGCCCGTGCGCAGCGCGGCCACCGCCAGGTAGAGCAAGTACACCACGCCCGCGTACTTGATCGCGGTGAACAACGGTGGCGACGTGCTGATCACGCTCGCCAATCCGGCGATGGCCACCGCGAGGTGGACCAGCGTGCCCGTCTCCACGCCCAGTGCCGAGAGCAAGCCCGCGCGTCGTCCCTGTTCGGCGCTGCGCGTGATGATGTAGAGGAGGTTCGGTCCGGGCAGCGCGACCAGTGCGAGGGTGGCTCCGGAGAAGGCCAGCAACGACTCGATCATGCCAGCACGTCCTGGAGCAGGCCGAGCGGCGGAGAACCGAGAGCGAGCATCGCCCTGTGCAGGCGCTGCACGGAGAAGTCCTTTCCCCACAACGACTTCGCGCGCTCGCGCACGTCGAGGATCGCGAGCTTGCCCCACGTGTAGCCGATCGTGGTGGGGTCCATCGCCACGCGCTGCGCCGCCACGTGCGCGGCGTGCCCGGCGAGGAAGACGTCGGACTCGTAGCGGGCGACCGCGTCGGCCGTGGTCATCGTCCCGGTGTTGAGCCCGATGGCGCAGGCCATCCGTGTCACCCGCAGCAACCCGTCACGGGCCACCGCGACGGCGAACGCCGGGTCGCTGTCACGGAATCCTTGCTCCAGCGCCAGTTCCTCGACGTAGTGCGCCCAGCCTTCGCTGAAGGTCTCCGAACGCAGCGTCCTGCGGACCTCCCCCTGCGCCCTGCGCATCGCCCTGCCGTGCGAGTAGTGGCCGGGGGCCACCTCGTGCAGTGCGATGTTGGCCAGCCCCGGTCGGCTGAACATCGCCATCCAGTCCTCGCGCTGCCGTTCGCTCCAGGACGCACGGGGCGGCGCGATGCGGAACCAACTCGGTCCGTCGGGCTCGAACGGCGCGTTCGCGATCATCATCGCCACCGCGAACGGCTGCGCTTCCGGTGTCGGACCCACCAGGCACAACCCGTCGTGGTGAGGTACGAGATCGTGCTCGGCGGTCCACTCGATCACCTCGCCGACGAGGGCGCGCACCTCGTCGACGAGTTCGTGCGGCTCCGGACGGTCCAGCGCCAACACCCGCATGGTGTCGGCGACCGGGGCCTTCGCGTCGATGCGGTGGCAGGACTCGGTCAACAGCTCCCGCAGCCGCCCGCGCTCGCTGTCGGCACGCTCTTCCAGCTGCCCGAGGTCCACGTCGACGCCCTCGGCGCTGGCCAGCAGTCGCGTCAGTCCCGTGGCGCCCATGCCGAAATCCTGTTTTCCGCTGCCTGCCGCGTCGTGCAGGTGCGAGAGCAGCCGGGACAGCGCGCCGCGGGCCCGTTCGTCCTGTGGCCCCAAGGAGTTCGCCAAGCCCTCCGCCACCGGGATCGCCGCCGCCGCGACCGGGGCGGCCACGTCGTCGAGTGCCTGGATCGCGGCACTGACGGCATCGGGCCACGCCCGGACGTGCTCCTCTCGCGCCGCGAGGCGTTGCTCGATCGGGGCGTAGGAGCGCGCATAATCGGTCAGGTCGAGGTTCCGGACGTGCACCATGGGGTCCCGGCGATGCAGTTCCAGCTCGCCGAAGCGCACGCGCGCCGCCTCCTCGGCGATCCGCAGCCGGGCCTCGTCGTGCGGATCCGCGCATGGTGGACCGACGCCGAGCGCATCGAGCGCACCGGCGACTCCGGCGAGGGAGAGGTCCTGCACGCGTCCGTCGTACTCGTGCCTGCCGGCCACCTCACGAGCGGAGGCCGTGTCCAGATCGCAGAGGGCGCGCAGTCGGCTGCTACCAAGAGTCATGCCGCTCAGCCTCGCCACCGGCAGGCGGCCCCGCACGAGCCAATGGAGCCAGAAGTGGACCGACTTGACCCGACCTCGGCGCTGCTGGAGGCGCTGGGCGACTGGGCGCGGCCCGCCGGGCCGCTCTACCGTCGGCTCGCCACCGCGCTGAGCCACGCGATCACCACGGGAGAACTCGCCTGCGGGCAACGGCTTCCCGCTGAGCGCTCGCTCGCGGCGGCGCTCGCCGTCAGCCGGGCCACGGTCGTCGCCGCCTACGACGAGCTGCGCGCGATCGGCATGGTGACCAGCCGCCGCGGCAGCGGCACCACCGTCAGCGCGCTCCCGCCGACAGCTGCTTCCGGTCGCGCTCCGGACGGTCACGCAAAGGCGTTGTTCCGGCGGCTGGTCGACGGCGCGGGACCGATGATCTCCTTGGCCACCGCCGCCGAGCCCGCCGCCGAGGAGGTGGCACACGCCCTGGAGGAGGTCGCGCGGCACGACCTGCCCGAGCTGATGGCGCAGGCCGGGTACCACCCGCGCGGACTGCCGGCGCTGCGCGAGGCCGTCGCCGCCCGGTACGCGGAGTTGGGCCTGCCGACCGAAGCCGACCAGGTTCTGATCACCACCGGCGCGGCCCAGGCGATCGGCCTCATCGCCCGCATGTACGTGCCACGCGGCGCGCACGTGGTGGTGGAATCCCCCGGCTGGCCGGGTTGCTTCGACATCTTCCGCGCCGAGGGCGCCCGCCTGCTCGGCGTGGCACTGGACGATGAGGGCATCCGCATCGACGAGTTGGCTCGCGTGCTGCGCGAGCACCGCCCGGCGCTGATCTGCCTCATGCCGACCTTTCACAACCCCACCGGCACACTCATGTCCGCCAGCCGTCGCAGGCGCGTTGCCGAACTCGCCGCACAGCACTCAGTTCCCGTGGTGGAGGACAACGCCTACCCCTGGACCGCGCAGCGGCCGGCACCGCTTGCGGCCCACGCCGGAGCTGACGCGACCGTGCTCACCGTGGAATCCCTGACGAAAACCGTGTGGGGCGGCCTGCGCATCGGCTGGTTGCGCGCTCCCGAACACGCCGCAGACCGCCTCGCCCGGTACAAAGCACTCGCCGACCTCGGCAATCCCCTGCTGGACCAAGCACTGGCCGCGCGCCTGCTGCCACGCCTGACCGAGATCGAGGCCCGGCACACCGCCTCCGCCCGCTCCCGGCTCGACCAGCTCGGCGCACTGCTCACGGACCGGCTGCCGGAGTGGTCCTGGCACGCACCGGACGGCGGGACAGCCCTGTGGATCGACATCGGCGCGGACACGCGGACCTTCGCCCAGGTCGCGCTCAGGCACGGGGTCGAGGTCGTACCCGGAGCGTTGCTGGACCCGTCCGGAGGCCACGAACACTGGCTGCGACTGCCGTTCACCTTCCCCCCGTCGGTGTTGACCGAACTCGTCGAACGGCTTCGCCGGGCGTGGCAGGAACTCAGCCGATGACGTCGTGACGCGGCCACTGCTCACCGGCCTTCGGTTTCCTCCCCGCCTCGGCGCCGGCAACCCGCGGCGGAGCGCTTCCTTGCCGGTGGCGACGAGTTCGGCCCGATGCCTTGGCCCCCAACGAGATCGACAGAGGGAGTCGGTCGTCCCCGCAACCGGACCGCTTCTCTTCCAGCGCCGTCGGTCGAGCGGCCGCCGGGGCTCCCGTCGCTCTCACGCAGCACTGTCCCGCTCACGTGGCTCTCCGGTTCTCCCCGACCTCCGCCTTCGAGCCTCGTGGGCGCGGACGTTCGCGCTCAGAGCAGCGAGACCCCGATCGGCGGGACCAACGGCCCTGGCCGGCCCACAGGGGGCACCGGTGGACTGGAGAGTAACGACCACAGTGGACAGAAAGAGGAACCGATGAGAACCGTTGCCCACAGCGCGCTTCCCGAGGCGGAACTGAGCACGGCGGGCGCGGTACCGCTCGGCACCGACGAGTACACCCGCAAACGGCTCGCCGGGCTGACGCGTGTCGCCCCAGCTCCCGTCGACCGCGTCCGAGTGCGGCTGAGCCGTGCGACGGAGTCGGGTGACCGTTCAGCGGTCGTCAAGGCAGCGCTGCACATCAGCGGACGCGTCGTCCGGGCGCACGTCGCGGCGCCGACCTTCCGCGAGGCGGTCGACCGAATGCGCGACGTCCTGCACCACCGGCTGTCGGTACTCGGCTCGCTCCGTTCGGAACCGCCGCACCAACGGGCTGAGCACCGTCCCGCGCGAGTCCGCCGCGACCCCGCCGACCGAGATTTGGTGCGCCGCAAAACCTACGCGGCGGAGCCGATGAGCGTCCTCGACGCACGGGTCGACATGGACCTGCTCGATCACGACTTCTACCTGTTCGTCGACCAGGAGACCGGCCGGGATGCCGTGGTCGCGCACGACGACACGGTGCTGGACGCAGACGCAGCACCGGTGCTGACCGTTGCCCAAGCGGTCGAGCGACTCGACCTCAGCGACGAGCCGTTCGTGTTCTTCGTCGACCCGGACACCGGTCGGGGCACGTTGGTCTACCTCCGCTACGACGGGCACTACGGCCTCATCGGTCCGCGATGACCGCACGCGGGAACGCCCTCGGGTTCACTGGACCCGAGGGCGTTTCGGCGGTTGCTCGACGAGCCGAGGTGGCGTTCTCCGCACGAGGAACGGGAACGCGCGCCGGATGTGGGCCCACCACCGCGATCGGGCGGCTGGCGTGCCGAACGACGTCGACGACCATCGAAGCATCCCGCGAACGCCGCACCAGCTCCTTCTCGGGTTCATCCCGGCCGGTCCAGCGGCGTGAGCCACCAATGCGCGACATGGAGCCGCCGCCCTGCACGCGAGGCTTCCCGCAGCGCGAACTCCGGCCCCGCCCAGGAGAGCTCAGTGCCGGCTCGCCCTGCACTCGCAGATCGAGAACGCCTCCGTCCCGTGGTCGATGCGCGAGGCCCTCAGCCACTGCGTCTGCTGGCAGATGTGCACCAGACAACGGGCGGCCCCGTCGCACGGCTTCCCGCGCCGCCCAGGCCACCACCGGACTGCGATCAGCCAAAGGCGAACCCGACCACGATCGGCCCGTTCACCTCACGTGCTCCGTCCACTCATCGGCATCGAGCTCCAGCTCGTCCTGCACGTCCACCACGCCCGGCATGGCCTTGGTCAGCTCCACCGCCTATTCCGCGTCCTCGCCGCCGGGCACCGCGACACCGACTCCTGCATCGACGAGCGGACGTGCACCGCACCTCGCCAGTGCCCCGTTCCTCAGACAACCGCCGAGCGCGTTGAGGCGAGCGGTCGGATGGGGTGCACGGGAGTGGTTTACGTGGGTCTGCCGTGGTGGCGGGCTCCTTGCAGGACATGCCTAGCCGCGGTGGATCCAGTCGCGCTCCACGCGCTCCCAGTCCGCCCCCCACGCCGTCACGCGGCCGCGGTCGAGGACCAAGCGCACCGCTCCGTACACGACGCCACTCGCCCCACCTGCGACGACGAGCACACCGAGGGTGACGAGCGCCGACATCCACGTCAGAGCCGCCCCCTCCAGGGGTGGCGGGATCGGCGTCCCCGCGGCGTCGAGCCACACCGGGACGGTCGTGCCCGCACGGGCTCCGGCAGGAGCGAAGACCTCGCCTTCGCGCGGTGTTCCGTCCGGCGCGGTCCACTGGCCGCGGACCTTCGCCCCTGTGGACACGACGAGCAGTTCCGAGGTGATGACTTCCGGCGGCGCGTCGTGCTCCAGCACCGCCGTGCTCCGGTGTGCCGCCGTCGAGGTGCCCAGCCGCTCGTGCGCCACCGACCCGGCGACCAACGCCAACGGAACCACGGCCAGAACGCACAGCACCAGCAGCACGACCACCGCGCTCTCGACGTGATCGGAGAACCGCCGCAGCGGATTCCGATCCAGCCCCAGTCTCCGCACCATGCGACCCATCACGCCTCCCTCGCCGACTTCTTTCGCTCCCAAGGTTTTCGTGGTCTCCGCCAACGACCAAGGGTCCTTGTGCCCTTGGTCGCTGGCAGCAGGTCACCGACGCTGGAACCACCAGCCGAGCACGACGAGGAGGCGGCATGAGCACCCATCGATCGGCCAGCTTCGCCCACGCGGAGAACACGGCGCACCACTGGCTCGCCACGATCTCCGACCACCTGGGTACCCACGATCCACACCTGACCTATCGCTGCACGCGGGCCTGGATGCACGCCGTCCGGGACCACTTGAGCGTGGACACCACGGCGAACCTCGCCGCACAACTGCCGGAGCTGCTGCGCGGGGTGTTCTACGAGGGCTGGGACCCGAGCCGGGTGCCCTCGAAGCAGGACGCGACCGGCTTCGTCACCGAGTTCGTCCTGTCAGCCCGGGTCTCCACGGCCCAAGCTGCCGACACCCTCGCCGCGGTCACCACCGCGCTGCGCTCGCTGCTCGCCCCTGGCACGCTCAACCGCGCCCTCGCCCAGCTGCCCAAGGGAATCCGGCTCCTGGTCGACTCCGCACCCGAGCCGCGACGCCAACCCCCGAAAGCACCCGGGCTCCAGGAGCGCGTCGAGCGGCTGGAGAACGACGTGCGGGCACTCGCCGAGGCGATCAGGCTGCTGGCTCGCGGAGTCGACGCCACGATCGTCCCGCTGGAGCCCGTCGGTGAGGACGGCATGGTGCAGTCCACCCGCCAGGCCCGGCAGGCACTGCTGGCCATTGGCAGGCCGGCGCCCGTCGCCGAGACGGTACCGGCCCAGGGCGGTGCACGGTGACGCCGTGGCACACCGGCCCCTGGGGCTGGTCCGGCATGGTCTTCATGATCGTCATGATGTTGCTGTTCTGGGGCGGACTGCTCACGGTCATTCTGACTGTGCTGCGCCACCCCCGGTTCACCCGGCACCGGCTCACCGAGGCGGAGCGCATCCTGGCTGAGCGGCTGGCCAGGGGCGAGATCGACGAGGACGAGTACAAGCGCCGAACGGCGACGCTGCGGCACTGACTCCCGCGCTCCCGTGTCCACACCACAGCCCCGCCAGGGACGACATCGGCCAGCCGGTGCACCATCTCGGACTCGGAGTCATCGCGGAACTCGCCGGTCACGGTCACCACCGCGCCGTCGACGTCGATGCCCCACCGGCGCTCAGGGCCCCAGTAGCCATCCGGCGGGTAGCGCACCTGCGCGGCAATGCTGTTCCCGTCCCTGTTCTGGGCGCGCATGATGTCGCGTCTGCTGACCATCCCCCAGCACCGCGCAACGACACCCGAACAGCGCGCGCTCTCCTCGGCGACGATGCGCTACTGGGCCAACTTCGCTCGCGGCGCCGACCCGAACGGTCCAGGTCTGCCGACGTGGGCGTCCTCCGGCCGTGGTGAACACGTCCAGGAACTCGCCCCCGCCCAGCACAAGCTCGGTTCTTGGAACGGCCCGAACTGGCCGTGCTGGGGCCGGGGGTTCCCGTGGTGACTACGAAGCAGTTCACACGCCGCGGTGGACTTGTGTCCGGCGCTCTGTTCGACGTGGTCCTTCTCGTACTGATCTACGTGTCCCCTGGGTGGCAGGCCGTGCCCGTGCTGACCAGCGCCGCGCGAGGGGTCGTCGTGCTCGTGGACATCGCGTTGGCACTAGCGCTCGTCGTGAACCTGTTCGGGATCGTCTTTCCCAGGCGCCGAATGATCCGAGCCGGGGACGCGCTCTCAACTGCTGCGGGACTGACCAGCTTGGTGCACCTGCTCCACGTCTTCCCGTTCAGCTTCGCCGACAGCACCGTTGACTGGACCGCCGTGACAGCAGAGCAACCCTCCGGTGACGGCAGGAACGGTCAGCAGGGGTGTCCAGTTCTCCGGCGCAGAACCCAGCTCGCCGCGGCGGCCACTCGTTCGGCCAACCTGACATCGGGTCCAGCGGGCAGGTACAGCTCCGGCGGGGTGGCCATGACGAGCGCGAGCGCGCAGGCGTGGTGGACCGGGACGTCCACTCTCGCCCCGGGCACCTCGCTGAGCGCCCGGAGCAGTCCGGGCAACGCAAGCAGCTCCTCGCGCCCGGTCGCGGAGGTGATCACAGCGGGTTCAGGGGGGACGTCGTCGGCGCGCGGATCGAGCAGATCGACGATCACGTGCGCGTTCACGGCGATTCGCCGCAGGGGGAAACCCATGGCGTCGTCGCGGTTCCACGCGGTGATGTCGGCGATCCCGGCGGCTGTCAGCACGGGACACAGGATCGGCAGCTGATCCGCTCCCGCGACGACGACCCGGCCGGTCTGCGGAGCGCGCCCCTGCTGGAGGAGGAGCGTGAGCACGTTGGCCGTGAGCGCGGCCGCGAGGGTGTCCTGCTCGGTGAGGACGGGAACCTCCACCAGATCACGCACCGCGCGCACGTGGTGCGGCCGTGCGTTGACCACGAGAACCACAGCGGCACCAGCGAGGGTGGCGTGCAGGTCGGCCCCGAACGGGATGACGTGGCACGACAGCTCTGCGATGTTCTCGATGACAGTCACCAGGCGCTGAGTGGCATCCGCGGTGCTCCCTTCGGGGACGACGAGAGCGACGGTCTTGCGGTGTGTGGTCATGGAACGTCCTCCCTCATCCGTCGAGAGTCGCGGCGTCGAGCACGGCGGGGTCCACCCAGCCGGTGACGTCGACATCGTTGCGGACGGCCAGATCGAGCAGGTCGCGGACACGTGCTCCGTGCAGGTGGACCTCGTAGTCGTGCCCGGCCGCTCGGGCAGCCGACAGCGCCGTCAGCCGCTCAGCGATCTGATCGCGCACTGTTGCGCTGAACTCGCTCATGTCCGTTGTTCTCCGGTGCTCAGGTGTGCGACGGCACAGGCGACGGCTTCGTCCGTACGGGGGTGGAGGTGTCCGCGTTCCCGGAGGCCGGCCAGCGCGTCCACGGCCTCCAGAGCGCGTTCGTGGTCAGGGCGGACGCCGGAGACGAGCACCAGTTTTCCTTTGCTCTCAAGGACTTCGATGGCATCGCGCAGAGCCAGCGCACCGGTGGCGTCCACCGCGCTGACACCGGACATTTTGAGGATCACCACGCGTGCGTCACAGGCGTCGCTGACCCGGTGCACAAGGCGGTGGGCCGCGGTGAACAGCAATGGCCCGTCGAACCGGTAGGCCACGACGTACTGGGCGAGGCCGACGGTGAGCTTCTCCACGCCGGAGCACCGGGCGACATCGCGCAGTGCGAGTCCGCCCGCGACCACGACGCCGATGATGACCGCGGCGACCAGGTCCAGGGCGAGCGTGGCGACGGCGGTGACCACGAGCACGAGAGCGTCTCCGCGACCGGCGCGCACCACCGCGCGCACGGATCTGACCGCGACCATGCGGATGGCCGTGGCCAGCAGGACGCCCGCGAGCGCGGCCAGCGGGATTCGCGCCACCAACGGCGCGGCGGCGACCGCGATGGCCGCCAGCACGAGGGCGTGAGCGAGCGCCGCCAACCGGGAACGGGCGCCGGATCGAACGTTGACCGCAGTGCGCGCGATGGCCGCGGTGGCGGGGACGCCCCCGAACATCGGCGTGATCAGATTCGCCAGTCCTTGGCCGAACAGCTCCCGGTCGGGATCGTGCTTCTGGTCGCCGGCCATCGCGTCGGCGACCGTTGCCGAGAGCAGGCTTTCCAAGGCGGCCAAGGCCGTCACGGCGACTGCGGCCGGCACGAGCGCGCCCAGCTCGTCCAGCCGCAGGAAGCCGAGGTCCGGAGCGGGCAGTCCTGCGGGCAGCGCGCCGATCCGCTCGACCGGCAGCGACCACACCTCCGCGGCGGCGGTGGCGGCGGCCACCGCGAGCAGCGAGAACGGGATGGCGGGCCGCCACCGCGCACCGAGAAGCATCACCACCGCCACTCCGGAAGCCAGCAACAGCGCGGTCCACACGGGCTGGGCCAGGAAGTCCGCGACCGCGCGGGCGGCGACCACCGGCACGTGTTCCGAGGGGGCGGGGGGCGTGCCGAGCGCGGCGGGCACCTGCTGCAGAGCGATCACTCCGGCGATGCCCAAGGTGAAGCCCTCGATGACCGGTGCGGGCACCAGGCGTGCGTACCGACCCGCGCCCACCCCTGCCAGGGCCAGCAGGAGCACTCCCGCGAGCAGCCCGACGGTGAGAACGCCGTCGACCCCGTGGGCGTGCGCGATCGGCACCAGGACCACGGTCATCGCGCCGGTGGGTCCGGACACCTGCAGGTTCGAGCCGCCGAACAGCGCCGCGACCGCGCCCGCGACGACCGCGGTCACCAACCCCGCTGCCGCGCCCAGACCCGAGGAGGCGCCGAACCCCAACGCCAACGGGAGCGCGATCACCGCGACGGTGACACCGGCCAGCAGGTCACGAGGCCGGGCCGGTGCCCAGTCGGCTCGCGTTGGCAGCAAACGGACGAGGCCGCGCGCCCACCCGCCCGCACCGGTGTGACCGGATTTCCCCACCAGAGCCTCCCTGACCGCCGACCGCCGACCGCCCGGCCATCATTCTGCTCAATTGCGAAAATCTGCAACTCTGCAACTCAATGAGGTCGGTCACATCGGGCCGCGTGCGACCTCCGCGCCCACGGCAGCGGGCTCGACAGGGGAAGATGGGGGCATGACAGGGTCGCGACTCCGGCGGACGGCTACCGCCGAGGACGGGGTGTCCACACCGACGCGCCAGCCGCTCTACCTGCTCAAGGCGGAGTTCTTCAAGACGTTGGGGCACCCGGTGCGCATCCGCGTGCTCGAACTGCTCAGCCAGCGCGAGCACTCCGTCGCCGAGATGCTGCCGCAGGTCGGTGTCGAGCCCGCGAACCTGTCACAGCAGTTGGCCGTGCTGCGGCGAACCGGCCTCGTCACCAACCGCAAGACCGGCTCGACGGTCCACTACGCCCTGACCAGCCCCGAGGTGGCGGAACTGCTCGCGGTCGCCCGGCGCATCCTCGGCGGAGTCCTTGAGGGGCAAGCCGAACTCCTCGCCGACCTCAACGCCACGGCCAAGGACGGGGAGTAGACCGCGACGACCGCGCCGAGTGGCCGCACTACCCACCGCTCTACCGCAGGACCGGCGGCAGCTCCGGTTCGATCGCTTCAGCGATGAGCCCGGCGTCGGGGCACATGTAGTCCTTCTCCAGGGTGTTGCCGACCGTGCCCAGCAGGTGGACGATCCACCGGCTGGTGGAACTCAGGTCGAGCGAGATGCGACAGGCCTTGCTCTCGCCGACCGGGGCCAGCATGTTCATCTTCCTGCCGTTGATGTCCATTTCCCTGAACACCTGCCCTTGCTTGGCCTGCACGGAGGAAACCCCGCCGTCGTAGGCGACGCCGAGGATGACCACGTAGGCCGGCCTGGTGTCCTGTTGCGATATCGACGGCCCGCTGAACTGGCAGGTGCTCAGCTGCGGGTCCTCCTTCTGCCCCTCTTTGGTCAACTTGAGCTTGCCCTGGACCCTGCTGGCCACCAGGCAGGGATCGATTCGCTCGCCCGGTGTTCCGGGCTGCGCCGAGGGTCGAGCCGAGGACGGCCGGGCGGAGGAGGTGCCGGGCGGAGTGGCTGAGACACTGCCCGGGACGGACGTCGCACTGCCCTGGACGAGACTCGTGCACGAGGCGAGCAGCAGGCAGGCGAGCAGGCTGATGGCCACGGGCCGCCGCCTGGCCGCCGGCGACACGGGAGCCGTTTCCGGTTGCACGAGCGAACCTCATCTTCCTCGAACCCAGTCCCGTGGCCACGGGAACGCACGCCGTCAGCACGTCATCGCCCGAGCGACCCTACAACGTTCGCGACCTGCGCCGGAGCGGACTGAAGAACTCCCGGGCGCATTCAAGCGTGGTTGAAAAATCCATGCAGCGCCGCGTCGGCCGACCTCTCCGCCACCGTCGTCGGCGCGCACGGACCCGAGGTGCTCTCCTGTCAGCTCACGTGACTTTCCAGGGACCGCACAGCGGTCATGACGCCGTTCTCCGCGCGGACCCGCTCGGCGAGGTCGGCGGCTCTGGCCGCCATCGCGGTACTGGACACCGCTTCACTGATGGCGGCGGCGAGTCACTCGGCGGTGAGCTTCTGCTGCCGCACGGGCGCGGGTGCGACTCCGACCTCGTGCACGCGCTGGGCCCAGTGGGGTTGGTCGGCGACGAACGGGCACACGACCTGAGGCCGCCCTGCGGCCAAGGCGGCGGCCGTGGTGCCACCTCCGCCGTGGTGCACGATCGCGGACGTGCGGGGGAAGAGCCGGTCGTGGGGTGCTTCGTCGATCACCAGGACCTCGTCGGAGGAGTCGGTCTCGCCGAGCCCGCCCCAGCCGGTCGCCAGGACTGCGCGAACACCCGCGCGGCGCACGGCCTCCACGACGATCGCACCGGTCCTGCCGGTGCGCGGCCCGACCATGCTGCCGAAGCCGATGTAGACCGGCGGCGGCCCGCTGTCGAGGAACGCGGCCAGCCGCGGCGAAGGGGACCACGTCCCTGCCGCTGGCAGGAACCAGAACCCTGTCGTGCGCACCTGCTCCGGCCACAGCGGGTCGACTTGGGCCAGGTGCGGGCTGAAAGCCTGCAGCACCAGGCGATGCGCTCCGTTGGCTTCGTGCAGCAGGTCCTGGACACCGCGTCGCGCCGGCAAGCCGAGTTCGTTGGCGCGCCAGGTGTTCGCCACTCCGGCTTGGGCGCGCAGCGCCGCCGACACCGCCAGGTACGTGGCGCGGTTGAACGCTCTCGGCAGCCGGGGCAGCGGGACCATCGGGCACGGGAACAGCGAACTCGGAACCCACCCTGGCTGCAACGTCGCGAGCACCGCGGGCACGCCGAGCATCTCCGCGACGGAGTGCGCGGGCAGCGTCGGCGAGTGCACGACGACGTCCACCTGCGCGCTGTCGCGGGCGACGGATGCCAGATCGCGCAACACATCGGCCATCAACGGCTTGATCCGCCGCGCGGTGCGCACAGCGCTGATCTTGCCCCGCAACCCTCGATACCCGTTGCCGACGGACTCCCGCACCACCGGATCGTCCATCAACCGGTTCGGTCCCTCGTCCAGTGCTGCGAACTCCACGCCGTTGCCCCGCGCCTGCGCGGCGAAGGAACCCGGGGCGGCCAGGAGAGCGTCGTGCCCGGTCGAGCGAAGCGCCACCGCGAGCGCCAGGAACGGCTGCACGTCACCGCGCGTGCCGTGGGTGACCAACAGCGCCCTCATCGGATCTCTCCTGCCTCGGCGACGGCGGTGAACGCGGACAGCCAACGGTCGTCGGTGACAAGCCCGCCGGTCAGCATCTGCAGCCCGGCCCGAGCCGTCCGCGAGGAGGTCTCGGTCTCGGTGACCTCGCCCCCGAGCAACCTGCCGACCTGATCGCTGAAACGGCGGCGGCTGAGCTTGTGCTCGGCCGGGAATCGCCAGTGCGGCGATGCGGTCGCCATGTCGTGCGTGGTCAGGAAAATCGTCCTCCTCTGCGCGCGCAACCCCCGGATGGTGTCCTTCACCCGGCGCGCGTTCACCGGGTCCATCCCGGAGATCGGCTCGTCCGGGAACAACAGCTCCGGCCAGTGCGACAACGCCCGCCCGAACACCAGGCGCAGCAGCTCGATCAGGATCTTCTGCGTGGTGGACTCGTCCATACCGGACACGGCGGGTTCGACTGTTCTGCGGTAGGTGGAACTCAGGATCTCGACATCGACGACCCTCATGGCCGGTTCCGATCTGCTGGACGTGGCGGGTCAGCGGGTCGCGTGGACCGAACGCTCCACTTCGGACACTGTCAGCTTGCGACCAGTCGGCCGCAGGTAGCGCTCATGGAACTGCTCGGCACCCATCTGCTCGACCTCGCGCCAGCCGTACCCAGCCAGCAGGCTCCGCACGTTCTTGGGCCGCAACCCGAAGCGCCACAAGCCTTTCTGGCCACAGAGGCGGCGATGCAACCTCTCCGCCCCGTAGAGCCGTTCGCCGTCGAGGAAGTCTCTGCGCACGTAGGTGAACACCAGATGGCTCCCCGAAGGAGCCGAGCGCAGGCACTCCAACGTCGCGCGCACCGCACCCTCGTTCAGGTATTGGGTGACGGCCTCCCACACGAACACCGTCCGCGTATCCGCCCGATATTCATGCGCGGCAAGAACATCGGCCAGGTTCTCGGCGTGCAAGTCGGCCGGGACGAGCGTGGAGTGAGAGGTCGCCGGACCGGGAACCGAGACGAGGAGAGCCCTTTTGCGGTGCACGATTTCCGGGAGGTCGACCTCGTAGACCCGCACTCCCGGCGGGAGGGCCGCCCGCAGCACGAGCGTGTCCAAGCCCGCGCCGAGCACCACCACCGACTCCACGCCCTCGCCGCCCGCGCGCGCCAGGACGTCGCCGATAAAACGCTTGCGGCACAGAACATTTGCCCAGATACCTGGCGCACGGCGTTCGGAGGCGCGAACCAGCGCGCGCCGCAGCAACGACCATCGGCTGAGCCTGACCAGGAAGCGCCCCGAGCGGGGCAGCATGTGCCGAGCGAACGGATCGGCCAGCAGCGGGATGGGCTCGTGCTGCTCGACCGCCGCGATCACGGTCGGCCCGAGGGCTGTCTCGACGACAGCGGGATCAGTGGTGGCCATGGGCGTGCCTTTGTCAGTTCTCTCCGACTCACTCCGGTTGGAGCGAGCCGTGCCGACCAGGCTTCCCGGCGCACCGACGACAACCATGCACCACAACCGATCACCGGGCCAAGACCCGGTTGCCCCGTTACCGATTCGCAAAGCAGCGATCGGGTGATTCCCGATTGCCCGCCCGCGCCCGGTGGTGCACCGTTGACAGCGGTGTGCCGGGAAGCCTGGTCGGCGCGGTCCCTCCGCTCGGAGGAACCGGAGTGACGGAAGAAGGCGGAGCATGCCATGACCTCTCCCCTGGTACGGACGCACGCGCTGACGAAGCGCTTCGGCGCGCTCACCGCGGTGGACGAGCTGGACCTCGACGTCAGCCCGGGCGAGGTGCTGGGGTTCCTCGGCCCCAACGGCGCGGGCAAGACCACGACCATCCGCATGCTGCTCGGCCTCGCCCGCCCGAGCTCCGGCGCGGCGACCGTGCTCGGGCACGACGCGTGGGCCCAGGCCCCGCTGGCCCACCACGACGTCGGTTTCCTGCCCGCGGAGTTCGCCCTGCACCCCCGGCTCACCGGCTGGGCCAATCTGGAGCACCTGCGACGGCTGCGCTCCACCGCCGCCGAAGCCCACCGGGCCAGGGCGCGCGAGCTCGCCGAACGACTTGGCGCTGACCTGGACCGTCCCCTTCGGACACTGTCATCGGGGAACAAGCGCAAGGTCGGCATCATCGCCGCGCTCGCCCACTCCCCGCGCTTGGCCGTGCTGGACGAGCCGATCAGCGGCCTGGACCCGCTGGTGCAGAAGGAGTTCCACGCCATCGTGGACGAGCTGCGCTCCCGCGGCTCCGGAATCCTGCTGTCCTCGCACACCCTGCCGGAGGTCGAGCGCGTCGCCGACCGCGTCGCCATCATGCGCTCCGGCCGCCTGGTCGCGTGCGAGCGCACCGATGTGCTGCTGGGCAAGGCGGTCCACCGTTTCGAGGTCACCTTCGCCGACGACACCGAGGCCGCGTCCTTCCTGCGGCAGTGCCCGTCGCTGCCCGCGGTCTCGCACGTCGAGCACGACGGCGCCCTCGTCCGGTTCGCTGTCGAGGGCGCCGTCACCGACGTGGTCGCAACCCTTGGCGCACAACGGGTGCTGACACTCCGAACACCGGAGACCGAGCTGGAGGACGTGTTCCTGCGCTACTACGGAACCGCGACGGAGGTGGCCCGGTGAACGCGACCGCGGAGTTGTTCCGGCGCGCCCTCGGCGAGCGGCGCTCCACACTGATCGGCCTGACCGTCGGGGCGATCGGGATGTGCGCGCTGGCCCTGGCCATGTACCCCTCGCTGCGCGAGCAGCTCGGCGCGCTCACCGCCGTGCTTCCCCCGGAGATCACCGCGTTCTTCGGCGCCGACATGGTCACCCCCGCCGGCTACGTCTCCTCCCAGGTCTTCACCAAGATCGCGCCGCTGCTGGTCATGATCTCCGCCATCGGCGCCGGAGCACTGCCCTGCGCCCTCGAACGCGATGGCGTGCTCGCCGTGACCCTGGCGGCCCCGGTGCGGCGCGCGCAGATCATCACCGCGCACGCGCTCGCCATCGTCACGGAGGTGGCGGTGCTCGCCGCCGCGGTCGGGGCGGTCCTGATCGCGCTGCGCGAGCCGACAGGGCTGGACATCCCCCTCGCGCGGCTGCTCGCGGGAACCGTGGCGCTGGCCCTGCTGGGCGCCTTCCACGGGCTGCTCACCCTGACGATCGGTGCGGCCAGCGGTTCACGCGGCCTGGCCGTCGGCGTGGGGACGGGCGTCGCGCTGGGCGGCTTCCTGCTCAGCGGGCTCGCCCCGTTGGTCGGCTCCGACCTGCTCGGCTTCCTCAGCCCGTTCCACTGGGCCTTCGGGGCCCAACCGCTGGAGGCCGGGTGGAGCTGGGCCGTCCTTTCCGGTCTGCTCGCCCTCGCCGCCGGGTCCGTCCTGCTCGCCGCCGCAGCCGCGCTGCTGTTCCGCCGCCGCGACATCGGCTGACCTGCGTATGGCTCAGGGGCATCGTCGCCGGTCGGCCGTTGGCAAGGCCGGGAGCTCACCCGTGTCGCTGACGTTGACGGTGCTGTTGATCCTGCCGTGCGCACAGGGATTGGTGAAGTTCGCGGTGGGTTTGTTCGTGCCGTACTCGACACTCATCCGCCGCATCGCCTCCTGCTACGAACAAGACGTCACGATCATCAGCCTCCTGTTCTCTCAGCCCCGCGCCAGAACCTGGAGTCGCTGGTATGAGCCGTTGAAGGCGTTCTGGTCGATCGGCTTCTCGGAGTACTGCCAGATCGTGTGCACCGACCACGCGTGCGGCAGCGGGCCGACCGCGCTGTTGTAGCGCGCCACCCACAACGGGTTGGTCCTGCTGAAGTCGCCACCGTTGCCCGTGCACTTCGACCACCAGTTGGTGCTCGTGTAGATCGCCGGGTACCGGCCCGTGCGTGCGTGGTAGGTGTCGGAGAAGTCCTTGATCCAGGACACCATCGCGGCCGGACTGAGGCCGTAGCAGGTCGCGCCGTAGGGGTTGTACTCGATGTCCAGCGCTCCGGGCAGGGTCTTGCCGTCCCGGGACCACCCACCGCCGTTGCTGACGAAGAAGTTCGCCTGGACGGCGCCGCTGGACTTGTTCGGCAGCGCGAAGTGGTACGAACCGCGGACCATGCCGATGTTGTAGGAACCGTTGTACTGCTGGGCGAAGTACGGGTTCTTGAACGTGGTGCCCTCGGTGGCCTTGACGTAGGCGAACCGCTTGCCCGCGTTCCACTGGGCTTGCCAGTTCACGTTGCCCTGGTGGCCGCTGACGTCGATCCCCGCGACCGAAGCTCCGGTTCGAGGATCGAGCGGTACGTCCTCGTGGGTGCGTGGTCGTTGCGGCGACACGCCCTCGTGCTTGGCGACCTGCGAGCCCATCGCCGCGTCAACGGCGATCTCCTGCCCGTGGGCGGGCGCGGAGAGCACTGCGGTGATCGTGACCGTGAGCAGTGTCGTCAGGGCCGTGCGAATCGTGCTGTTCATGTCGCCTCCTCGGCGCGGTGGATCACCGTGTCCTGATCGTGAGCGCGAGGGCTTGTCCCGCGACTCTCTGGAGCTGTTCGCTGACGAAGTGGATGCGAGGGCTGTCGGTAGTTGCCCACAGGATGTTTCCCAGGCGCAGCAACGGAACTGAGATACGGCGAAGCACCGTCTGCGTGTCCCAGCGGTGCGTGGCCTCAGGAGATGCGACGGTGGGCGTGCGGCTCACCAGAAGTTCGTGCACGGAGACCTCGACCAGCCGCTGAGCAGTTCGTGTGAGGTTGACCAGGTCGCCGACCGCAGTGGTGTATCGGCACTCGAACAGCTCCTCGGCGGCGTCGGCGCACGTGCGCAGCGCAGACCGGGCCGCGAACAGGCGCTGCGTCAACGCCTCCGGTCCAACGGCGGCGAGCGCGAATTCCAACTCGGCGATGGCATGGACGGCCTCGCCGTTCAAGGACGCCTTGCCTCGAACACCTACCGTGCTGCACATCCGAACCTCCACCCCGGCCGAATCTCGACGCCGGTAGCTGTAGCCACCTTTTGGTTGTCCAAGCGCAAGAAAAAACAAATCACTCGAACTGGACAGAGCCGCCGTGTGTCGCACGAGTGACGAAGCCAGCGCCCCGGCGTCAGGCAGATGCCCCGATGCGGCCGAAGGAGTGTGCAGGCAGACCTCCTCGATCACACAGCGGCTTCGGCCGAGGAGGTTTGACGTGAACAAGACGCCGTCAGTCGCACAAACCGCTTCCACGAACCGGTACAACCCATTGACTGACGCCCAACCCCTTTGAAGCCGGTAACGACGGGTACTTCGTTCCTGTTCGACATCCTCACCGGATGCGATCAAGAATCCGGGTTATGTGACTGGAGAAGGAGAACGTGGTGAAAACCGTTCGCATGGCAGGACGCGGTCTCGTGGTCGCTCTTTCAACGGCCGTGTTGCTGCCCTTCGTCGCGGGAACCGGCAACGCCGGCACCGCGCCCCAGACGAGTTCCGTCGGCGCGCACTCCCAGGGCACGACGACTTCCGGAACCCAGGATGCGCGCCTGCTCCGCGACGGCCGCTGGGTCCACGACCGGTGGGTGCGCGACCGCTGGCACCGGCGGCCCTCCCACGGCATCGGAATCGGTGTCGGGATCGGCCTGGGATTGCGCATCGGGCTGGGCATCGGAATCGGTGTCGGCATCGGCGACGACGGCGATGACGACTGACTCGGCGTCCAGGAGCGCCTCGCGCGGGTGTCACGCCCGCCCGGGGCACTGACTGCGGTGGGCCCGGCGGCGACCTTCCCCGCCGGGCCCACCGTCCTCAGTCACTGTCCTTCGCAGAGCGATCTCGGCCGAGGTTTCACCAGCAGGTCGCGGGGCAATTCCACGTCCGCGCACCCGGCGGTGATGGTGGCCGCCGCCGCCTGATGAGAGGTCGCACGTGACCGGACTCCTGCACGACTCCTCGCCCGCACCGAGTCCGAAGGAACGGAGTGCGGAATCGGTCGCCGCCGCCGTGCGGGAGTTGCTCCGTTGCGGCGAGCTCGCTCTCCCGCTCCCCGGTGGCGGGCAGACCGCGCACCGTTGGGCGGCGCTCGCCGCGTGGGGCCGACGGGATCTGACGCTGGCGAGGCTCGGGGAGGGACACGTGGACGCGGTCGCGATCCTCGCCGAAGCCGGTCGCGCTCCGGTGCCGGACGCGCTGTACGGGGTGTGGGCGGCGAAGTCGGAGGGAACCGGCGCCACGCTGACAGACAAGGGGTTGGGCGGCACCGTGCGTTTCTGCTCCGGGCTGACGGTGCTGGACCGGGCGCTGGTCGCCGCTGGTGACGTGCTGCTGGAAGTGGACCTGCGCCAAACGGCGGTGCGACGGCGTCCCCTGGTGTGGCAGGCGATCGGCATGGACGCTTCCGACAGCGGCGACGCGGTCTTCGACGGCGCCGGTGTCGATGAGGGCTCGATCGTGGGCGAGCCCGGTTGGTACGTTTCGCGGCCGGGTTTCGCGCACGGTGGAGCGGGTGTGGCCGCGGTGTGGCTCGGCGGCTGTGCCGGAATCCTGGACTCCGTCCTGGCTCATCTGCGTGCACGCGACAACGTCGACGAGCACCAGTTGGCCCACCTTGGTGCCGTGCAGACCTCGATCCGCGCGAGCGAGGCGCTGTTGCTGCGCTGTGCCTCGGTCATCGACGAGGCTCCGCGAGCGGACGTCGCGGTTCTCGTCGACACCTGCCGGGCCGCCGTCGAACGCACGGCCTGCGAGGTCCTCGAAAGGGCACCCAAGATCACCGGGCCGAGCTTGATGTGCCGGGACCGGGACTTCGCGCGACGGCTGGCCGACCTCCAGGTCTACATCCGCCAGCACCACGCCGAACGCGCTCTCGCCGCTTTGGGAACCCGGGTGCTGGCCGGCGAGGGCATCCGATGAGCAGGGCGATCGCCGAGGAGCTGTGGTCCCGTGCACTGGCCGACCCGACCCTGCGGCCGTTCCCTGCTGTCGACGCCTCGGAGGTCCTCGTCGTCGCGGCGCATCCTGACGACGAAACGCTTGGCGCGGCCGGACTTCTGCAACGCCTGCACGCCGACGGGTGCTCGGTGACCCTCGTCGTGGCCACCGACGGAGAGGCGGCCTTCCCCGCCGCGGACCGGGACGAGCGGCTGGCACTGGGGCGGGTGCGGCGCGGGGAACTCACGGATTCCCTTCGCCGCCAAGGACTCCACGACGTCGACCCCATCTGGCTCGGTCTGCCGGACTCGGGTCTGCGTCGGCACTCCACCGAGCTGGAGCAGGCGCTGTCGGAGTTGGCGGCCGGGACCGGTCTCTGCCTGTTCCCCTGGCCGGAGGACCCGCACCCCGACCACCAGGAGGCGGGCCGGGCGGCGCTGCGCGCCGCACCGCTCACCACGCACTGCTGGTCCTATCCCATCTGGATGTGGCACTGGATCTCCCCGCAGGACCCGGGAATACCGTGGTCCCGCGCCTTTGCCCACCACCTCACCGAGACGGAGCGCGCGCACAAGGCCGCGGCCATCTCGCGCTTCACCTCCCAGCTCACCCCCGGCCCCAGAGATGAGCCGCCGATCCTGCCATCGGACGTGCTGGCGCACTTCGACCGCGACGCGGAGGTCTTCTTCCGCGAGCCGCCCCGCCGATCCGCGCCACCGAGCCGCTTCGCCGAGATCTACGACAGCGCAGACGACCCCTGGCAGGTCGAGTCGAGCTGGTACGAGCGCCGCAAGCGGGCGGTCATGCTCGCCGCCCTGCCGAGGCAGCGCTACGGCTTCGCGGTGGAACCGGCGTGCGGCACCGGCATCCTCACCCGCGAGCTGGCGCGGCGCTGCGATCGCATGCTCGCCTTCGACCCGGTGCCCCAGGCCGTGCGACGCGCCCGCACCGCGAACTCCGGATCGTCCCATGTGGACGTTCGTACGGGCGCGCTACCGGAGTCGCTGCCCGCGGAAGGCGTGGATCTGCTGGTGTACAGCGAGATCCTCTACTACCTCGACGACGGTGATCTGGCCGAGACCGTGCGGCGATCGGTCGCAGCGCTGCGACCGGGAGGACACCTGCTCGCGGCACACTGGCTGCCGTGGGCCGCGGAAGCCCCTCGCGACGGCCTCGCCGCCCACCACCACCTGGTCACGCACCCGGACCTGGAGCTCCTGATCGAGCACCTCGACAAGGACTTCGTCGTGCACGTGCTGAGGCGAGGTTGATCACGGCGATCGGGGTGGTGATCCCCGCGCGCGACGAAGCGGGGCTGATCGGCGCCTGCCTGCACGCGATGTCAGCGGCACTGCGCGGCGTGCCACCGCGCGTCGAGCGCGTGGTCTGCGTGGTGGCCGACCGCTGCACCGACGAGACCGTCCGGCTCGCGCGGGCGGCCTTCGGCGGATGGCAGGCGGGCGTGATCACGGTCAACGACGCCCCGTTGAGCATCGGCGAGGTGCGCGCCCTGGGGTGCCGGGCCGCCCGGTGGAGGTTGCGTACCCACGCACCGTCGACCACCCTGCTCCTCAACACCGACGCGGACTCCGCGGTCGGGCGGAGCTGGGCGCGGGAGCACCTGCGGCTGGCCGACGAGGGCTCGCACGCCGTGGCGGGCACGGCTGAGTTCGCTTCCCCTTTTCCCGTCGCATCGGTGGCGACGCTGCGCTACCAACGGGTCCTGGACCGAGCGCGTCGTCCGGAGGGGCACGGCAACGTCTACGGGGCCAACCTCGGAGTCCGGGCCGACGCCTACGCCGCGGTCGGTGGCTTCCACGCGCTCAGCACCGGGGAGGACCACGACCTGTGGGACAGGCTCGGCGTTGCCGGGTTCCGGCTGCGCTACGACTGCGCGGCCCGGGTCCGCACCAGTGCGCGGCTCGCTGGGCGCGCTCCGCACGGCCTGGCCGAACTGCTGCGCACCCTCGTCGGCGAGCAGCCGGAAGCAGTCCCCCGTGGGGTTCCTCCCGGTTCGGTGCTTGCGCGGCGGTGAGCGGGGTATTCGCGGTTCACCAGCGCATCGACCGAGGAGAGCCATGTCCCCCAAGCAACAGCGCCGCGAGTCGGCTCGTACCAGCGCCACTGGCCCTGGCGAGCCCACCGCGACGGCACGTGATCGCGGCCAGGCCGGGCGGCACCTCACCACCGCGCAGGGGTTGCGGCTCAACGACACCGACCACTCGCTCAAAGCGGGCGCCAGGGGCCCCACGCTCATGGAGGACTTCCACCTCCGGGAGAAGATCACCCACTTCGACCACGAGCGCATTCCCGAGCGCGTGGTGCACGCCCGTGGCGCCGCCGCGCACGGCACGTTCACCGCCTACGGCAACGCCTCCTCGGTGACCAAGGCGGGTTTCCTCCAACCCGGCCGCCTCACCCCGGTCTTCACCCGCTTCTCCACCGTGCTCGGCTCGCGGGGCTCCGCCGACACCGTGCGCGACGTCCGGGGCTTCGCCGTGAAGTTCTACACCGACGAGGGCAACTTCGACCTGGTCGGCAACAACATGCCGGTGTTCTTCATCCAGGACGGCATCAAGTTCCCCGACATCATCCACGCCGGGAAACCGCACCCCGACCGCGAGATCCCGCAGGCGCAGTCCGCGCACGACACCTTCTGGGACTTCGTCTCCCTGCACACCGAGGCCACCCACCACGTCATGTGGGCGATGTCGGACCGGGGCATCCCGCGCTCCTACCGCACCATGGAGGGCTTCGGTGTGCACACCTTCCGGTTGGTCAACGCCGAGGGCGAGAGCGCTCTGGTGAAGTTCCACTGGAAACCGGTGGCCGGAGTGCATTCCCTGGTGTGGGAGGAGGCGCAGATCGCCGCGGGCGCGGACCCGGACTTCCACCGCCGCGACATGGCCGACGGGATCGACGCGGGCGCGCCGCTGGAGTTCGAGCTGGGGTTGCAGGTGCTGCCCGACACCGAGGAGCAGAGCTTCGAGGGCATCGACCTGCTGGACCCGACCAAGATCGTCCCGGAGGAGCTCGCCCCGGTCGTGCTGGTCGGCAAGCTCGTGCTGGACCGCAACCCCACCAACTACTTCGCCGAGACCGAACAGGTGGCCTTCCACACCGGCAACCTGGTACCCGGCATCGAGATCACCGACGACCCGTTGATGCAGGCGCGCATGTTCTCCTACCTCGACACCCAGCTCACCCGCCTCGGCGGCCCGAACTTCACCCAGCTGCCGATCAACTGCCCGCACGCCGCGGTCAACGACAACCTCCGGGACGGCATGCACCAGAGCATGATCCACACCGGCGTCGCCCCGTACCTGCCGAACAGTCTCCAGCCGGAGGGCCCGGCACCGGCGACGGCGCGCGAGGGCGCCTACATCCCGGTGCCCCGCGAGGTCGACGGCCACAAGATCCGCGCCAACCCGGCCTCATTCGACGACCACTTCTCCCAGGCCAGCATGTTCTGGGCGAGCATGAGCCCGATCGAGCGGGTGCACCTCGTCGAGGCGTTCACCTTCGAACTCGGCAAGTGCTACGAGACCCCGATCCGCGAGCGGATGCTCGGCGTGCTGGCCCACGTCAACGGCGAACTGTGCGCCGCGGTCGCCGAAGGGCTCGGGCTGCCCGCCCCGACGGGCACCCCGACCACCGACGTCGTCGCCTCCCCAGCGCTCTCGCAGATCACCACCGAGCCCGGCCCGATCACCGGCCGCGTGATCGGCGTGGTCGCGACGTCACAGGCCGACCTGGGCGGTATCACCAAGCTCCGTGCGGCCGTGGAGGCGGAGGGCGCGGTCCTGCGCGTGATCGCCCCGGTCGGAGGTGTCCTGCGCAAGGCCCGCGCCGAGCACGTGGTCGAGCGCACCTTCCTCACCACGAGATCGGTGGAGTTCGACGCCGTGGTGATCGCGGGCGGCACCGGGGACCTGCACGACATCAAGCTCACCGTCCTGCTCCAAGAAATGTTCCGGCACTGCAAGGTGATCAGCGCCTGGGGCAACGGAAACGACGTCCTCACCGCGGCGGGCATCGACACCGGGGCACCGGGCGTCCTGCTCGCCGAGAAGGCGGTCAAGCCCTACTTCTCCGACCTTCTCGCCCAGGTCGGCCTGCACCGCGCCTGGGATCGAGCGGAGCACGTCATGACGGGCTGAACGATACTGCCCGCACGCTGAGCAGCCGGGTGTGCCGACGGAGGCGGGGTCTGGCAGGCAGCGCGGTGGGTCTTTCGCGAACGCCTGTCCGTCGACGAAGCACCGTGGGCTCTCGCGCGTGCTCCGCCAACGCGGCTGTCCACTGTGGAACGGTTCTCCTCGGTGCACCCTCGTGCGCGAACTCTGAAGAAAATCTGTGCTGGCCGCAGTAGACATTCACTCACCGGCAGGTGTAATGTTCTGCTCACACCAAGAGAGACAAGGTCAAGCAGGCGCGGGAGATGACGGAACTGCCCGCGAGGTGAGACAGCGGCAAGAAGGTGGCGGACCGCGCAGTGACGAGGTTCGTGACCGAGGCCGCGGCACAGGGGTCGAGCAGCGAGGACGAGGAGCACGACCCCGCGCAGTTGTGCAGGACAGCAAGGCGGTCACGCGTGCTGGAGCTGATCAGCAGAAGGGCTCCGGCAGGTGGTCGTGAAAGCAGTCGCGGTGCTCGTCGTGGCCGCGACGTGAAGATCGCAGAGCAGAGGAAAGGGAAGGGCACATCATTGGATCTCCCGCTCCGGCGCGATGGCTCTGGGCGGGTACCGCAGTCCCATCAGATTGGCAGGTGGTTCTCGGTTACTGATCACCCGAACACGCGTGGTCCCTTCTTCACACGGGCTCCGCGAGTGCAGTGGACCGGGTTGAACTCCGGTTGGCAATGATGAACCCATAACCCCCGGGACCCCGGCGCCGCAACGGCGCCGGGGTCCCTCGTGATGTGGAGGTGGCATGATCCCAGAACAACCTGACTCGACCGCGTCGAACACCGCTGACAAGTTCGACGACGAGCACTACCCCGCTTACACCATGGGGCGCGCTGCTGAGATGCTCGGCAGCACGCAAGGTTTCCTGCGCAGCCTCGGCGAGGCCGGGTTGATCGAGCCCCAGCGCTCCGCCGGCGGACACCGCCGCTACTCCCGCCACCAGTTGCGCCTCGCCGGACGCGCGCGGGAACTGGTGGATCAGGGGACCCCGATCGAGGCGGCGTGCCGCATCGTCACCCTCGAGGACCAGCTGCACGAAGCGCAGCGACGCAATTCCGAGCACCGCTGCTCCGACTGAGGTGAGGTGTGCTGCCTCCAGGGGCGCACACCGTCACAGCCGTTCGCCGGCAACGCACTCGGTCCGGGGTCACGCTGGGAGCTGGGCGGGCAGGCCGACTGCGGTGACCAGGGCCGGGTTGTGGAACTTGACGGCGCGGCAGAAGCGGTCGCCGCGGGTCGTCAACACCACAGGCCCTCGGCCCGGAGGGTTCCGGAAGCGTCGGGGCGGTAGCCGGCCGCGGCGGGTTGGCCGTTCGCGCGAGTGGGTAGCAGCCGGACCGCCCAGTCCGGAGTGCTGAAGGCACGCCGTTCCAGGAACGGTAGGCACACGTGCAGGCCCTTGAACCAGACGGGGTGCGGCACGGCTTCGAGGCTGAAGTCGTCGTGGATGACGGCGCGGATGGCGCTGGTGTCCCCGGCCTCGAACGCGGCGATGTAGCGGTCGAGCAGCGCGCGTTCGAGTGCCAGGTCCGGTGGCGTCAGCTGCTGGGCGGGCAGGTCCAGTTCGTCGAGCCGATTGCGGGACCGCTGCAACAGGCTCTTCACCGCGGCAACGCTGATGTCGAGCGTCTCCGCGATCTCGGCGGCCGACCAGGAGAGCACCTCCCGCAGCAGGAACGCCGCGCGATGCCGCACCGGCAGGTACCGCAGTGCCGCGATCAACGCCAGCTGCACCGACTCGCGCATCACGACCACTTCCCCGGGATCGGGGTCGACCGCGCTGTCGGGGAGCGGTTCGAGCCACGCGAGGGACCTGTCGTCGAAGACATGGAGGGTGGTGGCTCGTCGAGGCGGTCGCCACCGGGGACACCTCTGTCTTAGCCGTGTCAGGTCGTGGAGGCGCACCTCGGTCGCTGTGACCGTGAGGCGCCCGCCGCCACCCGGCAGAACGCGGTGACGGCGGGCACGGATCTCAGCGGGGCTTCGTGCAGGTCTTCCTGGTGTACACGGCATTGGTGGTCCCAGGGTGGTATCCGACGTGCGTGGTGCCGGGGCCAACACAACGCCTGTCGTTGGGTGAGATCAGCCTCTTGACCTCGATCTCGACCCAGCCGGAGCCGCAGTGCCCGTAGTACGCCCAATTCGCCCAATTGGTGTAGAAACCGCAAGGGAACTTCTCGCCCTGCGCCTCGCTCGCGGCCGCTGAACCGGTGTTGACCAGACCGAGCGTTGCGAGCGCTGCTGCGGCCACCAGTGCGGCCGAAATCTTCTTCCTCATGCATGTCTCCGATGTCGTCACAGTTCTCGGTGCGCCGAAACGTAGGAGAAATGAAGTGGGACGACAAGACTTTACTCATACTTGAGGTTTGCCGGAAATTCGCCATTTCACCTGAGCATGCACGTTCCGACATGCGTGGCGAGGCTCACCTGTAACCCTAAAAAGTGACAAAACGCGGCCAGGTCGAATTCTATTCACTTCGTTCAGGGCGGCAGCTCCATTGTGGCCGCAGGACGTGCTCGTCACACGTTTTCCGCAGCCCTTCCTTGGAGCCGAAGTGGTGCAGCACCGAGGCGGACGAGACACCAGCGGCGGGCGTGATCGCGCGCACGCTCGTGGCGGTCACCCCATCGGAGCGGAAGTGCTCCAAATCGACGTCTCGGATGCGTGCTCGGGCGGTGAGATCCTCGACTGAACGCATGAACGGGATGCTCAACGTTCGTTCAGTCGCCCCGGGGAGAGCAGGCGCGCGAAGTACGCATTCCGCACCGGAAGAGCCGGATTGGGAATGAGCTGCGGGGGGCGCCAGGCCGAGGAGCTCGACGACGTCACCTGGTGCTCACGGACCCATCGACTGCGGTGCCCCTCGCTTGCTCACACGGACGGGCGCGCGGCCATGATCGCGGTTCGGATTCACCTCGTGCCGCGCGCGTCCTGCAGCCACGGCTAACCACGCTTCCGCATCTCGTCCATGACTGCGGAACGCGGCTCTGTTGGTCAACGATCTAGGGCCGATCCGCGCCGTGCGTCTGCCTATTAGGGGCCGCAGTGCTACGTCTTGAAGGCGTGCACAGGTCCCGTACGGGGTCGGACTGGTGATCAGCACTCCGCCACGTCGGAGTCGCGGGCCAGGGCCCGCACCACGTCCTCG
>NZ_MUMH01000099.1 GCF_002155965.1 Allokutzneria sp. NRRL B-24872
TCAGCACGTTCAACCACATGAATGAGTCATTCAGGGCTTGCGCCGTGGTGATCCACTATCAATACCGGGCGCTGCTCCGACCGCCGCACTCCGGGTGGCGCAGCGGGCGTTGCGACGGACGGCCCGAGTTGGCCGATCTCGCCCAGGAGAGCGTTTTCGCAGGTACCGTCCGCATGTGCGCCTCCCTTGGACCCGTGCGCCCCGCGCCGCGCTCGCGAGCGCCTCCACCGTGCTGGTGGCCGCGCTCGCCGGACTCGTGCTCTCGTTCGTGGTGACGGCGGCGATCAGCCACACCGTCGCGAGCGGCTCGGCGGCGGTCGCCTACCAGACCGGTCGGGGCTGCCCGATGATCGTCACGCCCACCGTCGACGGTGCCCGACTGCGCCCGGCCGAGGTCGAGCAGGCGGTGCGGACGAGCACGGAAGCCGCTGCGCGCAACGGTTTCGACGGTGCCCTCGCGGGTCGCTACGCGGCGGTGGCGCGGACGGACTTCAACGGCAGGACGCCGTGGCTGCGCCTCGGCCACCGCGAGGGCGCCGCCGACCACGTCAAGGTCATCGCCGGGGGCGAGCGCTCCGGGCTGTGGCTGCCGAGGAGCGTCGCGGAGGCGGGCGCGGTGAAGCTCGGCGACCGGGGGCGCGGCGGTCTGCTGCCCCCGGTGACGGCGATCTTCGAGGACATCGCGGCGCCGAGCGGGGACTGGTGGTGCAGCGAGGAGCGCTACGTCGTCGCCAATCCGCTCGCGGGCGAGGGCACGACGGCCCCGCTGGGCTTGCTGCCCGACCGCGCCGAGTTCGACCAGCTCATGGCGAAGCTCTCCACCAGCTACACGCTCACGCTGCGCTTCCCGCACCAGCTCCCGGCGACGCTGACCGAGGCGCACGAGCTGTCCGCGCGCTCGACCGCGCTGCTGAACGACTTGTCCGCGCTGGGCGGCAGGTTCACCAAGACCGACCTGCTGCGCCGGGGCATCGAGCTGGCGGAGCAGGCGAGGACCAGCGTGCTGCTCGCGGTGCTCCCGCTGACGGCCGTCACCGTGCTGGTGGGCATGGTCGCGGTCGGCGCGGTCGCGCTCCAGTGGTGCCAGCGCCGCCGCGCCGAGGTCCGCCTGCTGTGGGTGCGCGGCGTCTCCCCCGCTGCCTTGGGCGGCAAGGCCGTGCTGGAACTGGTCGTGCCGTTCGTGCTCGGCGGCGCGGCCGGGGTCGGCGTCGGCAGGCTCGCGCTGCCGCTGTTCGCACCGAGCACCGCGTTGGAGCCCGGCACGTTCGGCCTCGTCGCCGCCGTCGTCGCGGCGGTGCTCGCGGTCGCGCTGCTCGTGGTCGGCGCCACCGCGGCCGTGCACGTGCGCCACACCTACCAGTCCAAGCCGCGAGAACGCCGCGTGCTGCGCTGGATTCCTTGGGAGCTGGGCACTTCCGCGCTCGCCGTGTGGTCGTGGACGCGGCTGCTCGACGGCGCGCTGACCGTGCAGCGGGGGGAGGTGCTGCCGCGCATCGACCCGATCGCGCTGGCCTTCCCGCTGCTCGTGGTGCTGACGGCGGCCGGGCTGATCTCGCGGGTGCTCGGCGTGTCCCTCGGCGCTTCGCACCGGCTCGACGTCTGGTCCTGGCCAGCGGTGCAGCTCGCGGTGCGGCGACTGGCGATCTCCAGGACGACCGCGACCGGCGTGCTGACCGTCGCCGCGCTGGCGGTCGGCACGGTCGCGGTCGGCTACGGCGTCGCGAGCGCGCAGCAGAACGCCCTCGACGACAAGTCCGGCATGATCGTCGGCGCGAACACCGCCGTGCAGCTGCCGGTCGGGGTCGCCGAGGGCAAGATCAAGCTCCCTGCCGAGCTGAGCGCCACGACCACGCTCGTCGGTGACGCGCCCGGCCTGGTCAACGGCGAGCAGGTGAAAATCCTCGTGGTCGACCGCGCGAGCTTCGACCGCGTCGCGTGGTCGTTGTCGTCGGTCGACGCCAGCGAAGCGCTCGCCGAGCTCGGGCCGCGCGACGCCTCCGGCACAGCACCCGCGCTCCGCGTCGGCAAGTCACCCGACGGCCAGTTGGAGCCGGTGAACGGCGTGAAACTGCGCACCGTCGCATCCGTGCCGCAGTTCCCCGGCTTCGGCGTCGACCGGGGCTACGTGATCGCGCGCGAGGCCCTGCCGAACGCCTACGACGCGGCGGCGTGGCGGTTGTGGAGCACGTCCACCGACATCAACCAGCTCACCGCGCAGCTCACGGCGGGCGGGGTCCGCTACTTCAACCCGCAGAGCCGCACCAAGGTGATCGACGCGCTGCCGTTCTACGTCGTCAGCTGGACGTTCTCCTTCATCACCGCGCTCGGAGCGGTCCTCGCCGTGCTGGCGGCCTGCTCGCTGCTGCTCTCCGTCGAGGTGCGGCGGCGGCAGAACGCCTTGTTCAGCGCGCTGGCGACGCGCATGGGGCTGCGCCGGAGAACCCTGGTGTCCAGCCATCTCGTGGAGCTGGGCGTGATCGCGGCGCTGGCCACGGTGGTGGGAACGGCGACCGGTGTGGTCAGCGCGGCCCTGTCGGCGGCGCGGCTGGACCCCGCTCCCCGGCTGGCGCCCTTCCCCGCCGTCCCGAACCCGGCCTCGTTCGTGCTGCTGACCACGCTCGCCGCCGCGGTGGTCGTGGTGCTCGCGGGCGCGGTCGCGGTGCGGGCGGCCCGAACCGCACGAGCCGGGGAGCTGCTGCGTGGCTGAGACAGTTCTGGAACTGAGCGGCGTCCGGGTCGACTACCCGACACCGTCCGGCCCGGTGACCGCCGTGGCCGACGTCGACCTGGCGGTGCCCAAGCGCGGGCTGACCGTGCTCGCCGGGCCGTCCGGCTCCGGCAAGTCCACGTTGCTGCGGCTGCTCGGCATGGTGGAACAGCCGACCGAGGGCACGGTGTCCTTCGGCGGTGAGCCGGTGACCGGTCTCGCCCACCGCAGACTGCGCCAGCTGCGCCGCGACCGGGTGGTGATGATCTTCCAGAACCCGCCGGACAACCTGTTCGACTACCTGACGGTCGGCGAGAACCTGCGTGCGGCCGCCCAGCTGGCCGGACGTTCCTCGGCGCCGCCGGACCTGTTGGAGCGCCTGGGGTTGCCGGGCACCGAGGACTGGCGGATCAGCGCGCTCTCCGGCGGCCAGCAGCAGCGGCTGGCGTTCGCGTGCGCGCTGGCGACCGGTGCCGAGGTGGTGCTCGCCGACGAGCCGACCTCGCAGCTGGACGCGCGCTCGGCGACGCTGGTGCTGGAAACCCTCGCCGAGCTGGCAACCTGGGATGTGACCGTGGTGGCCGCTTCGCACGACGACCGCCTGATCGAGCTCGGCGAGCCGGTGGTGCGCCTGCGCGACGGAAGGGTCCAACGATGAGCGCGGTTCTCAGAGCGCACGCCGTTCGCCGGTCCTTCGGCGAGGTCGAGGTGCTGACCGGCGTGGACTTGGAGGTCCGCTCCGGTGAGTTCGTGACGCTGGCCGGCCCGTCCGGCTCCGGCAAGAGCGCGTTGTTCGCGGTGCTGAGCGGCTTCGACAGCGCGGACTCCGGCGAGGTGCTGCTGCTCGGCGAGCGGATGTCCACGCACCCCGCGTGGCAGGACTGCGCGGTGCTGCCGCAGGTGATGGGCCTCGCCGACGAGCTGACCGTCGCGGAGAACGTGGCGCTGCCGCTGCGCCTTCGCGGCGAGGAGCCGACCGCGCGCGTCCAGGAACTGCTCGACGAGCTCGGGATCGGCGCGCTGGGCGATCGCTACCCGACCGAGCTGTCCTTCGGGCAGCGGCAGCGCGCCGCGCTCGCCCGGGCCCTCGCGCCGCGCCCGCGCCTGCTGCTGGCCGACGAGCCGACCGCTCACCTCGACCACGCGACCGTGCCCGTGGTGCTCGGCCTGCTCAAGCGCGCGGCCGACGAGGGCACCGCGGTGCTGGTGGCCACCCACGACGACGAGGTCCACGAGGCGGCGCACCGGCGGCTCCGCCTGGTCGAGGGCCGCGTCCGCGCCGCGTGAGCGGACACCGCGGACACCGCGGGCGAACCGACCCGGAACGCCACCCCGGACGGCACCGACACCGGTACCGCCGGGCACCGGGACCCACCCCAACCTGTCCACAGTGGACGGTCTGGCCGCACCGGCCGTCCCCACTGCGAGGGACTTCCCGACGATCACAGCCAGTGATCACCCCGCGAATACCCGACGAACAATGCCGCTTCTCCGGAAACCTTTCCTCGCGGGCGCGGTCGAACAGCTTCGCGACCGTTCACCGAATAGGGCGACGCACGCCTCCGCGACCGCTCGTTCCCTTTCGCCAACCAACGTGAACCGCGCTCACGCTCGCGCTTCGACCGGGGCCGGTTCCGCACTGTGACCGGGATAACGCCCTTATCCGAAAGGTGGCCGGAGGCCGCGAAAAGGAATCGAAACGTTTCCCGGCGCGATTGCCCGGAACGGGGGACACACACGGCGTGGCGACGCCGTCACGGCCCGCCAACGCGCATTCGTGACGAAGATCGCATCGACATCAAGGACATGCGATCGCCGGAACTCTGCGTTAGCCTTCCCAGGTTCCGGTTAGACCAATAGGGGGACCCCATGGATCAGGCAGCAGCCACACCGATCTACGACGAGCTGGTCGACGAGATCTTCAAGGGCATCACCGAGACCGTCAGCACCGAGACCGCCGAGGCCACCGCCGCCGAGGACGAGGTCGAGTCCTCCGGGCACCGCCACCGCGAAGCGTCCTGACGCCTGCCTGAGAAGCACTCGAAACGCCCAGTCTCCGCGCCGCGCGCCTCGATAGAATCGACGTGATGCGCGCCCGAGACCGCTTCCGCCCGCTGCGGCTGGTCCTGTTCACGCTCGCGGTGCCGATCATCGGGGTGAGCGTGCTGCTGGCCGACGGCCGCGCCCCCACCGCCCCCGGTCCGCCCGCCGAGGCCCCGCACGCCGTGGTGGCACTCGGCGACAGCTCGATGTCCGGCGAGGGCGTCGGCGACTACGAGCCGGGCACCAACGGCGAGAACGGCAACTGGTGCCACCGCTCCAACCGGGCGCTGGTCCACCACACCGCCATGACCAGGGCGATCACCACCATCAACCTCGCCTGCTCCGGTGCCGTGGCGCGCGACGTCGGCCTGACCGACGCCACCCACCACACCGAGCGCTCCCAGGCGCGGCGCCTCGCCGAGCTGGCCCGCCGGTACCGGGTCACCACCGTGGTCGTGCAGATGGGCGCCAACGACGACCCCGGCTTCGCCCGCACCGTGACCGACTGCGCCGGGGCGTGGCTGCTCGGGCGCGTCACCGGGTGCGCGGCGAACCTCACCGAGGAGTGGCCCAGGCGGGTCGAGCGCATGGTGCCCAAGGTCAGCGCCGCGCTCGCCGACATCCGCACCGTGATGCGCGAGGCCGGTTACCGGGACTCCGCGTACTCGCTGGTCGTGCAGTCCTACGCCGCGCCGGTCGGCCCCGACGTGCAGACGAGCCTGCAGAGCCTCGCGGGCTGCCCGTTCCGCCTCGAAGACCTGACGTGGGTGCGCACCAAGGCCGTCCACCAGCTCTCCGACGGCCTGCGCCGCGCCGCCGACACCGCGGGCGCCCGCTTCCTCGACCTCGCCGGGGCGGGCACCGGCCACGAGGCGTGCACGTCGGCGGTGGAGGACCGCTCGGAGTGGTTCACCCGGTTGACGGTGAACTGGGGGGATCTGCGGCACGACGACCGCGCGCGGCACGCGATGCAGGAGTCCTTCCACCCCAACGGCAGCGGCCACGAGCAGATCGGCCGGTGTCTGGGCCGCTTCCTGAGGACGCCCGAGCGCTTCGGCGCGTGCGTGCCCACCGCCGCAGGGGACCTCGACCTCCTCACCGGCGCGGCCGCGCTCAAACCCCCCTCCCGCTGATCCCCGCCCCGTGCGTTTGCCTCACTGACGCCTCGCGCACGGGGTTCTGGCGCACCGCGGCCACGACTACGGTCATGATCATGGAGCCGTTGGTCAGCGTTGTGGTGCCGACGAAGGACCGCCCGGCGTGCCTGGCCGCGGCGCTGGAAAGCGTTGCGGCGCAGACGCTCTGCGATCCGGGCTCGGCGCACCGGGTCGAGGTCGTGGTGGTCAACGACGGCGGGGCGAGCGTCGAGGACGTCGTGGCCGACGCCGGGCTCGACGACGTCAGGCTGATCGAGTCGCCGACCTCGCACGGCCACGCCAGCGCGCGCAACACCGGCATCGAGGCCGCCACGGGCCGCTACCTGGCGTTCCTGGACGACGACGACCTCCACCTGCCGGAGCACCTGGAGTCCGCCGTCGCCGCGCTGAGCGGGGCCGGCGCCGACCTGGTCCACGCGCACTGCCTCACCAGCGAGCGCCGCCTCGAACCGGGCGAGGAACCCTTGCACGCCAAGGCTTTCTTCGACATGGAGTTCGACCCCGGCCTGCTGCTCGTCGGCAACTACATCCCGACGTCGACGATCGTGTGCCGCAACGACCTCGCGGCGCGCTTCGACCCGTCCATCCCGGTGCTCGTGGACTGGGAACTGTTGCTGCGCTTGGTGCACGGCCACGGTTGGCGGGCCTCGACGACCGGACGGCCCACCGTGGTCTACCACCGCGTCGCCGATCAGCGCAGCGACACCGTCGACGCCACGCGGATCGTCGACGGGTTCGACCGCTACCGCCACGGCTACCAGGCCCTCATCGAGCGGTGGCCGGTGCTCGACGACTCGCCGATCGCGGTACTGCGCAAGCACATGACGGACTTCAGCGACGTGTGCCACGAGCGCTTGGTGCGCGGTGACGGCCTGCCGCACCTGCTGTACGAGCGGGCCTTCCAGGTGCTGAGCGCCGCCCACGCGGGCCGGGTCGAGCTCGCCGAGGTCCCCGCGCTGCTCCACGGGACCCTCGCGAGCTGAGCTACACCGCTGGCGGGCGCGCCTCGTACGGGGTGGAGAGCACGACGGTGGTCTTGGTGGAGACGTTGGCCGACTCGCGGATGCGGCGCAGCAGGTCCTCCAGCGCCGTGGCGCGGGCGACGCGCACGAGCAGGATGTAGGAGTAGTCCCCAGCGACGGAGTAGCACGCCTCGATCTCGCGGAGGTGCTCCAGCCGCTGCGGGTAGTCATCCGGCGCCGAGGGGTCGATCGGCGTGACGGAGATGAAGGCCGTCAGCGGCAGCCCGACCTGCTCGTAGTCCAGCTGGCCCTGGTAGCCGCGCAGCACCCCGCGCTGCTCCAGCCGCCGCACGCGCTGGTGCACGGCGGAGACGCTCAGGCCCACGCGCTCGGCGAGGTCGGTGAAGCTGCACCGCCCGTCCTCGCTGAGCTCGCGCAGGATCGCCCGGTCGATGGCCTCCAACGAGCTGTTCACAGCACCACCAGTTCATGCGGCTGGTTGTTCAGCGAGCGGCGGCCGTCCTCGGTGACCACCACGATGTCCTCGATCCGCGCGCCCCACCGGCCCGGCAGGTAGATCCCCGGCTCCACGCTGAAGGCCATCCCCGGCTCCAGCGGGATGTCGTTGCCCGCCACCACGTACGGCTCCTCGTGCACGTCGAGCCCGATGCCGTGGCCGGTGCGGTGCACGAAGTGCTCGCCGAGCCCGGCGGCGGTGATCGCCGAGCGCGCGGCGTCGTCGACCGACTCGGCGGTGACTCCGGGGCGCACCGCGCGGACGGCGGCGTCCTGGGCGATCCGCAGGATCTCGTAGGCGTCCGCGACACCCGCGCCCGAGGGCTGGCCGATCGAGTAGGTCCTCGTGCAGTCGGAGTTGTAGCCGCTCGGCATCGGCCCACCGATGTCGACCACCACGACGTCGCCCCGCTCGATGACGCGATCGGAGACCTCGTGGTGCGGGCTGGCGCCGTTGGGGCCGGAGCCGACGATCACGAACTCGGCGGTGACGTGGCCCTCGGCGACGATCGCGGCCGCGATGTCCGCGCGAACCTCGGCCTCGGTGCGGCCCGCGCGCAGCCACTCGCCCATCCGCGCGTGCACGCGGTCGATCGCCGCGCCCGCCTCGGCCAGCGCCTCGATCTCGGCGGCGTCCTTGCGCATCCGCAGTTCCCGCACGATCGGCCCGGCCAGGTCCTGCCGCGCGTCGCCGAGCGCGTCGCGCAGCTGCAACGCGTGCAGCGCGGGCATCATGTCCGACACCGCGAACGCCGCCGCGCCGGAGAGGTGGTCGGCCGCCATCCGGAACGGGTCCTCGCCGTCCACCCACGTGCGCTGCTCGACGCCGAGCTCGGCCAGCGGCAGGTGCGCGTACCCGGGAGCCTCCAGCGCGGGCAGCAGCAACACCGGCACGCCGTCGGCGGGCAGCAGCAGGCAGCTCAGCCGCTCGTGCGAGCCGCCGCCGACGCCGAGCAGGTACCGCAGATCCGATCCGGGAGCGATCACCAGGGCGTCCACCCCGGCCTTCCCGGTGGCCTCCGCGGCACGGCCCAGGCGGGCGCGAAGCGCTGGGACGTCGAGCGTCCCGGTGTTCGTGGACATGCGTACCAGACTAGTCGAAGTCAACCAAAGTTGACGCGCCTTTCAAGTCAACCTAGATTGACGTCAGTGGAGCACGTAGGTTGAGCGGATGGAGGTCGACAGGTTGGCAACGCTGGTCGGGCAGGCGGGCGACGACGACCCGCTCAAGGCACTGCGCGCCGCCGCCGAGATCCGGCACGAGGCCGAGCGCATCGAGGCCGTCCAGGTGCGGCGCGCCCGCACCCGGGGCGTGCCGTGGGCGCTCATCGCCGAGTCGCTCGGCGTCTCCAAGCAGGCCGTGCACAAGAAGTACGGCGGCAGCCGCTTCAGCGCGCGCGGCTGACCACCGTCCTCTGTGGACACTCCCCCTCGGCCCGCGAAGCACTCCGCCCCCACGAACGCCCCGTTCGGTGCGTCCAACTCCCTGAATGACCCCTTCGGGTACTTCAACGCACCAAACGACCCGTTGAGTGCTACCAACGCACCAAACGGGTCGTTCAGGGCTTAAGCGGCGGAGTGGGGCGGAGTGCAGCTGAGCGGGGTGGTCAGCGGGCGTCCATCTGGCGCCAGATGGGGAAGATCAGCGGGCAGAGGGTGGCGCAGAGGTAGATGAGGCCGCCCGCCGCGAAGGTCAGGTGCACCTCCCAGGTCTCCACGGCCAGCCCGCCGAGCAGGGAGCCCAGCGGCATGCCGACGAGCGCGCACGCGCCGATCGCGCCGATCACGGTGCTGCGGATGTGCACGGGGATGCGGCCGTACTCCACCACCGCGAGCAGCGGGTTGATCGAGCCGGCGGCGAACCCGGCGACGGCGACCACCAGCAGGATCGCGGGCAGGCCGGGGTCGACGGTGTAGATCAGCAGGCGCACGGGGCCGACGAGGATGAAGGCCGTGGTGAACAGCAGCCTGCGCTGGTGGATGCGGTGCCCGATCCAGCCGTAGACCAGCGTCCCGGTCAGCGCGCACGCGCCGAAAACGCCGATGATCATGCCGAGGGCCACGCTGCTGTGCAGCACGTCGCGGGCGTAGGAGGGCATGAGCACGGTGATCGTGGCGCTGTCGAGCGCGTTGGTCACCGCGATCATCCCGGCGATGGCCGCGATCAGGCGGTCGGAGCGCAGGTACGCCAGGCCCTCGCGCAGCTCGGCGAAGTAGTGCCTGCGCGCGGGGCGCTCGGTGTCGAGGTCGCGCACGCCGACGGCGATCACCAAGGCGGAGAACAGGAAGGTCACCGCGTCGATCACCAGCACCTGCGGCGGCCCGGTCAGCGCGATCAGCGAACCGGCGAGCGGGCCGCCCAGCATCCTGGTCGCCCGGCCCGCGCCGTCGTAGCCGCTGGCGGCGCGCTCCATCGAGGTCCCGGCCAGCTCGGTCAGCCTGGGCAGCATGCTGTAGCGCGCGGTGTCACCGGGCGCGCGGCTGAGCCCGAGCACCATCGCGAGCACCACCAGCTGCCAGATCGGCAGGCCGTTGGCCGCGTGCAGCAGGGGGATCGACCCGACCGCGACGGCGGCGACGAGGTCGGAGGCCATGCTGACGCGCTTGGCGCCGAAGCGGCCGACCAGCGGGCCGCCGAGCACCGAGGACAGCACGAGGCCGACCGCCTCGATGGCCGCGACGAGGCCGGTCTGGGTGGCACTGCCGGTCGTCTGGAGCACGAACCACGGGATGGCCATCAGGGTCATGGTCGTCCCGCACCCGGAGACCGCGTTCGCGACGAGCACCGAGGCGAGCGGCCCTCGCGCGCGCTCGGGTGCCCGCGCCGGGAACGACCCGACTCCTGCGCGCGGTAGCGGGGCGGGTTCGGCAAGGGTCAAGGCTGCTGCTCCTCGTTGCGGGTGCGGGGGAATGCCTGCAACTGCACCCGGACCGCCTCGTCGCCCTCGGCGCCCGCGCGGCGGTAGCGCTCGACGACGGCGCCCAGCTCCTCGACGAGCCGGGCCAGCTCCGGGGCGGTGAGCCGCAGGTCCCAGTCGGACAGGGTCGAGGCGCACACCCACTCGCGGCGCCAGGACTCCACGGCGGCGACGAAGGCGACGGCGTGGCCGAAGTCGCGGTTGACCACCTCGTGCATCAGCACCCGCAACGCGCCCCACGAGTCGGGGTCGTCCAGGAACTGGGCCTTGTCGAAGGTGGTCACCTCGTGCCGGGCGCGCCACCAGCGGTCGCGCCGGTTGCCGCGATCCGGGTCCTCCTCGATGAACCCGTACTCGGCGAGCTGGCGCAGGTGCCAGCTGGTGCTGCCGGAGCTCTCACCGAGCAGGGCGGCGAGCCCGGAGGCGGTCGCCGGGCCGTCCGCGCGGAGCAGCCCGAGGATGCGCAGGCGCAGCGGGTGCGCCAGCCCCCGGAGGCTGCGGGCGTCCAGTGGCTGCCCTCGCCGCGTGGAGTCGGTCGTTGTCGGCACCCGCGGAAAGGTAGTTCGCCAAGGAGCCTTTGCAATGCGTTCTTGGCAAATCAGTTACCGAAAGCGATCGGTAGTCGTAACCGAAGTAATCCGATCAGAGTAGTTGCGAACCCGCCAGACGAGCCGCACTCACGTTTTGACTACGCAGAGCGGGCGCATCCACACGACCGAGTGGCCCAGTGCAGAGGACGCAACCGCCCCGGCCGAGGGCGACCGGGGCGGCGGACGAGCGGAGCGTCAGGAGCCGGAGAGCGAGACCTCGCGCTGACGGGGCTCGGGCTTGGGCTTGAAGGTGAACGACAGCGAGTAGACGCCGTCCACGACCAGCACGACGGTCCAGATCATCGCGACGTCGGCCAGCGCCTCCGCCCGGCCGAGGTCCCAGTCGGCCAGCCACAGGCCCCCGGCGAGCAGGCTGACGCCCAGCGCCCACGACGCGACGTGCCGGAACCAGCCGGAGCGCAGGTGCTGGGCGTGCGCGCGGCCGTGCTCCGGCTTGCGGACCGGCGGCGGCCCCCCGGCGAAGCGGTGGTTCATCCGCTGGTCGGCCCACTTGATCATCTTGTGCCCCCACACCACGGAGATGCCGAGGTAGAGGGCGGCGACCGCGTGGTGGAACTCCGCCTTGCCGCCGACGGAGAGGTCGTAGCCGGCGACCGCGAGCAGGAACACGTCGGTCAGCGGGGTGCAGATCAGGAAGACGACGCCGAGCTTGGGCATCTTCAGGACGTAGCGCGAGAACAGCCCCAGCGCGATGAACAACCAGAACCCGACCTCGGCTCCGATGATGGCCCAGTAGATCATGCGTTCTCCCCTGTGTCCGATGTCGTGAACACGCGCCCGAGCCGCGCGTCGACGGCGTCGACGACCCGCTCGGCGGTGATGTGCCCGGAGGCGAGCAGCGCCTGCTGCGCCAGCCCCTCGGCGAAGGCCAGCAGGTGCAGCGCCTCGGCCTCCAGGTCGAGCCCCGGCGCGATCTCCCCCGCCGCCCGCCCGCGCCGCAGCGCGTCGGTCATCTGCTCGACCCGGCGCAGCAGCGCGGTCTCGTAGACCTTGGCCAGCTGCGGGGTCGCGGCGCCGCGCGCGCAGAAGGCCAGCCAGACCCGCACCTCGTCGGCGCGCTCGTCGTCCAGCGGCATCAGCTGCGACAGGGCCTCGCGCACCAGCGAGCGCGCGGGGACCTCCGCCAGGTCCTGGCCGCTGTCCTCCAGCCACCGCCGCAGCCGCTCGTCGAAGCGCTCGTCAATGGTGTGGAAGGCCAGCAGCAGCATCTCGTCCTTGGTGGCGAAGTAGTGCTGCACCAGGCCGACCGAGACCCCGGCCGCCGCGGCCACCTTGGCGACGCTGACCTCGTCCAGCCCGCGCTCGGCGGTGAGCCGCAGCAGGGCGTGGACCACCTGCGCGCGCCGGAGCTCGGGGTCGATCACCTTGGGCATGTTTTTACAATATGAACATATTGCAAAACGCGCAAGGAGGTTCTCCGGCGAGAGTCAGGGGGCGGTGGCAGGCTGTGCCGGGTGAGGACTCCCCTGGTGCTGCTCGACTCCGCGAGCCTGTGGTTCCGTGCCTTCTACGCGCTGCCCGAGTCGATGACGGCGCCGGACGGCACCCCGGTCAACGCCGTGCGCGGCTTCGCCGACATGGTCGCCAAGATCATCACCGATCGGCGGCCGTCCCGGTTCGTCGCGTGCCTGGACGCCGACTGGCGGCCCGCCTTCCGCGTGGAGGCACTGCCCTCCTACAAGGCGCACCGCGTCGCCGAAGCGGAGGAGAACGCCGAAGAGGTGCCCGACACGCTCACCCCGCAGGTCCCGGTGATCCTGGAGCTGCTGGACGCGATGGGCATCGCCACGGCCGAGGCGGCGGGCTACGAGGCCGACGACGTGATCGGCGCCCTCGCCACGGCCGAGGACCGCGATCCGGTCGAGGTGGTCACCGGCGACCGCGACCTCTTCCAGCTCGTGCGCGAGGAGCCGACCCCGGTGCGCGTGATGTACACCGGCAAGGGCATCGCCAAGGCCGAGTTCTTCGGCCCCGAGGAGCTGGCCGCGCGCTACAACCTGCCGGTGGACCGCGCGGGCCCCGCCTACGCGGACATGGCGGCGCTGCGCGGAGATCCCTCCGACGGCCTGCCCGGCGTCGCGGGCATCGGCGAGAAGACCGCCGCGGGCCTGATCACCGCCGTGGGCTCGGTGGAGGACCTGCTCGCCGCGCTCGACGACCCGGCGGACACCCGCATCCCGACGCGTTCGCGGGGGAAGCTGGAGGCCGCCCGCGACTACCTCCTCGTGGCGCCGAAGGTGGTCCGCGTTGCCGTGGACGCCCCGGTCAGCCTGGACCGCGACGACGTGCTGCCGAGCGCCCCGGTCGACCTCGACCGCGTGCGCGCGTTGCAGGAGCAGTGGGGCCTCAGCCGCTCGGTCGACCGCCTGCTGGCCGCCCTCGGCTAGCGACTCAGCCCGTACCGCTCGGGCATCAAGGTGAAGTTCGCTCGCGATGATGGCGAAAGCGGGGTCAGCGCGAGCACCAGGTCGCTACGCTGCGCGCTCAGGGGGTCGGCAGGCACTGCCGACGAGGTCCGAGAGGACCGATCAGAGCAGCACCACGCATCCTGGGGGACGCCATGCGCAGGATCTCGCTCGTCGTCATGAGCACCACCGTGCTGGCGGCGCTGGCCGCCTGCACGACCACACCACCACCGGCACCGGCACCGCCCGCCCCACCCACGCTGACCAGCCCGGCCGCGCCCGCGCTCACGAAGCTGGGCAGCGCATCCGAGTTCGTCACCGCCGTCAACGAGGGCATGCGGGCGAAGAAGACCGCCACCGTCACCGCCGAAGCCCAAGCCGGCGAGGGCATCACCTCGACGCACGTCACCGGGCTGCTGCGCTTCGACGGCGGCGATCGGGTGTCCACCTCGACGGTCACCACCACTCCCGAGGGGCGCGCGACGGTCCTCATGCTGGCCGGGGAGAACTTCATGCAGAGCCTCAACACGGCCAAGCAGAACCCGGCCAAGCCCTGGAAGCGGCTCGCCCCGCCGGGCAAGTACGGCGACATGAGTTCGGACCTGTTGCTGTCCAAGAGCCTCGCGGAGGAGGTGCACCCGGTGTTGAAGATCGACTGGCTGCGCAGCTCCGGCACGCTGGAGGCGACCGCGGAGGAGTCCGTGGACGGGGTGCCCACGATCCGGTACACGATCACCGTGGACATGGCCAAGGTCCTCAAGAGCGTGGCCACGCAGAACAACCTCCAGCTCAACGCCCAGCTGGAGCACGACATCAGCGCCGGCAAGACCAGCGTCAAGCACGAGGTGTGGGTGGGGCAGGGCACCGTCCCGCTGCGCTGGCGGACCACCGCGCCGGGGCCGGACAAGAAGCCGCTGTCCACCACGACCACCTTCCAGGACTGGGGCAAGCCGGTCGAGCTCACCGCGCCCCCCGCCGACCAGACCATCACCGAGAAGCGCTAGGTCCGGGTGCGCGGCAGGCTGACCGTCGCGCGGAAGCCAGGACAGTCGCTGTCGCCCTGGTGGGAGCAGTCGCGGAGGTGGCGGAGGTAGTCGCGGGCGTCCTCCAGCCGGCGAATGCGGCCGTCGACGGCCTCGATGGCTCCGGTGATCACGCGGTGCCAGGTCGTCGCGTCGCGCCCAGCGGTGAGCAGTTCGCGGATCTGGTCGATGCCGAACAACGCCGTGTCCCGCCACCGCTTCACGACCGCGATCCGGTACAGCTGCTCGACGTCGTAGCAGCGCTGGTTGGCGCGGCGGTGCGAGCTGAGCAGGCCTTCGTGCTCCCAGAAGCGCAACGTGGACAGCGGCAGCTCGAAGTGCTCGGCGGCCTCGGTGATCGAAGTCCTGGCGATCGACGTCTGCTGGTCCATACCGACAGTTGACCTCAACCACACTTCAGCGGGCAAGGTGAGGCTTACCTAATAGTCACGCCGAACGCGAGGTGCCGACCATGAACAACGTCCTGGTGCTGGGCGCGACCGGGAAGGTCGGCCGGCACGTGGTCGGCCAGCTGCGCGAGCGGGGCCGCCGCGTGCGGGCGGTGTCCCGGTCCAGCCCGGACCGCTTCGACTGGGCGGACCGGGACACCTGGCGGCCCGTGCTCGCCGATGTGGACACCGTGTACCTCAACGTGTGGGGCGTGGTCGGGGTCGCCGACCCGGCGGAGTTCACCCAGCTGGCCGCGCGGTCGGGGGTCCGCCGGATCGTGGCGCTCTCCGGGCGGGGCGACGGCGGCGAGGACTTCCTGCTGACCACCCCGTACGGACCGTGGGCCAAGGCCGTCGCCGACGGCGAGCGCGCCGCCCAGGACAGCGGCACGGAGTGGACGGTCGTGCGGCCGTGCTGGTTCGCGCAGACCTTCGAGGAGGACCCGAAGCTGTCCGACGTGCGCGCGGGCGAGGTGCTGATCCCCGTCGGCGAGGGCACGGTGCCCTTCGTGGACGCCGTCGACATCGCCGCGGTCGCCATCGCCGCGCTCACCGAGGACGGCCACCAGGAGCAGGTCTACGAGGTGTCCGGGCCGAGGGCGATGACCTTCGCCGAAGCGGTGGCCGAGATCGCCGCGGCGACCGGCCGGGACATCACGTGCGTGCCGGTGCGGCTGGCCGAGTACGTCGAACACCTGGTGGACCGGGGGTACGACCGCGACGCGGCGCGGGCGCAGGCCGGGCCGTTCCAGTGGCTGCACCGCGGGAACACCGGCTTCCTCAGCGACGGGGTGCTGCGAGCGACCGGGCGCGAGCCCCGCGACTTCGCCGCCTACGCCCGGCGGGCGGCGGCCACCGGCGTGTGGTCGGCCTCGGGCGTCAGAAGAACGTCCCGGAGTGGGGTGAGCGGGCGGTGACGAAGAGCCGGTCGGCCCGCTCCAGCGCGGCGGGCTCGTGCGCGACGAGCCTGCCCGTCGCGGCCAGCTGCGACGCGGGCAGGTCGCCGAGGTAGAGCATGGCCAGCGCGTCCACCGGCAGTTCCAGGTCGGCCGGGGCGTCCGTGCGCTCAACGCCGTCCTGGCCGACGCGGTAGCGCCCGGAGTTCTCCGGCAGGAGCCGGTCGTGCACCTCCACGACCACCGGCTCGGCCGCGCCGTAGGACCGCGCGGCCAGCGCCGTCGGCACGTCGACCAGCCGCAGCCAGGTCTCCTCGTCCAGGTTCACGGTCCGGCAGTCGCCCCGGTTCGGCAGGATCAGCTCGACGGGCTCGTCCAGCGGCCTGCCCCACGCGCGCACCCAGCGGACCAGGTCGGCTCCGAGCAGGAAGCGCCACAGCGCGAGCACGACGCCGAGCGAGCTCCCGTGCATGTCGTGCACATCGATGCGGCGGTCCTGCCGGTCCGGCCCGGAATCCACCATGGTCGTCTCGTAGAGCGCGTACCCGTCGTCCCCGTCCGGTCCACTGTGGACGATCCCGACCAGCCGCTCCTTCAGCGCGAGCCTGCGCTCCAGCTGCATCAGCCACCAGCCGCGCGGGCGGCTCATCATGCCCGGCCGGTGCAAGCCGACCCGCTCGTAGATCCTGGGCAGCTCGGCGGCCAGCTCCTCGGTGTCCAAGATCCGGACCTCGCCGACGCCGGGCAACGGCGGGGCCGGACGTCCTCGCGCCGCCTCCACCTCCACGGTGCGGCCCCGGCAGGCCACGCCGTAGCCGAAGCGGCCGTAGATCACCGACTCCGTGGCGTGCAGCGAGGCCAGCGGCTCGCCCAGCTCGCGGATCTGCCGCAGCTGCGCGCTCATCAGCTCGGTCAGCACACCGCGGCGGGTGTGGTCGGCGCGCACGCCCACCCGGCTCACCGCGGCCAGCGGCAGCACCGCGCCACCGGGGACCGCCATGGTCGCACCGAAGGACTGGGCGCTGCCGACGATCCGGCCCGCGCGGAAGGCGCCGAAGCAGCGCTCAAGCGGATAGCCCCGCGAGCCGAACTCCCACGACTCGTCGGAGGTCGGGGCACTGTGCAGGCTGCCGAGGAACAGCGTGTGCGCCGCGCGCTTCTCGGACTCCTCCAGCAGACGGACCTGGTAGTCGCTCACGCCGCGATCCTCTCCGGAAAAGGCGAACGGGGCGACCGGATATCCGATCGCCCCGCTCCCGTCAGGTGTGCCGTGCTACTTCGGGTAGCCGACCTCGTAGCGGCCCTCCGCGGTCTTCACCGTGATCGGGATGACCTTGTCCTTGCCGTCGATCTTGGCCTTGCACTCGAAGGTGGCGTTGAGCGCGACCTTCTGGCTGGCCGGGCAGGTGACCGACTCGGTCTTGGTCTGGCCGTAGCGCTCGGTGAGCATCTTCTTCACGTCGTTCTGCATCGCCGTGTTGTCGAAGACCTTGCTCACGAAGAAGCCCGGGGTGATGAACCCGGTGACGCCGACTGCCGCCAGCACCACGATCGCCACGATGCCGATGATCAGCGGCATCTTGGACTTCTTCTTCTCCGGCTGCGCGCCGTAGGGGTTCTGGCCGAACTGCCCCGGCTGGCCCTGCTGCTGGCCCTGCTGACCGGGGTAGCCCTGCTGGCCCGGGTACTGGCCGGGCTGCTGCTGGCCGGGTTGCTGGCCGAACTGACCGGGCTGGCCGGGCTGCTGCTGGTGGCCGGGCGGCGGGTAGCCACCGGGCTGCTGCGGCTGCCCGAACTGGCCGGGCTGGCCCGGCTGCTGGCCGAACTGGCCCTGGTTCGGGTCGTACGGGGGCTGCTGGCCGGGCTGCTGGGGGAAACCGCCGGACGGAGTGCCCTGCTGGCCGTACCCCCCGCCGTAGGGCTGCTGACCCCACTGCTGCTGGTTGGGGTCGTTCCCTCCGGGCGGGCCGTAGGGGCTGGTCATTCTTCGTTCGCCTCCGGAATCGAGGTCGCGCCATGGACGACGGAACACCCCCGCGTGGGCAGGGAGGACGACATCCGGGCAAAGGGCAGTGCATCAGCCATTGGCGCGGTGTGCGTCGCTGCGCGCGATCCAACCACAGCTTCGGCCGTCTTTCGCAGCGGACCGGCGAATTGGGTCGCAGTGGTGTCCAGCGGGCCGCTCACAGGGTGCCCATCGCCACCACGCCGCGGCGCAGCGAGCTCGCCGCCTTGGCCGCGGTCGCCCCGACCGGATCGGCGCGCCCGACCACGTCCCTGACCTGCTCCAGCAGGTCGATCACCTGGCGGCACCACCGGACGAAGTCGCCCGCCGAGAGCTCCTGGCCGTTGACCTCGGCCGCGGTGAGCACCTTCTCCAGCGACTCGCCCCGCGCCCAGCGGAAGATCGGCCACGCGAAGCCGATGTCGGGCTCCCTGGTGCGGTTGTGCAGCCGGAACCGGCGCTCGTCGTCCTCCAGGTCCACCCACAGCCGCACGGTCGCGGCCAGCGCCTCGGTCACCGGGCCCGCGGGCACCCTCGGCGCGCCGAGCGGGTCCCTGCGCGCCTCGAAGACCAGCGCCGAGATGACCGCGGCCAGCTCGGGGGCGTCCAGCCCGCGCCACACGCCGTGCCGCAGGCACTCCGCCGCGAGCAGGTCGCACTCGCTGTAGAGCCGGGTCAGCCTGCGCCCGTGCTCGGTGACCTGCTCGTCGTTGCCCTCGCCGTCGAGGTAGCCGCGCTCGCGCAGCAGCGCCCTGATCCGGTCGAAGGCCCGCGCCAGCGAGTGCGTCGTCCCGGCGACCTTGCGCTCCAGCTGCTCGGTCTCGGTCTCCAGCCGCGAGTACCGCTCGCCCCAGCGGGCGTGGTCCTCGCGCTTGTCGCAGCCGTGGCAGGGGTGCGCGCGCAGCGCCCTGCGCAGTGCGGCCAGCTCGCCGTCCTCGTTCACGTCCGATCGCTTGCGGCCGCCCCGCGTCGGCACGCTGATCCCGCTGGCGCGCAACGTGGAGGCGAGGTCGCGGCGGGACTTGGGCGAGCGCACGTCGACCTGCTTGGGCAGCCGCACCTGGCCCAACGGCTCGACCGGGGCGGGGAAGTCGGCCGCGGAGAGCCGTCCGGCCCAGCGGTCCTCGTTGACCACCAGCGGCCGGGTCTCCCCGCGCTGGTCGAGCCCGGGGTCGATGACGATGGCCAGCCCGCTGCGCCGCCCGGTCGGCACGGCGATCACGTCACCCTTGTGCAGCCGCGCCAGCGAGGTCTCCACCTCGGCGCGCTTGGCCGAGCTGTTCTGCTTGGCCAGCGCCTTCTCCCTGGTGGAGATCTGCTTGCGCAGGCCCGCGTACTCGCCGAAGTCGCCGAGGTGGCAGCTCATCGACTCGGCGTAGCCCGCCAGCGCCTCGCGGTTGCGCTCGATCTTGCGCGCGACGCCCACCACCGAGCGGTCGGCCTGGAACTGCGCGAAGGACTGCTCCAGCATCTCCCTGGACTGCACCACGCCCAGGCGCTGCACCAGGTTCACGGCCATGTTGTAGGCGGGCCGGAACGAGGAGCGCAGCGGGTAGGTGCGGGTGGAGGCCAGGCCGCCGACCTGCTTGGGGTCGATGCCCGGCTGCCAGACCACGACCGCGTGGCCCTCGATGTCGATGCCCCGCCGCCCGGCGCGCCCGGTGAGCTGCGTGTACTCCCCCGGCGTCAGGTCGACGTGGGCCTCGCCGTTGTACTTGACCAGCTTCTCCAGCACCACCGTGCGCGCGGGCATGTTGATGCCCAGCGCCAGCGTCTCGGTGGCGAAGACCGCCTTGCACAGGCCGCGGACGAACAGCTCCTCCACGGTCTCCTTGAAGGCCGGCAGCATCCCGGCGTGGTGCGCGGCGATGCCCCGCTCGAGGGCCTCCCGCCACTCCCAGAAGCCGAGCACCGTCAGGTCGCCCTCGGGCAGGTCGGCGGTCTTCTCCTTGATGATCTCGCGGATCTGCTCGACCTCGGACTCCACCGTCAGCCGCACGCCCGCGCGCAGGCACTGGCGGACGGAGTCGTCGCAGCCCGCGCGGCTGAAGATGAACAGGATCGCGGGCAGCAGCCCGGCCCCGTCCAGCCGCTCCACCACGTCGGGGCGCGACGGCGGGCGGTAGCGCTGACCGCGTCCACCCCCGCGCGGCCCGCGCGCCCGGGAGAACGGGGTGTAGTGCCGGTCCAGCTCGCCGACCTGCCGCGCCAGCTCGGGGTTGATCCGGGTGTCACCGGAGTTCGCCGCGTCCTCCGCCGCGAACAGGTCGTACATCCGGTTGCCCACCAGCATGTGCTGCCACAGCGGCACCGGGCGGACCTCGTCGACGACGATGGTGGTGTCCCCGCGCACGGTCTTGAGCCACTCGCCGAACTCCTCGGCGTTGCTGACCGTCGCCGACAGGCTGACCAGCCGCACGTGGTCGGGGAGGCTGAGGATGACCTCCTCCCACACCGCGCCGCGGAAGCGGTCGGCGAGGTAGTGCACCTCGTCCATCACCACGTAGCCGAGGTTGTCCACAGTGGACGAACCCGCGTAGATCATGTTGCGCAGCACCTCGGTGGTCATCACCACCACGGGCGCGCCGCCGTTGACGGAGGTGTCCCCGGTCAGCAGGCCGACGTTCTCCGCGCCGTAGCGCGCGACCAGATCGGCGTGCTTCTGGTTGGACAGCGCCTTGATCGGCGTGGTGTAGAAGCACTTGCGGCCCTCGCCGAGCGCCATGTGCACGGCGAACTCGCCGACGACCGTCTTGCCCGCGCCGGTCGGGGCGCACACGAGCACGCCGTGCCCGTCCTCCAGCGCCTCGCAGGAGGAGCGCTGGAACGGGTCGAGCTCGAAGGAGACCAGCTGTTCGAAGTCGGTGAGCCGGGGGTGGGAGGCCCGCCGCTTCGCCGTCGAGTAGGCCTCTGCTGGAGAAGAGCCGCTAGCTGACACCCGACCAGGTTGTCACACACCACCGACAGCACGGCGGCGACAGCCGCAACGCCACGCAAACTTGATCATTCCGGCACCAGCACGCGCAGCGCGCCGGGCACCGAGGTCACGGTCAGCGGCAGCTCCGCCTGGCGCTCGCCGTCGGCGTAGGCCACCCAGTCGTTGTCCCCGCCCAGCCGCACCGAGCGCGCCCGCAGCGTCCGCACCTCGGGCAGCTCCACGTGCCTGCCGGAGCGCAGCCGGGGCAGCATCTTCACCATCAGCGCGCGCGGAGCCGCGGTCACCACGGTCAGGTCGAGCAGCCCGTCACCGGCGTCCGCGTCCGGGCAGACGGGGATTCCGCCGCCGTAGCACCGGGTGTTGCCGACCGCGACGAGCGTGGCGTCCAGTTCCAGGCGCTCGTGCTCGGTCTCCACGACCAGCGGCCGGGCGCGCAGGTGCGCCAGCTCGGCCAGGATCGCCAGGTCGTAGCGCTTGGGCCCGCGCGGCCAGCGCATCCGGTTGGCGCGCTCGTTGACCGCCGAGTCGAAGCCCGCGCAGAGCACCGTGGCGAACCACGCGCCGCCCTCCACCCGCCCCAGGTCCAAGCGCCCCCACGAGCCCCTGACCAGCGCGGAGGCAAAGGCGTCTGCCGCTGCGAGCGAGGTCTTCGGCCAGCCGAGCGCGGCGGCCAGGTCGTTGCCCGTGCCCGCCGGGATCACCGCGAACGCCGTCGCCGACTCGGCGCACGCCTGCAAGCCCGCGTGCGCGGCACCGTCACCGCCGAGCATGGCCAGCACGTCCACACCGGACTCCACCGCGCGGTGGGCCAATTCAATCGCGTGCTCGCCGCTGCGCGCGATTGACTGCACGAGTTCCCCGGCGGCGGGCCGAATCCGAGCCGCGACACCACCCGCGACCCGTGCCGCCGCGCCAGCCCCAGAAGCGGGGCTGACGACTAACGCGACCTTGGGCCCGCTGCTCACGTGGCGTCGTCGTAGCGGTTGCGCGGAAGCTCAGCGGAAGCGGCGGGCTCCGGCGTCGCGGTCTCCGGCACGCTCGGCGTCAGGTCCAGCGGCGCGGCCTCGTCGGGCGAGATGTTCGCCCACTTCGAGGTCTCGTCGCGCTTGGCCTTGCGCTTGTCGTGCACGCGGCACACCTGCAACGCGAACTCGAAGAGCACCGTCAGCGCGAGCGCCAGCACCACCATGCCGACCGGGTCGGTGCCCGGCGTGGCCACGGCCGCGAAGACGAACAGGCCGAAGATGATGCCCCGGCGCCACTTCTTCAGCTTCTCGTAGGTGACCGCGCCGATCCGGTTGAGCATCACGATGACCAACGGCATCTCGAAGCTCACGCCGAACACGATCAGCATCGTCAGCACGAAGCTCACGTAGGAGGAACCGCTGAGCGCCGTCACGTAGAACTCGCCCGCGAAGCCGACCAGCACCGACAGCCCCGCCGGGATCACCACGTAGGCGAGCACGGTGCCGACGATGAACAGGAAGCTGGCCGAGAAGACGAAGATCCGCGCGAACTTGCGCTCCTTGGCGTACAGGCCCGGGGTGATGAACGCCCACACCTGGTACAGCCACACCGGGCTGACCAGCGCGGCGCCCGCGCCGAGCCCGACCTTGAGCTGGATCATGAACGCCTCGAACGGCTGCTGCTGGATCAGCACGCACTGGTCGCTCGGGAAGCGCTGCGCCGCGGGAATCCCGCAGTAGGGCTCCCGGAGCAGCGTCTCCAGCGCGGGCAGCCCCGCGATGCGGGTGGTGAACCAGATCCAGCCGATGATGCCGCCGACGGTGAGCGCCAGCGAGATGATCGCCACCCGGTGCTTCAGCTCGCGCAGGTGATCCAGCAGCGTCATGGTGCCGTCCGGATTGTGCTTCCGGCTCCACGGCTTGCGCTTGCGCCCGCTCGGGATCAGGCGGCGCAGCGGATTGCTCGCCACCTCGTGGTCCCGGCCTCTCTCAGCGGTTGTCGGTGCGCGGCTGCTGCTGCTCCAGCGGCGGCGCCACCTGCGGGGCGGGCTGCTGCTGGACCGGCTGCGCCGGGGGCAGCGGAGCCGGGGCGGGCTGCTGGTACTGCTGCTGCGGCGCCTGCTGCTGGGCGGGAGCCTGGCCCTCGGGCTGGCCGTCCTTGTTCATGGCCTTGGTCTCGGCCTTGAAGATGCGCATCGACTGCCCGATGGATCGCGCCATCGTCGGCAGCTTGGCAGCGCCGAAGAGCAGCACCACCACGAGCGCGATGATGATGATCTCGAAGCCTCCGAGATTGGGCACGGTGTCCTCCTCGTCTCTCCCGCTAGATGGTACGTGCGGAAGAGTCGTCGCTGTCGTTGGCGGATCTGGTGGACCTGCGCTCCGCGATGGCCACCTTCAGGGCGGCGGTCCGGGCGCGGAGCAGGCCGGCGCGGTCGTCCACGTGCCCGCCGACGGCCGCCGCCGCCGCGCCGAAGCGGCTCAGCGAACGGAAGACCCTGACCGCGACGAACAGCAGGACCGCCAGTCCGACGAGGACCAGCAGCAGGCTCAGCAGGTACGGCACTGGCACACCGTAACCGCCGGGAGCCCCCGAGAGAACACCGGTCCTACCCGGTTGGCCCAAGGTTCGCCCCAGGTTGTCCGGCCTGCCGGAATTCCCGAGCTGATCTTCACCGGCACCTCACACGCGGGCCTGCGCGGCGGCCGCCCTGCGCAGCGCGGTGGCGGCCCGCTCGGCCACCAGGCGGGCCAGCGAGGCGGGTTCCTCCACGCTCACCCGCCCGCCCTGACCGAGCAGCAGCCGCACCATCCACGACTCGTCGCCGTAGCGCATCACGACCCGCATCCGCCCGTCCGGCAGGTCGGTGACCTCCTCGACGGGGTAGTACTCCGCGATCCAGCGCGCGTCCGGGTCCAGCAGCAGCACCGCCGTCCCCTGCCCGTCCCTGGCCCGGAACACGCCGTCGGAGACGTCGGTGGGGCGGGCGTGCGGCGGCAGGGCGGCGCGCTCCTCCAGCGCGGTCACCTCGTCGACGCGGTCCAGCCGGAACAGCCGCACGCCCTCGGCCCGGCGGCACCACGCCTCCAGGTAGCTGCGCCCGTCCACCAGCAGCAGCCGCATCGGGTCGACCACGCGCTCGGTGATCTCGTCGCGGGAGACCGTGTAGTAGCGGATGCGGATCGCCACGCCCCGGTGCAGCGCCTCCTGGATCGGCTCGCGCATCTCCGCCGTCGCCTGGTTCTCGCGCCCGGCGAGGCCGACCGCGACCCCGGCGGGCTTGGCGTTGCCCACCGCCGACTCGACCTTGGCCAGCGCCCGCTGCACCGCGTCGGTGTCGGCCACCCCCGGGGTCTCGCCCACCGCGCGCAGGGCCACCAGCAGCGCGGTCGCCTCCTCGGCGGTCAGCCGCAGCGGCCGCTGCATGCCGGCGTCGAAGGCGACGGTGATCGTCTCGCCCTCGAAGGAGATGTCGATCAGGTCGCCCGGCCCGTAGCCCGGCAGCCCGCACATCCACAGCAGCTCAAGATCGCGCCGCAGCTGCTTCTCGGTGACGCCGAAGTCGGCCGCCGCGTCCGCGACGAAGATCCCGGGCCTGGCCAGCAGGTACGGCACCAGCGCGAGCAGCCTCGGCAGCCGGTTCTGCGCGGAGTCCACTACACCGCCCCCTTCGCGAAACCGGACATCAGCATCTGGACGTGCGCGCGCAGCGAGTCCGGCTCCAGCACCACCACGTCGGGGCCGTACCCGGCGAGCCAGCTGGCCGCCGAGTCCGGGTAGATCAGGTCGATCTCCACCACCTCGCCCGGTTCGCCGTCCAGCGCCAGGTCCTCGATCGGCTTGGCCCGCCTGCGCAGCCCCTGCGCCCGGCCCGCCGCCACCCAGACCCGCGCGGTGGCCGAGGCGGGCGGGGCGTCGTTCTGCTTGGCCACCATGCCCAGCAGGTCCACCTCCGGCGGGCGCTGCACCACGCCGTCCTTGCCCGTGGCGCGGACCGCCCCGACGATCCGGGAGAGCCGGAAGCAGCGCGGCGCGTCCCGCATCCGGTCCTGGCCGACCAGGTACCACCGGCCGCGCCAGGACACCACGCCCCAGGGCTCCACCGTGCGGCGCGCCGGTCGCGGCGAGGACTGCTTGCGGTAGTCGAACTCCACCACGCGGCCCCGGTTCACCGCCGTGAGCAGCGGCGCGAACGCGGGCTCCGAGGTGCGGACCTTGGGCTCGACCACGGCGGGGGCGTCCGGGTCCACCTCGACCCCGGCCGCGCGCAGCTTGATCAGCGCCCCGTGCGCGGCCCCGGTCAGGTCCGGGGAGTCCCACAGCCGCACGGCCAGCGCCACGGCGGCGGCCTCGTCCGGCTCCAGGTCGATCTCGCCCAGCTCGTAGTCGCGGCGCGCGATCCGGTAGCCGTCCACGGCGTCGAACACGGAGTTGCGCCCGGTCTCCAGCGGGATGCCCAGGTCGCGCAGCTCCGCCTTGTCCCGCTCGAACATGCGGAAGAACGCGTCGTCGCTGGGCGCGTCGGTGTAGCCGGGGACGATCCCCCTGATCCGTTCAGCGGTGAGGTACTGGCGGGTGGCCAGCAGGCACAGCACCAGGTTCACCAGGCGTTCGGCACGTACGGTCGGCACGCCGGGAACCTTAGCCCCTCATCACCCTGCGTGTGTCGAACACCTGTGCTAACGATCTCCGCCCCAGGTCCGCCCCGCCCCGCTCGCCCGGTAGAGGTCGCGCAGCGTGGCCACCTCGGCCCCGTGGTGCACCACCTCCCGGTTGACGTGCAGCACGAGCGCGGCGAACGGCAGGTGCCCGTACGGCCCCTCCTTCGGCCCGCAGGGCCTGGCCAGAGCGTCCTCGTCGAGCGCGGCGACCCCGCTCGACCACGCGCGGTAGCCCTCGTCCAGGTACTCCAGCGCGGCCGAGGCACTCCCCGGCCAGGTGATCGTGTCCAGGCTGAACGAGCCGTCCCCGAAGTGGTTGGACGCCCGCATCGCCAGCACCACGCTGCCGATGTGCGCCAGCCGCCACGCGATCGTGGTGAACGGCGGCGGCTCCGGCGCGGGGAAGGCCCAGTCGCAGGTCAGCACGCCGTCCGGCCCCGGGCGCACCGACCAGCAGCCGGGAACGGGCTCCCAGAAGTACTCCTCGTCGGTCAACCCCTCCAGCCTCGGCCGGAGCATGTGCTTCCAGTACCAGTCGAGCTGCTCGCCGAGCTGGTCGTGCCACGTGGTTCCCATGATCCGAGCGTATGGTCGATTCCCGACACGCCGGGACGGGAATCACCGTGACGGGAATCGGGATGACCTACGAACAGGTGCACCTGGGCGCTCCGCTGGTCGAGCGGCAGCACCGGCTGATCGAGGAGCTGCGCGCGAGCGCCGCCCAACGCCTCTCCGGCGAGACCCTGGCCAGCCGACTCGGCGTCAGCGTGCGCACCGTCGAACGCGACGTGGCGCGCCTGGTCGAGGCCGGTGTGCCCATCAGCGTCCGTCGTGGCCCGCGCGGCGGCTACGCCTTCACCACCCGCGCCACCGTCGCCCCGGTACCGCTCACCCCGGGCGAGATCGCCGCCCTCGTCGCCGCCGTGGTCGCCGTCGGCCCCTACTCCTCCGCCTCCGCCCGCACAGCTCTCGACAAACTCCTCACCGCCCTCACCTGACCCAGCTCCGTCTCTCGCGTTTTGGCAACTCCTTGCGATAGTTGAACGTTCACATTCACATCACGTTGCCAAAACGCGAAAAGGGGCGCCGCGCGGGGACGCGGCGCCCTTTCGGAGTGCGGGTGTCAGAGGGAGGCGATGAGGCGTTCGACGCGTTCGTCGACCGCGCGGAAGGGGTCCTTGCAGAGCACGGTCCGCTGGGCCTGGTCGTTGAGCTTGAGGTGCACCCAGTCGACGGTGAAGTCGCGACCCGCCTCCTGCGCGGCGGCGATGAAGTCCCCGCGCAGCTTGGCCCTGGTGGTCTGCGGGGGCGTGTCCTTGGCAGCCTCGATCTCGCTGTCGTCGGTCACCCGCAGCACCTGGTCCTTGCGCTGCAACAGGTCGAAGATGCCGCGCCCGCGCCGGATGTCGTGGTAGGCGAGGTCCAGCTGCGCGACGCGGGGGCTGGAGAGCTCCATGTCGTGCTTGGCCCGGTACCGCTCGATCAGCCGGTGCTTGATCGCCCAGTCGATCTCGCGGTCGATCAGCGTCAGGTCCTGGCGCTGCACCGCGTCCAGGGTGCGGCCCCACAGCTCGATGACCTTGTCGGCCATCGGGTCGGGCTGCCGCTGCGCGACGTGCTCGACCGCCTTCTCGTAGTACTCCCGCTGGATGTCCAGCGCGGAGGCCTCGCGCCCGCCGGCCAGCCGCACCAGGCGGGTGCCGGTGAGGTCGTGGCTGATCTCGCGGATGGCCCGTATCGGGTTGTCCAGGGTGAAGTCCTTGAACTGCACCCCGGCCTCGATCATCTCCAGCACGAGGTTGGCGCTGCCCACCTTGAGCAGCGTGGTCACCTCGGACATGTTCGAGTCGCCGACGATCACGTGCAGGCGCCGGTAGCGCTCGGCGTCGGCGTGCGGCTCGTCGCGGGTGTTGATGATCGGGCGCGAGCGCGTGGTGGCGCTGGAGACGCCCTCCCAGATGTGCTCGGCCCGCTGCGACAGGCAGTACACCGCGCCGCGCGGGGTCTGGAGCACCTTGCCCGCGCCGCAGATCAGCTGCCGCGTCACCAGGAACGGCAGCAGCACGTCGGCGATCCTGGAGAACTCCCCGGCGCGCGCCACGAGGTAGTTCTCGTGGCAGCCGTAGGAGTTGCCCGCGGAGTCGGTGTTGTTCTTGAAGAGGAAGATGTCCCCGCCGATGCCCTCGTCGGCCAGCCGCCGCTCGGCGTCGATGAGCAGGTCCTCCAGGATCCGCTCCCCCGCCTTGTCGTGGGTGACCAGCTGGGCCAGGTCGTCGCACTCGGCCGTGGCGTACTCCGGATGCGAGCCCACATCCAGGTACAGCCGGGAGCCGTTGCGCAGGAACACGTTGGACGATCTGCCCCAGGACACCACACGACGGAAGAGGTAGCGCGCCACCTCATCCGGCGAGAGCCTGCGCTGCCCGTGGAAGGTGCAGGTCACCCCGAACTCAGTCTCGATGCCGAAGATCCGCCGCTGCATATGTCCACAGTAGGGGGTCTTCGGGCGATCACCTGTGCGCCGATCGGGGAGAGAAGATCCGCGTGTCCCAAACGTCATCCCCACGGCGCACAACCGGGGCCGGTGTGCGCGCACATGTGACATTGCATAGCGTCGTGCTGTGATCGAGAAGCTGCACGCGGCCACGGAAGCCGTCATCGAACTGGATCAGGCGCTGGTGCGGCGCAGCGCGAGCCTGCCGCGCAGCAAGGCCGACCGCGCGCTCAAGACGCTCTCCCGGGCCGCCAACCACGGTGTGCTCTGGTTCGCCGTCGCGGGCCTGCTCGCCGTCCGCAAGGGACCGACCCGACGGGCCGCCGCGCGGGGTGTCGCGGCGATCGCGGGCACCAGTCCCACCGTGAACCTGGCGATGAAGCTGCTGCTGCCGCGCAGGCGCCCGGCCGCCGAGCTGATGCCGCCGCGCCGCAGGCTCTCCAGCCCGCCGACGTCCTCCTCCTTCCCCTCCGGTCACGCCGCCTCCGCCGCCGCGTTCACCACGGCGGTCGCCATGGAGTCACCGCTGGTCGGCGCCGCGATCGCGCCGCTGGCCGCGGCCGTGGCGTACTCGCGGGTGCACACCGGCGTGCACTGGGGCAGCGATGTGATCGCGGGCGCCGCCGTCGGCACCGGCATCGCGCTGGCGACCCGGCGATGGTGGCCGGTGCACCCGGACGAGCCCGCCGAGGTCCGCCCCGACGTGGAGGCCGCCGCGCTGGACGAGGGCCGGGGGCTGTTGGTGCTGGTCAACCCGAACTCCGGGATCGACGGCGAGGACCCCTCCGAGCAGGTGCGCAGCGTCTGGCCGAACGCGCGGATCGTCAACCCAAAGGAGGGGATGGACCTCATCGAGCAGATCGACAAGGAGATCTCCGACTCCGTCGACGAGGTCAAGGCGCTCGGCGTGGCGGGCGGGGACGGTTCGGTCGCCGCGATGGCCTCGCTGGCCGCGCGCAAGAAGCTGCCGCTGGCGGTGATCCCGGCGGGCACGCTCAACCACTTCGCCCGCGACATCGGGATCGAGGGCATCCTCGACGTCGACGACGCGGTGCGCGAGGGCCACGCGGTCGGCGTCGACCTGGCCACGGTGAAGGTCGACGGCCAGCCCAAGCGCTGGTTCATCAACACCGCCAGCCTCGGCGGCTACCCGGACATGGTGTCGCTGCGCGAGAAGTGGCAGGGCAAGTGGGGCAAGTGGCCCGCGGCGGCGGTCGCGCTGGTCCGCGTGCTGCACCAGGCCCAGCCGTTGGAGGTGCGGATCAACGGCAAGAGGCACAAGGTGTGGTTGCTCTTCGTCGGCAACGGCCCCTACCGGCCGCGCGGGTTCGCGCCCACGCGCAGGCCGCGCCTGGACGACGGGCTGCTGGACATCCGCTACGTGCGCGCGGACATCAAGTGGTCGCGCATCCGGTTCGTGGCCTCCGCGCTGGCCGGGGCGCTGCACCGCAGCCGCACCTACGTGCAGCAGGAGCGGCCGAACCTGGTGGTCGAGGTCCTGGGCTCGCCCGTGGCCATCGCCACCGACGGCGAGGTCGGGCCGGAGGGCAACCGGTTCCGCTTCGCCGCGCACGAGGCGGCGCTGCACGCCTACCGCGAGGAGCACGGCCGCAACAACCTCACCTGAGCCACCCGGGCGGCGGCGTGACGACCGGTGAACCCGGCCGCGCCGCCGCACCCCCCGTTCAGTGGATTGCGGCCGGGCGTTCACGTGTTCGCAGGGTGATGTTCGGCCGCGACGAGGGAAATGCCGTCACGCGCACGGGCAATACCGTGACCGGGGTCACCGATCTACGTTGAGCGGGTGGCGATGAATCCCGGAGTTGTCTCCCGTTGTTCCGATCCGATCGTCCGTCCCTACACGGAGCGTTGCGCCGATCTGCTCAGCACCGGCGAGCACGCTCTGCTGGGGATCAGCTCGTTCAACAGCTACTACACCGACGAGCGCGTCGATCAGCTGCTGAGCTGGGCCTTCTGCGAGTTCTCCCGCGTCAACGTGCTGCTGCCGGGTGCCGAGGCGAGCTGGATCCCCAGCATGCGCGGCGCCGACCCCGGCCGGGCCAAGAAGCGGGCGCGGCAGGAGGTGGCGCGACTGCGCAGGCGGGTGCAGCGGACGCTGGAGGACCTCGGCGTCGACGACCCGGACGCGGTCACCTTCACCTGGACCGAGGTGGCCGACAACGCCCACTACGACCGGCTCCTGGAGCAGGCGTGGGCCGGCTACCAGGACAACGAGGAGTTCCGCGAGGCGTGCGAGGCGATCTCCACGCGCGTGCTCCAGACGAACTTCGGCTCGGCCAACCCCGACCCGTGGACCCGTGAGTCGCTGATCGGCTACCTCTTCGCCGAGCTGCCGTTCCTGGTCGACACCCCGCGCATCCTCGGCGTGCCCAACTCGGTGTTCTGCTACCACCGGGAGAGCCCGCTGGTGGAACTGCTCTCGCGCAGCTCCTTCTCCCCCAGGATCAGCCCGGACCAGGGTCACGTCGTCGTCTCGATCGAGTCCGAGCCGATCGTGCCCGCGCCGCGAGCCGCCGCAGACGACCACGCCCGGGAGGGTCTTTCGGTGCGATGACCGCACCGTCACCGTCGGCCGCCCCGTCGTCCCCACCGGCGTGGCCGAGGGTGGACTACCCGTTCGCCAGGGACCCGCACGGCGGACCGCCGCCGGTCTTCGACGAGCTGCGCCAGCGGTGGCCGGTGTGCCCGATGCGGATGCCCGACGGTGAGCGGGTCTGGCTGGTCACCCGCTACCGCGACGTGGCCACCGTGCTCTCCGATCCACGCTTCTCCCGCGCCCTGACCTGCACCGGAGACGCGAAGCTGTTGCGCGTCGGGGTGTTCGGGGACCCGGCGAACATGTTCAACATGGACGCGCCCGACCACACCAGGCTGCGCCGCATCCTGGCCCCCGTCTTCGCCCCGGGGGCCGTGCGCGGCCTGCGGCCCTTCGTCGAGCGCTCGATCGGCGCGCTGGTCGAGCACCTCGCCCAGCTGACGCCGCCGGTGGACCTGATGACGCAGCTGGCGATCCCGCTGCCGATCTCGGTGAACTGCGACCTGTTCGGCATCGCGGCGAAGGACTGGGCCGAGGCCGCGATGCTGGCCTCCGGGTTCAACGCCACCACGACGGCTCCCGGCGACCTGCGGCGGCAGTACCGGCGGCTGCTGGCGCTGCTGGAGCGACTCGTCGCCGAGCAGCGCGCGCGGCCGGGGATCGGCGTGCTGTCGATGATGATCGCAGCCCGCGACGAGGAGGACCGGCTCAGCGACGACGAACTGCTGGCCACGGCGGCGGTGCTGCTGGTCGGCGGCACCGAGACGGTGTCCTCGGTCGTCGGCCTGGGCGTGCAGTCGCTGCTCAACCACCCCGAGCAGCTGGCGGCCTGCACCGCCAACCCCCGGCTGTGGAAGACCGCGGTCGAGGAGGTCATGCGCTACCGCCCGGGCTTCGACCTGAGCGCGCTGCGCGTCGCCCGCGAGCCGGTCGAGCTGTCCGGCACGGTGATCCCGCAGGGGGCCTCGGTGTGCGCTCCGGTGCTCGCGGCGGCCTACGACCCGTCGGTGTTCCCGGACCCGCACCGCTTCGACATCCACCGCGACAACGCCTCACCCATCCACTTCGGGCACGGTCCGCACTACTGCATCGGCGCGGGGCTGTCCCGGCTCGAACTGGAGGTGACGTTCTCGAAGCTGTTCCAGCGCCTGCCCGGGCTGCGCTTGGCCACCAGCCCGGAGCGCATCCCGTTCCAGCGCGGCTCGGCGCACATGCGGCCCACCCGGCTGATGGTCACCTGGTGACGCGCGACCGCCCCCTGGCCAGTGAGGCCAAGGGGCGGTCGGAGACCTTCGCGGAGGGGGTTCGCCGGTCCTGAAGACCGGGGAACCTCGCGGCGGTCAGGACTTGTCGGGGTCGGCAGGCTTGTCGGTCTCCGCCTTGTCCGGGGCGGGAGTGTCCGCGGTGTCTGCCGCGGGGGCGGGGAGCAGCGCCTCCAGTTCGGCCCCGGTGATCCGGCGGAACGCCCGCTGCGGACGGGCGCGGTCCAGGATCGCGACCTCCAGCTTGCCGCCGGAGCCGCCCTGGGCCGGGACCGCCGCCGCGGCGGTGGCCTGCTTGGCGCTGGCGGAGGCGCCAGGGGCGCTCGCGCTCAGCGCCGCCGCCGCGACCTGGAGGGCGTCGGAGAGCCCCATGTCCTCCCGGTAGGACGCCTTGAGGGCGCTGCTGATCGCCTCCGCGTGCCCGCCCATGACCACGAACTGCGGCTCGTCGAAGATCGAGCCGTCGTAGGTGAGCCGGTAGAGCTGGTCCTCGGCGGAGGAGGCGCCGACCTCGGCGATGCAGATCTCCACCTCGAAGGGCTTGAGCTGCTCGGTGAAGATCGAGCCCAGGCTCTGCGCGAAAACGTTTGCCAGCGCCCGGGCGTTGACATCGCGCGGGTGGTAGGAGTAGCCGCGCACGTCCACCCAGCGGATGCCCGCGGTGCGCAGGTTCTCGAACTCGCTGTAGCGGCCGACGGCGGCGAAGCCGATCCGGTCGTAGATCTCGGAGACCTTGTGCAGCGTGGTGGACATGTTCTCGGCGACGAAGAGCACGCCGCCGGCGTAGGTGAGCACGACGACGCTGCGGCCCTTGGCGATGCCCTTGCGGGCCAGCTCCGAGCGGTCCCGCATCACCTGTTCGGCGGATGCGTACAACGGCATGGTCATGGCGAGCTCCAGGCGTGAAGAGTGCGGTCAGGGGCCGGGGTGGGACGGCGCGGTCTCAGCCGCCGGGGCGTTCGTGGCGCCCGCGCACCACGGCCTCGGCGACCTCGGCCACCTCGTCCGCGCCGAGCCGGACCGAGCCGCTCTCCTCGACGGTGGCCACGATCGGGTAGATCCGCCTGGTCAGGTCGGGCCCGCTGGTGGCGGAGTCGTCGTCGGCGGCGTCGTAGAGCGCTTCGACGGCGTTGCGCACGGCCGTGTCCCGGTCCGCGCTCACCTCGTGCCGCTTCTTCAGCGCGCCCTTGGCGAACACCGAGCCGGAGCCCACCGCGTGGTAGCCGCCGTGCTCGTCGTAGCGGCCGCCGGTGACGTCGTAGGAGACGATCCGGCCCCTGCGCTCGTCGAGGTCGTAGCCGACGAACAGCGGCAGCACCGCCAGGCCCGCCATGGCCGCGTCGAGGTTGCCGCGCAGCATCGTGGCCAGCTTGTTCGCCTTGCCGTCCAGCGACAGCGGCACGCCTTCGAGCTTCTCGTAGTGCCGCAGCTCGACGGTGAACAGCCGGACCATCTCCACCGCGAGCCCCGCGGCGCCGGCGATGCCGACCGCGGAGTACTCGTCGGTGAGGAAGACCTTCTCCATGTCGCGCTGGGCGATCACGTTGCCCATGGTGGCCCTGCGGTCACCGGCGATCAGCACGCCGCCGTCGTAGACCAGCGCGACGATCGTGGTGCCGTGCGGGGCGCGCGCCTCGCTCCCGTGCCCACCGCCGTGGCTCCCGTGGAGTGCGCCGCCGGGGGCGTGTCTGCGCCCCGGCAGCAGGTCGGGCGCGGCGGCCTGCAAGAACTCGCTGAACGACGACACGCCCGGGGTGAAGAAGGCGGACGGCAGGGCTGCGCCCGGGTAGGACCGGGCCGAGGGGTTGTCCATCGGCTTTGTCTCCAAGGGTTTCTCGGCTGGGACGGGAGCGGGGCGGACCCGCTGCGGCTACTCGCCGCCCTTCTGCACGTAGGCCCGGACGAAGTCCTCGGCGTTCTCCTCGAGGACGTCGTCGATCTCGTCGAGGATCGAGTCGACGTCCTCGCCCATCTTCTCCCGGCGTTCCTGTCCGGCCGCCGCCGCGTCGTCCGACCCGTCGTCGCCGTCGCCGCCGCCCTGCCGCTGCTTCTGCTCCTGTGCCATCTCGCCCTCCGGTTCGATAGGCGCCTGTGTCCAAACAGTACCGATCGGGACCGACACTCGTCCCGCACCGGGCGTTGCTCCGTCTGATCGATCTTGTTACGGATCAGCGTCGGGTCAGGGTCGCCACCAGCTGTTCGGCGGTTTCGGAGTCCTGCAGCAGCTGTTCCACGTGCGCCTTGGTGCCGCGCAGCGGCTCCAGCGTGGGGATGCGCACCAGCGACTCCCGGCCCAGGTCGAAGATCACCGAGTCCCAGGACGCCGCGGCCACCTCGCCGGGGTAGCGGGACAGACAGCGGCCGCGGAAGTAGGCCCTGGTGTCCTGCGGCGGCTCCTTGATCGCCTCGCGGACCTCCTCCTCGGTGACCAGCCTGCGCATCGAGCCGCGCGCCACCAGCCGGTTGTACAGGCCCTTGTCCAGCCGCACGTCGGAGTACTGCAGGTCGACCAGCTGGAGCCGGGGCGAGGCCCAGGTCAGGCCGTCGCGGGCGCGGTAGCCCTCCAGCAGCCGCAGCTTGGCGGGCCAGTCGAGGCGGTCGGCGCACTCCATCGGGTCCCTGGCCAGCGCGTCGAGCACCTCGCCCCACACCCGCAGCACGTCCAGGGTGGACTGCGCGGCGCCGTGGCGGTGGTAGAACTCCACGGCGCGGTCGTGGTACGCGCGCTGGATGTCCAGCCCGGTGTACTTGCGCCCGCCGACGAGGTCGACGCGGACCTTCAGCGAGGGGTCGCGGCTGATCGTGTGCACCGCGCGGACCGGGTCGGACAGCCGCAGGTCGTCGAAGCGCATGCCGGACTCGATCATGTCGAGCACGATCGCGGCGGTGCCCACCTTGAGGTAGGTGGAGTACTCGGCGAGGTTGGCGTCGCCGATGATCACGTGCAGCCTGCGGTACTTGTCCGCGTCGGCGTGCGGCTCGTCGCGGGTGTTGATGATGCCGCGCTTGAGCGTGGTCTCCAGGCCGACCTCGACCTCGATGTAGTCCGAGCGCTGGGAGAGCTGGTAGCCCGCGTCCTCGCTGGCGGTGCCGAGGCCGACCCGGCCGGAGCCGACCACGACCTGGCGGGAGGCGAAGAACGGGGTCAGGCCCGCGATCACCGCGGTGAACGGGGTGGAGCGCGACATCAGGTAGTTCTCGTGGGTGCCGTAGCTGGCGCCCTTGCCGTCGATGTTGTTCTTGTAGAGCTGGATCTTGGGCTGGCCGGGCACGCTCGCCGAGCGCAGCGCGGCCTCCTCCATGATCCGCTCACCGGCCTTGTCCCAGATCACCACGTCCCTGGCGTTGGTCAGCTCGGGGGTGGAGTACTCCGGGTGCGCGTGGTCGACGTACAGGCGCGCGCCGTTGGTGAGGATGACGTTGGCCGCGCCCAGGTCCTCGACGTCCGGGTCGGTCGGGGGCAGCCCGGGCGCGCCCAGGTCGAAGCCCCGCGCGTCCCGCAACGGTGACTCCACCTCGTAGTCCCAGCGCGCGCGTCGCGCCCTGGGGATCTCGGCCGCCGCCGCGTAGGCGAGGACGACCTGGGTGGAAGTGAGCACCGGGTTGGCCGCAGGGTCGCCCGGCACTGAGATGCCGTACTCCACCTCGGTTCCCATGATCCGCCGCATGTGGTGCACCTTACGGCCTCCGTGTGACGATCAGGGGGTGGCGGTGATCGACGAGTTGGTTGCGATCTTCGACGCGCACGGTGACAGGGTCGGCTCAAGGCCGCGTTCGGTGATGCGCGCCCAGGGTCTGTGGCACGCGTCGACGGCGGTCCTGGTGCGCTCCGGCGACGGGACGCGGGTGTACGTGCACAAGCGCAGCGACTCCAAGGACTTCGCGCCGGGGATGCACGACTGCTGGGCGGGCGGGGTGCTCGGCGCCGACGAGGACCCGGCCTCGTGCGCCGAGCGCGAGCTGGCCGAGGAGCTGGGGATCTCCGGCGTGCCGGTGCGGCCCCTGTTCACCGCCACCTACCTCCAGCCACCCGTGCGCGCCCACATGTTCGCCTTCGAGGCGCGGTGGGACGGCCCCGTGGTGTGGCAGCCGGAGGAGGTCGTCGCGGGCGGTTGGATGTCCCTGCCCGACCTGCGCGCCCGCCTCGCCGACCCCACCTGGCCCTTCGTCCCCGACGGCCGCCAACTCATCGACCACTGGCTCACCCACCACCGCCCCACCGACGCTTAAGCCCTGAATGACTCCTTCAGGTGGTTGGACGTGCTGAATGACTCGTTCAGCACTTCTAACCACCTCAATGACTCGTTCATGTGGTTGAGCGTGCTGAACGAGTCATTCAGGTGGTGTCAGGGCGATTGGGGTCAGGTGGCGATGAGGAGGGCGGCGAGGGTGAGCGCGCCGGGGATGACCTGGACGAAGAGGATGCGCTTGGTGGCGGTGGCCGCGCCGTAGACGCCCGCGACGATGACGCAGACGGTGAAGAAGACCTTGAACTGGAAGCCGACGTCGCCGCCCACGATCAGGCCCCACGCCAGGCCCGCAGCGAGGAAGCCGTTGTAGAGGCCCTGGTTGGCCGCGAGCGGGGCGGAGGCGGCGGCGAACTCCGGGTCGGTGCCGAAGGCGGCCCGCGCTCGGGGTGTCTGCCAGAGGAACATTTCCAGCACCAGGATGTAGGCGTGCAGGACGGCGAGGACGCCGACCAGGAAGTTCGCCAGGAGCTGCATCGGGGCAGCCTCCTTCAGGGGTCGGGATGGTTTCGCTACGGGATCGTAGCGCAGCGGGCGGTGCCCACTGGACGGTGCCCACTGGGCGGAGCCCGCGCGCAGCGAACCAAAACCGGCCCCGGCCTGCCACAGGAGTCATCCGATCAGTGTCAGCCGGAGGACGCCGCAACCTGTGACCACAGTGGACGAACGTTCACCGGAGTCCCGGCGGCACAACGGAAGGCGCCCCACCATCCACAGTGGACAGCGGGGCGCCCCGTCATCGGCTCAGTCCGTGGCCAGCGCCTGCAACGGGCTGGTCCGCGCCGAGCGCCGGGCCGGGCCGACGGCCGCGACCAGGGTCAGCAGCAGCAGGCCGCCGCCGACGACGGCCAGCTGGCCGTAGGGGATGCTGATGATGTCGAACTCGCCGAGCGAGCGGACCCCGAGCGAGCCGTAGAGCGAGCCGAGCAGCAATCCGAGCACCGCCGCGCAGGCGCCGAAGACCACCGCCTCCCACGCCAGCGTCGCCCGCATACCGCCCCTGGTCAGGCCGAGCGCGCGGAGCAGGCCGTTCTCCTGGGTCCGCTCCACCACCGACAGCGACAGCGTCACCGCGACGCCGACCACCGCGACGAGCACGGTCATCCCGACCAGGCCGAGCGCGATCAGCGTCATGGTGCTGAACATCTTCTCCATCTCGGCCTTCTCCTCCCCCGGCGCCATCACCGACAGGGTCGTGTCGTTGCCGAGCGCGGTGCGCACCGCCGACTTGAGCTTGTCCTTGTCCACCCCCGCGGCCGGGTCGACGAGCATGATCTTGGGCTTGTCGGCGGGCCGCACCTTGGCGAAGTCGCCGGGGTGCAGCACTGCGGAGCCCAGCGCGGCGTTGCCCCGGTAGACCGCGATCACCTTGGCCTGCACCGGTTGCCCGCCTGTCCCGGTGATCGCGACGGTCTGGCCGAACTTCACGCCGAACTTCTCCGCGTAGGTGCGCGAGACCGCGACGGTGCCGGGGGCGAGGTCCTTCAGCGAGCCCTCGTCGGCGTTGGTCCGCGCGACCGGCGGGTAGGCGGCCACGTCCATGCCCGCGACGTGGACCTCCGAGCTGCCGATCTTCACCTCGCCCCGGGACACCAGGGAGAACGTGCCGGTCTCGGGGAGCGTGCGGACCTTCTCGGCGAGCTTCGGGTCGATCCCGGAACCGCTCTCCGAGGAGCCGGAGGAGCTGACCTGCACCACGGCCGGGTAGCGCGAGGACAGCCGGTCGGCGCTGCTGGCCTGGATCGAGCTCATCCCGACCAGCACGGCGCTCACCAGCACCACGCCGAGGGTGAGCACGGTGGTGGTGTTCGCGGTGCGCTTGGGCACCCGCAGCGCGTTGCCGACGGCGAGCCGGCCGGGCGTGCCGCCGACCAGCCGGACCAGGCCGCCGAGCAGCTTCGCCAGCAGCGGCATGATCACCGGCCCGGCCGCGATCAGCGCGAAGAAGGCCATCAGCCCCGAGCCCGCGACGGCGACGAGCGCGATCATCGGCTCCTTGCCCACCGGGAGCAGCAGCAGCCCGACCGCCGCGGCCGTGAACAGCGCCGCGAAGATCATCCGCCGGGTGAACCGCGCCTGGCCGGCGTCGGTGACCTTGGCGGCGCCGAGCGCGGCGATCGGCGGCACCCTGGTCCCGCCGACGGCAGGAGCCAGCGCGGCGATCACCGTGACCACCGTCGCGAGCAGCACGCACAGCAGCAGCGAAGTGACCGAGACCTGCAACGGCGGCAACGGCTCCTCGGTGAAGTTCCCGGCGACGGCCAGGCCCGCGTAGCCGAGGCCGACCGCCGCCAGAACGCCGACCACACCGGCCGCGATCCCGGACAGCCCGGCCTCGAACAGCAGCGACCGCAGCACCTGTCCCCTGGTCGCGCCGACGCAGCGCATCAGCGCGGTGCGGCGACGGCGCTGGGCCACCACGATCCGGAACGTCGAGGCCACCACGAGCGCGGCCGCGACCAGCGCGACACCGGTGAACACCGACAGGATCGCGAAGAGCGCGTCGACCACGCGGAGCGCGGACTTCACCTCGGCGGCACGCGCTTCGGCACCGGACCGCACCGAGACCTCGGTGCCCGCGGCCGAACGCACGGCGCTGAGCACAGTGCTCTCCGAGCCGGGGGCGGCGGCGATGTCGACCTGCTCCCAGGTGGTCTGCGGGCCGAGGACCGCCTTCACCGTGTCCGGCGTGCCGACGAGCGTGGAACCGCGGTCCCCCTTGCCCTTGACGACACCGGTCACGGTGACGTCGGTGGCCTGCTTCTTGCCCCACGCGGAGAGCGACAGCTTCGCCCCGACGGTCAGGCCGGTGGCCTTCGCGGTGTTCTCGGTGACCGCGACCTGGCCGGGGCCGGACGGGGTGGCGCCGGTGACGACGGAGTAGCGCGAGAGCGGGCCCTTGCCGCTGTCGGAGTTGATGTCCCAGTAGCCCGGTTCGGCCGTGCCACCGGGCTTGGCGACGGTGACCGAACGCCTGGCCACCGGTGTGGCCTCAGCGACGCCGGGGACGGCGCGGAGCTGGGTGAGCAGGTCCTCGTCGACGGGCTTGCCCTGGCTCTCCACGACCACGGCCGCGCCCTGCGGCGTCACGGCGGCCTGGAGCTCCAGGCCCTTGCGCATGGTGTCGGCGAACATGAACGTGCCCGCCGTGAACAGGGTCGCCACGACGACCGCGAGACCGGTCAGCAGCAGCCGGGTCGGGCGTTGCCGTGCTTCGGCGAGCACGGCGGAGGTGAGTGGGGAACGAGCCACCGCCGCCTCACACTCCCAGGCGGCGCAGCGCGTCGAGCACGCTGTCCTGGGTCGGGCGGAAGATCTCCCCCGCGAGCTTGCCGTCGGCCAGCAGCACCACGCGGTCGGCGAAGGTCGCCGCGACCGGGTCGTGGGTCACCATGACCACGGTCTGACCGAACTCGTGCACCGAGCGGCGCAGCAGGTTCAGCAGCTCGTGCCCGCTGCGCGAGTCCAGGTTGCCGGTCGGCTCGTCGGCGAAGACCACCTCGGGCCGGGTGACCAGGGCGCGCGCCACCGCCACGCGCTGCTGCTGGCCGCCGGAGAGCTCCGAGGGCCGGTGCCCGAGCCGCTGGCCGAGGCCGAGCACGCCGACGAGCATGTCCAGCCACTGCTTGTCCGGCTGCCTGCCCGCCAGCTCCAGCGGCAGCAGGATGTTCTGCAGCGCGGTCAGCTGCGGGAGCAGGTTGAAGGACTGGAAGACGAAGCCGATCCGGTCCCGGCGCAGGGTGGTCAGGTCCCGGTCGGAGAGCGTGGTCAGGTCGGTCGTGCCGAGCAGGACACCGCCGCCGCTGGCCGCGTCGAGCCCGGCGAGGCAGTGCATCATCGTCGACTTGCCGGAGCCCGAGGGCCCCATGATCGCGGTGAACTTGCCCGCGTGGATGTCCAGGTCCACCCCGTCCAGCGCCCGCACCGCCGCTTCGCCGCTGCCGTAGACCTTGACGAGGCCGACCGTGCGCGCCGCGACGCGGAGCTCGGTCCGGCCGCCCACCGGCGGAGCTGAAGTCACTGGGATTCTCCTTGCGTTGACACCGTGTTCGACTGTCCACTTCGGACCACGCCGAAGTGTTGGCGCAGGTCCGCCGCACAGTCTCCGGACGCTAGCTGAAGGAGTCCTCAGGTGCTTCCCCGAGACAGACCCGGAGTTCGCCCGCGCTGCCCCCTTACAACCCCGGCCCGCGTACGCCCGGAGCGCAGCAGCAGCGCGCCCGCGGACATGGCCAGCGCCAGCGCGCCCACCCCTGTCAACCCGACCCTGAGGTCGCTGGCCTCGGCCACCACGCCGATCAGCACGGGACCGAGCAGCAGGCCCGTGTAGCCGAGCGCGCCGACCTGGGCGATGGCCGCTCCGGAATGCCGCCGCGGCACCACGGACCCGGCGAGGGAGAACGTCAGCGGCACCGCGACGCACACCGCCGCCCCGACCACGGCGAAGCCCAGCAGCACCAGCACCGCCGACTCCGCGAGCACCACGAGCACGAAGGCCGCCGCCGTGGCGGTCCCCGACCACACCAGCAGCCGCCGCGCGCCGAAGCGGGCACTGGCCCGGTCCCCGGCCAACCGCCCGGCGAGCATCGCCACCTCGAAGGCCGGATACCCCAGTGCCGCAAGGGAATCGCCCGCGCCGAGCGCGTCGCGCAGGTACAACCCGCTCCAGTCGGCGACCGAGCCCTCGATCAGGAAGGCCACGAAGCACAGCGCTCCGACGAGGTAGACGACCTTGGGCAGCCGAACCCCGCCGGAGGTCGACTCCGCGCCCTCGGAGGAGGTCGGATCGCACAGGTAGTCGCGGCCGAGCACCAGTGCGACCGGAACGGCCAGCGCCCCGGCGAGCGCGAGGGTCGGCGTGAACCCCAGGCCCAGCGCGGCGGCTCCGGCACCGGCGAGCCCTCCGGAGACGGCGCCCGCGCTCCAGCCCGCGTGCATCCCGCTCATCACGGGCCTGCCCATCGCGAGCTCCACAGTGGACGCCTGCGCGTTCATCGCGATGTCGGTGAGCCCGAAGGCCATCCCGAACACCACGACGGCGGCGAGCAGCACCGGGTAGGAGCCCGCGACCGACACCGCGAGCACGCCGAGCCCGACCGCGGGCGCGGCCAGCCGGAGCACGGTGCGACTGCCCACAGTGGACAGCACGGTCCGGGAGAGCTGCATGCACACCAGCGCGCCGGTCCCCCACGCGAAGACGGTGAGCCCGACCGCGCCCTCACCGAGGCCGAGCCGATCGGCCAGCGCGGGAATGCGCACGGTCCAGACGCCGAAGACGAACCCCACGAGTGCGAACGTGGCGATCGTGGACCGCCGTGCGCGCCGAACCCCGGTGGTGGCCACCTCCGCGTCACCCTTTCCCGGGGTGAGCGCCGCTGACTGGGGACACACGAGAAGAACACCACGGTGAACGGGAATTCGCGCCGTGGAATTGACCGGACAACGCGAAAGAGTCCATTCCGGACACGGTGCGCTCTCGTCGAGCGGCGCTGTCACCCCATAGCTCGACACCCCGTGTTCGCAGATTCCCAGGGGGCCACGGTAACGGAACGGCCCCCCGACCGGCGGGTCGGGGGGCCGTTCCTGGAACTGCGTCGCGCGCTTTTCGGTTACAGGTACTGACCGGTGTTGTTGGCGTTGTCGATCGCCCGGCCCGTCTCCTGGTTCTTGCCCGTGATCAGGGTCCGGATGTAGACGATGCGCTCGCCCTTCTTGCCGGAGATCCTGGCCCAGTCGTCCGGGTTGGTCGTGTTGGGCAGGTCCTCGTTCTCGGCGAACTCGTCGACGATCGCGTCCAGCAGGTGCTGCACGCGCAGACCGATCTGCTGGTGGTCGAGCACCGACTTGATCGCGTACTTCTTCGCCCGGTCCACGATGTTCTGGATCATCGCGCCGGAGTTGAAGTCCCGGAAGAACAGGACCTCCTTGTCACCGTTGGCGTAGGTGACCTCCAGGAAACGATTGTCCTCCGACTCCTCGTACATGCGCTCCACCGTGCGCTGCACCATCGCGTCGATGCAGGCGCGCTTGTCCCCGTGGAACTCGGCGAGGTCGTCCTCGTGGATGGGCAGGTTGTCGGTCAGGTACTTGGAGAAGATGTCGGTGGCCGCCTCGGCGTCCGGCCGCTCGATCTTGATCTTCACGTCGAGCCTGCCGGGTCGCAGGATCGCCGGGTCGATCATGTCCTCGCGGTTGGAGGCGCCGATGACGATGACGTTCTCCAGGCCCTCGACACCGTCGATCTCGCTGAGCAGCTGCGGCACGATCGTGGTCTCCACGTCCGAGCTGACGCCGCTGCCCCGGGTCCGGAAGATCGAGTCCATCTCGTCGAAGAACACGATCACCGGGGTGCCCTCGGAGGCCTTCTCCCGGGCCCGCTGGAAGATCAGCCGGATGTGCCGCTCGGTCTCGCCGACGAACTTGTTGAGCAGCTCCGGGCCCTTGATGTTGAGGAAGAACGACTTCGCCTGGTCGTGGTTGGCGTCGCCGCGCGCCTTGGCGACCTTCTTCGCCAGGGAGTTGGCAACGGCCTTGGCGATGAGCGTCTTGCCGCACCCGGGCGGGCCGTAGAGCAGCACGCCCTTGGGGGGCCGCAGCTCGTACTCGCGGAAGAGGTCCCCGTGCAGGAACGGCAGCTCCACCGCGTCGCGGATCTGCTCGATCTGCCGGAACAGGCCACCGATGTCCTCGTACTGGACGTCGGGCACCTCCTCCAGCACCAGGTCCTCGACCTCGGCCTTGGGCACCCGCTCGTAGGCGTAGCCCGCCTTGCTGTCCACGAGCAGGGAGTCACCGGGCTTGAGCGGCGCGTCCAGCAGCGGGGCCGCCAGCAGCACCACCCGCTCCTCGTCGGCGTGCCCGACCACCAGTGCCCTGGTGACGCCTTGCACGTCGGACTCGGTGTTGAGCAGCTCGCGCAGGGTGCAGACCTCGCCGATGCGCTCGAAGTCGCCGCCCTCCACCACGGTGAGCGCCTCGTTGAGCCGGACCGACTGCCCCTGCTGGAGCGAGTCGGTCTCCACCGCCGGGGACACCGCGACGCGCATGCGCCGCCCCGAGGTGAACACGTCCACGGTGTTGTCGGGATGCCTGGCCAGGAACACGCCGTAGCCGCTGGGCGGCTGGGCGAGCCGGTCCACCTCCTCTCGCAGGGCGAGGAGCTGACCCCGGGCCTCCTTGAGCGTCTCCACGAGCTTGGTGTTGCGCTCGGTGAGCTGGCTCACCCGGTTGGACGCCTCGGCCAGCCGCTGTTCCAGCAGCCGGACGTGCCGGGGCGATTCGGTCAGTTTGCGGCGCAACAGCGCCACTTCGTCCTCAAGAAATCGGATCTGCGCGCTCAACTCGGCCGCGCTGCCGCCACTCTTCCGCTCGCCGCCCTGCTCAGGGCGGC